>JAXHUO010000026.1:0-62329 GCA_034189605.1 Chloroflexota bacterium
GGGACGGGGGCTGGAGCAGAGGGTTTCCGGTAGGCCAGTGTCTACAATCTGAATTTGACCTCAAATATCCAGTCCCTATTTCTGCAACACAAAGAGCCAGGATTCCAGGCCGTCGTCATCAATGGTGTGTTCGGTGTATCGGATCTGAAAGTCATGCTTCTCAATGATGCTCAGCAGGTCAACCAAAGACCGCCGGGCCATTTTGGCGGGGTGATGTTCCAGTTTGTTGATGGATCGTTTCACCGCCTCTACGATCTGGCTTTCGCCGATGGCTGCGATAGTAAAGGTTGTACCACTGGCTCTCTTGTGAGGTACGTTGCGCAATATAATCGTATGCATCTTATTTTCCTTTCCTAACATGATAGATTGGGCGTGCCGCATATTGCGTACCACACCTCTTCGCTGTACGTGGGGCTGCTGTCAACGAATTTCAGGTCTGTTGCCTCCTACTCGCTGACGCCCACCAGTTCCACGGCGTCAATCTCGTTCCAGGTTCCGAGCACCGACTGATCAATCACGATCTTGACGCCGATAGCCAGATAGTCGGCGTCCTCCACCAGGATGGAGAGTGTGTAAGGACATTCATCCATTTCCTCCGGCTCTCCCAGGTAGATGCCGTGATACTCGCCCTCGGTGTCGAGCAGGTCAACGAACAACACCTGGTTGGGGTTGTAGGTTTGGATGATATTGACCTCGGTGGGGTAGACGGGGGTGTCGTAGGTCAGTTCGATCCACTCGACAGTATCGGAATCGGAGGAGGCCCAGGCTGTGGTATAGTCGCCACATTCGGGCGTATCCGGCGCGCCGGTGGCCTGACCAGCGGCCCAGCCGGGATTACTGTACTCGGAGCTGGCGGTGGCGGAGGCGGCCCACTGGCGGATCTCCTCACCCTCTTCCCACTCACTGGGTAGTTCAAACGAGAGGTCAGGCTCGAAGAAACTGACCGAGGCCACCACCGCATCGAACAGGGGCTCGAGTTCGCCGTCCCAGCGCTCAAGCGGCGCAACACCAAACATCATAAAGTGCTGAGCTGGGGAAACCGCCACGAAGGCGACCCGCCCTGCCATTTCCTGGCCTTCGACGGCGCCGCCGATGTCAACTGCCAGGCCAGACACACCGTCAACGACAACCTCCTGGAGTTCCGAGACCTCTATGCCTGCTTCGAGGTCGCTCACGAATTCGTCGTAGAGGTCTTCTGCAGTCGCGCCCTCCTCATCTCCTTCCTCGACGGTGCCGCCGATCATCATGACAGCAGGGCCAAGCTCGGGATCGGCATCGGGCGCTTCCATGCTGGCAAAACCAAACGCCTCTTCGACTATATAGTCCGGGATTGGCTGGAAGGCAAAGCCACCCATATCGCTCCGCACTTCCTCCCCTAGCGTGACGTCCGGGGGTGTGGTCACCGCCGCCTCTACGACTTCCTCCAGGCGAATGCTGACGTTGATGGTCTCACCAAAGTCCACGCCCTGGACCACCACATCTTCGCCATTGGGCCAACTGGTGAAGACCAGGCTGAAGCCGTCATCCTGAATCGAGGTGAGGACATCGTACTCGGTCAGGCCCAGGTCGGCGAGCGCCTCCCGGTAGAACTCGATGGCCTCGTCCATACTGAGGCTGGTCTGGAAACTGACGTCACTTTCGCCGCCATCCCCGGAAAAGTTCTGCACGTCGTCCGGCAGGGGGAACACGGTGTCGTAGTCGGTGGGGCTCTCCTCGGCAGGAGGCGCAGTCGGTTCAGCGGGAGGCGAGGTTGGCTCAGCAGCAGGCGGCTTTGTCGGCGCGGGAGTATCGGTCGGCTCCTCCCCGCCGCCACCCAGGCCACAGGCCAGCGTGACTAGCACCAGGATCAACAGAACAAAAAGTGGTGCAAATTTGCGGTTCAACTTGTCGTTCATCGGAATCTCCTTATCTTTCTTTGGCAGGTTGGTAAATTGGGGCTCTCTCACTCGTCAGTGGAAATCTGTCTGGCCGCATCATCCTATCTACAGGACGACGGCCTTGGCTTGGCGGTAAAGCGACCCGTACAAGAAAGCCATGACTAACTGGGCATAGAACAGTGTAAAGATCAAGCCAATAACACACACGATCGTGCCCGCAACCCCGGCGACAAGACCTGCCAACACGTTCACCAGCAACACAACGAACGCGTGGCCGAGGTTGTCTTTGAGCATTCCAAAGAGCTCACCCAGTCGGAACGCATCACCAAACTGTCCAGTCTCAGCGTATTTGCCCCACACAAAGGGCAGTATCAGACCCATCAGGATGGCATAGAGCAGTGATAGACAGCCACAGCATACGCTCACCCCGATAGATACAGTGGTCAAAATGTCCAGTATACTCTGTTCAACTTTTTCGGCCATAAGAGGGGTCATGTTGCCGGCTTGGGCGAATACAGTAAATAGGATCAGCGGCAAGGCGTAAATGAACGCGATTACCCACACCTTCAAACCCTCAACCAACCTGCTCCCAAAGTCACCAGTCACCTCTGGTAACGGAACCTCTCGTCCGGCGATGACGTTTTTCATCGTTTCCAGCATATACCCGAAGGCGAAAAGCGGTCCCACGACCGGGATCAGCGTGATCACGCCGCCGAGAAGTATCTTCTTTATCCAGTCCTGATCTTGTGTAATGTACGTAAGTGACTTGCCGATGTCCATTTTTATCCTCCTCGTATAATATGTTTGTCAGGGTGTGGTATCCCAGGGATAATGACCAGGCACTCAGAGCCGGTCTAGTGGGCAGTTCTGAACCTCCGTGTTGCGCCGCACCCGCACAGCAACTGCGAACTTCACACTCGGTCATTGCATAGGCTCCTCCTCGTGTCACAGGTTCCCCGGTGGGAGTGCCGGCCCACCCCCACTGGCGTTTGTAATCCGGGGGCCGGCCCAGCAGCGGGTCACTCCTGCGGCTCGAAAAAGGAGAGACTGTTGACCATGTCCACGAAGGTGGGGCAGAGGTTGTCCCATTGCCGTATCACCCCCTTTTCTACTCTGACCACAGTACCGACACTGCTCACCACTCAGCCTCTATCCCTACCAACTCGACCGCGTCAATCTCGTTCCAGTTGCCACCATCACGCTGGTCCAGGTGGATGCGCACCCTCACCACCGGAACGTCCACCCCTGTCACGGGGATGGAAAAGACACGAGGACACTCATCGGCGGGCGATGGTTTCCCTGCCCAGACCGTGTGGTAGTAGCCTGCCTCGTCTACGACCTCCACCCGTACGATAAAGCCGGGAGAGTGAGTCTCGTGGACGTTGATCCGGCCGGGAACTGCGGGAAAATCATAGTCGAGTTCCAGCCAGTCCACGCCATCCGATGCCGAGGAAGCCCAGGCGGTCTGGTAGTCGCCACACTCTGGGGTGTCAGGCTCGCCGGTGGCCTGGATGGCAGCCCATCCAGGGTTGCCGTACTCGGAACTGGCAGTGGCATCAGAAGCCCACTGGTCTATTCTCGGTATCCAACCGCTGCCATCGCCACCCCACACTTCCCAGGTCATAGGTCCATCAAGAGGCTGGTTGAACCAGGTATCAATCACGACGTGGTCAGCGCTCTCGGCCCGCACGTCGTAGACGCCAAAGGGGATGCCAGTCAGCGTGAGGCGTTCGCCATCGGCGATGACATCGTCCCCGAGTTGGTCGTCGCCCCACTCGTCGCTGAAACTCGGTGCGAGGTAGACGTGCCAGATCTCTACACCAGTGCTGTTGACGATTGTGAGAGTTGCAGTATCAAGGCCGTCTGGCCCTGTGACTGTCCACGTCATAGGCCCGTCGAATTCCACGTCGAGCCAGAATTCGATGATATCATAGTCGGCGTCCTCGGCCTTCACGTCGTAGGTGCCGAAAGGTATATCGGTTAGAGTGAAACTCTCGCCATCGGCGATGGCATAACCTCCGAGTTGGTCGTCGCCCCACAGGTCGCTGGTGCTAGGCGAGAGGTAGACGTACCAGATGTCAGCGCCGGAGTCGTTGATGATCTCCAGCATCGCGGTCGGCGCGAGTGGGGGCGTCGGGGTGGGAGGAACCGCGGTGGGTTGGTCGGTGGAAGACTTGTATTGATTTGCGGCGCCAGCCGGAAACTCAATGCTCCTGATGAACGCCTCTATCGGATCTACAATCAACCTGCCATTGGTATAGGTTGTTCCTTGACCATACCCCAGGTAAAATATCTCGTCGCCCGCATAGACAATGCTGTAGGTCTCGGTACCGCCGCCCAATGTGGGCTCATCTGGCTCAACTTTTTCGATGGACGAGCAATCAATGGCTTCGAGTCGTTCAAAGAACGCCGTCACCTTTTGCTCATCAACCGCGAATTCCCAGGTGCCCTCGTTGACCTCTGTATCTGGCGTTTTGCCGTTTCTGGTCAACGTCACTTTATCCCTGGCGATGACGATTTTCTCATACAACTGTAGTTCCGGCAAGATCGTCCCCGATTCCTCGGTGTACGAGACCTGGGAAATATCCTCCATGTACCATACTGTCTTGCAGCCTGACATGCACAAACAGAACAATACAACCAGCACGAGAAACAGCCTAACTTTCACGTTGCCTCCTGACGTTTGTTCGAGGGTCATTCTACAAAAAGAATCACCGACTACAAACGGATCACCGAGCCACAGTACTCGCAGGCGATCTCCCCCGACTTGACCCGGCCGATCAGCCCGGCCCACTCCTCGTTGTCGGCACCACCGTGCAGGCGCAGCGTGGCCCGCGCCTCAGTGGGTCTTGGCTTCCAGTTTTTGGGCGTAGCCCGCCACGGCCTCCTCAGTGGCAAACTCCTCCGGGCCGATCACTGCGAACATAACAATGACGTTGGCCTTACGGAAGGTCAACATGTAGATGTTGAGGCCCAGTTCAGAGTAACTTCCCCCAGTCATCACCGCTTCATCACCGATACTGGGAGGCTCTAGAGTTTCAAGAGTCACTTCGGGCACCTGCTCCTGGAGACCCTCTGCAAAACTCGAGGTGACATCCCCTGTTGCCATCTCCCTCTCGGCCGAGGCGACGGTTTTGGTGCTGAAAACGCAACTGATCACCATCCCCGTTATCCCCTCGGCTCCGAACATACGCATACTGGCATCCCGAACATGCGGCAGGTCTGAGTCCGGCATTTCGTCCAGACTTTGATCCTCCAGCAGAGACCAATCAGGGCCAATGTCGGCGGCGGAGAGGTTCATTTCCCCAGCCAGCGTCTCGATCACCGGTTCCTTGGAGCCACAGGCGATTGTCAAAAGCAGCAAGCATATCACTGTCAGGCTGAGAACTAGACGAGAGTACTTCATTTTTGCTATCTCCTTGATTCTTGTAAGGCCCGTAGTGGCGACTTTAGCAGCGACCAAAGTCCAAAGTCGCTACTACAAGCACAACTACGGCACGTAGCGGCCCAGGCCTCCGTCACTGCCCGCGAACCAGACCGTTCCCAGGTCATCCACGAGGATGCTTTGTCCCTCAAAGTGATTGGAAGGCAGACCATAACCATCCAGCGTGGTGAGCAACGACCACTCACTGCCATCGTAATAGGCGACGCCGTCGTAGCCCAGGCCAAGCCACATCTCGCCTGCGCCGGTCACCAGGATGGAGTATATTGCGTCGTCCAACTCCATCACTTCTGAGAACGTCTCCCTTTCTGCGTCGTAACTGAGCAGCCGCCCCCCCATAGCGACCAGCACGTTGCCCTCCCGGTCGAGCGCGAGCGCGCGCGCAGAAGACGTAAAAGAAGACAACAGGCCCGGCAAATCCTCGTCCCACCTCGTCATTTCATCGTTCTCGTCGAAGCGGAAGAGGGCCCCGTAAGCGCCGACCCACACGTTGGCCCCGTCGAACAGCAGCGCGTAGACAGTGCGCGGCGACCGCTCATCGGCAATCTCTTCCTCGTTGAGCAGGTCATAGTAGGTAAACGCGTCGCCGTCCCAGACCGTCAGGCCGCGATAGGTGCCAAACCAGACCCGACCAGAGCCATCCTCGGTGATCGCCGTCGCGCTGCCATCATAAATCCCTTCGCCAGCCTCGTCTCCCCTCTTGACGTGGGTCCACCTCTCGCTTTCGTACTCGTAGAAACTGGCGCCGGCATAGTGGCCGATCCACATGCCCTCCGGCATAGGGTAGAAAGTATTGACGCCATTGTCGTCCAGGTCAACCACTTCCCAGGATTCGTCGGCCTCGTCAGCGAGGAACTGCTGAAGGCCGAAATCTCCGCCCACCAGGATCGTCCCATTGAGCGTCTGGGCGATGGCTCGGTAACTGTTGCTCAGCGGCAGTTCGTCCAAAACGAGCGCCTGCCAACTGCTGCCGTCGAACACGCTGATCCCCTCGCCGTCGTCGCAGTAGTAGATGTCGCCCTGGTCGTCCATGATCAAGTCGTTCAGGCCGCCGGCCATGCCTGCTTCGCCCTCGTAGATCTCCAGGCACTCCTCGGCGACCGGATCGAATTGACAGACGGTGCCGAACGTGTTGCCGACCCAGACGGTGCCATCGGGCGCGACGACGAGGCACTTGAACGCATCCAGATAGGGGAATTCGTCCGTGTTGTCGCTGTTGTACAGCGTCCAGGTGCCGCCTCGGAATTTCATCAGTCCGTCAAAGGCCGCCAGCCAGACGTTGCCCTCCGCATCGCCGGCGACGGCGGCCACGTTTTCGTCGGGGATGTTGCCGATCTCTTCGTCGTAGGAGGTGACACTGCCGTCGGCGTGGATAACCGACACTCCGAAGGAGGACACCACCCAGGTCTCGTCGCCGATGACGGCAGCCTGGCTGACCCAGTCGGTGAGCAGACCGTCGTCCTCGTCTAGGAACCGCCACTCCTCCGTGTTGGCATCGAAGACATCCAGGCCCCAGGTGTAGCCGATCATCAAGAGGTTGAGATCGGGATCGCAGTCGAGCGTGTCCACACCAGTCTTTTCCATCCCGCTGTTATCCGGCGTCATCAGTTCCCAGGTATCAGTATCGGGATCATAGATGGACAGGCCATACTCGGTGCCGGCGATGATACGCGGCTCGGGGATGGGGCAGGCGACGACGGCCTCAATGTCATTGGTCGGCAGGCCATCGAGCGTGGTGTAGCCAAACACTTGATCACTCGCCAGGTCCCAGGCGATCACCCCCCCGCCCGTCGCGGCCCACAGGACACCGTCCTGCACGGCGATCTCGCGCACATAATTGCCATTGGAATAGATATGCCAGCCTGGTTCCACCAGCGGCTCCGGGGTTGGCGTGGGGGGCAGCGGTGTCGGTGACGGGGGCACGGGCGTCTCTGTCGGCGGCGCTTGTGTGTCTGCAGCGGGGGCTGGCGTATCGGCGGCTGGCGCTGGCGTATCGGCCGGTTCACCTCCGCCACAGGCCAAGGCAACCAGGGCTAGGATCAGTATAGCAAAAACAGGTATAAATTTACGGCTCATCGCAATCTCCTTCACTTTTGATATGTATTATAGGTGGCGTATCATATATCACGTTTCACGTCTTTTCGTTGTCGCATCACCTCTTTCTTCCATACCCCGTACGTCATGATCGTGGATTTGATCATCATCGGAATCGACCAGGGCCTGTAGAAAACTAAACAGAGTTTTCAGGCTGGCGAATCCATAACGCTCTCCGGTACCTGGACTCTCCAGGGAAGCCTGCCAAACATGTTTTTTCCCATCGCTGGTCCGCCACAGGCGTAACATGTACGATAGGTAATGTCGTTGCGATTTTGCCATAGCCTCGCTCCGGTGCCCTCCTGTATGGTCATCTGACCCAAGCACAGCAAGAACAATCTGAAATACATCTTAACACTCTACCGTCAAAAAAATGTCAAAAAGGGTAACATTTCCTTTGCTTACAACATTCAATGTGGTATAATCTTGACCACCCTCTGCTGATTATGGATTACTGACGATGGCACAGCTCTCCATCTCATTGCTTGGCCCCTTTCAGGTAGCGCTGGGCGGCGAATCAGTCACTGATTTTGCCACCGACAAGGCACGGGCGCTGCTGGCCTACCTGACCGCCGAAGCGGACCGTCCTCATCGTCGGGACAATCTAGCCGGGCTCATCTGGCCTGACCAGCCTCAGCGCAAGGCCCGCCAGAACCTGCGCCAGGCACTCTCCCATCTGCGCCAGGTGCTCGGTGACCGGCATCAAGTTATACCTTTCCTGCTGATCAGTCGTGAGACGGTCCAGTTCAACACCGAAAGCGACCACAGATTGGACATTACAGCGTTTGCTGCTCTCGCCGAGGACTGCAAAAAACATCGGCATCGCCACCTGGAGACGTGTCTCCCCTGCCTGCGGCGGATGGAGCAGATGGTCGCGCTGTATCGGGGGGACTTTTTGGCACAGTTCTTCCTGAGTGACAGCGACGTCTTCGAGGAGTGGGCCTTGCTCAAGCGTGAGTGGCTTCGCCGTGAGGTGGTAGAGGCACTCTTCCACCTGGCTGGCTATTGCGAGCGACGCAGGGACTATGGACAGGCACGCCACTACGCCCGGCGACAAGTGGAACTGGAGCCCTGGCGGGAAGAGGCACACCGTCAATTGATGCGTTTGCTGGCGCTCGACGGGCAGCGCAGCGCAGCCCTGGCCCAGTACAAAACCTGCCGCCGGGCATTGGCAGAAGAACTGGGCATTGAGCCGACGGACGAGACCGTGTCGCTGTACAAGCAAATCAGCGCACCAGCGATTGCAGACTGGCAAACTTGCAGACCTGCAAACTTGCCTCCCTCACCTACCTCCTTCATCGGCCGGGAAAAAGAATTGGCAGATCTGGCCGAGTTGTTGGCTGATCCCGATTGCCGGCTCGTGACCCTCGTCGGCCCTGGTGGCATCGGGAAAACTCGATTAGCGCTTCGGGCAGCAGAGGATCAGATTGGAGCCTTTGCTCACGGGGTCACCTTTGTTTCCCTAGCCCCCGCCAGCCTGGCTGAGCACCTTGTTCCCACAATAGCAGACACCCTCGAGTTACCCCCCGACGACCGCCAGGGCCAAAAAGTGCAACTCTTGAATTACCTGTGTGAGAAAGAGATGCTGCTGGTGCTGGATAGCATGGAACACGTCCTGGAGGAGACCGGCGTGCTGGCTGAGATGCTTCTGCATGCGCCGGGCGTGGTGCTCTTGGCAACGTCACGGGCGCGGCTGAACCTTCGAGAGGAATGGGTGTACTCGATCGGTGGATTGACGTACCCCAAAGATGGATCAGTAGACACAGTGAAGAATTGGGACGCGATCAACTTGTTCCAGCAACGCGCCCGCCAGGCGTACCGGCGCTTCTTGCTTTCGGAGACGGAGACACCCCACGTGGTGCGCATCTGCCAGTTGGTGGAGGGGATGCCGCTGGGCGTCGAGTTGGCTGCGGCCTGGGCGGCTGTGCGGCCTTGTGAAGAAATTGCCCGGGAGGTCGAACATACTCTCGACGTTCTTGTGACTCCCCTGCGCAACGTGCCCGCGCGGCAGCAGAGCGTGCGGGCGACGTTCGAGTATTCCTGGCAATTGCTCTCAGAGACGGAAAGATGTCTTTTCACCCGTCTGTCCGTCTTTCGCGGTGGATTTCGGCAGGAGGCGGCTATTCTGGTGGCTGGAGCATCCCCGCTAACTCTATCGGCTCTGCTGGACAAGTCTCTGATCCGCCGCGTTTCACCCGACCGGTACGATATGCACGAACTACTGAGGCAATATGCAGCCCAGAAGCTTGCAACCGATCCACAAAGACAGGAAGAAACCCAGATGCAGTATGCACGTTATTTTGCTGCCTTTCTGGAGCAGCGAGAGGAGCAATTGAGGGGAACGCAACAGAAACGAGCATTCCTGGAAATTGGATTGGAGATTGAGAACGTGCGCTATTCCTGGCAACTGGCGGTATCGTGCGGTTGTGTGCGCGAGGTTGAACAGAGCCTGGAAAGCCTATATCACTTTTGCGACGTCCGTAGCCAGTTCCAAGAGGGGATTGACCTCTTATCCCAGGCGCTATACCGATGGGAGGGAGACACGCAGCAGGTGAGATTATTCAGCCGAGTCTTGTCTCGCCAGGGGGCACTCTACTACCACCTAGGCCGCTATTCTCAGGCCAGAGCCTGTCTGGGGCAGAGTATAGCGATCTTTAAGCAACTGATGATGCCGTCCGAGCAGGTCTTCTGTCTGGTCAATCTGGCCAAGGTAGCCCTCAACCAGGGGAAATACAAAGAGTCAGGACAACTGGCTCAAAGAGGCCTGTCCCTATCCAGACAGATTGGAGATGCCTGGGGCACAAGTTCTTCGCTCTTCATGCTGGGTATGGCCCAATATCGAACCGGGGATGTGGTTCAAGCAGAGATGTTGATCGAAGAGGGGCTGGCTGTTGGCCGGGAAAGTGGCGATCAGCGCCTTGTGGTCTCCCCTCTCAATACACTGGCCGACATTGCCTGTCACCAAGGAGAGTATTCTAAAGCGCAAGCCTTGTTTGAGGAATGCCTGGCGCTAAGCCGGGAACTAGGCAACCAATCCAAAGTCGCGATGCACCTGAATAATCTAGGCACCGTGCTACACGTTCTCAAAAAGTACCCAGAAGCCCAGGCGTTTTATCAAGAGAGCCTGGAAATCTGCCGCGAGATTGGCGACCGAAGCGGGCAGGCAATTGCATTAAGCAACCTGGGCGAAGTGGCTCATGCGCTCGGTGCGTATACCGAGGCGCAGGAATTTCACCAGGAAGGGCTATCTATCGGGCGCGACATCCAGGATCAGTGGACTATAATGGCTTGTCTGAACAATCTGGGGGAGACTGCTTGTGCCCTGGAGGACTATCAGGGGGCCATGACCTGTTTTGCCGAAGCCGCAAAGGTTGCTACGGAAACCCAGACATTGACGGTGCTATTAAAGATCCTGGTCAACATGGCCGCTCTCTTCACCGAACAGGGCCAAAGGGGCCGGGCGGCAGAGTTGCTTGGGCTGGCACACAATCATCCTGCCAGTGAACAGGCGGTCCGGGAAAAGGCTGAACGATTGCTGGATGAAATAGGCCTCACTCCACCGGATAGTGTTCCCAGGCCCCTGAATGTGGTTGTCGCCGAGATACTTGGGGAAATCTCCCCTCCTTGAACCTGGTTGATGTAAGCAGCGACGAACAGGAAGCGCTCGCCGGTTGGTGGCGTGGAGTGGGGGAGATACTCTATCAGCCGTACACTCCCCGGTACTCCTCTGGCAATAATTCAGCGATGTGGCGCATGATGAGATCGGTATACTCGTGCAACTTCTGACCCCGTACCCGGCCACTTTCGGGCAGGTAGAAGGGCTTGCCGACAACGACGCGGACGTGAGTACGGCGCAGCCGGGGTAGATTATTTTTGATTTGTTCGGTACCAGTCAGCCCCACCGGCACAATGGGCACGTTGGCACGGGTGGCCAGATAGGCTGGGCCGGTCTTTCCCTTTTGCAGCGCGTATGGGCCACGTGCGCGCGTACCCTCCGGAGCCATCCCTAACACCTCCCCACGCCTTAGCACATCCAATGCCTCCTGCAGCGCCTTGCGGTCCACCTCACCCCGCCGCACCCAGATAGAGCCTGCCATCACCAGTATTGCAGCGTAGAATGGATTACGCTTGTGCTTGGCAGCGGCAAAGGCGCGGATCGTATGTGGGCATACCATCAACAGCAATGGGGAATCGAAGACAGCCAGGTGGTTAATCACCATGATATACGGCGGTTCGGCGGGAATGTTATCCAGCCCGACGTACTCCCGACGGGAGATCAAGCCAAGTATGGGATTAATGACAGCGCGCAAAATACGTTGAGCCAAGGCTGCCCCTCTGATGAATTACTCAGATGGGATGCGACCCAGTGCGACGACAGTAAAATCTGTGGGGGCATCACCGTGGAAGTTGAACAGCAAACTAAACGGGGCCGTTGCGCCGGGCGCAAGTGTGCCTCCGCCCTCCACTCGCCCCTGTCGAAATCCTGCGACCAATCCCTGAGCATCGTAGGTTGTCACGATGATGCTCACGCTGCCAGTGGTTTGCTCCGTGCTTGTGTTCCGCACTACTCCGCTCACCTGGAATTGCGGACCGGACGGTAAACCCTCCATCTCAGTCACGATCACCGGCACGTAAGAGGTAGCCATCGCTCCGGCCGCCTCGCCACGAACAATCGTCACTTGGGGATTGGTCCAGGCTGAGGGTGGAACCGTAAATAAAACGCGGAATGGGGAGCGGCTGCCAGGTGGAACAAGGTCTGCCACTGCAAAGGCATCTCCCGTCATCAGCGCTGCTCCCGCGTCGTCGTAGAGCGTGACGCGCACCAGCACATTGGTCAAAGTGACGGCAGTGGTGTTGACTACCTCACCCAGACACTCCAGGCTGCCGACGGGCGTCTCGTAGAAGGCAACACCTTGTATGTCAAAGGGCAGTGGCGTGGGAGTGGGCAACAAGAGGCCGGGCGTAATTTCGGTCGCTTCCTCGCCAATGGGAATGATCAGCCTTTGTCCCACCTGCAACAACAACGGGTTTTCGATGCCATTGGTAGCCTGGAGCGCCTGCACGCTCACGCCGTATTCGTAGGCGATGCTCAGCAGTGTTTCCCCTTCTTGGACAACGTGGGAAATCGGTGTAGGGACTATAGTCGGTGTAGCCGTGGCGGCCGGCGGTAGGAACGGTGCTGTAGCAGTCAGGCGGAGCGTAGGTGTAGGTGCAGGAGTTGGCGTGCTCACAAGCGGCGCGACGGTGGTCGGCGGTGGGGTGACCACCTCGCCACCACAAGCCGTCAGCACCATCAATATCGCTGCCAAAAAAGCGCCGAGGATCGTCTTGCTCACCGACCGAACTCCGATAACTATCATACCAAATGCACGTGAAAACCAGGTGAGTGTCACCGCTATCCCATCGTTGACTCGGTGTAAAACGTGAGACGTGATCAAACGTCAACTTTTGTACATCACGTCCTCGCAGGAGCACCCTGGTGTGGCGATATCTACTCATTCCGCAGATTGTGCTCAGTGCATCCGATTATACCACATCTATTGCCACGCGCTAGCGCAGCCGCGCAAGAAGGGAAAGTAGCATTGGCTAGAGACAAGGGAAAAGAAAAAACCAAGAGGCTGAATCCCAGTTCCACCTCTTGGTCGCAACACACCAAAAACAGAGCGGGCGACGGGGCTCGAACCCGTGACCTTCTCCTTGGCAAGGAGATGTTCTACCAACTGAACCACGCCCGCTGAAGGCAACAATATTATACCATAGGTTCCAGGGCTCGCAAGTCCATTGCTGGGGACAAGAAATAAGGGAAGAACCGGAGCCAAACGTTCGTTAAAAGGGGAAAAACAGAGTGGTACCCACTGGCGCGACCAGAGCAGTTGCGTTATAATTGAGTTATGACCCAGTGGCACCGTCCCCTTTTGTGGTTCGTGTTGGCACTAGCCGTGGTGCTCATCGCCGCCGTGGGGTTGTGGCTGCGAGGTACGCTGCCCGGTAACGGTGGTGAATCTCCCCTGCCTATCCCTTTGGCCTCTGGAGTGTCACCGCTTGCCACCCCAACGCCTGCACACCCCGCCTCTCTGCCTGCATCCTGGACCGGTGCCGGGGCAGCCTTGTTGTGGACAGTGTTGGGTGCTGTGCTAGCTTTGGGCGTCGCCTTTGTCATTCTCCACCGGTACTCTCATACCACATAATGAGCCGCAACCGTTCGTGTTCTCATTACCTCGTCGCCATTAGTCTGTTGACGTTGGTCGCCTTTGCTGTGCGCATTGCGTCCCTCGACGCTCAGTCGCTCTGGCGGGACGAGGTGGATGCGTTGCGCTTCGCCACCGCACCCTGGTCGGAGATGCTCTCCGCTTTCACTCGTCCCGGCTGGAACGGTCCGTTCTATTTCCTGCTGCTGCGTGGTTGGGTCACGCTCACTGGCACGAGTGAGTACGCGATGCGCTTTTTATCGCTCGTCTTTGGCGTTCTCTGCGTACCGTTGGTTTACGTGTTGGGCCATCGCCTGTTCAATCGGTCTGTGGCCCTCTTTGCTGCACTGTTGGTGACTTTTTCCCCTTACCTGACCTGGTATGGCCAGGAGGTGAAGATGTACACGTTGGTGCCGGCCTTGGCTCTGCTGGCGATCTATGCGCAGAAAGTGGGACTGCGCCGCGCCGTCGAGGGAGATGTCTGGCACTGGTGGGTGGTGCAGGTTGTTGCTACCAGCCTGGCTTTCTATTCCCACATCCTGGCTGCCCTGCTCATTCCCGTGCAAGTACTCCTCTACCTTGCCTGGTGGCCTCAAGTGCGTAGGCAGTGGGTAGGCGCGTTGGCCAGCCTGGCTTGTCTCATCCTACCTTACCTACCGCTGGTCGCCTGGCAGGCTCCAATGGTGCTCCAAGAACGCGAGACTGGCTTCCACGCCTACTCGCTGGGCGAGATGGCGCAGATACTGCTCAATGGTTGGAGTCTAGGCTTCCTCAGTTGGGGCTTTCCTTGGGGTATGGTTCTGCTGGGCGCGCTGGCCGCGTGGGGATTGGTGAGTCCACTATTTCTATCCTTTCCATCCTCCCCCAGCACCCCTCTCCGATGCGAGGGGGAGGGTGGAGGGAGGAGCCGCATTGTCCTGGCTGCCTGGCTCTTGACCCCACTGCTGGCAGTGTGGCTTGTCTCACTGCGGCAACCGCTCTTTACTGATCGTTACCTTATCTGGACTGCGCCGGCCTTTTACTTGTTGGTTGCTGTGGGACTGGCATCTCTCTGGCGCTTTGGTGGATGGGGCCGTTGGGCAGTGGTGCTGCTGACAGGTACCATCTTTCTTCTCAATGGCGTCAACCTGTGGCGGCAAGCCACCGTCAAAATCAAATCTGACTTTCGCGCTGCAGCCGCCTATGTGGCTGACTACCGCACATCTGATGAGCCAATCGTACTCCACCTCTATGATAAGGGATATGACTTCAAATACTACCTACCGCTTGTCGTGAGTGACCGCCACGCGTTCGATGGACTGATAGTCTTTCAGATTCCTTACGGCAGGCACCCTTTTGATTACTACTTTCCCGAAGACGAGTATCCCTGGGCCGAGGGACTGTACACCAACCACCGTTCTCCAGGTGGCTCCTATCTGATGAGCGAGCAGGAGGCCGCGTGCCGTATGCAGGAAATGACAGCGGGGTATGACGTGGTCTGGCTGGTTGCCACCGAGGCGGCGATGTGGGACGAGCGCGGGTTGGTACAGATGTGGTTGGAAGCAAATGCGCAGCGGGTGGACGAGGCACAATTCACACATGTGAATGTGTACCGCTACGCTAAATAAGGACCGATGTGTAAGAAACTAGCATGTGCTTTGCATTTGGCTTTCGTGCCCAGTATGGTATAATCCGCATCTAGCAACTAGCGATTACGGGGGAGTCAGGGTGTTGGATGAGAGTCAGGTTCGCCAAATGGTACGCCGTGTGGTTTACCGTACGTTGGGGTTGCCACAACGCTCTCAGCCGGTAGCCGCCCGGCCCCTGGTGACAGAGGTGGACGTCCAGGCTGTTCCAGTCGGAGGACAGATATCCGTTCCTCAGGGATCACTCGTCACCCCTCTGGCCCGGCAGGTGGCCCTGGAGCGGCACGTGAACTTGGTGGAGGCAGGAGCAGCCCCTGCACTGTCGCTGGTTGATAAACCGCGCACCAATCCTGCCCCTGCAGGCCAGCAGACTGTCGCTATTGGAACCGATCACGGCGGGTATGAGTTGAAGGAGATGCTAAGGGGTTACCTGGGCGAATTGGGTTACAGTGTCGTGGATTGCGGAACCGATAGCACCGATTCAGTGGACTATCCGGACTTTGCCTTTGCGGTGGCACAGTTGGTGGCTCAGGGTCGTGCCTGGCGTGGCATCGTCGTGGATGGCGCGGGCATTGGTTCGTGCATGGCAGCCAACAAGGTGCCAGGCGTGCGCGCGGCTATGTGCTATGACCAGGCCACCGCTGCCAATAGCCGTGAGCATAATAACGCCAATGTATTGACATTGGGCGCTGGACTGATTGGCCCCAACCTGGCCCGACAGATCGTCAAAACCTGGCTTGAGACCCCTTTCGGCGGCGACCGGCATGCCCGGCGAGTGGACAAGATTATGGGGATCGAACGGCGTTTCTCATTGTACAAGAAAGCATAGGGGATTTTGCCAATCAACAATGAGACAATGAACAATAGCGATCCAACATTCTGGATGTCATTCACAATCCTGGAGCAATAATGGCATCAAGGAACCGTCCAAGGATAACAGTAACTTATCCGTTGACGTCCTAGAATCCGTGTTCTTGAGCGATGAAAAATCTGGATGAAGCAACCTTAGAACGTATCATTGAACAAATCACCCGCCAGGTGTTGATCCTGTTGCAAGAGGAGCAGGAGAAAGCCGGAGCGGAGGCTGGTGACACAGGAGCATCTCCTATCTCGGCTCACAACTATGTAGAACGGGTGCAACCTGTGGTCGAGGCTGGTGCTGATCGTATCGCCAGCACACTGGGCATCGCGCCGACTGATGGCCGTCTGGCCCACATGATTGATCACACGTTGCTCAAGCCGGATGCGACACAGGATCAAATCGCCCAACTGTGCTACGAGGCGCGCAAGTATGGCTTTGCTTCGGTGTGCGTAAATCCGGCCAACGTAGGGCTGTGTGCGCAACTCTTGAAGGGCAGCGACATTCCGGTCTGTGCTGTCGTCGGCTTTCCTCTGGGGGCCACGCCTACTGAGGTCAAAGTCTTTGAGACCCAGCAGGTCATTCGCGACGGTGCCACTGAGGTGGACATGGTGATCAACGTCGGTGCGCTAAAGTCCCGAGATTACGAATTGGTGGAGCGCGACATTGCCTCCATAGCGCGGGCCTGTCACGCTGGCAATACGATCCTCAAGGTGATCATTGAGGCGGCTCTGTTGACTGGCGAGGAGAAGGTAGTGGCCTGCCAACTGGCCAAGGTGGCCGGCGCCGACTTTGTCAAGACTTCCACAGGCTTTGGGCCGGGCGGTGCTGTCCTGGAGGACGTCGCCCTGATGCGGCGCGTGGTCGGTCCCACTATGGGGGTCAAGGCGGCGGGGGGCATCCGCACCTATGAAGATGCACAAAAGATGATCGCAGCGGGTGCCAGTCGGATTGGTGCTAGCGCCAGCGTCAAGATCATGCAAGAGGCTGAGAACTGAGAAACCAGGTCTTTTCCTGAAAACCCGGTTTCTTTCTCACAAAGGAGAACGCGCATGTCAGTTGACTTACGTACTTATGTCTTCCTGGACAGTTTACAGCCGCAACACGCGGGGTTCCTGGGCACAGTGGCGCGGGGTTTCCTGCCGCTGCCCAACGATACCTCGCTGTGGGTGGAAATCTCGCCCGGTATTGAGATCAACCGCATCACCGACATCGCGTTGAAATCTACCCGGGTCCGTCCAGGCATGCAGATCGTCGAGCGGCTGTACGGCCTGTTGGAGGTGCACCACCAGGAGCAGGCTGAGGTACGGGCAGCCGGCGCGGCGATTCTGGAGGCACTGGGTTTACAGGAATTAGACCGCATCAAGCCCAGAGTTGTCTCCAGTCAGATCATTCGCCATGTGGATGCCCACCAGGTGCAACTCATCAATCGTATGCGTCACGGCCATATGCTGCTGGCAGGCCAGACGTTGTACGTGCTGGAGGTGGAGCCAGCGGCTTATGCAGCACTGGCGGCCAACGAGGCGGAAAAGGCCGCTCACATCAACATTCTGGAGGTGCGCGCCTTTGGTAGTTTTGGGCGTGTCTACCTGGGCGGCGAGGAGCGCGACATTATGGCCGGTTACGGCGCGGCTGTCGCTGCTATTGAAGGCATCAGCGGGCGCGAGGTTGGGACGAAGCGCCGTGACTAGTGATCAGAAATCAGGCTTTTTGGTTAGCGAGATACTCTTCTCATCCTAAGAGACCCCGACAGCAACGATTTGCTGGCTTGGACAGGGAAAAACCTGGTTTCTCCATTTCAGGAGGATATGATGACTGAAGCATTAGGTATGATTGAAACAAAGAGTTTCCCCGCTATGGTAGAGGCAGCCGATGCTATGGTCAAGGCGGCCAAGGTCGAACTGGTGAGTTACGAGAAGACCGGCGGTGGCCAGGTGACTGCCATCGTGCGTGGTGACGTGGCGGCAGTTAAAGCGGCCGTCGAGGCCGGCGCGCGCGGAGCTGAGAAAGTGGGCGAGATCGTCGCCATCCACGTCATCCCGCGCCCGCATCTCAACGTGGACCGCACACTGCCCCTGGGTCGCTCACCTGCTGAAAGCGAGTAGGGAACAAGATGACCAGGTGATGGGGTAATACGCTTCACGCCTCGCGGCTCATGAGGTGTTATCCCTTTGCCACCTAAACGGAGTGTCAAATGCTACTGGGAAAAGTGGTGGGTACGTTGGTTGCCACACGCAAGGAGCCAACGCTGGATGGCCTAAAGTTCCTGGTGCTCAAGCAACTCGACATTGAGGGCCGGGAAACGGGGGCTTACTGCGTGGCGGCGGACGCAGTCGGCGCTGGGATAGGCGAAGTAGTGCTCTATGCTACCGGCAGTTCGGCGCGCCAGACAAAGTTGACGGACAGACGCCCATGTGACGCCGTCATCATGGCTATCGTGGACACGCTGGAAGTGGGCGGCGCTGTAAAGTACGATAAGACTCAGGACGAGTTCCAGAATGGAGCTTGGGTTGACTGATGATTGACGAGACTCGCATTGACGCCATCGTGCAACAGGTGATGGCCGAGTTGCGCCAGGGGGAGCGCGTGCGCCACGGTCCGCTGCCAGAGCCAGCGGAGGCCGTGCAACCTCCCCCGCCCGCCCCGGCACTGCACCACGGCGACAATCTCTTCCCCGATGTGGACAGTGCTGTAGCGGCTGCTCGTCGTGCCTATTTGCAGTTGGGCGACATGCCGCTATCGGTACGCGATCAGATGATCGCCCACATCCGCCGTGTGGCACGGGAGAATGCACAGATCCTGGCCTATGAGGCCTGGCAAGAGACGGGGATGGGTCGCTACGAAGACAAAATTCAAAAGAATCTGCTCAATGCCAACAAGACGCCCGGGACCGAAATTCTCACTCCGACTGCCTGGAGTGGCGACGGCGGGCTAACGCTGGTCGAGTACGCACCTTATGGCGTGATCGGCGCAATCATCCCTAGCACTAACCCTACGTCCAGTATCATCTGTAATACCATCGGGATGGTGGCAGCGGGCAACGCGGTCGTCTTTAACGCGCATCCTGGCGCACGTGCCTGCTCCAACCACGCAGTTCAGTTGATTCACGAGGGTATCGTCGAGGCGGGGGGGCCACCCAATCTAGTCTGTGCCATAGCCGAACCCACCATCGAGACTGCCCAGCAGATTATGCACCATCCTGGCGTGCAACTGTTGACCGTCACTGGTGGTGAAGGGGTGGTGCGGGTGGCGATGCAGAGCGACAAACGAGCGGTCTGTGCTGGCCCGGGCAACCCGCCGGTAGTGGTGGACGAGACCGCCGACCTGGAACAGGCCGGGCGCGACATCGTGCGCGGCGCGTCTTTCGACAACAACATCATCTGTGTTGACGAGAAAGAGATATTTGCCGTAGGATCCGTCGCCGACGAACTCAAGCGCGTGATGTGCAAGCACGGTGCTTACGAGATCAACTCCTGGCAGCTCAACCGGTTGATAAAGTCCATCTTCAAGCAGCCCCCATCATCCGGGCAGCCGGGCACGATGAACAAGGCTTTTATCGGCAAAAACGCCGGTGTGCTGCTCAAGGAAATCGGCATTGACGTGGGCGACGAGATTCGCCTGGTGCTAGTGGAGGTGGAGCGTGACCACCCGCTGGTGCTGACGGAGCAGATGATGCCGATCATCCCGCTGGTCCGCGTGCGCGACGCCGACGAGGGCATTGACCTGGCGAAGGTGGCCGAGCGGGGCTTCCGGCACACGGCGGTGATGCACTCCAAGAACCTGGACAATCTCAGTCGTATGGCGCGGGAGGTGGACTGTAGCATCTTTGTCAAAAACGGCCCTGCGTTTGCTGGCGTCGGCTACGGTGGCGAGGGCTTTTGCTCGTTCACCATCGCCAGCCCCACCGGCGAGGGGATCACCAATCCAATCAGCTTCAGCCGCATCCGCCGGTGTGTGTTGAAGGATGCTTTTCGCATCGTCTGAGAAACTTTCACGAACAGCGTTGAGAAATGGTTGAACCGGCCCTCGCTCTACTGGAATTCAGCAGCATCGCCGCCGGAATTCAGGCCGCCGATGCGATGGTCAAGCGCGCACCGATTGACGTGATCAAGGCGGGCACGGTGCAGCCCGGCAAGTACCTGGTGCTGATCGGGGGACAGGTGGCCGACGTGGAGGAGTCACTGACGGCCGGGCGCGAGGTGGGCGGCGCGGCTGCTGTGGACTTGGTCTACCTGCCGCAGGTGCACCCAGAGGTCGTGGAGGCCATCGCTGGAGGCCGTGTGCCACGGGTCGCGGATGCCCTGGGCGTGATTGAGACGACCACCGTCGCGGCTGCCATCCATGCTGCCGACGCGGGTATCAAGGGAGCCGAGGTACGGTTGGTCGAGGTGCGGCTGGCCGATGGGCTAGGGGGCAAAGGCATAGTGCTCTTATCCGGCCTGGTCGCCGACGTCGAAGCGGCGGTCGAGATCGGCGTGGGCGTGCTGGAGCGACCCGACTTGCTGGTGCGGCAGGTCGTTATCCCGCAACTCCACCCACAGATGTGGGGTAACGTCGCCGATGCCACGCGCTTCCGCACCCGAGTAATCGATCGGCTATGAAATTCGCACGCGTGATCGGCACGCTGGTTGCCACCCGCAAGTACGAGGGGCTTGAGGGAATAAAGTTCCTCGTCGTGCAACTGCTGGACGAGGAATTGAACCCACAGGGCCGCCCCACCATCGCAGCCGATGCCACGGCCCAGGCTGGCCCGGGCGAATTGGTCTTTGTCGTGGGCAGTCGCGAGGCAGCCCAGGCGCTGCCGGAGGTCTTTGTGCCGGTGGATCTGGCGATCACGGGCATCGTGGACAAAGTCGAGGTTGAGCGCGGACCACGCCGCCAGCAGCCTACCGCCATCTGGCACCTCTTGCCGCTTGTCCTGAGCCAGGTCGAAGGAGAGGATGACTGACGATGTACATCGGCAAGGTCATCGGCACGGTAGTTGCCACGATCAAGATACCGCACCTGGAGGGGCACAAACTGCTGCTCGTGGATCAGGTTGACCTGCGCGGACAGGAGACCGGCTACTATGACATCGCGGTGGACGTGGCGCAGGCTGGGCCCGGCGACATGGTGCTGGTGATAGACGAAGGGAACGGGGCACGACAGATCCTCGGGCTCGACCCTGGCGCTGTGCGTGCAGTCATCGTCGGTGTAGTGGACGAGGTGGCGCTGAGCGGGTAGCGCACCGGAGTTCCGAGCAATCTCGGTCTTGTTGCGCACACTCTCAACAAGTTGGAAAATTCAACCGGCCTCTGATCCCGAGGCAGTCTTCACCCGCCAACCGCGAACAGATCATACACGTAACTGTCTGCGGCACTTTCAACTGGAACAACCTATTCCTATCCGTTGATGTCCTGGAACCCGTGTTCTCGGATCACCGGGCCAATGCTGCCAGCCGCACCAACTCCACAAAATCCGGCTCGAGGCTGGCCCCACCCACCAACGCGCCATCCACCTCTGGCATCGTTATGAAAGCAGCGATGTTCTCCACGTTGACGCTGCCGCCGTACTGCACCCGCACGGCCTGGGCGGTGGCTTCTCCAAATATCTCGGCGATGATCCCCCGGATGGTCAGCCCAATAACGCGGTTCGCGTCCGCCGGGGTCGCTGCCTTGCCGCTGCCGATGGCCCAAAGTGGCTCGTAGGCGATCACACACTGCTCGGCCTGCTCCGCCGTGAGACCGGCCAGCGCCGCCTGTACCTGCCCGCCGACAAATTTATGGGTCTGGCCGGCCTCGTTCTGCGCCAGGTTCTCCCCCACGCAGATGATAGGAGTGAGGCCATGGGCCAGCGCTGCGTGGACTTTCCGATTGACGGTATCGTCGCTTTCGTTGTTGGCAGCGCGGCGCTCCGAGTGGCCCAGGATGACGTACTGGCACAGTCCCGCCAGCATGGCCGGGGAGATTTCGCCGGTGTGTGCGCCCCGATTTTCCCAATGCATCGTCTGTGCGCCCAGGCCAATGTGCGTGGGGCATAGTATCTCGGCCACAGCCACCAGCACAGTGAAAGGTGGGCATAACACCCGGTCTACATCTTCAACTCCGTTCAATTGGTACCGGATGCGGCGCACAAAGGCCAGCGCAAGGTCAACTTGACCCAGGTGCATCTTCCAGTTGCCTGCGATGATAGGGCGGCGCGTTCCTTGTTCACTCATTTTTTATCAAGGCCTGCAATGCGTCTGCCGTTGATTTGACCCGGTGACGGATCATACCGAGCGGTACGCTGACGTGCAGAGCCGCCGAGAGGATGATGTCCTGGGTGATGGCCAGCGAGTAGAACATGTGCTCACCGCCTTCCATACTCTGTTCGAAGCGCAGTTGCTCATGACCCAGGATTTGAGCCACACGGGCCGAGGTGCGCCAACTTTCGGCGACTACCTGCGCCAGCGCGCCCGATGCCTCGGCTGAGAGGCGACCGGTATGGGCGATCAACCTTCCCTGGCAGGTCAGAATCACCGCTTCGGCGCTGATCTCCTGAGATAGCCCGTTCATCTCCTGGATGATCTCTGGAAGGTGAGCGCGCAGCACGGCCAGTCGCTCGTTGCTGCTCACGATAATCTGGTCAGAGGATGTGTCCGGCTCTGTGATCTCGGCGCGAGATGGCTCCCCGCCCCAGGGTTGTGCCAGCGCATCGGCGATGAGGCCCGGTAGTTCGGGGAGGAAGAAAGGCTTGGGCAGAATACCTTGCACGTCCATGTCAGACAGTTCAGGTGGTAGTTCCTTTCCCAGCAGTGGAATCAGCATCAGTCGCAGGTCAGTCTGCTGCTGCCGCAATGTGCGGGCGAGTGTGGCACCATCCGGGTCGGTCAGGCCCAGGTCTACGATGGCGAGGTCAAAGTCGTTGGCGGCCAATACTTGCAGTGCCTCACCCTCACCATCTGTCACGGTGACGTGGCAATCAATGCCCTGCTCCAGACTCTCCTGAAGCATAGTGGCAAAGGCTGTGTTGCTGTCTACGATCAGAATCCTACAGGTCATCAGTTACTCACTTGTCATCTGCTAGTTAGTAGTTAGCATTGGCTGTGGGACATGCTCCATTGTACTGGGGAGGCGAGGAAAAGTCAACATTTCCTATTTTAATCCAGGTTGTCCTGTCCACCTGCGGTTCTCCGCCACCTCCATCCAATCCCCGCCGGATAGCCGGCCATCTTGGCGACATCGCCCGTAACGCGGATAACCGGCACCCACAACACTGCTTGCAATTTCTGAACAGGGCTCAATCCGCCCCACATCTGCGCCAGCCGCCGCCAACCCACCCAGAACATCCCACGTATACCGATCAGGTAGAGCACCCACCACCATGGACTGATCAACGCCCCGGCGACAGCGATGAGTGGCACAGCGACCAGATAGGTCAGGTAGCGGCTAGCGTGCCGCATGCGCCACAGATCTGCCTTGCCGTCACCGCGCGCGTAGCGGTAGTATTGCACAAAGAAAGTGCGTAGGCTAGAGCGCGGACGAAAGTAGACGATTGCCTCAGGCGCAAAGACGAACGGCCCATACTGATCACGCATTCGAAAGTCAAAGATCAAGTCTTCACAATAATCGAGCCACTCAGGGTAGCCCTTCACCGCTGCCCAGGCGCTCTTGCGAAAGGCGACTGAGCGGCTGGAGGGATTGAAATGCATAGGGTCAATCTCCCGCAACCTCGGGAGCACCGTTGCCCCCATCGCTGTTTCAAAGGCCGTCTGCGGATCGGGGACGAAGAAGCCGGCAACAGCCTGCGTTCCTGTCTCTTCAAATGGCACGACAATCTTCTCCAACCACTGCGGGCTCAAGCGCACGCCCGCGTCAGTCACGGCGATAACCTCGCCTGTGGCCACTTTAATCGCTGCGTTACGTCCCTGTGAGATGTTGCTCCCTGGTCGTCGGATGACACGCAGTGACAGGCGGCTTTCGGCTTCCAGTAGCGGCAGTGTACCATCGGTTGAGCCGCCGTCGCAGATGACCACCTCATCCGGGAGACGGGTTTGGGCGGCCAGGCTGTTCAGCAGACGGAGGAGGCTGCTAGCCTCGTTCAGTACCGTGGCGACAACTGAAACGCGCATCGGCAGTAATTATACACGATGGTGCGTTCGCCGCCAATCTCCCGGATTGCTCGCCAACTTGCCCTTGCGCAAATTTGACATTTTGCCCAAACGTGATATAGTTACATTGTAGGACGTGGTAAGTTCAGGTAGCGATATCTATCCCGCCCGGGCTTGCGAGGCCTGGGCGGTTTGTGTATTTGCCTCCCCTTTGAATCACTCCGGCCTACAGAATATCGCAAGTTACAGAATATCACAAGGAGTACAAGTAAGGTGAACGAGAGAGAAACGGGAACAGTCAAGTGGTTCAGCAACGCCAAGGGCTACGGATTCATTTCGCGTGACGAGGGTGGGGATGTGTTTGTCCACTACTCCGCCATCGAAGGTGCGGGCTTCCGTACGCTTGACGAGGGCCAGCGCGTCGAATTCAACGTCGAGCAAGGCCCCAAAGGCTTGCAGGCCACCCACGTCACCGCGGTAGCAGGCTTTTAAGCGCGGCGACAGCAAGCCACAATCAGAGGAGGCAGTGTGACCAGCAAATTATATGTTGGCAATCTAGGTTATAGCGTGACTGATGATTCCTTAAAGGAATTATTCGCCACTGTCGGCGAGGTCGTGTCGGTCAACGTCATCACCGACCGCATGACGGGACGATCGCGTGGTTTTGGCTTTGTTGAGATGGCAGAGAGCACCGCCGCTCAACAGGCCATAGACCAACTCAACGGCCGCGAGTTAGACGGTCGGGCGATCAAGGTGGCGGAAGCACGTCCGCAACGGCCACGTGGCTTCCGCGACGAGCCACGCGGAGGACGACGCCGCTACTAAGCACGCCGCGTAAGCACAGACAAAGAGAACCGCGCACGTCTGGCCTTGTGCCAGCGTGCGCGGTTTGTCGTTTCTGCCCCGCAGGTCAGAATGTTTGCTCCCCCAGTTCTCCCCACACTGTCCGCAGCAGCGCATCAGCCTTTAACTCAGCCAGTGTGTAGCATGGAGCCTCCAGGTGCTCGGCCAGCGCTTGCGCCAGCCCCTGGTCGAAGGCCGCGTGTTCCATATTGATCACCACCGAGCGAATGTGGGCCTGCGGGAACATCTCCGCAATGCGGTAGGCCTCCTCCTGCGGCGGCAGGTTCATCATTGAGACGTTACCTGCACCATCAGTGAGTAACACCATCAGCGGCATCAAATCGGGTGTTTTTCGCAACTCGCGGGTGATGACCTCATAAGCAGTCTGTAGGCCAGCCGAAAGGGGTGTCTTTCCACCAACAGGGATGTCGGTCAGCGCCCGTCGCGCCAGTTCGACACTGTTGGTTGGCGGGAGCACGATGCGGGCATCGTTTTTCTGGAAGACGACCAGCCCCACCCGGTCGCGCTGTTGGTAGGCATCTGTCAGCAGCGACATGACAGCCCCCTTTGTCGCCTGCATACGCTCGGCCACCGCCATAGACCAGGAGGCATCCACAACAAAGAGCACAAGGTTGGCAGCGCGTCTCACGCGCACTTTGCGCTGGTAGTCTTCGGGACGCAACGCCAGCGCGGGGCTATCCTCGCACTGGCGTTCTTGCTGATGAGGAGCAGCGGCACGGAGTGTGGCATCGAAGGCCAGGTCGCTGGGATCACCGGGGGAAGGGCGGGACTGGACGTAGCGGCCACGCTTGCGGTCGGTACGGGTCCGGCTGCGGCGGCCGCCACTGGAGCGGGTCAGCCGGTCGAGTGGTGTATCCAGGCGACGTGGGACAAAGTCGTCGCCGACGGCAACCTCCTCGCCACCATTCCACCAACGTCCCTCCGACGGCCATCGGGGGGTAGCCTGCAGCTTCGGCTCCCGCATTGCTTCGGAACGCTCGGCGGGAGGCTTCTCGTCACGCGCCTCTCCGGCTATGCTTTTTTTTTACTGGCTACTTTAGCCTCGTCGCCCTCTCCCTCAATCTGGGTCTCGGTCGGGTTCTGGACGCGGGCATCGGCCAGCCGCTCTGAAAGGTCACCCAATATGTCCCCCGTTTCCTGCAATGGATGTCGCTTCAGCCGATGAGGTAGCGCCAATTCTGCGGCCAACAAGATATCGCGGTCGCTCAGGTGAGTGCGCCCCTCGAAGGCGGCGTGGGCGCGGGCGGCCTTGAGCACCACCAGGTCGGCACGGTGGCCGTCTACCCCCAACTCGCCCATCATCGTCGCGATGGTCGCCAGATCCGACTGAGAGTATTGGACCTGGGGCAAAAGTTCACGGGCGCAGGCAATCTCCCTCGAAAGCGACTGCTCACGGGTTGCCCACTCCTCACAGAATCCATCGGAGTCGGCTTCGTAGGCCAGATTTCGCTCCATAATCGCTATGCGGGCGATTGGATCACGGACACCTTGGATGTCCACGCAGAGCGCGAAGCGGTCGAGAAGTTGGGGGCGCAAGTCTCCCTCCTCCGGGTTCATCGTGCCTACGAGGATGAAGCGGGCAGGGTGACTGAAGGAGATGCCCTCCCGTTCGACGACGTTGACCCCCATCGCTGCCGCGTCAAGCAGCAGGTCCACGACGTGGTCATCCAGCAAGTTGACCTCATCCACATAGAGAACACCCCGATTGGCTGCGGCAAGGACCCCTGGCTCGAAGCGTCGCTCTCCCTTTTGGATGGCACGCTCAATATCTAGCGTCCCCACGACGCGGTCTTCAGTCGCGCTGACGGGCAGGTCCACGAAGCGGGTGCGCCGATGGGCGCAGGGCAATTCCTCGCCCGCACCGACCCGCTCGCGACACTCGGTGCACCAAGTCGCCGGCTGGTCGGGGTCGCAGCCGAATGGACAGTCAGCGACCACTTTGATCTCTGGCAGCAATGCAGCCAATGCACGGGCAGCGGTAGACTTTGCCGTGCCACGTTCGCCCCGAATGAGCACTCCACCGATCTGGGGGTGAACAGCATTGAGTATCAGAGCACGTCTCATGCGCTCCTGTCTGACGATAGCAGTAAACGGGAAAATAGATGGCATTGAACGTAAACCGTAATATGTGATTGTGTTGGAATGTAATGCTCGACCGGTTCTTATTATACCTCAAATTACTAGAAACTGGTAACCAGTTGCTCATATGTGACTTGAGCCCTATAGACACGTCGCGCCATCTGTGGTATTATTAGAGCACCTATGGACGCACTACCGCCAGAGTTTTTCATATTCGTCGTTGTGGTCATTTCCGCCCTGGCCGGGGGTCTACTCACGTGGATCGTCGGCTACATCAGGGGGGGGCAGAGAGGCAAAAGACAACACCGCCGGTTGCCTCTTGCCACAATACCAGGAGAGCCAGGTGACCCTGCGCTGGCAGGCGAGCAAGAACTGCTGCGAGTCTCACGTACAAAGAAGGGTAAACTGGCTGTCTTTGTGCAGGGCCAACACTACCACCGCTTGCTGGAAATCACGGAGCCACAGGTGGGGCGCGAAACAATTGCAGCTCTTAAGGCCGTGCTGACGTTTGCCGAAGGGTGGCTTCCCTCGACACTACAGTCGCCATCGCAGCCTTCTCCCAGGCGGTCTACTGCAGACGAAGAGGCATTCCTAGAGCAATTGCGCCAGGGCGATTTGTTCTCCTTAGATAAGCCGTCTGGGTTGCGTGGCCGACCGAAGCGGCGCACGTCACCTCAGCGGCTGGAGCAGCTGCTGCCCCCAGCAGACGAGATTAACGACCTGGTGCAGCAGCGGCTGCGAGAGCAACCGGAACTGGTCAAACATAGCATCCGCCTGACCACCGGCGAAGACAAGGGCCTCTGCATCCACATAGGCCTGCAGACCTTTGATGCAGTGAACGACATTCCCGATCTCCAGGTGCGGACACTCATTCAGGATGCCATCCGCGAGTGGGAGGGTGCCTAGTGCGAGGCCTGGGCAATACAAAAAGCCGCTGCTCTCGGCAGCGGCCCGGTAGTTCATGCCTGTCTGATCTAACGTGACGATTTGAGACCACAGGTGGCGCACGAGGCCGAGGGCGTGCAGGAACCACACGACGACCCCTCTCCCGCGATCACTCCCTCACTTCCAATGGCCGAGAATAGAGAAATCGCACGACAGGTGTTCTCGCTGCCGCACCTGGGGCAGGCAATGGGCGCATCAGCATCCGACATCGCCCGCAGGACATCGAAGTGCATCTCGCAATCGGAACACTTGTACTCGTATAGCGGCATTGCCTTTACCTCGGTCCCTTCCTTCTCAGTCTCGCCAGATTATTGTACTCCCATTCAACCTCATCGTCAAGCCAGCAGCACCTGCTATCCGACGAACCCCAGCGCCCATTCCACATCCGCGAGTGTTGCTGCCCCGATTTGACCACTTATGTGGCTTGGGGTATAATGGCGCGGCTGCTGGCAAGTAACCAATTGTCAACTGTCAGAAGAAGGAGGATAGATGCCGAAGCGAACGTATCAACCAAAAAAGCGCAAGCGCATACGTACACACGGATTCAGGTCACGTTTGGCCACGCCGGGTGGGAGACGTGTGCTCAATGCACGGCGACGTAAAGGCCGTCGCAGGCTGGCTGTGCACAGGGAATGGGCCAAGAAGTTGAACTGGAAAGAAAGTTCGCAGCGGCCACGACGCCGGGCCTAGTCTCCGGCACAGGGCCGTTTTCCGATGCTCCCAGCCCTCGTTAACAAGAGTCCGCGAACAAGGACATTGTGTCAAGTGTGGTCGTTATGCTGTCTGGGATACCCCCGAGATTGGGGCTTTGAACGTTGTGTACCGAGAACGAGTCTTCTATCTATGGAACGGCGGATTCGACTGCGGCGGACGAGCGATGTACGGCGGGTGTACGATGAGGGGAGGTCGTGGGCTCACCCTTTGCTGGTGTTGGTCGCACGACCCAACGGACTCGATTTCAGTCGTGTGGGAGTTACAGCCAGCCGGAGAGTGGGGAAAGCAGTGGATCGCAACCGGGCCAAACGGCTCTTGCGCGAAGCAGCACGTTGCCTCTACCCCCAGTTTGGGGTTGGATGGGATGTGGTGCTGATAGCACGCTCGCGGATACTCAAAGTGAAGGAGCCACAGGTCGAAGATGCGTTGGCATCGTTGCTGGGGCGGGCTGGATTGAGTACGTAGGAAGCCGAGTTGGGATTTTAGGTTACAGCGTCAAGTGTCAGATCAGACAGATTGAGACTTGTTGAGATCCGACCAATGAATCTATGCGAGAGGAAAGAGGGATGAGGTCTGTTATTTTAGGTGTGATTCGTCTCTATCAGGTGACCCTCTCGCAGGGGCGGCCTCCCGTGTGTCGCTTTACCCCCTCATGTTCCCAGTATGGCTACGAAGCCATCGCCCGCTACGGGGTCTGGCGCGGCACCTGGCTAGCCGTCAAGCGGCTTGCCCGCTGCCACCCCTTTCACCCAGGGGGGTATGACCCCCTTCCCAATTTGGAGGAGGATAAGTAATTGAAGCAATTCTGGACGCGGCGCTGGCTCATTGGGCTCGCGGTATCGGTGGCGTTACTATTGAGCGTGAGTGGCTGTGCGGGTGGGGCTGCACAGCCCACGAGTTGGACGGGACTGACTATCGTGGGGGAGAGGCTGTACGCGGCTGACATAGAACAGGTCGTGGCGCTGAACGGGACAGATGGTGACCCCCTGTGGGCTTTCCCAGATGATCCGAAGGAAGATAGACGCGGAGTTTTTCACGTTACCCCAGCAGTAGGTGCGGGGTATGTGATCGTGGCCTCGCAGGTGCCCGCTAGCGGTTTTCTCAGTCAGCCCAGTAACGTCGTCTGGGCGCTGGATGCCGACACCGGCAGTAAGTTGTGGCGCTTTGATGGTGCCACCGGTCAATACATTGAGGGCGGGGCCATAGGTGATGGCATCTTTGTTATCGGCAACAGTGATGGCAATGTCTATGCGCTGGACGTGGAAAGCGGTACCCTTAGATGGACTTTTGAGACGGGACACCGCGTATGGACCACTCCACTCATCGTCTCGGATATAGTCTACATCGGCTCTATGGACCGCCATCTATACGCGCTGGATTTGTCTACCGGCGAGATACGCTGGAGTTTTAACGCCGAGGGGGCCTTTGCCGGCACGCCAGTATTACGGGATGGCACACTTTACATCGGCGCTTTCGACGACCGGCTGTACGCCGTAGATGCGCATACGGGGGTTGAGCGATGGCGCGTCGCGGGCGAGAACTGGTTCTGGGGCAGCCCAGCGGTCTACAGTGATACTGTCTATGCGGCCGACGTGAACGGCAACGTCTACGCTGTCCATGCCGATACCGGCGAGCAAATCTGGCATCAGTCGCTTGATGCAGAGGTGCGAGCGGGGCCAGCGCTGACTGCGGATGGAAGCATGTTGTTCATCGGCAGTCAGAACGGCACCTTGTATGCGCTGGACTCTGCCGATGGCTTTGTGTTGTGGCAGAGGGCGAGCGATGAGGGGCAAATGCTTTCGTCGTCGGTGGTAAGTGGATCGCTGGTGTACGAACCGCTGCTTTATGGGCCTTATCGTATATGGGCTCTGCACGTGGATAATGGGCGCGAGATGTGGGCCTATCCACCTGTCGTTGAAGAATAGATGCGCAGTAGCGACTCTAGCCGTTCACTACCTGCTGTGGACGGCCAGGTTCTCACTGTAGACAAGAAATAGGAAGGACAATCGTGATTGATGCTATCGCTTATCCATTAGCCAACTTGTTGTTGCTCTTTTATAATTTCCTGGGGCATCAGACGGTCGTGGGCATTGCTGTGCTGACTATCCTGATCCGCCTGCTTATCCTGCCGCTGACGTTAGGGCAGCAAAAGTCGGCACGCAAGATGCAGGAACTCCAGCCGGAGATCGCCAAGTTGCAGAAGAAATATGCCAAGGACAAGGAGCAGTTGTCGAAGGAACAGATGAAGTTATATCAGGAAGCAGGCATCAACCCTATGAGCGGGTGCCTGCCGTTGCTGATCCAGTTGCCGATTATGTTCGGCCTCTACCGAGCGATCATCTATTGTGTGCCCACGACGCCATTGCAACTGTTCCAGTTCTCTCACCACATCTACAAGTGGCTGCCTGGCGTTGTGGGACTCGTGCCGCTGCAGAGCACATTCCTGGGGATGGACCTGGGCCAACCCCCCAGTGTGGCCCAGTGGTGGTCGTACGCTTTGCCTGTTTTGGTCTTGGTCACGTCCTGGTTGCAACAGAAATTTTTGACCCCGCCAACAGCCGGCGATGACCAATCGCAGGCAGGGATGATGAACCAGCAGATGCAGATCATGATGCCCTTGATGTTCGGGCTTATGTCCATCCAGTTCGCGACGGGACTCTCCTTCTACTTTATCATCTCCAACCTGATCGGGATAGCCCAGTATTACTTCATCCGGGGAGATCAAAGCGCCAAAGGGGCCAGAGGCAGTGGGCAGGTGCAGCAGAGCAAGCAGAAGTGAGAATTACATGGTGAGCATTTGCTTGAGGAGCGTGACAGATGGCGGAAAAGGGACAAGCAATTGAGGCGACCGGGTCAGATGTTGAGGCGGCGGTTGCCGCTGGCCTGGCGCGCCTGGGGGCTGATCGAGATGCAGTCAAAATTGAGGTGCTGGACGACGGCAGCCGCGGGGTGTTTGGACTGAGGGCGCGAGATGCTCGCGTGCGTCTGACGCCGGAGTTGAAGGCCCCTTCTCGCCCGGTTCCCGTGGAACTGGAACCGGCTGTTCTGCCCAGCGCAGAGATGGCAAAGTCGGCCGGGGCGAAGAGTGAAGCCGAGGTGGCCCAGGGGGCGTTGCTAGAATTATTGGCTTTTCTTGGTATGGACGAGGCTCGGGTTGATGTGCGGCGAGCCGAACCTGCCTCAGATGAGGATGACCCGCCGCTGGTACTCGACGTGCGCGGCCCGGGCACCGACGAGTTGGTAGGCTACCGGGGGGAGACACTGGCCGCGTTGCAGCGCATCACCAGGCTGATCGTTGGGCGTGAGATGGCAGGCCGAGTGCGGCTGGTGGTGGATGTGGATGGGTTCAAGGAGCGTCGGGAAAAGTCGCTCCGCCGCCTGGCTCAACGTCTGGCTGAGCAAACAGTGCGCACCAATCGCACGACGGTGTTGGAGCATATGCCCCCCCACGAGCGTCGTATTATCCACATAACATTGCGTGATCATCCCCAAGTGATTACCCAGAGTGTCGGTGAGGGAGACCAGCGCAAGGTCACCATCATCCCGCGACACTGATGAGCCGTTATCCATTGGTGGCTGGCAGTTGGCGAACAATCAATCGCTGTCGGTCATTGGTCATCAGCCATTGGTTATTGAATTAGATTACCTGGCCATCGGCCACGTGACTCGCGACCTGATAAATGGCGATTTCACGATTGGCGGGACGGTTTCCTATGCCGGTCGTACTGCGCGCGCGTTGGGCTGTCGTGCTGGCGTCATTACCAGCGTCCACCCTGACCTTGATCTAAACGGGGTGCTGGGCGATTTAATGATCACCCGCTTCCCCGCTGCCGCGACGACCACATTTGAGAACATCTATAGCACCGCTGGTCGGCGACAGATGCTGTACAGCGTCGCTGAGACATTGGTACCAGCGATGGTGCCACCGCACTGGCAGACGGCCATCGTCCACCTGGGGCCGGTCGCTCGGGAATGTGACCCGGCGCTGGTCAATGCATTTGGAGATACATTTGTGGGTTTGACCCCCCAGGGATGGATGCGGCGTTGGGATCAATCTGGCCACGTGCATCCATGCCGGTGGGAGAAGGCCGATGAGTTACTCGCCCGCGCCGATGCCGTGGTGCTGAGTGAGGAAGACTTGGCGGGCGACGAGGCATTGGTGGATTTATATGCTGCCCAGACGCGCCTGCTGGTTGTGACCCAGGCGGCGTTGGGCTGCACTGTATACGTGGCGGGACAACAGCGTCACTTTCCAGCCCCGGCCGTGCATGAGGTAGATCCTACCGGTGTCGGCGACATCTTTGCGACTGTTTTCTTCGTGTGGCTGCAGCGATACGGCGACCCATGGATGGCCGCTCGCTTCGCCAACCGCGTCGCCGCCCAGTCGGTGACACGAGTAGGACTGTCTGGCACGCCCAGCGTGGATGATATCACCTGTTGCGAGCGGGAATTTGGTTCTGGAATGGTAGGGTAGCCGGGATGCCAATCATCTACGCGCTGGCTAACCAGAAAGGCGGAGTTGGCAAGACCACCACGGCGGTCAACGTAGGGGCCTATCTGGCAGAGTGGGGCCAGCGCGTCCTGGTGGTGGATATTGACCCGCAGGCCAATGCTACATCCTCCCTGGGGATAAACAAGCGTTCCGTATCACTCTCTACCTACGACTTGCTGGTGCGCGAGGTCCCGTTAGCCCGCATTGTGCAACCCACCGGCCGAGTGCGGTTCGACCTGGCCCCCGCCTCGCCATCCCTGGCTGGCGCGACGGTGGAACTGATCAACCTGCCACAGCGGGAGTACCGCTTGCAGCGGATGCTGATGGGATCGAGCCAAAGTGAAAACAGAGAGTCTGCCCTGGGCGAAGGCAAAGGGCCAGGCGAGCGGTATGATTACGTGTTGATTGATTGTCCACCCAGCCTGGGTATCTTGACGGTCAACGGGCTGACGGCTGCCGCCGATGGGGTGATCATCCCCGTACAGTGCGAGTACCTGGCGCTGGAGGGTCTCTCGCAATTGACACGCGCGATTGAGTTGGTGCGCCGCGCTCTCAACCCGACGCTGCGGCTGCGAGGACTGGTGATGACGATGTACGATGCCCGCACTACCCTGGCGCGCCAAGTCGTCGAGGAGGTGCGGCGGCATTTCCCGGGGAATGTCTTTGGCACAATTGTCCCGCGCAGCGTGCGTCTGAGCGAGGCGCCCAGTTACGGCGAACCCATCATATCCTACGCTCCCCGTTCGACGGGGGCCCTGGCTTACGCGGCGCTGGCGCGGGAGTTATTGGTGAGCGATCGCCGTTTGCCATAGGGGCGCGGTGTAACCGCACCCATATCATTGAGGAGAGAGATGTCACCACGCAAGAGTGGGCTGGGCAAGGGGTTGGGAGCGCTGATCCCTCTCACCGAGGGAGAGTCGCCAGCAGTGGCACGGGGAGGCGTGATCGAGGTGCCGATTGCCTCTGTCGCGTCCAATCCTCATCAGCCGCGGGCGCAGATCCGCGATCAAGATCTGGTGGAACTGGCTGCCTCAATTGAGGAGCATGGGATCATCCAGCCGCTTGTCGTCACCAGGGCGGTTGATGGGTATCAACTGATTGCCGGAGAGCGCCGCTGGCGTGCGGCGCGATTGGCCGGGTTGGCCACTGTCCCCGTTGTCGTGAAGGACGTGGCCCCCAACGAGATGCTCGAACTGGCGCTGGTGGAGAACCTTCAGCGAGCAGACTTGAATCCGCTGGAAGAGGCGATGGCCTATCGCCAGTTGGTCGAGGAGTTCGGGCTGACGCAAGAGCAAGTGGCGCGGCGGGTAGGAAGAAGCCGGGTAGTGGTCTCCAACACGTTACGGCTGCTGAAGGCGGCCCGTCCTGTACAAGAGGCGCTGCTGGCAGGGAGGATCAGTGGAGGGCATGCCCGGGCGCTTTTGGGCCTGGAACGGGCCGAGGCACAGGAGGCCGCGCTCAGTACGGTTCTGAAGCAGGGGTTGAACGTGCGACAGACGGAGAAATTGGTGCGGCGCTTGCTGGGCCTGTGGAAGAAACCACGCCCGGGGCGTGAGACATCGCCGGAGACCCGGGCGTTGGAGACCCGCTTCCGCGAGGCCTTGGGTACCAAGGTGAATCTGGCGCGCAGTGGAAAGAAGGGACGCATCGTGATTTACTTTTACTCGGAGGAGGAGTTGAACGCTTTGTACGAGCGGATCGTCGGGAGCGAATAATAGCGGCGTGACGAGGAAAACGCAAGGTGTCTTTTCAACAAATGGGGGGTGAGATGGAGGAACGCCAGCATCTTGCTGGCATCTAGCGACCAAGATGGTCGCGTTCCCCCAAGATATTGGGAAGATACAACGCAAGGCTAGGGTGATGGACGAAAGAATAACGGCAGCCATTCAAGAACGGGCACGAGAAGGGGCACTGCGCTGTGCAGATGCCTTCCGTATTGCTGAGGAATTGGGCGTGACTCCACTGGCGGTGGGGCAGACCGCAGATGCCCTGAACGTGCAACTCACATACTGCCAGTTAGGACTGTTTGGCTACGGCGAGCGGAAGAGCGCCGTGGAACCGGCTGAGAAAGTGTCGCCGGGGGTGGAGCAGGCCATCCGGGAGGGACTGCTCGACGGGCGGCTGCCGTGCGCCGTCGCCTGGGCTATCGCAGCCCGCCTTGGAATACCCAAACTGCACGTGGCGAACAGCGCCGAAAAGTTGGGGGTTCACATCGGCATGTGCCAGATTGGTGCTTTCTAGAGCATTGGGCCAGGCCCATGTAGTGCTAACCCCATCTCATCACAGATCTATGGTGCAGCCCAGACCTGGTACGTCGGTGGCGATGAGCCAGCCCTCCTCCAGAAGAAAGCCGGGCACGGTGGGGTCGCCAATCAGGTCGAAATGGCCGTCCAAGTCGCCGTAACGGACGTTGGGGCTACTGAGGGCAAAACTCAGCCCGGCAGCAGTGAGCAGCGCCGGCTCATTGACGCAACTGACCATCGTGGCCATCTTTGCGGCGCGGGCGATGGTATCCACCTGGCGCGCACAGCATAGTCCCCCACATGTGGCTAGTTTGACACTCAGCCCATCAGCGGCTTGCCGGGCGGCAATCTCCAGCGCCGAAGATGGGCCAATCACACTCTCGTCGGCCAGGACGGGCACCGGACTGTGTTTTGTGACCTGGCGCAGTCCGTCCAGGTCGGCAGCGATAGTGGGTTGTTCTAGCATCTCCAATTTCCCCTCCAGCGCACGAGCCACGTCCAGTGCCTGTTGGATGGTATACCCCTGGTCGGCGTCCAGGCGCAGGGTAAAGTGGGGCAGGGATTTGTGGATCGCTTGCACCCGGCGCACGTCCTCATCAGGGTTGATGCCTCCCTTGACCTTGAGGATGCGGAACCCCTGCCGGGCGCGGTCGCGAGCCAGTTTGACGCTCTCCTTGACCGGTGCGATGCCGATGGTTACAGACGTCTGGATGCGACTCCGGTAGCCGCCCAACAGGCGGTGCAGGGGCAGTCCGGCGGCCAGGCCCAGGAGGTCGTGGAAGGCAAGATCGAACGCGCACAGGGCCGACGGGGTGCCCTCGGTCAACTGGGCCAGTTCCTCCAGGGCGTATTCGATGTTGAGCGGGTTCAGATCGCGGGCCCGGTCGGCGCAGGCCCGGCAAACCTGGACGACGTCCTCCAACGTCTCGCCGGTGATGGCCGGATCAAAGGCGGCGCAACCCCAGGCGGCCAGTCCCTGGCAGGTCTCGACGCGCACGAACACAACTGTCACGTGGTCAATCTCTGGATGGTAGGCCGTCCGATAGGGTAGACGCAAACTTAATTCAACCGGAATGACTTTGACGTTTGTGATTTGCATGGGGCACCTCCTGTCCCAGAAACATATCACCAACCTAACAACGCAAGCGCTCAAAGGGGTGAGGAAAACGCTCGACAAGACCTCCGAGGTTTCCAAAGAGGTGCTCTTTTGGTGACTTTGGCACATCACTCACCTTCCAAGCCAAATCACGGCCAAAACCTCAGAGGTCCGAAAACTTGCATAGCAACTACTCGCCCAAGAAACTCACAAAGTGGAGGACCGTCTCGATTCCCTTGTAAAAGTTGGGCAGGTGGAACTTTTCGTTGGGGGAATGTAGCCGGTCGTCGGGCAGTCCAAAGCCCATCAAAATAGTTTCAATCCCCAGAACCTTTTGGAGCGTGGCGACGACGGGGATTGAGCCGCCCTCGCGGACAAAGAGAGGCTCTTTGCCAAAGGCCGCAACATAGGCCCGCAAGGCGGCCTTCATCGCCGGGCTGTTGCGACGGACGATGGCAGCCTCGCCGCCGTGTAGATCACGCACCTCAACGGTGATCGTAGGGGGCGCGATTTCGGTCAGGTAATCTCGGAGCAGTCGTGTGGCCTCCGCCGATTCCTGGTCCGGCACCAGGCGCATTGATATTTTGGCGAACGCCTTGCTGGGCAACACTGTCTTTGCACCCGGCTGGATGTACCCACCCCAAATGCCGTTGACGTCCAATGTGGGCCGGGCTGCTGTGCGCTCGGTGATAGTGTACGCTGGCTCGCCCCAATCGGTCGGCACGCCTGCTTCGTGGAGCCACGTTTCACGCTCAAAGGGAGCCTGCGCCAGCACTGCGCGTTCCTCAGGGGGTAGTTTGCGCACCTTGTCGTAGAAACCGGGAATGGTGATATGTCCGTTCTCGTCCTGCAACCGGGCGATCATTGCACAAAGCGCGTTGATTGGGTTATGCACTGCGCCCCCGTAGATGCCGGAGTGCAAGTCGTGATCGGGGCCGGTCACCTCAACCTCGACGTAGGTCAGCCCGCGCAGCGCATAGACGATGGAAGGTATATCCTGGCCCAAAATATGCGTATCGGAGATCACCGCCACGTCAGCGGCCAGCAGGTCTGCGTGCTCGCGGATGAATGGCTCCAGGTTGGGTCCGCCGGACTCTTCTTCGCCCTCAAAGATACACTTGACGTTTACCGGCGGTGCGCCCGCTATCTCCTTGAACGTTTCCATTGCCTTGACGTGGATATACAACTGCCCCTTGTCGTCCGACGCCCCCCGGCAGAAGATGTCATCACCGACGATAGTGGGCTCGAACGGCGGGGTGTTCCACAGTTCCAGCGGATCGGGTGGCTGCACGTCATAGTGTCCGTAGATCAGGAGCGTGGTGGTCTCAGGCCCGGCGGCCAGCCACTCGGCGTAGACGACAGGATGGCCCGGTGTGGGCATCACCTCCGCCTTGGGGAATCCTGCGGCCAGCAGTTTATCCCGCAACCACACCGCCGCGCGCTTAACGTCCGGCTTGTGATCTGGTTGCGTGCTGATGCTGGGAATGCTCAAGAACTCTTCCAGTTCTGCCAGAAACCTGTCCCGATTCGCCCGTGCGTATTCCAAAGCCTTCACTTATCACCTCCGTAACTTGATCAAGTCATGGGTCTCGTTCAGCGTCTTGCAGAAGACGATGCCCGGCAAGATTAGTTTGACCTGGCCGTCAACAATCATGTCGGCTGTGGCCTTCTTTAGCGTTTCCATGTCTACGTTCAGGTAGCGAACTGCCTGCCCACCCACGACATTGCCCAGGTATTGCACCGTGTAAAGCCTGCGATAGGGCTTATCTTGGGTGGGGGCGTTGATCAGGCAAACTAACTCGTCCAGATCAAAGTCTACGTATTGCTCCAAAAACTCTGTTGGGGTGATCTCCCCGTGCCTGTGGAATTTTTTATCTTTGTCTCGCCACTCCCAGAGGAATCTAGAAGGTGGCTGGCCCAGATGGATGCAAAGCATCCTGTAGAACTTTTCCATCATCTCGCCTTTTGCCTGGCGCATCTCCTCGACGGAACCACCGTCTAGTCCCTCCTTTACTTCCCATACGCGCATGTTCACGAACTGCACCGCCACGTTCCCATCCTCGAAACTACGCACCCACAGCCCCACATCCCCCGTCAGCCAGGTGTCGTCCTCAATGGTGGTGGCGTACTCGTCGTTGACGTAAAAGTGGCAGGTCGGCCCCCCGCAGGCCACGCGCAGCCGGTTGGCCTCCCGGCCCCGGTGGACGTGGGGGAATTGCTGCCATTCCACCAACGAGGTCTCCTCGTTTCCTGCCACCCGTAGGACAGCATAGTAGCCATCGCCCCCAACAGTAAATGCATAGTATTGGGCAGGGCCTTGCGCGCGATAGACCAGGCCATAGCCGTTAAAGTCAGGGCCAGAGAGCGGGATGGCCTCTACCTCCAAAGTGAAATCGCTGCTGGGACGGTACAGTAGCGACGTCGCGGTTTCGTTTTGAGGGGCTTTCAGGTACAAGGGCAAGCCAGGAGCTTCCCAGTCGGGAGGACTGGTAGGGCGCGGGCTGTTCCAGCCCAGCGATAGCGCGACGATCAGCGCCAGCGCACCCGCCAGCACCAATACCAGCAACCCCAGTGTGCCTCTCCACAACCAGCGGTTTCGGTCATTGGTCATTGATCATCGCCCAATTACCGTCCAAACAGGATGTGCTCCCGCTCGTAGAGCCTGATCGCGACGAAGGTGAGCGCTAGGCCGGCGATGGCGGTCGCAGTGGCCGAGACGGTCACGTTGAGCGCATCCAACGATTCACCCCGCATCACCTGATTTATGAGCAACTGCTGGCCGAAGGTGGGGATGAGCATCATCCACAGTTTGGTCTTGACCGGTACAAAGACCAGGAACATCCCCGGCAATGCCGGGATCAGCGGCAGGAACGAGAGATAGTTCTGCGCTTCCTTGAAACTGCGGGTGAAGGTGGCGATGATCATCTGCAGGGCAGCGGCCAGCAGCATTATCGGGACCACGATCAGGAAAATGATACCCATTGCCGAGGGGTGCAGGCTGATCTGGACGCCAAATGACTCCGTGGGCATGACGTTCAGCATAACGAGAAAACCGGCCAGTGTTTCGATAACTCCCACCCCGGTGAAAACCAACGCGGCGGCCAGTTTACCCAGCACGAGTTCACTGCGCGCCACAGGGTTGATCAGCAGCGGCTCCAGCGAACCGCGCTCTCGTTCGCCGGCCGTCGTATCAATGATCAGGTACATCCCGCCCATAAAGACCGAGAAGATGATAAAGTAGGGCATAATGTTCAGGAAAATTGCCGCCTGGCTCTGGGGCGTGGAGACATCAGTGCGTTCAACTGCCAGCGCCGTCACGAGGCTGGGATCCACGCCGCGCGCCAGCAGCCGTAGCGTGCCAATCTGCTGGCTGTATGCCTCGAGTAATCTGGATGCGCGTTTGACCGAGATGGACGCCGACTGGCGCGAATCGTCCACCACGAGGCGCACCGTCGCCGGACGCCCCGCGCCAAAGTCCTCCTCGTAGCCTGTGGGGATGACGAGCACCACGTCGTGATCCCCGGCGCGCACGCTTGCCTCCGGGTCATCCGGCCCGGGTTGGATTTCGGTCCCGTTCTGTTCCAGGAACTGGATCAACGCCGGCCCATTCTGGGCGCCTACCACTGGCAGAGTCAGGGGCTTTTCGGCCTGGGTAGACATAGTCCGTCCCATCACGGTGAAGATCAGAGCCATCAGCAAAGGGCCGAGCAAGGGGTAGAAAAGCGCCGCGGCCAACGTGCGCCGGTCGCGCAGATTGTCTATCACTTCTTTCTTAAAAATCACGCCGAAACGTTCGATCATCGTCGTAATCCCTTTTCTGAGCCGATTGCTGCCACAAAGGCATCTTCCAGGTTGGCCTGGTTGGTGGTCTGCCGTAATTCGTCGGGTGTGCCGCTGGCCACGATTTTGCCTTGGGCGATCACCACAATGTGGTCACATAGCGCTGAGACTTCTTGCATCACGTGGCTGGAGAAGAGCACGGTCTTGCCCTCGTCTCGCAGTTGACGGATGAGCGTCCGCATGTTACGGGTGCTCATCACATCGAGTCCGGTGGTTGGTTCGTCGAGCAGCACGTTCTGGGGGCCGTGCACCAGGGCGCGGGCGATGGCGACCTTGATCCGTTCGCCGTGCGAGAATCCCTCCGTGCGCCGGTCGGCAATCTCTTGCATATTCAGCATTTTGATCAACTCGTTTGTGCTCTCCTCCAAAGCGATGCCTTTCATGCCTTGCAGGCGGCCATAGTAGCGGATGTTCTCTCGCGTGGTGAGGCGGGGATAAAGGCCGTGGCTATCGGGCAGCGCGCCGATCCGCTGCTGAACATCGCGCGCAGCGCACCCCGTGTCGTAGCCGTCCACGGTTGCCCGCCCCCGGTTGGGCCGGAGGACGGTGTAAATGATGCGCAACGTGGTCGTTTTGCCAGCGCCATTGGGGCCAAGCAAGCCCGTGATCTGGCCGTCGGGAGCGGTAAACGTCACGCCTTGCAGGGCGATCACCTCGTCAAAGGATTTGTGCAGATTCTCGACTTTGATCATGGTTTTACCTCATTCGCCTCAGGGCTGGGGCCGGCAAAGTTGATAAAGAACGGCATCGGACGGATCTCGCTGATGCAAGCAGTGTTCAATTCCTGGACCGTGCCTCGTTCGATGAACTCGGTGGCGATGCGGGGAATGCAACCACGAAGGATGACGCCGTGTCCCTGGCCCGGCGCAACCAGGTGCAGACTGTTGGGGAGTGTCCTGGCTGCCCGATCGCCGTTCGAGGGCGGTGTCACGGGGTCGGCCTCGCCGGAAAGTAACAGCACTGGGACGTCCGAGGTGACCGGTGCTTTAAAGTCTACCGAAACCTCGGTCACGGGCCAGAGCACGCAGAAATTTTCCAGTTCGCGGTACCACTCCCCCAGGTAGGATTGCTTTTCCGCGTCGCCATTGCCCGCAAATTCTCCCTCCTTGTAAAGGAAGGGCGCATCCTCCGCGCATAGCACTGAGTGGTTCATCCCCTCGCTGATATTGCCTTCCAGTTGCTGAATGACGAGCAGGTGTTGCGCAGCCAGGTGGCCAAAGTCACCGCTGGTCTGAGTGGTGTGGATAAGCAAGGGTAGCAGGGCCACAGTCTCCTGGGAGTAACTGAATAAGCGCATGGTTTGAGCGAACTGCTCCTGTGTGAAATTGACCTCGGTGGGCTCACCGGTCGTGGGGTGGGGCAGTCTCACTGCGACCGGTTCTCGCTCCAGGCTCTCCTGGAGCGATTTGAACTCCTGGCGCAGGTTGGGGAAAGCCTGGGCGCAGGCACTATCGGCGACGCAGCGCTCAAAGATCAGGTCGAGCGCGCGCTGGGCGTCACTGGCGACGCTGATGCCCAGCGGCTCGTCCTGTGGCAGTACACCGTCCAGGATAACCGTTCGCACGTGGTCTTCGTGCTGGCGCAGGTAGGTCAATGCAGCCCGAGTCCCATAAGAGACGCCGTACAGGTTGATCTTGTCGTAGCCCAGGGCGGCTCGCACCTGGTCCAAGTCGTCCATCGCAATTGAGGTTGTGTAGAGGTCGAGGTCTGCATCAAGTTGGTTCAAGCAGTGGGTCACCTCTTGCTCCAGAGCATCGTCGTCGGAGGAGGAAGGAGAATCTTCTGATGGCGGGCAGTCCAGCGGGTGCGATTGGCCCGTGCCCCGTTGGTCCACCAGAACGATGTCGCGATCCTCGTTGATGCGCTGGAAGGCGGGTTGCACCGACATATAGTCCTGTGTGGCGGCGCCGCCTGGCCCGCCGGTGATGAAAAAGAGCGGGTCTGGGGCGGGGTCGCGGTTGAGCGCCGGGATCACCGCGACGTACAGCATGATCTGGCATCCAGATAACGCGGCGCGGTCCTCGTAGACAGTTAGCGTGCCGCACTTGGCAGACAACCGCGTGGACGAGCCTGGCGCGGCGAGTTGGCATGGTTCCAGAGTGATGATAGGCCCAGAGGGTATCTCAGAAGGCGTTGGTGTTCTAGCGCAGCCTGCCACCCCTAATAACACCAGAAGCGCCATCAGCAACAAAAGACGAGGGAAGGGCATCTGTCGCGAGTTAAAAACCTTGATAGACATGTGTGTTCCTTTGGCTGCAGATTACAAATTGCAATTTCGAATTTGGGACTTCGTGCTGCGCTAGCATTGTATCACAGTTTGTTCTGCCTGGCATCGGGCCCGCGACCGAAATTGGATTTGTACCTGGGTACGATGCTGAGACTCTCTCTAGATCAACTAGAATCCCGTTGTACCGGTAAAGTTAAAGGCAGCCAGTTTGAGGGCGGGTGCGCTGAGGATACCCGGGTCGGACCACACGCGGCGCGCCTTTCGGCCCACCGCCTCCGCCCCTGCCAGCGCCTCGACGTAACTCTGAGTAAAGCGCAGATTGCGTACCGGCCTCGTCACCTCGCCGTGCTCAATGAGGAACGTGCCATCGCGGGTCATCCCGGTCATCACCGCCTCGCGGGGGTGTACGGTGCGGGTATACCAGAAGCGGGTGACGTACAGGCCCCGTTCGGTCCCGGCGATCATTTCCTTTATTGTGCTCTCGCCGGTACCCATAAAAGCGTGCAGTGGGATGGGGCCGAGCCGAGCGGCGTTGAGCCAGGGGTTGAACGGGTTGGCGACGGGCAGCGCATGTCCTGTGGAATTCTGTCCATCCCTGGCCGCCCGCGCCCGGTCATAGACCACCTCCCCGACGATGCCACCGCGCACGATGTCCACCCGTCGGCGGGGCACGCCCTCAAAGTCAAAGGGCAGAGGCCATCCTGCCGGGTCGCGGCCGTCGTCCCAGATAGAAATAAGCGGTGACATCAACTGCTCACCCCGTCGCTCGCTCATCCAACTTCTCCCCTCCTGCACGGGGTTAGCGCCGGCGGCGATGCTCAGGGTCTCCAGCAGGTCATGGGTGGCGTAAGATTCTAACACGACCGGGTAAACGCCTGGCTCTACTGGCTGCGGGTTGCGGCTGCGTTGTGCCTTGGTGATGGCCTCCTCGCCCAGTGCGACCACGTCCACTTTCGCCACCTTCCACGACGCGCCGGCGGCGAAACCAGAACTGTCCCCGGTCATTACCACCGTCGTCAGGTCAGCCTTTGTGGCGGGGTGGTAAACGAACAGGCCATGGCTGTTAGCGACGGCCCACTCGTGGACTCCGGTGCGGAAGGCTCCGGCGGCGAGACAGCCCGCATCCTCTGCCCGTCGGCAGACCGTGCGCACGGCTTGCGCCCTCTCGGTGGGGCTGCATCTGGCAGTGGCTTCATCAAAGGCGACGATCTCTGGCACGCTGATGGGGTGCGGCAGGCCGGGGAAGTGAGGGTCATCGGGTTGAAGCCTGGCGGCAGCGATGGCGGACTCGGCCGCCCGCTCCAGCCCGGTATTGGTCAGATCGTTGGTCGCCGCCACCCCCATGCGGCGCCCTAGTGCGGCGCGCAGCACCAGGTAGCGGTTGGTTTCCGCCACGTGCTGGTGAATGGCATTGTTGGCAAATCGGGTCAGTTGTTCCTCCAACCCCAGCAGCACTACCTCGCTCTCGTCTGCCAATCTGGCTGAGGAGAGCGAGAGTGCCTGCTTGAGCAGTGCCTCGGCCTGCAAATGTCCGATCATGTCCCTGCCCCTTCCCAATCCAGCACAGCGTGGCGCTGCACGACAGTAAAATGTTCACCGGTCTCGGGGTCCAGACCGAACGCCCCCAGATCCCACCAAAGCACCCGTCCGGTCAGCGTCTCGCCGGTGCGTAGTTCGAAACGGGCAATGGTCCCTGCTTCTATCGTCTGATGTAGATAGGCGCTCAATGCCTTGCGGTATCGTTCCCGATGCCACTGCAACGTTTCGAGCAGAACGTCATAGTAGGCAGCGATAGAAGCCAACACCGCGTCATCCTCGCCCACGCGGCGGTAGCGCTGCTCCATGTAGCGTAGTGTGCCGGGCTTGAGGCCGATTTTCTCCTCAATCTCTTGCAAGTTGTCGCCACCGTGGAATGCTCGCAGATAGCGCAGTTCGTCGCCCAGGCTCATCTCACACCCCCGGCCACACCGCCGGCTTTGCGGTAGTAGGCGATGGCGAGTTTGTTGAGCGTGATCTCATCTCCATCGGTTGCGCGGATAGTGATCTGGTAGGGGCTAAAGCCAACCACAGCCCCTTCGAAGGTCTGACTGTCGAAGAGGGTAAAGTGAAGCGGCGCACCGGCCTCTTGTTGCTCCTGCAAGTAGGCCAGCTCGAAGCCGTCTATCCCCTCGGGCAGATAGGCCCGCTTGCGGTCAACAGGATGCTTAGGCGGCTGTTCCTCGGCCATGCGGCGCATATAGTGGTTGTTCCAGAAGCGAGCCTCTTTCTGTGTCAGTTCCTCCAGCGGCTTGCCGATCTCCGCCTCCAGCGCGGCCCGGTCTACATCGAAGCGGGCGGCTATCGTTAGCAGATGCGAGATTTGCGTGTCACGCGCTGGTAGGGGCTTGGGTGGGGGCTTCTTTTCCCGCGGAGGCTTTTTCTGCGGTCGTGGAATCTCGGCAGGTCGCTCCTTGCGGGGTGGTGTTGGCGGCGGGGAGGAGCGCGGGTTGATGTCCCATTCGTCAACGTAGAGCGCTTTGGCCAGCTGGCGCAGGTCGGTGGGGGCAATCTCCTGTTCCCCCTTTTCGTACTGGATGAGCGTGGCAGTGGAGATACCGGACTTGGAGGCCAATTGGTTGATGCTCATTCTTTTGTGTTTGCGGATCATTTGTAAATCTTTGACCATTTTTCCCCTCCCATTTAAGCAGTCTGCAGTTAGCCGTTAGCCCCTGAGATTTGTCATTTGTTCATTTGTCATTGCTCATTGTTCATCGCATCACTCCTACCTGCACGTTGCGGAAACGCGCCGGCGCTGCCCCGTGGCCGGTGTGGGCAACCTGGCTGGGTTGTCCCTTGCCACAGTTAGGTGTGCCCCACACCTCCCAGTGGTCTTGGTTGCAGACCGCGTCGCACGAGTTCCAGAATTGCGGCGTCACCCCCGTGTAGGTGCAGTTCTTCAGCAGCCGGCCCAGTTTCCCCCCTTTGACCTCGTAGCCGACCTCGGTGCCGAACTGAAAGTTGAGACGTTTGTCATCAATGGACCAACTGCGATTCGTCTCCATGTAGATGCCAGCGCCGGTGTCGGTGATCAGGTCGTCGAGGGACCACTCACCTGGCTCAATGGAGATATTGGTCATGCGAATGAGAGGGATGCGGTTCCAGCCCGACGCGCGCATTGCACCGCCAGAACGAACCTGCGCCGCGTCCCAGAGATTGAGGCGTGCCAATTGCACCACCGTTTCCCGCGATGTGAGATAGCCCACGAACAACCCCTCCCGCACCAGTTCCACCCGCTGCGCTGGCACACCCTCGTCATCCCAGCCAAAGGAGCCCAGGCCGCCAGGTAGCGTACCGTCGGCGGTGAGATTGACGACAGGGGAACCGTAGTGGAGAGTACCGAGTTTGTCGGGGGTGAGGAAACTGGTGCCAGCGTAGGCCGCTTCAGTGCCAAAGACGCGATCCAGTTCGGTGGGATGGCCGCACGATTCGTGCACCTGCAGTGCCAACTGGGTGGGGCCCAGGATGAGAGTGGTCACGGCGCTGGGGCAGGGAGCGGCGGTCAAAAGCGCCACTGCCTCGCTGCCGATCTGTTCGGCGTGGCCAGGGAGATCCACTCTCTCAATGTATTCCCATCCGACTGTGCGCTGGTCGCGCCCAAATGAGTTGGGGTAGGAGCGCTGTTGCACCTCCCCGTTTCCCACGGCCAGCGCGACGATGCCCCCGCCGGTCTCGACGATTTCCTGCTCGACGAACGCGCCCTCGGTGTTGGCGAACGTCTTGCGTTCCCGCAGGCAGACCAGCGTGGATTGGGCGACTCTTACCCCTGGCACACGCCGCATACTATGGTCGGCATCCAATAGTAGTGCCACCTTCTCCTCGACCGGCACACTGAAGGGATCAATCTGCACCGGCGTGCGATAGGTGCCGGTGCTGGTCACGGGCGAGCCGATGTCCACCGGTTCCCGCCGGGTGAGCGCGCTTGCGCGGGCGATCTCCACCGCCAGCGCCGCCACCTGTTCTACTTCATTCTTGCTGAGGATGGCGCTGGAAGCGAACCCCCAGGCACCTTCGGCGATGACACGCACACCGAACCCATGATCCTCTGTCTCGCTCAGCGCTTCGACCACGCCATTCTTGACGCCGATGACCTGTTCCCGGCGCTCGACGAGGCGCACGTCGGCATAAGTCGCGCCGCGTGTGCGTGCTGTGTCCAATGCCAGGCCGGTTAATTCCCTCAAGGCGCACCTCCTGTGTTGTCCATGTGGTGCAGGCGGACAGTGTTAAAGCCTAATTTGACCAGCCGTCGTCAAACAACTCAAAGTATAACACACGTCCGCACGGGAGGCAAAACTAGATTGTTGTCCGCGCTCAATGCCCTGCGAGTGAGTGCGACCGGCATGGATAACAACCAGGAACCCGAATCTGGAAGAGCGCTCGAACTCACCCTTGACAAAAATTAAGTTATATATTATAATTCTTTATAGATAACTTGATTTTCTTTAGGAGGGTATGATGTATCCTGTCCCGACTGATTGTCCTGTCTGTCACGACGACCTGCTGGTCACACGGTTGGCCTGCCGCAACTGCGGCACGGCCCTGGAGGGTCATTTCACTATGGGGCGGCTTTTCCAACTCACCCCCGAGCAACTCTACTTTGTGGAGATATTCCTCCGCTGTGAGGGAAAGATCAACCGCGTACAGGAGGAACTGGGCCTCTCCTACCCCACCGTTCGCAGCCGCCTGGAAGATGTCATCCGCGCTCTGGGCTACGAGGTGGGTGAGGAGCGGGAGGCCGGAGACGAGCACCGCCAGGAGATACTGGAGCAACTGGCCCGCCGGGAGATCTCCTCGGAAGAGGCGTTTTATCTTCTAGAGGGAAAGCAACTATAGTAGGAGGCTTCGAGATGTCCGTACAAGTACTAAAGATTCGTTTTCCTGGTCTGTTGGTATCTGTCTCTGTGGAGCAGCCCCACCGTCGGAAGGAGGAGCCCCCACCGGCGGGCGCTCCTGCGCAAACGGGGCGCGACTGTGTGGCCCAACGATTTCCCTCTGTGGCAGGGATAGAGCCCAGCCTGATAAAGTTACAAGCGTAGGAGGAATGGATGTTCGAGCAGACCGTTGAAACGTCGGCGACACCCCACGTCACCGTCACCGAGTGTTTGGGCAACCTGATGGTGCGGGGATCTGAGGCACGGCAGGTCACTATTCAAGTACAAGACGGGGCCGATGATACGATCCTGGAGCGGGAAGGGGAGACCTTCACCCTTGTGGCCCGTGCCGGATGTCTCATCTCCTGTCCCCCGGCCACTACCATCACCGTCGGCACCGTGCGAGGGAACATAAAGATCAAGGGAGTAGAGGGGCCGGTCACCATCGGCACTGTCCACGGCAACGTGAACTTGCGTGCCGTCGGCCCCACTGCTCTGGAGCAGGCATCCGGTAATCTGAGCGTTCGCCAGGCGGCTGGAGACCTGCGCGTGCAGACCCTGAGAGGAAATGCGCGAGCCCACCAGGTGGAAGGCTCCCTCTCCCTGAGCCAGGTGGACGGCAACCTGGTGGCCGAAGGACTCCAGGGTGGGTTAGCAGCGGAACAGGTCCGGGGCAACGTCCGGCTGGGGCCGCCCTTCTCCCCCGGCGCCGCCTATCGGCTGAGCAGTGGCGGTAACCTGAAGGTTCGCCTCCCTGCCGACGCTAGCCTCCGGCTGGCACTTGGAGCAGGTGGCCGGGCCCGCTCTCACATCCCTGACTTGGTTCTGGAAGAGACGGAGGGGGAGACACGGGGTGTCCTGGGGGCAGGCGAGGCCAGTTTGGAGGCGCAAGCCGGCGGGAATGTCACTCTGCGGCTCCTGGACCCGGCCGAGGGACAGAGAGAAGATATGCTGTTCGGCTTCGCCACAGACATGGAGGAGGTGGGGGCACAGATCGAGTCCCGCATCGCTGAGGCGATGGCAGAAATGGCGGCCCGTCTGGAGGAGAGTCTGGGCCACATTGATGACCAGGCAATTCGCGAGCGGGTGGAACGGGCGGCCGAGAAATCGCTGCGAAAGGCAGGGCAGGCTGCCGGACGAGCCCGCCGAAAAGCGGAGCGGGAGGCGGAGAGGGCTCGCCTGCGGGCGGAGCGTGCCGAGCGGCGCTGGCAACGGGCCAGCGGCCAGCGGCCCCGCCCCAAGCAGGAGCCGGCTACAGACGAGGAACGTATGCGGGTGCTGCACCTGGTGGAAGAGGGAAAGATCACCCCCGGGCAGGCAGCCGATCTGCTGGCTGCGTTGAACGGCCGGTGAAACCCCTGTGGTACTCTTTTCGGACGTATCAACGGTACGCACTGCATTGTGACTGCATCTGTGAGTTAAGGGGAATCGAGGTTTATGGAACAGACATGGGAACAACGACATAGGTGGAAGATTCCATTTTTCACCATCTGGATCGGCCAGCAGTTTTCATTGGTCGGCAGCAGTGTCTTACAGTTCGCGCTGGTGTGGTGGCTCACCCAACTGACCGGCTCAGCGACGGTGCTGGCGATGGCGACGATGATGTGGGTGATCCCCCAGGTTTTCCTGGGCCCTTTCGCAGGCGCTCTGGTGGATCGCTGGAACCGGCGCGTGGTGATGATCGTGGCGGACAGCCTGGTCGCGCTCGTGGCGTTGTGGCTGGCGTACCTGTTCTGGGCCGACACTATGCAGGTCTGGCACGTGTATGCAGGCCTGCTGGTGCGCGCGATCGGAGGCATCTTCCATTGGCCTGCGATGCAGGCTTCGACTTCGCTGATGGTGCCTGACGAGCATCTGACACGCGTGGCGGGCCTCAACCAGACGATGCAAGGTGCGCTGAATGTGATTGGGCCGCCGCTGGGTGCGCTGTTACTGGCGGCACTCCCGTTCGAAGGTATTATGCTTATGGACGTGGGCACGGCGATGCTCGCCATCTTGCCGCTGTTCTTTGTGGCCATTCCGCAGCCGGAATGCACTTTGACGAAGCCAAAAGGGTCAACCGTTTGGTCCGACGTGCGCGAGGGGTTGCACTACGTCTGGGGCTGGCCGGGACTGTTAGCGGTTATGATCATGGCGATGATCCTCAACTTTGTAATAAATCCGGCTTTTTCGCTGATGCCGTTGTTGGTGACGGAACATTTCAAAGGTGATGCCTTGCAGTTGGGTTGGTTGGAGTCAAGTTGGGGTATCGGCCTCGTGTTAGGCGGATTGCTCTTGAGCACGTGGGGTGGGTTTCGACGGCGCGTCTATACCTCATTGGTGGGCCTGGCGCTCGAGGGGCTGGGTATCATGTTGGTTGGCCTGGCACCGGCGACTGTGTTCTGGATGGCGGTGGTTGGCATGTTTGTGGCGGGCTCTATGAACGCGCTCGTCAATGGGCCGCTATTCGCACTTCTCCAGGCGGCGGTTGCCCCAGAGATGCAAGGGCGTGTGTTCATGGTAGTGGCGAGCATGTCTTCGGCTGCGTGGCCCCTGAGCCTGGCTGTCGCTGGCCCGGTCGCCGACGCGATTGGCCTGCGCCCGTGGTACGTGGTGGGCGGTTTTGTTTGCACGATCATGGGGTTGGGTGCCTGCTTTGTGCCGGTGATTGTGAATATCGAGCAGAATCATAATGGGCATAGTGCAGAGATCGCTCCCCCGCCATCAACAGCAACACAGGTTGCTATGACAAAGAATTAAAATTAACAAGAGCGCATTCCAAACAAGAGAACTATCCCGACCTCTCAGGCACTGGTGGCCCGTTTCGCGCCCAAGGATATGCGGGGCCGGTACATGGCGGCCTTTGGTGAGGGATTCGCGATGCTCGCAGCAGCAGGCGGGCCTGACGTTCATCCCCACACCACAAGCGCCCCAGAGGACCAGATGCGCTGGGATCGGGATATGGAGAACTTTGACCAGGATATGAGGAGTATCGAAGCGTTCATTCTCGACGTATTGGAGAACCGACTAAAGACCGAGGAAGAGGTTCGTAAAGCAGCCTTCTCATTCTTTGGCATTCAAGGACTGTGGTATACCGTCGGGCGGAAGATGGCGGTGACTATTGAGAGAATCTATGGGCGTGCAAATCTTGTCGAGTGTTTCTGCAATCCGGGAAATCTGCTTGCAACCTATAACAGGGCGGCTAGAGAGCATAATTGCTCAGCCTGTAAACCGCTTGCTCTCTGGTCTCCTTTGCTCGTCGCAGGCATTGGATCAGCGGAGAAGAGGTAAAGTACTGGTTCCGATAGGGGGATATTTATGGATGAACGCTTGCGAATCCTAGAATTGATCGAGACGAGAGAGATTAGCGTGGAAGAAGGAGCGCGGCGGCTGAAGGCGCTGGCAGAGGGAACCGACCCGCTGGCTACCCTTGCTGCCTCTGTCTCTCGCCCGGCATTGGTGCGGGTTGTGTGGCGAGCCGTGTTCTGGTCTGGGGTGGTCATGATGGCGGGAGGCGGGCTGTTGGTGGCGGCCGTCTATGCCTGGGAGATTGCGCCCGGATGGCAAACCTGTGGCTGGGTGCTCTTCACGCTTGGCCTGCTGGTGCTGATGATAGGATGGTGGCTGCAGCGAGCGCGCTGGCTTTCCGTGCGGGTACGGCAGTCTGGGCCCAATGTCACGCTTGCTTTCCCACTGCCACTGGCTCTAGTCGCCTGGGGGCTGCGCATTGCCCAACCATTCGTCCCACAACTCCGGGAGATGGGGATGGACGAATTGATACTGGCGCTGCGGGAAGAAGTGCGCGACGGCCATCCCTTCGCCGTAGAAGTGGATGAAGGAGAGGACGGGGAACAGGTACAGATATACTTTGGTTAGGAGGCAAAAAATGACGATGATGACTGACGAACGGCTGAAAATCCTCCAGATGCTTGAGGAGGGCAAGATCACCGCGGAGGAGGCATCTGCTTTACTGCGGGCGCTGGGAGGAGGACGGCGCGCCTCCCCCGGAGGATCCAGGCCGGGTGGAGAAGGTCACTCCCTCCGCATCCACGTGACTGATATGGCTTCAGGATCGGCGAAGGTGAACGTGATGGTTCCGATGAGCCTGGTGAGCGCGGGACTGCACATAGCGGGGCGGTTCGCGCCGGAACTCGAGGGCTTTGACATGCAGGAGTTGGAGGAGGTACTCGGCAGTGGTACGATCGGCAAGATTGTGGAGGTGATAGATGAGGAGGACAGCGAACGGGTGGAGATCTATGTAGAGTAGGTTGTAAGCACCAAAGAATGTGCTAAAATATGTTCTTGGAGGTGTCAGGTGGCTAAGGTGGAAGAACGGATGCAAATCCTAAAGATGATCGAGGGGGGGCAGATCACCGCCGAGGAAGGAGCCCAACTGCTGGAGGCACTGACGGCGGGAGAGCGCCGGAATGAGGAACACTGGTCAGGTAGCCGAACGAGGCCGCGCTGGCTCCGCGTTCGGGTGACTGACCTGGAGACAGGCCAGCGTAAGGTCAACATCAACCTGCCCTGGAGCCTGGTCAGCGTGGGTGCCAAGATGGGGGCTCGCTTTGCACCTGAAGAGATTGACCTGGAAGAGGTTATGGAAGCCATCCACGCCGGCACCGAAGGAAAGATCGTGGAGGCGGAGGATGTAGAGGACAACGAGCGGGTTGAAATCTTTGTGGAATGATCCATGTATGAGCAAGTCCCAGGGACTTGCTCGATTTCTGCCAATCGCCTCGTTCAGGAACCATCCGCTGCTTTATCACAAAGCACTTGCAGCCGCTTATTCCTCTTTTTGGCCACTCTTTTGAACACCATTGGGATCGTGGCAAGCAACGATTCCGACTGCTCGGCTATGTCCAGGTAGAACTTGCAGGCTTTTTCTTCGAGCGCTATGGCCATTTCCATAGCATCAGCATAGCTGGTGTCCTCTAACAATGTTGTCTCGACCTCGTAATCTCCTAGGTCCAAACCTTCAAAAGAGAAACAGGCTTCCAGTGCATCGGTGATGGTCTCCTGGTAGGTTCTGACCACCTGTCTCTTGTTCTTTTTACTTTCCTTTGCAAAGACCAGCAGTTGCTCTCTACTCTCCGTGAATCTCTGAGCCAACTCCTCGTAGAACGCTGAGGATCTATCCTCAAGATGTTCGGAGAAACTGATGATGGCAGAAGCGGTTATGCCTACGCTTTCCATCTCAGAACCACCTCTGTATGACGACCTTGCTTTCCGTAAAGAAGCGGATTGCTTCCCGGCCTTGTCCATGCAGTGTTCCGAAGAAAGAGTCCTTCATTCCGCTAAATGGGAAGAACGCCATCGGAGCCGCGATTCCGATGTTGATGCCGATGTTGCCGCATTCAACCCTGTACTGGAATTCCCGTGCCCATCTGCCGTTCCGGGTAAAGATGGAGGCCGCGTTGCCAAAGGGATTGTCGTGGATCATGTTTATCCCCTCGTCCAGACTCCTTGCCCTTATCATATTCGCCACTGGACCAAAGATCTCGTCCCGGGCGATAGCCATGTCGGGCGTCACGTCCTCGAAGACGGTTGGGCCAACGAAGCATGCATCGGGCAAATCACCCGTAATCCCGAATTGCCGGCCGTCGAGGGTCAGAGTGGCTCCCTCTTTGGTACCTTTCTCTATGTACTTGAGTACGTTGTTCTTTTTCTTTTCGTCGCGTATGGGGCCCATGTGAATCGTGTCGTCAAGCCCATATCCTATTCTTATTCTCTTGGCTGCGGCGACGAATCCATCCACCACTTTTTTGTAAAAGGCGTCATATTCCTGATCGCTTAGGCCCTCGCCGACGATCACCAGATTGGCGTTAGCCAGGCAGCGCTGGCCGGTGTTGCCATAGAAAGAGGTCATACACGCGGCTATCGTCCGGTTTATGTCGGCATCTGGCATCACCAGGGCAAAGTTCTTCGCGCCACACATCGCGATGACTCGCTTACCTGTATCACCGCATCCCTTGTAGATGACGTCCCTGCCCACTGGCGTTGATCCAACGAAGCAAATGCCCTCAATGTCGGGATTTTCCAACATTCCAGATACCACCGTTCTTCCACCATTGACTACATTCCACACGCCCGGGGGAATACCTGCCTCATCCGCCAATTCTACGATCTTGGTCTGGCTGATCGGGTCTTCGCTGGAGGGCTTGAGAACAATGCAGTTCCCAGTAGCGACTGCAAAGGGCGCGAACCAGAGGGGCACCATGAAGGGAAAGTTGAAAGGCCCGATGACCCCGAAAACCCCCAATGGCTGCCTGATGAGGTATTCGTCCATTCCGGCTGCGATATCCTCCAGGTTATATCCCATCATCAACGACGGGATTCCTGTCGCCACTTCGACCATCTCAATTCCGCGCCGGGTTTCTCCTCTGGACTCGTCAATGGTCTTCCCGTGCTCCATCGTCTGAATCCGGCTGATCTCCTCAAAGTTCTCCTCCAGTAGTTCCTTAAGCCGGAAAAGGCAGCGCACTCGGGCCAAGGGAGGGGTCCTTCGCCAGTCGGGAAAGGCTTCTTTAGCCGCATCTACTGCCTCGTCAATTTCATCTTTCGTCGAGATAGGGACCCGGGCTATGACCTTGCCTGTGGCTGGGTTTACGACGTCTTTGATCTCTCCTTGTGACGCAACCCACTCGCCATCAATGTAATTCTTGATTTCCAATGTTTCTTTGATTGGTTCCTGTAGAACCGCCATATTATCGCACTCCTTTTTGATGATTTGCTTTCATTATTGGGTAGAGCAACCTCTATCGGTGATGTCCAACACCTCATCAAGGATGCGCAAGCCGTCGCGCAGTTCTGTCTCGTTGATGTTCAATGGTGGGACGACAAAGATCCAGTTCCACTTGGAGAAGGTATACATCCCTCGCTCGCGCAGCGCCCCCGGCACCTGGGCCATGATACCCATTTCGTGCGGCCTGGCATTCCAGGGGGCCAGTGGCTCTTTCGTCTCCTTATCTTTCACTAACTCAATGACAGAGAATAGCCCGATGCAACGCACGTCGCCCACGCTGGGGTGTTTGATCTTCAGTTCTTCCAACCCATCATTGAGGATTGCCCCCATCACTTTGGCGTTCTCCACCAATCTCTCTTCCTGGTAGACCTCGATGGTGGCGATGCCGGCGGCTGTGCACACCGGATGGCCGGAGTAGGTCAGCCCCATGGGGAGTGGCCTGTCGGCAAAGTAATCGGCGATAGCCCTGGAGACAATCACGGCGCCCAATGGCACGTAGCCAGCGGTGATACCTTTAGCTAGCGTCATGATGTCCGGCACCACGTCCCAATGGTTTATGCCGAACCACTCGCCGGTGCGCCCAAAGCCACTCATCACCTCGTCGTCAATGAGCAGGATGTCGTACTTGTCGCAGAGTTCGCGCATACGGGGCCAATAGTCGTCGGGGGGAATGATGAGCCCGCTGGTGCCGGTAACGCCCTCCAACATGAGCGCCGCTACATTCTCTGGCCCCTCGAACTTGACGACCTGCTCCACGTGGTCAATGCACTCCCGGTGGCAGGTCTCCAGCGTCCAGCCGAAGGGACAGCGGTAGCAATAGGGGTCCATCACGTGCACCACACCGGGGATCAGTGGCTCCACCGGCAGGCGGCGCGGGTCGCCGGAGAGAGCCATAGCGCCGGCCGTCGCCCCGTGATAGGAGCGGTAGCGGGTGACAATTTTGTTCCGTCCGGTGTAGAGACGCGCAAACTTGATACCGTTCTCGTTGGCCTCGGCCCCGCCCAGCGCAAAGAGCGTCTTGCACAGATCCCCCGGCGTGATCTCGGCCAACAGTTGTGCCAGGTGGCCCCTTGGCTCGGTAGCGATAGCAGGGTAGGCGTAGGCCATCTCGGCCACTTGTTTCTGTATGGCTTTGATGATTTTCTGGTTGCCGTGGCCGGCGTTCACATTCATGAGTTGCGATGAAAAGTCCAGATACTGCTTCCCGTCGGCATCCCAAAAGTACACCCCTTCGCTGCGGGTGGCTGAAATTGGGTTGATCTTGCTCTGAACAGCCCACGTGAAGAACGTATATTCACGGTTCAAATTGATGATCTCTTCGTTTGTCATCGTCTTGCTCCTATCTGTGGATTGGTAGGCTGGTAAGCTGGGAAACTGGTAGATTAGGAAAGCCGGTTTGCCAGTCTACCAATCTACTAACTCACCCTTACTGCGTAGCTGCCCTCAATAGCGCGGATTGTCGTTACGATAAACTCGTTGATCGGTGTGGGTATACCCAACCGCTTCCCCTCGCGGACGATGGCCTCGTTGATGACGCCGATTTCGGTGGGGGCACCGCGCAGTACGTCCTGCAGCATAGAGGCCCGGTTGCTTGCCGTGGCGTGGGCCACTTTCTGCACGCGGCCCAGCGGGTCATCGTAGGGTAACGAGATGCTTTTAGCCTGGCAGACGGCCTCGGCCTCCGCCACGGCCTGGGCCATCAACGCGCTGGCAGCGGGAATTTCCACTAACTGGCCGTTGGGCACGCGCAGAATGGCCGCAAGCCCGTTGATGCCGACGTTGATGATCAATTTGCCCCACACCAGACTCTCCAGGTTGTCGGAGATGTGCACCTCAAAGCCGGCCTGTTCAAAGACTGTGACCACGTCTGATAGTCTTTCGGCGATCTCGGGGCGGGTGGCAAAGTGTGTGGGGCCTTTGCCGGCGTGGCGCACTTGCCCCGGCCCCAGCAACGTCGCTCCGTGCGATGTGACGCCAGCCACGACCCGATCCGCGCCTAGCGCCTCGGCCATCACCTCATCGTTGCCGACACCGTTTTGCAATGTCAGCGCCAGTCCAGTGGGGGTCAGGAAGCGGCTGGTCCACTGGCTGGCCTGTCGCGTGGCATATGCCTTGACAAAGATAATGGCCAGGTCCACTTTTGGCACGGCTGCAGGATCAGTGGTGGCAGTCACGGAGACGGTTGTCTCTCGTCCGTCGAGTTCGACGATACGCAGCCCATCGTGTTGCATAGTGGCTATGTGCTCGGCCCATGGATCCAGCAATGTCACCTCCGCCACCGCCGATAGTGCACCGCCAACCAGGCTTCCCATCGCGCCCGCACCCACAATTGCTATTCGCATCATCATTTTTGCCCCTTTCCGCCAGGCTAGTCGCCAAATTCCTTTAACAAGGCTTGCAGAGCCTCATCGCTAATGCTATAGCCGTGTTCGGGGCCGGGGAAAGTACCGGCGACGACCTCATTCCGGTAACTCTCCAGTGCCTCAAATATGGAGGAAAAGGTGTTGGTATACTGCTTGACGAATTTGGGCACAAAGCGGTCAAAGAGGCCGATGAGATCGTGGGTGACCAGCACCTGACCATCACAGTCCGGCCCAGCGCCGATGCCAATGGTGGGGATACTCACACGCTCTGTGATGAGCCTGGCCACAGGGCCAGGAATCGCCTCCAGGATGAGGCTGAATGCGCCGGCCTCCTCCAGCGCCAGCCCGTCGTCAATGAGGGCTTGGGCGGTGGCGATGTCCTTGCCCTGCACCCGGTAGCCGCCCAGTTTGGAGATGGTCTGGGGCGTCAGGCCGATGTGGCCCATCACCGGGATGCCAGCATCCACGATGCCCTTGACAGTGGGAGCCATGTCATGCCCGCCTTCCAGTTTGACCACGTCCATACCACCCTCTTTGAGAAACCGCCCGGCATTGCGAATAGCCTCTTTCACATCTACCTGGTAGGACATGAATGGCATGTCGCCTACCAGCAGGGGATGTTTGGCCCCTCGGGCCACGGCCTTGCAGTGGTGCAGCATCTCGTCCATTGTCACGGCCACGGTGTTCTCGTGGCCCAGCACCACCATGGCCAGCGAATCGCCTACCAGGATGATATCTATGCCCGCCTGATCCACCAGCAGCCCAGTGGGGTAATCGTAGGCGGTGAGCATGGTGATAGGTTCGCCCTTTTCCTTTTTGTCCTTCAGATGCAGAATTGTAACTTTTTTGCGACTCACTGGCTCCTCCCTCTTATTATAAGTTGTCAAGACTCGGTACCTCTACGTTTTGCCTTGCTCCTGACAGATGCGCTTGCCTGTCTCAAGAATATGACGCGCCAGTGCTCGACTTGCTTCCTCGGCACGCCCATTCTGAATGTGTTCGACGACCTCGGTATGAAGACGCACCACTTTGTCGGCCGGCAGGTAGAGTGTGCTGGTCAGATCAATGAAGGTACGGATTTGGGTTGTCATGCTCAGCCAGGTAGCCAACAGACGCGAGTGGCCTGACGCGCGGCACAACGTCTCGTGGAAAGCCATGTCGAGGGCAGCCAGGCGGGAGAGATCGCCTTCGTGAGCAGCCTGGGTCATGTCGGCCACGGCCTGTTGCAGTCGCGCTTGTGTCTCCTCCGATGCCTGCTCCGTGACGAGGCGCACTGCCAGGCCTTCGATGGCAGCCCGCAGCGTGTAGATTTCCCATAGGTCAGTGGCAGAGACTTTGGTGACAAAGGTCCCCCGGTGCGATTCGCTCACCACCAGCCCCTCGGTCTCCAGTTGCCGCAGCGCCTCTCGCACCGGTGCCCGGCTGATCCCCATCTGCTCGGCGATGTCGCTCTCTACCAATCGCTGGCCCGGCTTTAACTTGCCGCCCGAAATCGCCTGCCGGATGGCCGATAGAGCTGCCTCTCGCAATGATTTGTGGGGAACTTGGTTGAAAACCTGCGTGCCCATTTGACTTGTTCTGCCCCCAAGCCGTTATGAATATCTAGAGTTTTAGCATTTTTAGGGAGTTGACGATTGGATTTGTTGATGGTATAATGTAGACATTCGACAACCCTCGAGTAAATCATAGCATAACAAATCCGATTTGTCAACGTCTATAGAGAATAGGGGGGAAACGTTGTCTGTTACATCGGTGGAACAAATTGTCAAGATTCAAGGTCTCCATTTCTACTACAACCCTCAGTCCGAATATCCCATTCATGCTTTAAGAGGAATAGACCTGGATATTTACCCCGGTGACTACCTGGTCATCGTCGGGCACAACGGCTCTGGCAAGTCCACGCTGGCCAAGAATCTCAACGTCCTGCTGCGACCGACGGAAGGGGACATCTGGGTCAAAGGGATGAACACGCGGGAGCAAAAGAACACGCTGGCCATTCGCAGCACTGTGGGCATGATTTTTCAAATCCCCGACAACCAGATCGTGGCCACGGTCGTTGAAGAAGACGTGGCTTTTGGCCCGGAGAACCTGGGCGTACCGGAGGACGAATTGCGGGAGCGGGTCGAGTGGGCTTTGGGTGTGGTGGACATGCTGGATCACCGCCAGCGGGCTCCGCACCGGCTCTCGGCCGGGCAGAAGCAGCGGGTGGCCATTGCCGGCGTCATGGCTATGAAGCCGGAAGTGTTGATATTGGACGAGTCCACGGCCATGCTGGATCCTGAAGGGCGGCGGGACGTATTGGCGGCTGTGCGCAAGTTGAATGACGAAGGCGTGACAGTCATTGCGATCACTCATTTTATGCACGAGGCCGCCGAAGGAAGTCGGGTCATCGTCATGGAAGAGGGCAAGATTGTTATGGAGGGGACACCTCACGAGTTGTTTGCCCATGTCGAAGAGTTGCGCGCTCTGCAACTGGACGTGCCGCAGACCACGGAACTGTCCTACCGGATAAACCAACGCGATCCTACCTTCCCGCCGGATTTGTTACTGGTGGACGAGGTGGCCGACGAGATCCAACGTCGCGTTAACGGAAGGAGCGGGGCATGAGCGAGCAACCGTCCATTAAGGTTACCGATCTACACCACACCTATCTGCGCGATACGCCGCTGGAAGTGACGGCTCTGTATGGCGTGAGCATGGAGATTAACAAGGGCGAAGCAGTGGGCATCATCGGCCGCACGGGGGCGGGCAAGTCCACAGTGGTGCAGCACTTTAATGGTCTCATTCGCCCCCGGGAGCCAGGCAAAGTTTTCGTGGACGGACAAGACCTGAGCGATTCCGCGGTAGACATCCGCCGCATCCGTCAAAAGATTGGCCTGGTATTTCAGTACCCAGAGCAGCAGTTATTTGAGCGCTTGGTGGGTGACGATATTGCCTTTGGTCCCAAGAAATTGGGGCTAGAACCAGCCGAACGCCGTGAGCGCGTCAAGTGGGCCATGGAGATGGTGGGCCTGGACTTTGAGAAATTCAAGGATCGCTTTACCTTCTCATTGAGCGGTGGTGAGATGCGCAAGGCTGCCCTGGCGGGTGTGCTGGCACTCCAGCCGGAAGTGCTCATCCTGGACGAATCTACATCCGGCGTAGACCCTCGTGGCCGCCGAGACCTTCTTGAAAGGTTGTTCGGACTGCACAGAGATCATGGTCTCACATTGGTCTTTGTCTCGCCCAACATGGAGGACATGGCCGGACTAGTGGATCGCATCTATGTTATGGACGAGGGACGCGTGGTGATGAGCGGCACCACTCGCGAGGTCTTTTCTCAGCCGAAAAAGTTGCACGAGCATGGTTTGGGTGTGCCCCAGGTGACAGAAGTGACTCACGAACTGATCTCCCGAGGCATAACAGTGGAGCAAATTCCGGTGACGGTGGAAGAAGGGGTGGAAGAAGTATGGAAGATTTTGAATTCCTGAGGAATATCACCATTGGCCAGTATCTGCCCGGCGACTCGATCGTCCATCGCCTGGATCCGCGTGCCAAGATTTTGATCTTTTTGTTCATCATCTTGGCCGTGACGTTTAGCATTTCTTATTCAGCCAACATTGTCCTCGTGCTGGTGACGTTGGTTCTGGTGCTTCTCTCGGGCATCTCCCTGCGCTACATATTTTCTGGCATCAAGCCAGCCCTGCCCCTCATCATCGTTCTGGCCATCCTGCAACTTTTATTCTACGGTGGTGCCTTCACGCCGTATGGAGCACAGACCCGGACGCTTTTCAAGTGGGGTTGGATCCACATCACCAACGGCAGCGTGCAACTGGTCATCGTTTCCACGATGCGCTTCGTCGAACTACTCTTTTTGACCAGCCTGTTGACCAACACCACGACGTTGACCAATATTACCCATGGTATGGAGAGCCTGCTGCGGCCATTTTCCAAGATCGGCGTGCCGGCGCACGAACTCTCACTGGTGGCGACTATTGCCCTGCGCTTTGTGCCGCTCTTAGGCGAACAGTTGGAGGTCATTATGAAGGCGCAAGCCTCTCGTGGCGCCGACGTCGCCCACAAGGGGAAACTCCAGTTTGTGACGACGGCACGGCAGGTAGCCGTACTCATCGTACCGCTCTTTATTGATGCTTTCCGCCGTGGTGAGGACCTGATCCTGGCCATGCAGGCCCGGTGTTACATCGGTGGCCGAGGGCGTAGCAGTTTCATCCATCTCAAGTTTGCAGGCATAGATTACGCTGCGTGCGCGCTAAGTCTGCTTTTCTCCGTGGCCATGTTGGTCTTCCGCGACTACTTCCCATTCTAGTTCAGAGGAGAGAGAATCGGGTATGATCACTGATCTTGAAAGCAAAGTGCTGTCCCTGGTGGACGAGGATGAGATAATCCGCTGGACGCAGGAGTTAGTATGTATCCCCAGCGTCTATCGCCCTGAGAAAGGCGAGGCCGAGGAACCGGCCGCCCGCTGGGTAGAGGCCCGGTTTGAAGAGATTGGGATGGAGACGTCTTTCGAGTTTGTCGAGCCAGGGCGGCCCAACGTTGTCGGTGTATGGCGTGGTGCAGAAGGCGGCAAGACCCTTATGTTCGAGGGCCACACCGACGTAGTCACCGAGGGAGACGTGAGTCAGTGGACATATCCTCCCTTCGGAGCCGAGATCGTGGATGGTAAAATGTACGGTCGAGGTGCGAACGATATGAAGGGTGGCCTGGTAGCGGCCATCTGTGCCATCAAGGCCATCGTTGAGAGTGGTGTCAAACTGGGCGGCGACATCCTCATCGGCGCGGTGTGTGACGAGGAAGGCCGTATGATCGGCATCAAACACTTTGTGGATCGGGGTTGGGCGGATAACATAGATGCGGCCATCGTTTGCGAGCCAGAGGAGAACCACCTCTGCGTCAGCCAGAAGGGTGTCATGTGGGTGCGGGTCACGGCCACGGGCAAGATGGCCCACGGCTGTATGCCTCTCACTGGCGTCAACTCGGCCTATCCCATGGCAGAGTTGTTGACGGCGATACGAGAACTAGAAGCGGTCCAGATCGCCGAACATGGCAAGCACGAGTTCCTGGGTCAGCCTAGTATCACACCCACTATCTTGCATTCCCCAGTGCAGGGAGAGCCACAGAACAACGTTATGCCGGCGCAGACGGAGGTTGTGTTAGATATACGTCTCATCCCCGGCCAGTCGCCGGAGGAGATCGAAACCAGGATCATAGCCGCCTGCGATGCTGTCCACGCCAGGGACGAGCGAGTCAACTTTGCAGTGGAGGTGCTGGAAGCACGCGCCCCCACCGCTACCAGCCGGGACGAGCCGGTCGTCATGGTGCTGGATCAGGCTTACCGCGATCTGACCGGCAAGGAGCCGGTCTACGGCGGCGTGCCGGGCTCCACCGATGGCACGATTCTGAATAGTTGGGCTGCTGTCCCTATCGTCACCTGCGGGCCCGGCGACATCTACATCCCCCATCACGTGGATGAGTGGCAGAGCCTGGATGAGTTGGTTGAAGCGACCAAACTCTATGTTGTGGCAGCGATGCGTTTTCTGGGCGTGATAGAGGAATAGTAAGAGTAACTTTTACCTGGAATTGGGTTTGTATATAATGTGAGGTCAAGTGTTATGCACAACGCTATTACCGATGTGGCAGGCATCAAAGTAGGCCATTATACCGATCGTGAAGGCGTCACTG
>JAXHUO010000027.1:0-52315 GCA_034189605.1 Chloroflexota bacterium
AATTCGGGAAAAGAAACCAGGTTTTTCGGAAAAAACCTGGTTTCTCGCCAGCCAATCTCCCAATCCAACCCCCCAATCCAACTTTGGTTGGATGACACTCCACCCCCTGGCGTGGTATACTGCTGAGAGTTCGATACTCGGTCATTTCACGAGGAGGAGGTTATCGTGGTCAAGATCAAGCAATTGCCCAGGCGGCAGAGGGTTCGGAAAGCGTTGCTGTTCGTCTCGCTGTTGCTCTTTCCCGTGACGCTCTATTACTTTTCACCCGTCATCATCGTGGAGAGCGCCGCGCAGGGAATCGTCAACGCCAGTTTCATCGTCTTTGGTCTGATGTTCGTCGCCGCCCTGTTCGTCGGCCGGCTGTGGTGCGGCTGGGCCTGCCCGGCGGGCGGTTTGCAAGAGTTCGGCTCGCTCATCAACAACAAGCCGGCCCGAGGCGACTGGATCAAGTGGGCTATCTGGATCCCCTGGATTTTTCTCATCGCCGTCCTGGTCACGAGAGCCGGCGGTTATCACGCCATAGACCCGTTCTATCACTTCGAAGGGGGCGTGACGCTGGCGCAGCCGGTGGAACCGGAAGGGCCGCCCTGGTATATGATCTACTACATCATCGTGCTCCTCTTCCTGGGCCTCGCGCTGATCTTTGGCCGGCGGGCAAGTTGCCACACCATCTGCTGGATGGCGCCGTTCATGATCATCGGCCGCCGGCTGCGGAACATCTTGCGGTGGCCGGCCCTGCGCTTGCGGGTGGAGCCTGAGCGGTGTGTTGATTGTCTGGCGTGTAAGCGGAACTGCCCGATGAGCCTGGACGTCAACCGAATGGTGCGCTCAGGGGATATGGAAGACGACGAGTGCATCCTGTGTGGAACCTGCGTGGACGGCTGCCAAAAGGACGTGATTCGTTTTTCATTCAGCGCCGGCAGGTAGGCCGGTGAAAGGAGTGGTCCGGTGACGTGGATTATCGTTCTTGGCGTTCTCGCCGTGGTGTGGGCCTCGTCGTATCTCTGGCTCAACGCGGAAATCGTGAGCGGGATCGAGGTGCGGAACCCGGCGGGGGACGTGGGCGCGGCGCTCGTGGTGGATCACCCTGGGCGGGGCAGCTTTCACGTCTGCGTGGTCTCCGGCTTTGTCGAGGGGTTGGTCTCCGGCGGATGGCGGGTGGAGATGACCACGGCGAGCGGGCAGGCCCTCACCGACCTTTCCGGCTACGACCTCCTGGTTCTCGGCAGTCCCATCTATTGGTTCACGCCCAGTTGGCCGATCCGCCGTTACCTGGACCGGCTGGGTGACCTGGGGGGACAGCCCACCGTGATCATCATCACCGGGATGGGCGCCGGCGAGCGTTCGGCTTCCGTTATTGAGAAGTGGGTTCGAGAGGCGAACGGAGAGATGGTGAGCGGGTTGCTCTATTACCGGATGCGCCCCAACGACGATGACAACTATGTCAATATCAGTCAGAACAAAGCTCTTGCAGTGGAGATGGCGGCTCAGGCCGCAAGAGAACTCTCGCTGCCCGCGAGAGGAGGGAGTTACGACAGATGACCGACGGACGCGAGTTTGACAAACCGGGAATCTATCGCCTCAGGGTGAAAGGGGTTCTCGACGAAAAGTGGTCGGGCTGGTTCGCGGGCCTGGCCGTCACCCCACAGGCCAACGGGGAAACCCTGCTGACCGGCCCGGTGCGCGATCAGGCCGCGCTGCACGGTATCCTGGCCCGCATCCGTGACCTGGGCCTGCTCTTGCTGTCGGTCGAACGAATTGGGGATGAGCAATGACAGAGAAAACCCGCTTCAGCGAGCAACGGTTGGGCGTCTTTCGAGATGAATTCTTCGATTCCCAAATTTGGATGAGGTTTTTGAATCAATGTCGAATCCGAAAGTCAGTTCGAAAACAGAGGAGGTAAATGATGAATAACAAACTGTATACTTGTGGAATCGTGCTCGTCCTGCTGACGGTGGTCGCCAGCGGCTGCGGGACGGCTACCGTCGAGCCGACCGCCGGGCTGGCCAACCCGGCGTCCGTCTACTGCGAGGAGCAGGGCTATACCCTGGAGATGCGCACCGACGCTGACGGCGGGACTTTTGGGGTGTGCGTGTTCCCCGATGGGAGTGAGTGCGAGGAATGGGCCTTTTACCAGGGCGAATGTAAGCCCGCGCTGGCTTCAGAGATTGCCACGGACACGCCCGAAGCAGTGCCCACCGTGGAGGAGCCCACCCAGGTCCCAGAACCCACCCCGACTGAAGGGGTGGAGGACCCGTACCCCGGCTGGGCAAGCTACGCCAACGCGGACTATGGATTCGGTTTCCGCTACCCCACCACGTGGACGATCGAGGAAGAAGCGAACCTGGTCAAGCTTAGCCAGGGGACGCTGCTGCTCGCCGTCGCCTTTCAGCGCCAGGGCGAGGACGCGCCGCCCCCCTGGAGCGGAATGCCGGCCGGCGATTTCGAAAGCCGGGACGCGCTACCGTTCCTGGGGCAAGAAATCGCCAAGAACGCCCTGGTCTACGAGGGCAAGGTCAAGGTCTTGACCTACGATGCGCAGGTTGGCGATCTGCTGTTCTCCATCCGGCTGGAGGATATGGTCACAGCGGACTATCAGGCCATCGAGATAGCGGAGGACGTGCAGAGCGAGGCGGACCAAATCGTGGGCTCCTTCGAGCAAGCGGCGAGTGGAGAGGATTAGCGGCTATGAACAAACTTTGCCCGAAAATCATCCTGGAGGGAACCAGGTTGACGCACAAGACAGAGATTGCCTTTGCGCTCAACGAACATCCCCGCATCGTGGGGCCGCGCAAGTACCGCTATCACTCTCCCCTCATCTCGGCCGAGTGGTGTGCCTTTACCAATTTTCCCTGGGGGCGGGGCCTGATCAACTTTGATCCGGACGAAGAAGCCCTGGCTATGGAAACGTATCACACCTGGGCGCGGCTGTTTGAGTTGCAGCGCTACTATTCGTGGATCGTAGATCGCTTTCATATCTCCACCCGGCTGTACCAGTTGCAGCATCACGGCGTGGATTATCGCTTTCGCTGGCTGGAGCAGCGCCTTCACGCACTGAACTTTCACCTGGTGTTCGTGACCCGCAGTCCCGAGTCTTTCGAAGCGGCGCGGGCCGAGCGCTTGAAGGTTTCCGGCAACCCATCGCAATACGACGACCTGAACCTCTTTGTGGAAGAGCAAAAGCTGCTGCGCAAACTGATAGCCGAATCTATGCTGCCCACCCTGGAGTTGGATATTTCGGACGACGATGTCCACAAAGCCGCCGGCAGAATCGCCGATTGGATGGAGGGGACGGGGGGACTGTGGATGAGATCGGGAGGCAAGTGAAATGGCCGTTGACATATCCGGTCGAACGAAAAGCCACTCGCTTTGGGTGTTCTTTTTCCTGGCCTACGCCATTTCCTGGAAGGATTCTACAAATGAACACGCTATCGAAACGCACCGACAATCTAATGACTTGTCATAAAGTGGTCGGATTCTGTTTCCTGGCACTGCTGTTGAGTTTTGCCTCGCTCGTGCCCGGCGGCCCGGTTGAGAACCGCGATTTCTCCCACCTGAGCGATTCCGTGTTTTGAGGCTTTAACGTCTTTCTGATCACTCTGTGGCTGGCCGGGTCTGCCTCCGTCTATTTCATCTGGAAGGGCAAGAAGGGAGGCTATTGGGCGGCGATCATCATCGGCTGGCTCTACATCGCCGTCGTCGCCTCGGACCTGGGTTGTGTGTTCCCGGTATCGCCCGATCCCACCGGCTTCGCGCTCGGTATGGTGATGATCACCGATGCTATTCTGGCGCTGAACATCGTGCTGTTCTCGCACAAAGCGCTGGGGCATATTTGGGAGTTATGCATCCTGTCAAACGCGGTAACGAGATGGAGGATTACGATATGAAGTTGCTGTTCAGACTTTTGGCTGTGTTTGTTGCCGGAATGGTTTGTGGCATCGTGGGTTGGATTATTGGGGCATACATTGGCGGAAATTACGCTGTGGATTTCACATTCAACGGGATTCGAGGCTATGAGGCAGTGGGACAGTTGGGCTTCATTTTCGGTTTCATTGGAGGCGGTGTTCTATGTTGGCTCATCGTATTCAAACCGTTCAGGTCTCGCAGTCGCCGTTCCTGAGGATGCTCTCTCCTCATAGTCAAAACGGGAATTACTGATAGGAGAATTAAAAATGATCAGTCGAATTTGGCACGGTTGGACTATGCCTGAGAATCGAGAAAACTACTTTCCCGGTTCGATGAGCGTTCGCAACACTATGACGTCAAAGCAGTGTTCACCCTCACTGATGGAACAGAGATCGTCGCCTCATTTGTGCCCAGAGACCGGGCGGAATGGCCGTCCGGGTGCCCGGCGAATATCAACTCGACCCGTATGGAAGTGCTGGACATTGAGGAGGATCCACTGACCATCGGGGCAGTGGTTTTCAGCGATCCGATCCTCGTGCGGGATTGTCCGCCCGACCCTATGCGAGTTGTGCTTTGAGAAGATGGCGCAATACAGGAGAACGTCGTAACCGAAGAGGGGTGGGTCAATCTCACGGTCCAGGGCGTCCAAGAACTCAAGGCCGCGTTAGATTGGCTTCCATCGGACGCCCATATCACCTGGAGGGGGCCACAGGCTCTGAAGCAGATTGGCATGCAGCCGAGGGATCTAGCGCTGCCGCCGCAGAGCGTCATTGATGAGATCAAGGCATACTGTGAAGAGATGGGCGTCCAGTTGGAAGTAGTACATTAGCCGATCCCGTGGCCCAAGAGTGAAAGCAGGACAAGAGGTGCAAATATGAAAGAAGTCGCCCAGAGCACTAGGGTAAACAGACTATCGAACCACGATTTGACCAGTGGCAACTTGCATCGTAACATCTGGCGCCTGGCCCTGCCGATGATTCTGGAAATGAGCGTCCTGAACGTGTCCCAGATTCTCGACGCCTTGTGGATTGGCAGGCTGGGGTCGGCAGCGCTGGCGGCGGTGACCATCAGCGCCGCTATCCGTTGGGTGATCAACGGTATGGCCAACGGGTTGGGCATCGGAGGGATGGCAGTGGTAGCCCGGCGTGTTGGCGCGCGGAACCCGGTAGCAGCGGGTCACGCCGTCTGGCAGACCATCCTGCTGGGGGTAGCCATTTCGGCCTTGCTCAGTGGCCTGGGACTCTTGCTGGCCCGTCCGATGCTGGTGCTCCTGGGAGCGGACGCTGAGGTTCTGTCTCTGGGGGTCTCCTACCTCCGGATCACTCTGAGTGGGCTGTTTGTCCTGGTTCTCCAATTCGCTATCAACTCGATGCTGCGGGGCGCGGGGGAGGCGAGACTGGCGATGAGCGTGCTGTTCCTGCATACGGCTGTCACCGTGGTGTCGGAGTGGGTGCTGATCTTTGGCCGGGGACCGTTTCCGGCGCTGGGAGTCGCCGGGGCTGCCTGGGGCAACGTTCTGGGTCTCAGTGCAGGCGTGGTCCTTCAAGCGGTGATCCTCCTGAGCGGCAAGGCGCGTATTGGCATCAGTCTGCGTGACGTGAAACCGGATTTCCCTCTGATGGGTCAGATCATACGCATTGCGCTGCCCAGCATGGTGCAGATGACCCTGCGCTCCGCCTCCCGTCTGATCGTCGTGGGGCTGGTGGGGTTATACGGGACCTTTGCCACAGCCGGGTACGGGGTAGCGAACCGTCTGCTGCTGATCGCCATCGTTCCCGGCTTTGGCCTGGGCAACACTGCCGGGACGCTGGTGGGGCAGAACATGGGAGCGCGAAAACCGGATCGAGCGGAGCGGAACGCCTGGTGGGTCAGCGTCTACGCGGCCGGGTACATGACCATCGTGGCAGTTCTCCTCTTTGTCTTTGCCCGGCCTTTGATTGAGCTGTTCGATCCCACGCCGCAGGTGGTAGATATCGGCGCCGGGTGCCTGCGCGTCGTGACCCCGACGCTGATTCCTGCTATCGTGGGTCTGGTGCTGGCGCGAGGGTTCGACGGGGCCGGAGATACGGCGCCGGCAATGGTCATCAACCTGCTCACCCTGTGGGGAGTGGAAGCGCCGTTTGCCTACGGGCTTGCCCAGTGGTTAGGGCTAGGCGTCACTGGGATATGGTGTGGCCGGGCCATTGCGCATCTGGCGAACGGGCTGCTATTCGCCCTCTGGTTCCGTCTGGGACGGTGGAAGCGGAGGAAAGTTTAAGCAGGCCGATTCGCGTCATCTCACCATCCTGTACCCCCACCGTCACCACGATGGCCGAGATAGTTGACGGCATCGCCAGAATCTTGGATCACGAGAGGGTCGGTCAGGCGCTTGTGGTGGGTGGGTCCTCCCTGCAAGGCTATGGCGTCGGCGTGAAGGTGGGCGTGAGAGTCGCGGTCGTGGCGGGGGCGATGGGCAGCGTGGCCGTGATCTCGATGGTCGGTGTAAGGGTAGGCTCAATGGTGGGGGTGAGCGATGGTGTGGGCGTAGCGCTCGGCGCTCCTTCTGTGGAGGTCGGTGTCAGACCCGGCGTTGGCGTGGAGGTTGGCGCTTCTGTAGGGGTAGGTGTCAGATCTGGTGTCAGCGTAAAGGCTGGCGGGAGGGTGGCCGTCGGTGTGAGGGTTGGTAGAAGGGTGACCGTCACAGTTGGCGTGGGAGGTTGCACCGGAGTCGGCGTCCCGGTCGGGGCAGCGATGTAGACCTGAGCCCGGGCCTCGATGCGGTGTTGCTTACGGTCAAAGGCAGTGATGCGCAACGTGTAGAGGCCCAGGGCCAGGTGGTTGGTATCCCACTCGGTCAGTAGGCCGTCGCGTACCTGTGCCAGGTGCGGTCCGCTGATCCAGCCCCAGCCCTGGGGATTGCCGCCGATGCCGTATTGCGCTTCGTAGTGATCAAAGTCAGGCAGTTGGACGGTGCCGATGACCGGCACGACGCCGTGGACAGCGCTACCCGGTGCGGGATGGGTGATAAAGACATCCGGGTGACCGGTGCCTTCGGTGCAGTATTCGAGTGGGGCCAGGGGCAGGCCCCCAAAGTACTCTGGATGAGCCTGGGCCCACTCCCGTCCTCGCTCGTCAGTGATGACGACCATCAATTGCTCGACGACGTGACCGGAGCAGAACTCGTTGGCGAGGAGTCCGGTGAGTGTGTCAATCCGCACTTTGTGATACCAGTCGTGCTCCTCGTCCAGCGGCGGCTGATCCTCGGCAAAGACTTCTACCTTGCGCCGGGGGCAGTATTCGGTGGGGCGAGTGCCAGAGTTGGCGCAGATTTCGTACTCGACGATGCCGGGCGGGCGCGCAAAGTCGTGCACGGGCAAGTCGGCGTGGGCTGCCTCCATAAAGTTATGCCAGATGGGGCCAGCGCCGGCCGCCCCAGGCAGGTTGATCATCGGCGAGTTGTCAGAGTTACCCACCCACACGCCAGTCACCAGGTCAGGGGTGTAGCCGATAGTCCAGGCGTCGCGAAAGTCGTCGGTGGTGCCGGTCTTGGCGGCCGCTGGCCGGCTGAGTTCGAGAACGCTAGGGCAGTGGAAAGCAGCGCAGCGGGCCTGGGTATCGGCCAGGATGCTGGTGATGAGGTAAGCGTGTTGGGCAGAGATGGCCGCCTCGCGAGCGGGCGCAGAGTTATCCATCAGGACGTTGCCCCGGCTGTCCTCGATGCGTTGGATGGGGCTAGGCTCCGCACGTATGCCACCGTTAGCGAACACAGCAAAAGCGCCGGTCATCTCCAGCAGTTTGGCCTCGCCGCCACCCAATGTGAGCGCCAGGCCATAAGACGGGGGCCGGTCGTAGGGATAGTCGGGGCAGTGGAATTCGGGATGGACCAAAGATGCGAGGCCCAGTCGCGCGGCTATCTCCAGCAGGCCATCAACTCCCACGAACTGGAGCGCCTCGACGGCGGGGACGTTGTAGGAATTGGCTAATGCTTCGCGCAAGAGTATCGGGCCGTGGTACTTTTCGTCATAGTTGACCGGGACGTAGGGCGGGTTGGCCCCGTCGGGGAACTCGGTGCGCAGGTCCCACGTCAACGTGGCCGGTGTCCAGCCGCGCTCGAAGGCGGCGACGTAGGTGAGGGGCTTGATGGATGATCCGGGCTGACGGCAACGTTGCGCAACGTTGACCTGGCCGTCAATCTCTTTGTCGTCAAAGTCGGCGGAGCCGACCATCGCCCGGATGTGACCGGTGGCCGGGTCGAGCGCGACGAGTGCGCCGTTAGTAGCATCACGGTCGGCCAAGGCGGCCACGCCTTCGCGCACAGCCTGCTCCGCCTGTGCCTGCAGGCTGGGGTCGAGTGTGGTGTAGATGCGCAACCCCTCGCCCCGGTAGAGTGCCTCCGGGCCATAGGTGGCTTCCAGCGTCTGCCTCACGTAGACAATAAAGTGGGAAGCGGCGGTGATGTCAAGTTGGGGGACTTTGAACTCATAGTCGCGTATCTCAGCAGCCGCCAGCGCAGCCTCGGTATGGTTGATGTATCCGGCCTCGACCATCAGTGCCAGCACGTCTTCCTGGCGGGAGAGCGCCATATCGTAGCCGCCGCCAAAGGGGTCGTAAAAGGCGGGCGCCTGGGGCAGGCCGGCGAGGAAGGAGGCCTGCCCCAGCGTGAGATCGGCGGCATCCACGTCAAAATAAGTCTCGGCAGCGGCCTGGATGCCGTAGGCCAGGTTGCCATAGTAGAGTTCGTTGAGGTATATTTCCAGGATGGTGTTCTTGGGATAAGTACGCGTCAGTTCAGCGGCCAGGATGATCTCTTTGATCTTGCGCCAGGTGGTTTCCTGCACCCGCTCTTCGGGTGTGAGCAGGACATTGCGGGCCAACTGCTGGGTGATGGTGCTGGCACCAGAGACGATCCTTCTCTCCGAGAGATTGTAGTAGATGGCGCGGACGATAGCGACGGGGTCGAAACCAGGGTGGGCGTAGAAATCGCGATCCTCGGTGGCGATGGTGGCCTGGACAAGGTATGGGGCCATCTCACTCAAGGGGACTTTTGTGCGCCGTCCTCCCTGTGGGTCTGTGACTTCGTAGAGCAGGTTGCCCTCGCGGTCGTAGATTTTACTGCTCACAAAGGCGGTCTGGCGAATCCGTAATTCCTCGGGCGAGGGAAGAAGGCTGGCGATGTAGATGTAGCCAGCGACGGAGGAGACGGCGACCAGGAAGAAAAACAACACCACGATGACCACTATGGCAAATAAAGATCGCACCAAGATTCTACCCCGCCGGTGAGGGTCTTTTCCTTGTTCTGTCTCCCCACGCCTGCCTCCTCCAGGAGGGGGTGAAGGAGGAACGTAACCGACCCGCTGTGGCGGCGGAATAGTGCGGGGCAGATGGGCGGTCGGGGTAGCGCCAGTGGGCACCCGGGGCATAACGATGGTTGGTTCTCCTAATTCGCCTGGCAACTCGGCCGTCTCGACGTCGTCGGGTGAGAGAGACCGCGTGGGCTGTGTGTAATTCAGCGCGCCAGGAGATTCGGGAGGCCGGGCAGGTTGATCGCCGGTTCCCATCTCTGGTTGCGGGCTACGAATTCCGTCTGAGTGGTTATCTCTGGGCATGCATTTGCTCTCTGTGAGATGGACGATGTACGGGCGTGCCGGGTTCCACGCCCGAAGCAGATTATAACAGGCAGATTGTAGATTGCAAATGCGTTACTATTCACCCTCCCGCAGGTTTGAGCAGGTTTTCAATGCAAAAGCACGCCCCAATGGCTATGCAGGCCTGCGGGTACGGTAAATCGTAACCTGCGGGAGGGTAGCTGGCGCAGACTATTGCGCTGCGGCCCTGCCCGCGACCCAACCAGTAGAGAACGCCGCCTGCAAATTGTAGCCGCCGGTGTCGGCGTCAACGTCCAGTACCTCGCCAGCAAAGTAGAGACCATTCACCAGGCGCGAAGCCATCGTGCGCGGTTCAATCTCTCGCGTGTTCACCCCGCCAGCGGTGATGATTGCCTCTGCCAGGGGACGGTGCCCGGTCACCTCCAGGCGAAAATCTTTCAGCCATGTCCGTAGCCGCTTGCGTTCCTGGGATGTGATCTGGTGCCCCACTTTGTACGGGGAGATGGACGTCAGGTCTATGCAAACCGGGATCAGTTTTCTGGGGAGCAGTTCTTTGAGCAACGTGCGGAATTGTTGCTTGCCATGCGCGTCCAGGTCGCGCAGGAGGCGCGTGTCCAACTTGTGTTCATTGAGGGCCGGCTTGAGATCAACGGAAAGGACCACTCTCTGGCCCAGGCGCAGCGCGTCCACGACCTGCCTGCTCAGGGAGAGGATGATTGGCCCGGAAAGGCCAAAGTGAGTAAAGAGCATTTCGCCAAACGGTTCCGCCCGCTTTTTCCCATTGATCCATACCCGGACGGTCACGTGGCGCAGGCTCAACCCTTGTAACCTGGATGCCACGTCTCCGGCCGTTTCCAAGGGGACCAGCGCCGGTCGCACCGGCACGATTGTATGTCCCGCCGATGCAGCCAGCCGGTACCCATCCCCAGTTGACCCGGTGGTAGGATAAGACGCCCCGCCAGTCGCGACGATCACACTGTCTGCGCGGTAGACCTGCCCGGCGGGAGAGAAACCAGGTTTTTCGGAAAAAACATGGTTTCTGGACACCTGCACCCCGACCACCCGTCCTCCCTCGACGAGCAACTGCTCTACCGGCAATCCGGTCCGCAGCGTCACGCCACGTTCGCCAACCCATCGCACCAACGCGTTCACCACGTCCTGGGCCTGACCGCTGGCCGGAAAGACTCGTCCCCCGCGCTCGGTCACGGTGTGGACTCCCAGTTCTTCAAAGAAGGATACCAGTTCCGGGGCGAAAAAACGGGAAAAAGCCTGGCGTAGGAAACGTCCATTCGGTCCGAAATGGGCGATAAACTCGGGCAACTGAGTCACGTTGGTCAGGTTGCAGCGTCCTTTGCCGGTGATGCGCAGTTTGTTTCCTGGGCGTTTCATCTTTTCGAGGAGCAGTGTCTCGGCCCCCAATTCGGCGGCCTGCCCAGCGGCCATCAAACCGGCTGCACCTCCTCCGACCACGATCACCCGACGCTTTGTCATATATCCCTCAATGGTGTGAGAAAGGAGATTCATTCAAGATACTTGCCAACTCGTGCACGATTTGGTCACACATCCGTTCCAGGCCAAATTGACGCTGGGCAGTTTGCCGGGCACGAACGCCGATCTGGGCGCGCAATGCACTATCATCGGCCAATTTTATCAACTGTGCGGCGAGACCATCAACGTCACCCCGAGGATACAATACTCCGTTGATCCCGTGCTTTACTATTTCGGGTATTCCTCCTGTTCGTGAAGCAACGACCGCCTTTCCACAAGCCATTGCTTCTTGCAAAGTGAGCGACGTGGTTTCCGATGCCAGCGACGCCACGACGAGAATATCCATTCCATTGTAAATGCCGGGCATGTCGGTGCGTTGGCCTGTGAAAATCACGCGACAACTGGAGGGCAATTGGTTGGCCAGGGTGCGCAACCTGGCAGTGTAGGATCGACTCTCCTCATTAGGACGCTCTTGACCCACGATGAGTATCACACATTCAGTAGATTGTGAGGCCAGTTGTCCGGCAGCGCGTAACACGATCTCTTGACCTTTATGTGGTGTGAGATCGCCCACGATGCCGATGACCAGGCTCTGACTCGGAATTGCCAGTTCATTACGCACCTCTTGCCCCAGTTCAGGAGCGGGTATCAGTGACCCGGTGTCCACACCATTGTAGATGACCGTGGATTTGTCGTATATGCCAGGAAACTGTTGGCGGGCTGCCTGGCAGACGCAGATCAGTCTTTGTACGACCGGCATGCGGCCAAACAAACGCATGATTGCCACTGTTTTATTATCAGCGATCATGTTATGCACGTGCCACACAATCGGCAGTGCGCTCAATAACGCGCCAAGTGTGCCCCAGAGAAATGCACGTCCAGAATTGGCATAGATTACATCGGCGTTGACACGCCGGGCCAATCTGGCGGTATAGAGCGATAGGCGAGGCAGTTCGTTGGCATAACGTACCCCATCAGCCAGTGTCTTGTCCACCAACGTATATTGGCTCATCGGCGTGCAGTGACAGGTCGTGCCTGTGATGGCCAGCCTTTCCGCCAGCGGCCCGCGCCCGGGTAGCAACACGTGGGCCTCAAAGGGAAAGTCGCCGCTTAGCAGGTCAATGAGCACTTTCTGACCACCGGCAATTGTCGGCAACACTTCCAGGAACAAGATGCGTGGTTTCATCTATCTAGACAGCCACCTGTTTGAGGAGCGAGGCATCCTCAGATGCCAAAGCGGAAAGCGACGACATCAAACACCATCTGCCACCAGTCGAAAGAGGGTTTCCAACTCCATCGCCGTCTTATCCCAGGGGTAGTGCTCCAAGACGTAACGCCGGCACTGCTCACTCGAAACCGCTGGCGCAGAAAGATATTCGATGATGCCTTTTGCCATATCTTCCGGCCGAGACGAGACAAATAAGAGGCGCGGGTCGAGCCCACGCAGGATTTCCACCGTTCCTCCCACTGGCGTACCCAATACCGGGGTGCCGCAGGCCAGGGCCTCCAGCGTGACCAGCCCAAACCCCTCCAGATCCAACGTCGGTAAGATGAACAAATCGGCAGCCTGATAGTACATAGGGAGACGCTTATCCTCGACGTACCCGAGGAGCCTGACATTCTCGACCAACTCAGATTGTTCGACCAGTGTTTGCAGCCGTCCTCGCAGCGGGCCTTGGCCTCCGATCAACAAGAGTGCTCTGGGCTGCCGCCGGATGACTGCATGCATCGCCTGGACGAGGTTTTCTAGCCCCATACGCGCGTACAGGCGGCGCACTGTGAGAAGCAAGGGGCGGTCAGGGGGCAGACCAAGTTGCTGCCTGACCGCGATTCTGTCCATCGTAGGGGTGAACCTTGCCGTATCCACCCCTGCGGGGATGACTGTGATCTTGGAACGGTCTATGCCGTAATCCCCGACGGCTATCTCGGCCAGGTACTGGCTCAACGTTTGCAGCCGGGCGCTGCGGGCCAGGGTCAATCGTTCCAACTTTCGCACCAGGGCCAGAGTGGGGGCTATCCAGGCCGCACGTCGCCACCGCGCCAACGTGGACAGATCCTGACTTCCCCGCTGCAACTCGATCCCAAACTCGCCAGCCCAGGGGTAGAAGGTAGAGACCACAGGGGTAGACTGTTTTCGATGGGAGAGCAAAATGCCCAGGGTGGGCAGAACATAGTGACCACTGATCACGTCAAAAGGTGCCTCTCGTGCCAGTTGATCAAAGACCCGCCGCGCACCCAGGATGTAGGACAGGGCATGGGTGACAAAGTTACGTTTGTCGCGGCTCAGACGATGGTAATAAACACCATCAATACGTTCAGTGCCAGGTGTGGCCGAGTCATCGGACGCCTGGCCCGTGATCAGGTGCACCTCGTGCCCGCGTTGAGCCAGTCGCCTGGCCACCTCGTAGCACAAGCGGTGACTGCCACCAGCGTGATCAGGATAGGCCAGGTCAATGACGAACAGGATACGCATGGCTATCCTGCATCCCTGTAGCGCAGGAGGTGGGCGAATCTGTTCCTGCCAGCCCGTACCACTTCCGTCAGACGTGTTCCCAGGAAAGAACGCAGCAGATAGGTCCAGGCCCGGCCCTGGAGTGGATAGAACCACAGGGATTTCAGGAAATACCTCCGGGCTGTGCCCATCTCACGGGCGGTGTAATAGGCTCTCCCGACCATAAAATAGGCCAGGCTTTGTATTCGCCTGCGTACCGGGCGCACTTGATCCTGAAGAGCAGGGGTTGCCAACACTTTATCAAAGAAAGCCAGGGTGCCTTGCTTCATTCTCTCGGCCTGTTTCATAGTATTAGCGCTATGCACCCGGCACTTTGCCAAAGGTTGGGGTACATAATCAAATTCGTATTTCATAGCAATCCGCAGCCACATATCCCAGTCTTCACAAGGAATAACGGAAGAGACTTGGTCAAAAAGCCCTACCTGGTCGAAACATTCTCGCCGCACCATTGGTGTGCATCCTGACCCGGCAACGATGTTATCCACGGCCAGCAATGGCTTGACCACTCTTCCCCTGTGCTTGCCCTTCTGTTCGGTAAAAATCCGGCCATGTTCCATCACATAAGCGCCAGTATAGACCAGCCCGACCGCCGGTAGAGTTTCCAACAGGCTCACTTGCAGGGCCAGTTTTTCCGGAAGCCAGACGTCGTCGGCATCCAGAAAGGCGATGTATTCCCCTCGCGCCAGGCGGATGCCGGCATTTCTCGCCGCCGACCGTTCCTGGTTCTCCTGGTACACGTAGCGTATCCGTGGATCCACAAACCTAGCGATGATTTCTCGGGTGTTATCGGTTGAACCGTCGTCCACGATGATCACCTCGAAATCCTCAAAGGTCTGGGCGAGGACGCTCTCCACGGCAGCGCCGACAAATCGAGCCGTGTTATAAGTGGGAATAACCACACTGACCTTGGGCATAATACCGGTGTCCATTGTCTGGTTCACTCAGCCAGCGTGGGGGGAGCGCGAGCATCCCCGCTCGCATTCCGGATGACAAAAGAGACTCTCATAGGCAGTTTTGGGAAACACTTGGAGCCGGCCTCCGACCGTTGCATCCAGGATTTCGCGAGCATCTCTCCTATACGTGTCCCGAGCCAAACGATAAGCCTTCTCCGATGTCTCCAGATCAGGCAACTGCCAATAAAAGCCACGCCCAAAGTAATCGCCAGAAAAATGATCCGGGTCGTCGCTCTGTGATACAACCAGTTCGCCTGGGGGCCCCTGAGTAACGAAACTGTGATCTACGCCAATGAGGATGACTTGCTCGAACCCCATGTGATAGGCCAGTTGCATCGTCGCGTAGGTCACTGTACCACCTTCCCAGATACAGCGCGATGGATTTGTGGAGAAACGCAGCCCCAGGGGGTAACTGGGTATAAAAACAGTATTCTGGTCAAAGTTGACAAAATCTCTCGCTCGCCAGGCCAGGAACTTTGGCATAGACAGTGCAGCAATTTCGGCGGCGCACTGTTCAATAACATAAGGGTTAATTGACACATAATAGGTCGTGGTAAAGCCAATCTCGGGGAAAAGTAAATAGATGCGATTGAGGCCAAATGTGTATTCGTTGCGCAGTGGACTCAGGTTCATCTGTTTTAGGCTTGGTCCGTTACCAATGATAAAGCAACGTTGGCCTTTGTGCTTATCTTTTAGTGCACGCAACCGCTGCACACTGGGCCTGCCTCTGCGGTTCCAGTGCCACACAGTGCCCCATAGCCACACCCGGTAATTATGCCGCAAGGTGTTCCACACGCTGGGTGGGGTGATATTTTTGATTGTCTGCTTGATCGTTGTCATTCCGTGCTCAACCTTGCCGTCGCGCCGCCGTCCACAATCAATGCCTGCCCGGTCATGAATGACGACTGTGTATTATCGGCCAGAAACAGGATAGCCCGCCCTATCTCTTCGGGATGCCCTACCCGGCCCAGGACGTGCCTGGTACCCAGACCACGGATCAGAGCCTCTATGTTATCTCCTTCCACGTGGCCGCGTTCCAGCCCCGCGCGCAACATCTTGGTGTCCACCGCTCCAGGCAGGATAGCATTTACGCGGATCCCATCGGGGCCAAATTCCAGGGCCATCGCCCGTGTCAACGCCAGCAGCGCTCCCTTACTGGCGGCGTAGGCGGCGATGTTGCGAGACGTGGCGACGGCGTGGACAGAACTCACGTTCACAATCGCCCCTTTCTGCTGGTGCAACAGGGGGTAGGCGTGGCGCATGCCTAGAAAGACGGAACGCAGGTTATTTGACATCACTGTATCCCATTCTTTGGGCGTCATCTCCAAGAGCGGCTTGCAAATCTGCACGGCGGCGTTATTGACCAGCCCGTCCAGACGACCTTCCTGCTCAGCGACTTCTGCATAAATCCGTGCCGTGTCCTGTGGCTCGGAGACGTCGGCGTGAATAAAATGATGGACGCCAGACAAACCGGGGGTACTTTTCCGCCCCACACCGACCACGTGCCAGCCAGCCTCCGCAAAGACCTCGGCTGTAGCGTGGCCGATGCCGCCAGCGACGCCGGTGATCAGGACCACTCGTTTCATCCGCTCCTCCTTTGTAACTCTTCCAGCAGATTGCGCACCGTGTTGACGTGCACCCGCTCCCACGCTTCTGGGCTGCTGTTGGCGTTGTGAGGTGCCAGTAGCACGTTATCCATCTGACGCAGCGGGCTGTCGGCCGGCAGCGGCTCGACTTCAAACACGTCCAGCGCCGCGCCAGCGATGCGTCCCTCCTGCAATGCCTGTATCAAGGCAGGTTCGTCAATGATGGGGCCGCGTGCAGTATTGATGACCACCGCTGAAGGTTTCATCAGGGAAAACTCGGCCTCGCTCATCAGATGGTAACTGGAGGGATTCAAGTCACAGTTGATGCTGACGAAATCGGCCCGGCGCAGCAATTCCTCCTTGGAGACCATCTCAATACCTGTTTTGGCCAGAAAACCGGCGGGTATCTCGACGATGTCGTTGCCCAGGACGGACATCCCAAACGTTATGGCTCGCTGCACCACTGCCTGGCCCACATTGCCCACGCCGATCACCACCAGGACACATTCGCGCAACGCCCGTCCGGTCGTTTTGTGCCAGGTTCCCTCTCGCATCTTGCGATCCAGCCGCAGTAGGTTGCGGGCGAAACAGAGCACGTATCCCATCACTGTGTCGGCCACAGGCTCGCTGAAAGCGTTAGGGGTGTTGCACACCGTTATGCCAAGACGCTCGCAGGCTGCCAGGTCTATAGAATCAATGCCGGTACCCCACTTGGAGATGACCTTGAGCCGGCCCGCTGCCTGTAGCACCTGCTCCGTGAACTGGTCGTCCCCGCAGATAACACCATCCACGTCGCCGACCCAGCGCAGCAACTCTTCTTCCGATAGACGCTCGTTGACCGGCGGCACGATGATCTTTATGTCGTGCTCGGCAAAGGTGGGGCGGAAGCGGTCCACGACCGGCTGCATGTAGGGGGCAGAGATCAATACCTTCCAACGCATAGCAGATCAGCGGTTCCCTCCCTGTCGGTTGAGATAGAGAAACTCGGCGAGACGGAAATCCAGTTCCTCGTCAATGTCCCAGGCTTCAATACGGTCAATCTCGAACATCAGCGGTCGCCTGCCAATGCGATTGTGCCGCGCCTCCAGGGTGTTTTGAGTGAAGATATAGAGACACGAGTTCTCCTCGTAGACTGGCGGCAGGTCCTGGGTGCGCAAGAGAATCGCTGGGTTGTGGTTGATGGCCCGCGTCAGGCTGTCCCACAGTCGCGTTTGAACTCTGGTGACCGAGAAGAGGGAGTCGTACATTGGATAGTTGTCCAGGAATAACTGGATGGCTCGGGTGATGGTCTCGGTGCGCAGCAGGGGGTTCGTGCTGTGGGTTTGCAGGTAATAATCGGCCTTTACTTGAGTCACATCGTAGAGCAACACGTCATTTGTGGGCACGGTATCGGCTGTCAGGTGCTCTGGCCGTTCAATCAGCCGTACCTGTGGAAAGTGTTTTGACACACCTTCCATAATCACCGGACTATCGGTGTTTATCACTACCTCAGCGATAAGTGGGCAGGCCAGCAGGCTGGTGAGGATATGGTGGTAGAGTGGCTTCCCGGCGAGAGGGCGATAATTCTTGCCAGGTACCCGTTCGCTGTGATGGCGCATGGGGATAAGGGCAACGATACCGGGTGAGGGGCGAGAGGTGATAGGTGACATTTACGACCGCTCCCCTTGTTTTTTCCACTCACCCCGCACCAGCACAGCCCGCGCAGGAGCGCCCTCCGCCCCCACCAATTTCAAGGGCAGGCAAACGAGTTCATAACCTCCCGGCTGCACACCGGCCAGGTTCAGTCCTTCGAGGATGATCACGCTTGCTTTCAGCAGAGTTTGGTGGACAAGTGGGCTATCAGCGTAGCGCTGTACCGAAAGGTAATCCACGCCGATCAGCCGAATGGTCTGCTCCACTACCCAGTGGGCAGCGTCCGCGGTGAGCGCAACATAGTCCTTCTTGAACTTGGTCACCCTTGCGGCCCACAATTCCGAGTTGCGCGTGCGCAGCAGGAGCCGTCTGGTGCCAAAGGGCAGCCCCAGGCCGTCCAGGTCACCGGCCGTGATCTTGCTTACCTCCGGCAGATAGGCCACAACCGCTGGGCCGATCAGCCCGTCCAGGGATAACTGTTCGACAGTGTGCCCATTTTCCACAAAGTGCCACGGTGCATCCACGTGTGTGCCCACATGCACGTCGCAATCTAGCCGGGAGACATTGGCCGAGTCCCCCGCTTCCAACCGTTGGGTGCGTTTGAGTCGCAGGCCCACACTCCCCGGCCAGGTTGGCATATCAGGCCGCAGTGGTACTGAGATGTCAATAATGTCCGCCAATTTATCCCTCCTTCGAGAGGGTGGCATACTCAATACGCCGTCCCTCTCTAGGCTTGGTCGCAGATCGGAGGTGTCCTAGGTTGTTTGGGTAGTAGAATGTCTGCTTCAGACGGCTGGTGACCGGGCCACGCTGGGCAAAGCCCCGGTAAGTGCCCCAAAACTGCATCAGCCGGAAGACAAAAATGTTCCCCAGGTTGTTCCCCAACACACGATTGTGCCAGGCGTGGTAAAAGTCGCTGAGCACGTTGGTTGCAAGCAGCCAGGCAAAGTCCCACAGGCTGAACTGCTCCTGGGGGAAGATGCGCTTTAGAGCGATGGCTTCCCTCCGGTAGCGGTTGTAGATGCGCTTCGGCGACTCATTGTGGACGTGCACAACTTCAGCGTCGGCCGCGTAGACGATCTTGTAGCCCAGTTGTATGGCGCGCCTGGCCCAGTCAATATCCTCCAGGCCGGTCAGGGTTTCGTCGTAGGGCAACTGCTCCCACAGCGAGCGACGGACAGCAGCGTTGGCGTTGTTGCAGAAGGGGTGATCCTGATTCGGGTTGGCTTCGTCGGGGAACCACTTTGTTAAGACCTGGTGCTCCGAGTACTTGGTTGCTTCGTTCCCTCGTTGCTTGCCATAGACCAACGCCACCTGTGGATCAGCAAATGGGGCCAGCAGACGTTCCAGCCAATCCTTGTACACCGGGTAGACGTGTGCGCTGGCGATGACAACGAACTCGCCGCCAGCGGCCTGACAGCCGATGTTGAGAGAGCGGCCAAAAGAGAACTCTTCCGGTCGGATGGAGAGGATTTTCACCGGGTAACGCGAGGCGATAGATACGGTCGCATCGTTGGAACCCGAATCCACGACAATGGTCTCCACATCCCGCGTCGCCTGCTGTACGATGCCGCTGAGCAACCGGCCAATGTGTTGCTCCTCGTTGTGGCAACGGATGACGATTGAGCAGCAGTGTGGAGATATTTTATCGCTCATAGTGCTTGACCTTTATCACGCCTACTGGCTGGTACTTGGGATCCCAGATGCCCCATGGCATTCCATTATTACCGGATTCGAAGTAAAGGTCTGCCAGGCCGTCGCGCAACTCAGCACAGTCTCGTAACGCCTCAGACAATTCGTCGTAGCGATCATAGTTGGACGGGCAGTCGGCTGCCAGGTCAAAGATGTCGCGCAGAGTAGCCTCGGTGTAGCACCAGCCCTTTGATGGCTCGTGGAACCAGTCTTGCTTCTTCGCTGCTGCCAGCGTGGCTATCAGCTTACCGCCGGGCTTTAACACGCGCACAAGTTCAGCCACGCAGTCTCGCAACTTGTCGGGCGAGTTGTGTTCCAAGGCCGAGATGGAGACCACACCATCTGCCGAATTGTCCGGTATGTCTGGTATGGATGCCAGGTCCTGGTTGTAGATAAAAACGGTTCCACTGCTGGGATCGGCCTGTGGCTTCCATCGCCACTGTTGTAATGACAGGGCCAACTTCCGTGGGTACAAATGCCAGTGACGAGGGGAACGAGGTGGCAAGAAACCACGCAGAACCGCGTCAGGCAGCAGCGACAGGTCTTGTTTGCGCCACCCTTGCGTGCGGTATTGCTGCCGGAAGCGTATTGGCAGATTGCGGCGGCTCATACGATCCACACTGATTACATCTACACCCTGCCCCGCCAACCACCATTGTATGATGCCTGTCCCTGCTCCAGCGTCCACTACGCGCATTCCTGGTGTTGGTCCAATTTGTTGCGCCGCCCAGGGCAGGTCGAGCAGGTAATGCCAACCCAAGCCCAGATGTAACTCTTCACCAACCTGGCGCATTTCTTCAACAAGTGTCCGCTCAGTGTTCAATAACTGGACGGGAAGAATCTCGATTTTATCTTGTAACATTAAATCACCATCATAATCTTGTTGGCGGATCTCTCCGTGCCCCACACTAGCCGATAGGTACTTGCTCTATCTCTGAACATAATCTTGAACATCGCATATCTGACGTGATGCCCAAGTCACATCGCCCAATCCTGTGTAATCCCAATCCCCCTCAGGGAGTGTGCCTTCTCTCGCTTTCCTGGCCGATTCTACGAGATAGTCAACAAGGCGTTGGGAAGCCTTGCCATCTAGAGGCTGTATATGTTCTTCACGAATAGTCTTTCTTCCCTCAGAGTGAATTGTTGGATCTCTGAGGTACTCTCGAATCGCTTGATCGAGCGCCTTGTACGACCCTACCATCCATGTCCCTTGGGCCGCGACCAAAGGTTTATAGTGTTCAAAGCCATATTCCAGGAGAAACGAATCGTTCGGTGCTCTCACGAGATCACCATCAAAGGCCAGCGAAATCACGGGGGTGTCAAAAGCGATAGCATCAAGAGCCAGCGAACCTCGGCTCTGAATGACCATATCTGAATGTTTCATCAGGTTCGCTAACATGACCAGGTCATCCCCTCCCCGCGCCATACTGTCTGCCGCTCTATTTCCAAATGAACATGCGTTTAGACAGACAACCCAGGGCGGCTTGGCCAAAGATAGGAAATCCCGTTCCCAATTCACGTCTTGAGGGTGTGTGCGCAGCAGCAAAGTGGCTCTTCCATAGCGGCTGTCTGCAAAGTCTTTGGATAGTTTTTGGGCTATCGAAACTTCGTGCTCTTTCAGACCTGTGGTGTTTGTCCCAAACATTACCAGGCGATGATCAGGCGGTATGCCCAACTTTTTCAAGAAATCCTGGCGACTGCTGAAAACGGATGGATCTTTGTACATATCCATCTGCACTTTGCCCACCTGGTAAATCTTGTTTTGCTGGATGCCGTGAAGCGCAGACATCTCCTCGACCATATGCCTGCTTGCGACTGTGTATCCGCTCATACCGCGAGGCGTCGGCCCCTTTGTCGTGGGATGATCCCAACTCGATACGATCCCGATCATTGGAATTCCCAGATGTCGCAGGGCCCTGGTCCAGTATCCGGTCATGTGATGATGCAATCGCCCAAAAACGAACAAATCTAGCCTCAGGTCTTGCAAAAAAATAAAGTCATCTCTGCGGGTGAGATTAGGAAAACCATGGCGAAGTTCATACAAGAGTCTAAAAAACACCTTGCTTCTGGGAAAAGGAAACCCTGCCATCTCTCCCCTGCGATAGTCGGAGAGAATCTGTTGCCTCTTTCTCTCCTCACGGCTTCTTTCTTTGCGGATTCTGTAGTGCGAAAGGTCGTTCAACGCTGCATAACGATACATCTGTGAACTAGCAAGATATTCTACATCAATTTTTTGAAATAGCCTGGTCCAGATCCGAGCCCCTAAATCCCGTCTCAAGATTCTTTTCCCAAGGGGTTTCCGATCATCGTGGAATGAAGGAAATCTCAAAAAGGTAATATGTGAGCGTTCTTGCTCTGAAACCAGTTTGTCTACCTCCATATTGTTACACAACAGGAAAAAGTGCACCTCCTTTCTTTTCACGATTTCTTCCCAAACCGGAGTAAAAAGGAAATCTCGTACCGAGAAAAGGTATGGAAGACTGACGGCTATCCTGAGAGTGGTATTCACCTCGAGTGTCGGATTATTCACCTGATTCCCCAGTCACCAACAAGAGTTTGGCAATCGGCGCATTCTCACAGGACTACCGGCGTCTTGCGGCTAGCGGGATCTGAAGAGATGTTTTCATCCTTGTAGACCGAGTCTCCTTTGATATGGGTGGTAGAAATTTCTTCTGTGATCACGCCGGTGCGGGTGCGAAAGGCGTGCATAGCGGTACGCTGAACCGTGAGGCTGTCACCAGGCCTGAGCAAAGTGACTTTACCATCCATCTCAATCTCCAATTCACCCATAAGAACCTGGAAGGTCTCTTCCTTCTGGATGTGTTTGTGGAGAGGGTTCTCCTGCCCCGGGAACTGGACGATGAGTTTTTTGCAATACTCGCGGTTGACAATGTCAATGATTACTGCACCGTATTGCTCAAAGGTCTCCAACCCGTACTGGTGGCTGATTTCGGCGGGAGTCCCCTTTGGTAATGCAATCTTGGCTTCTGCCAACATCTGTCTGGTCCGCACCACAATACTGCTGGCACGAATCTCGGGCGGTATTTCGCAACCACCGTTTTTCATCACCGGCATCATTGCCTCGATACCCTGGTGAGGCGCGGGCAGCCCGATTACTTCATCGAGCTCAGCAGCGCTGAACTGTCCCGGTAGGCATGGCATGGCCAACGTCAAGTCATCGGGCTCCAGGAACTCGCCTGGCTTCTTGGTCCTCTTGACATAGATGCCGCGTTTCAATTCCTCCATACTACGAACTTGGCTTTCGAGATGAGTCCGTTCCTGCCCGGCGCTCATAGCCAGGTGTGCTTTGAGTGCCCAATCTACCCACATCTCGACGTCCGCTGGCGACAGAGAATAAGCGTTCAAGGAAATGGTATCTGTTGGCAGCCCTACGTGGCGCTCAAGGAGTGCCGCGCCGTTGGACACTGCCAAAGCCACCACGTCCAGATCCGCTGTCCCCTCATGGGCCGAGTACCCGATTACCAGATCAGGGTAACGCTGCCGCAACTGACGTATCTGATCCAGTTGGAGATGCTGTCGGGGTGCTGGGTAGATACCTACACAATGCATGATCGCCAGTGGAATCTGGCGCTGCTGGAAAAAGGCGATGGCATCGTCAATCTGCCGCAGGGACAACCCGGCGGTCGAGTAGACGACCGGTCGGTTCGCTTGCGCGACCCGGCGGAGCAAGGGCCAGTCGGTCGCGGAACAACTGGCGATCTTGATGACGGGAAAGTCGAGAGTTTCGCACCAGTCTACAGACGCCTCGTCAAATGGCGTGGCAATTGGGATCAGGTTGCCCTTGTGGGCTTCTCCGGCCATCCGCTCATAGTCGCCATAGCCCAGCCTGGTTTCTACGAACCGCCTGGTGTGTTTGTTGGAAGATGTCGGCAAGCGCGACTGCAGGAAGCCCGGATGGAGAAACGACTCCAGTTGTCGAAACTGGAACTTGATCGCCGCAGAGATATTCTTTGACTGAGCGACCTTGGCCATGGCTTGGATGATGCTTAGACCGTGCTCCAGGCTTCCCTGGTGATTGTTGGCCATTTCGAATGTGAAGAATAATCCGCCATCACGAGCCACGGTATGTGGACCAAATGGAAAATGGGTTTTTGACACGATCAGACTCCCTTCTCAGCAAGCAAGATGAGCAATGCTTCGGTGCCGGCTCCTGCAGCGGGCGATATATCAGCCAGGGCTGATTCCAGCAGGGCAAGCCTGGTGCCGTCTGGTAATTCGGCAGCCAGGGAATAGATTAACAATTCCCCTATGAGCAGCGACCGCAGCGGGCTGGCTATGGAGAACGATACGACGTGCGCGGTATCTTCTGGGGCAAGCGTCCAACGAATGTGCACAGGCTGGCCATTTGGCATCTCATAGCCCAAGTGCTGCGCTTCTTTCCGCATCCTTTGCTTGGCTGCTTTGACAGCAGGCGAGTCGGAGAAACGGGCTGGCATTTGCTGCTGCAGGGTAACTGGACGAAATATCACTGGCATCAGGACCGCAAGCCATCCCCCTGGTTTGAGGTATGATAATAGATGCTTGGCATCGCTGTCACGTAGTAACTGCTGGGCATGAGACAATAGGATGGCGTCGTAGGCTTCCGTCGTTGGCATATCCCACGGCGAACCGCCGAACAGTTGAACATGCCCTTTGAGCCCGGGCGACTGCCACAGTTCACACTGCTGTTGCCAGTAAGCAACCAATCCTGGGGAAGCGAGAAGTGCCTGCAGGTTGGGATAATCTCTCAGGCAATCTTGCGCCCACTCGAAGAACGTTGCCACTTCGTTTGGTGTGGCGTCCATCAGAAAGCGCACGATGCGCATCTGGGATGGACTGACGGCCATGGTCTCCAGGTGATCGAACTTCCACTGTAGGCAAAGCATTTTCTCCAGTTCGCCGATGCCATTGCCCGAGACAGTGAGAATGTGCCCTCCATCAAGGCTGTGCTTCTTGCCGTGGACATATCCCCCCAGGAACTGCACAAAAGAGAGATCACCTAGCGCATAGATGCCGGTGAGATAGCGGTAGAGCAACAAGAGGGCTTGTGATATACTTAATCGCACTTGGTTGCTTAGATTGAAGGTGTCCATACTACTCCCTGCGCCGTAAAGGCTTTGGTCGAGCCCGCTCATTGGCCACCAGATACCTTTAACTCAGCCCTGGTCAGATCTCTCTGGCTGTCAATGTCCACGTCATCATCTGGCGACATAGGCAGAGCCAGAATGCGATCACCAGTCATAGAGTTCTTCTCCATCACGGTTGTCCATCTTATTACGTCCAGGTATGCATTCTGCCAGTGGACTGGTGGGAGCAGTTGGCGCGGCATGTTGTAAGGCTCACGGAACTCGGGATGGGTCAGTAGCGGTTCCAAATAGTCACCGTTCAAGCGCCACATTTTATAGGGTGTGTGCGGCGCGGGCACAACCGTCCTCAAAGAATCGGCCTCTGGATGTGACAGGAACCGCTTGACCCCCATGTCAATCAGGCCGGGCGGACGCAGCGGGGACGTCGGGCGCAGATGCACGATGATCTCGGGGCGATAACCTTCGTGCTCGTCCAGCCAGTTGAGCGCATGACGAAAAACGTCAAGATCGGTTGAGAGATCACCAGCATACTCGACCGGCCGCATGAACGGAATCTCTGCACCAGCCCGCCGGCTGATCTCAGCGATGGTTTCGCTGTCCGTGCTCACAATGGCCCGGGTAACCGATTGGGCTTGCAATGCGTGTTCGATGGAATGAACAACCAGGGGTTTGCCCTTGAATGGTAATATGTTTTTGTGAGGTGGGTTCTTGGAACCACCACGTGCGGGGATCAGGGCTAGAATGTGCATAGAGCGATTATCCTCAAGTTTTCTACAGATTGTCAATTGATCGCCTACCTTTGATTCTAAATGGAATTGCGCAATCTGGCCCGGCGGCCCTTCCGAGTTACTGGGCCGATGGCGATTCCTAACAACACAAAGACATAAACCAGCAACCAGGTCCCTTTTACGATAATTCTTGGCCAAATTGGCTCAGGTGCAAAATGAGAGCCTATCAGGAACACCAGCACCCCAGAGGCGACGATCATGATTATCTGGATAAAAGGGAAGCGACGAGGGTACACTTTGTGAGCGAGATATATGTGCACGATAGTGGTGGTCAAGGCAGTCAAGAAGAAAGCAAGAGCAACACCTTCTGCACCAAAGGGACGGACCAGCAAAATGGTTGTAACAAAATTGACGACAATACTCACTGCTGGAACTACAGGTGACAGTCTCAGATCTTTGGCGATATCGAGCCCCCTGCCAAGTCCACTGCCGGAGGCAAGAACAAAGTATGATAGGGTAAAGAGCGGAATCAGATGATAGGCACCAACGAATCGCTTTGCCCCTGACAACTCAATCAAGTCGCTTCCCAGGAGGGTGATCGCTGACGTAGCCCAAGCCATGGCAGCCACGTATACCACGGATATCTTTGGTAGCAACTCCGGCAATGACTCTGGTTGTTCGGATGCAAGACGATATGTCAGTGGAATCCACGAAGACTTGAGTGCTCCATTAATCTGGCCCACATACGAACCAAATTGTTTTCCCAGGCTATATAGTCCTACACCTGACAGGGGAACGAATTTGTCCAGGAAAAACCGATCCAAAACCCCTCCGACGGAATCGATAATGGTTGACGGGACAGAGGGCAGTCCGAAACTTATTGGTTCCTTGAGATGCATCCAACCAAAAGGAAATTTGATCTCTCGAATCCACATAAACACACTCCATAGAACAGCCCCAATGCCCGCATTTACGAGGTTTGCCAGCAATACTCCTGTGGCCCCCATTCCACGTACAACAACCAGGTAGATGGTCAAGCCAGCGATCACAAGAAAGGAACCCACGGAAGCCAGGGTGAAGAGTTGCAGTCTTTCCGTCACTCGCAAGATTGAGAAAGGAAAGGATGAATACTCATTGAGATAGGTCGTCCATAATACCATGCGGATATATGGGGTAAACGGGACTTGGGATATGAGTACCGGGAAGATGTAGGCTCCTATTCTGTCCAAAAAAAGTATCAGGCAAAATCCAAATAGACGACTCGTGATCCAGGTGGCAGCCACATAGTGGGGCCTTTCGCTGGGAGACCACTCCAAGTAAAGTCGCCCTACGCTTACAGACAACCCCAGGTTCAAGATCGGCGTCAGGAAACCACTGGCAATAGCAACAAGCCCCAGGATACCATAGTCTTCAGGCGTCAGCCTTGATAGATAGATGGGCAGTAGTATTACTCCTCCTATCTTGACTAGGATTATACCCACTCCATAAACAGACGCGTTTCGGAATAGCCTGATGATTAGTTGTGCTTGTTGGTTGTGAGAGAAAAGTGCTAGCTTGTCAACCAAAACTGATGCAAGCCTACACGATTCTCGCTGTCGGCACCACTTGAACTTCATCTCCCGAATCTGACTCCAATCCTCCGCATGACCGGCCTTAATAGGGACGAAACACGTTGAGGGACTTGCGGCCATGATGCAGAATTCTGGCATACTCCCACACAAAGATCACCAGGGCATGCATAGTACAATACAAGAGATAGACAGCCAACGTGTCAGTGTAAGCCGCAAGGATCAAGGCTGGAACCTGGATTACTCTGAACACCCATTGCGCCAACCCGACGGCGCGCTGTACAGCACGCCAAGTAATACGTCCCAATCGGGTGCGCTCGTGGATCTGAACAGCGGTTACAGTATCTTGATCTTCAGTTGTTGCATCCTTGCCCTTCTCATCTCGTTCACTGCTGGCATCCGCCTGATGTGCATCCACTACAGCATACCTATAACGTAGCTGCATGTAGAGATTCGCCAACCGTGCGATAGAGGCAAGACCACCTGCTAACAAAAAGTAGGCCGGTTCGACACACAAAGTCTCAAAGCCACATACGTGGCCATTTTGACACTGGCGATAAACCCCCATGCCAATGCCAAGATAGAGAACAGAGGCAACTATTACCCCTGCTGAACCGTCCAGGAACTTTCCATAGTGATTGGTTTTCCCATAGTAGCGAGCAATGTTACCGTCAACGTGGTCGAACAGGGCATTAAGCAGATAAAGCCACGCCCCCAACTTGAGAAAGGGTGTCAGACCCGTCCCAAGTGATACGCAGGCCAGGAGGCCAAGTGCAAACCCCGTCCACGTGGCTTGATTGGCAGACATGCGGAGCAGAATAAAGATTGGTGTCAAGTATAAAGACAATGGCCGAACAAGGTATATGATGAATGGATTGCCCCCTTGCAGGTCAAATCTGCGTTTCAGATTCCCGTGATATCTGGCTTGGACCTGCTGCAACAATCGCGTGTACGGGTTTTGCATAACTAATCAATCTCCTTGTTCTCATCAGCACCCATGGTAGATGAACCATCTGCAGAAAGTAATTGTCTATCTCAACCTCAAGTGGGATAGGCGAAACTGTAAAGACAGCATAATCTCCAGGCCGCGTGTACCACTTTTTCCCAAACCTGCTGGACACTTGGCTGCTTCTTGCATTTATCCTACTCTGGAAAGACCGTCACCGACCGGCCCTGAAGGTAGCCAAAGCGGTAGTCACCTCGCTCCTGGGCCGACTGCACGCCGACCTTGCGTAGGGGTTCTTTTGAACCCTCTTGGGCGCAGGCCTGGATGGCGGTTACCAGAGTCCTGATCTGGTCAGCATCAAAATACTTGTCTGAACGATCCCACCAGGACAGGTCTTCCGTTAAATTCGCCCAGCGCCGGAATGACCAACTGGCAGGCAACCCAAGTGTCTCGCGCAGCCTGGCGGCAACGATAGATTTCAACGAGGAGCCCGACCGGTTCAGTCCATAGGCAAAGTCTCGGCACTTGTCAATCGAGAGATTAGGCTCAGTAGCGTTCAAAGCGTTCAAGGTCGCATCGGCCACACGCTGGTGAGCAAGTCCATCAATTCTGTAAAAGGTTTTTCCGACCACCTGATCAATGTTTCTGGTTATTTCAGAAGGCGGTTGAAAGGTGCCACCCAAGACCTCGGCAATACATTCTACAAGATCGTCCTCTGTTGAACACTTGATGCTCACATCATCCACTGCCGGCACAGGCAAATGGACAGGGAGCCAACCAGCCGTAAACGCCGGCACGCCTGCTAAACAAGCATCTATGGCAGTGGTACTGCCCAGATGAATCAGAGCCCGAGCCCGCAACAGCCATCCATCAACTGTCCCTCTTTTCACCAGGTGGAGATTGGGCAGTGGTTCTAGCAACTCCTTGTATGCCTCTTTACCTTCAAAGGGGTGGGGGCGATAGATAAAGGTAGCCCCTGGAAAACGCTCCGCCAGCCTGTTCGTTAGAGATGCCAGGCCCTTCATTGCCTGGTCCTGTGTGTTATGCCATTTCTCCATAAAATCCCGGTCATAGGAAAAGGTATTGACCATCATTTCCATTTCCTTTTCCGGACTCTGGAAACGAGGATTGGCCAGGGCGAAACTACTGTTTATCAGGATGATGGGTTCAGCATAAGTGTCAATGAACGATGACATGCGTCGAACCGCTTCATGCCACTGGGGGGCATAAAAATCCATGCGCGGTGTGCCGGTGACCGCGATTTGCTCTGAGCGATACCATCCTGCCTGGCTGGCGTACTTGGCAAAGGCGGGTGTCCAGGCACAATAGACAGCGATCTTGTGCCGCAGGCCCGCATCGTCCACCATTGAAAGCGCGTGCTGGTGCATGGCGGGGACGCTCTCTTTTTCATCTTGATTAAAATGACTTAACAGGGCATTTGCCGCGGTAGGCATGGGACTAAAGACACTTCCCTCGGTATCCAACACGCCCACCAGGATACCGGCCACCATCATATTTTGTACGAGGCTCTCATAGATAGTGCGAAAGTGATTCAGGAGAGCAAAATCCGGCGCTAATGGCCACACCTCCCGATCCCGCAGGTTCATAGGTACAAGGTAACATGTGGCACCGTCTTGGCACAAACGCCATGCAGCCAATACCAATCCAGGCAAGTCCCTGTATGGATTGTCCACCAGGAGTGCTATTCGCGGCGCGGCCGGGGCTCGGTAGATCATACGCCTTCCCCTGTCGTCCCTAAAGCCGATACCACACGTACCAAGTCAGCTTCAGACAGCCCGACGGAGCAGGGCAAACTGAGGGCACGCCGGTTGAGCGCTTCGGCCACTGGATACACCGTGCCAGTGTCCAGAGACCGATAGGGTCCGTTAAGGTGCAGTGGCTGCCACAACGGCCGGGCCTGGATGTGCTGCTGGCTAAGATGTCGCAATAGACTGCGACTGTCCATTCCATAGCGTGCCTCATCCACCAGCGCAGTGAACAGCCAGAAGATGCTCTCTGCCCATGGTGCCTGAATCATCGGGTACAGACCAGGGACGTCGGCCAGCGCCTCGTTGTAGGTTGCCGCGATGCGGCATTTGGCGGCGATATAGCCGTCGAGTTGCTCTAACTGAGCGCAACCCATCGCCGCCTGGATATTGGTCAGGCGGTAGTTGTAACCGATCTCGTTGTGCACATACTCCACGGGGTCATCCTTGGCTTGAGTGGTCAGATACTTTGCCTTACGCGCCCAGGCTTTGTTGTCGGTGACGATCATGCCCCCACCGCCGGTGGTGATGATCTTGTTGCCGTTGAAACTGAAGCAGGCGATATCTCCCAGGTGGCCGACCATACGTCCTTTGTATTTCGCCCCCAGGCTTTCCGTGGCATCCTCAATGACTACCAGATTGTACTTGCGAGATGCTTCCAGAATCGGGTCCATATCGCACGGATGGCCCAGAATATGCACAGGCAAGATAGCCGTAACCCGCCGACCAGTAGTCTTGTCGTAAAGCGTGCCGTTGCGCCATTGACACTCTTTATCTAGAAAATCCACCACCTTCTGCGAGTCCATCTGCCAGTAGTCCGGCTCGGCATCTATGAAGAGGGGCCAGGCCCCCACGTAGCGGATGGCATTGGCCGGAGAGATGAAGGTGAGGGTGGACACCAGCACCTCATCGTCGGGCTGGACACCGGCCACCAACAGGGCAGTGTGCAACGCTGCCGTGCCGTTGCAAGTGGCGACCGCGTACTTTGTGCCGATATAACTTGCCAATTCCTGTTCGAAGCGGTCCACAAATGATCCTACCGAAGAGACCCAGCCGGTATCCAGGCACTCTTTGATGTACTTCCACTCATTGCCCCGGATCTCCGGCACGCATAGGGGAATCATCCCCTCCGCCGCCGGAGCCCCAGGCTCAAAGGACGTAGACATCAGGCCGATACCTCTCTAGATGTTGTCGCATCCACTCAATAGTGTGCTCCAGTCCCTCTTTCAGAGTGACGACGGGACTCCATCCCAGCAAAGTGCGAGCCAGTGTGTTGTCGGCAAGAAGACGCTCGACTTCGCTTTTCTCAGGCCGCACTCGCTGTTCATCACTCTTGATGGTAAGGGGCCGGTCTATCAGCCGAGCAATCAATTGCGCCAGTTCGCCGATGCTGATTTCTCGACCAGAGCCCAAGTTGATTGTCCGTCCAACCACTGTAGGCACCGAGGCCGCCAATAGATAACCTTCCACAATATCAGCCACATAGTTCAGATCGCGGGTGGGATACAAATTCCCCAGGCGGACAGTCTCTCCAGTGAGACACTGAGTGATAATCGTCGGAATGACGGCCCTGGCCGATTGGCGTGGGCCGAAGGTGTTGAAAGGCCGCGCGGTGACCACCGGCAGATCGAAAGACAAATGAAAAGCCTCGGCCATCTTGTCAGCACCAATCTTGCTGGCCGAGTAAGGTGACTGGCCCTGCAAGGGATGGGTTTCATCAATGGGTACGTATCGTGCCGCCCCATAGACCTCGCTGGTAGACGTGTGGACGATCCGTTCAACACCCAGGTCGCGAGCGACCTGCAACACATTGAGAGTACCCCCCACATTGGTGCCCACGTATGATGCTGGTGCATAGTAAGAGTAAGGAATGGCGATCAGTGCCGCCAGGTGAAAAACAATCTCTACACTTTGCATGGCCTGGCGCACGCTGTCCCGATCGCAAATGTCTCCGGCAACTACCTCAATATCGTTGCGAAACGGCGATTCGTCCAGCCATCCCCAGGTGCCCAACGCATTATAGTGCACCAACGCCCGGGTACTGGCACCCAGATCCACCAATCGTTCTGTCAGGTGGCTGCCAATAAAGCCGCCGGCGCCAGTTACCAGCACCCGTTTGTTATTCCAGTTCAAGTGCCAAACCTCCCGTCTTTCACATCTTTCTGCGCCTGCACATAATCGGTGTGATGCCCGATATCCAACCAGTACTCCAAGACAGGGAATCTCGCCACAGGTCGGTTATTATCTAACAATCGCTGGATGAGGTCGGTCATGTCAAAGCACTGGCCGTTGGGAATGTAACGATGCACCGATGGCTCTAGCAGGTAGATGCCCGCGTTGACAAAGAAACTGAGCAATGGTTTCTCAACTAGGCCTCGGACGAAGGCTCCATCACTTTCGATCACACCGTAGGGCACGTTCAAGTCATATTTGCGCACGGCTATGGTCAGATCAACCTCGTGCTCCTGATGATACGCTAGCATAGCCCGAAAGTCCACCCGGGTGAGGATATCGCCATTGATAACGAGCAATGGTTCGTTGGGGGTTTCCATTAACCCCAGGGCACCAGCGGTACCCAGAGGCTGCTTCTCGGTTACATACTTTAGTTCCACGCCAAAGTCGTGCCCATCGCCAAAGTGCTCGACAATTTTCTCCGCCATGTAATGGGTGGTAATATTAACCCGCCGGATACCGGCATGGCGCAATTGCTCAACAATCAACTCCACCAGAGGGCGGTCGCCCACAGGCAACATGGGCTTTGGCAGATCCTCTGTGAGCGGACGCAGGCGGGTGCCAAGACCACCAGCCATAATCACTGCCTGCAAGGGCAGCACCTGATCAGGCAACAGTTCGTCCAGCGTAACCAAGCCAGCGACATGCCCGTCGTCATCCAACAGGGGCACCTGGCGTACAACGCGCTCCTGCATCAGTTTTAGCAAGGCAGCGTGGGCAGTCCCGTCCCGTGCTGTCACCGGCTCCGGATAGGGCGAATCGGCCTTGCGCGCCAACAACTTACTGATGGGCGTATCAAGACTGTCATCCGCCAACATGGCCCGGCGCACATCACCGTCGGAGATCGTGCCAAGCAACCGTCGTTCCTCATTGATAACCAGCACGATGCCTTTCTCATTCCGGTCAATGCAAGCAATCGCCTGGCGAATGGATCTATCGGGTGCTATGCACAGATCAGAGAGATCGGCAACCGTCATGAACTGACCTCACCGCCCTTTTCCAACGCCTCGACTACGGTAGGCTTGAGCCGCCACACGCCATCCCGTTTCTCCAAGATTTCGCGGTTGGCAAACTTGTCAACAACTTGCCAGAACTCGTTTTCCGTATAGCCGGTAAACTCCAGAAAGTCCGCCAGCATCCGGTGATCAAGTATATGCTCACGTTCCTTGACCAACCGGACAGCCTCTTTGCGGGTGATGCGCCCCGACCGCACCCACTGACTAAGCATGTCTGTGTTATGTTGGTGCCCGAATTTGATGAACTTAAACCACGAATGCACACTGTAGCCTATTGTATCAATCTGCTCATAGTTGTCAGACAGTCCTTCACGCACCCATTCACCTTCCAACGATTTGAACCCGAACCCTTGGGCCATCTCGAAATTGCGGTAACCATCCCAGGGCTCAAAATAGCTCAGGTAGATCGGCTCCAATTTGGCGGCATCTATCTCCTCGGCTGTCGGGTAGATCAAGGGATTAAAATCCTTCATCTGGATTTCGTCATCTAGCCAGACATCCCAAGGCACCGGCTTGGCCACATCATTGTGGATTTGATTGAGAGCGCTATACGTTTCTTCAGTTTGGGCACCACCGTACTCATAGTTTATGTTCTCGCCGTAGACGATCAAGGGAATACCAAACTTGATTGCCGCTTGCAACGGATAAGCATATACAGCGCGGTCCCAGTACCACATTGGGATAAGTTGGTATTCAAACGCCTTGCGGATCATCTTTCTGGCGACCTTGCGACTCAATGAGAGTAAGTGCAAATCGCATCCAAAGACATCACTCATATTTCGAGCATTGTGTCGTCCGGTTTCGGTCCAGCCAAAGTTATCAATTGATACCAGCAAGGGATTCATATTCAGCCGTTCTTTCATCGTGTAGACTTGGTAGTAGCTGTCTTTGCCGGCGCTAACTGTTACAATACAGTCGTAGTAATCCCCATTTGCCCCACGGTACTTGCTGGTCAATTGCTCCAGTTCCCGCCATCGTGCATCCCAGTCAATCTGCCTGCGCTTCTTATACGTCAGACACGGGTAACACACACCTTCTTCGTTAAACTTGATGCCTGGACGTGTATCTGGCATCACACAACGTGTACAGTATTGCATTTCACCACCACCGTATTAGGAACGAACTGTTTTCATTCTGGTGATATCTAATCTAGGGATGATCCATCTGTGCTCCATTGTACGGGCGGGGCTTCCACCGCGAGTACTCGTGGCGGCTGTCCCCGCCCTGCTGGTAGATCACCTTTTAGAGGTTATTGGTCTGGCGGGAACGCCGATGACTGTACTCCCTGCTTCCACATCCTTCGTGACAACCGCACCCGCACCCACTATCGCCCCATTACCGATGCTCAAATACTGAAGGATTGTCGCCCCGGTCCCGATAAGGCAGCCACTCCCGAGCCTGACACCTCCAGAGAGATTGATGCCGGGATTGAACACACAGTAGTTGCCAATCTCAATGTCATGTCCATATGTGCAATTCAGATTAAAGTAGTTGAAGGAACCAATTTGGATGTCTGTAGTAAAGATGTTTCCGGCACAAATGACATTGCCTTGCCCCATAACAACACGTTCTTGATCCCAGACTGTGTTCGGATGAATCAAGTTGGGAAAAGAAACGTTAAGGCGATCTTTGAAACGCTCGGCGATTTTCTGAATGATGGCTGGGTTGCCTATGCCAATGGCTGCAGCAACTTCCATTTCTAGCAACTCATCTTCAGAGCAGATTACCGGGTATTTGCCTGCCTGATCGCCAACCCGCTGTTTCTCTGCTTCAACAAAACCCAAGATCATCCATGTCGGAGAAACCTGATTGATATCCTCAATAACAAATGCAACCTCACGGGCAAGCCCACCAGCGCCAAAGATGACAATGTCTTGCATGTCCTCTATTCCTTTTGATTGGAAAATGAACAACAGCCTATCTCCGAAATTGCCGGATAGTCAACGAATCGCTTGATCAGCAAGTGGTCATTCAAACTAGCCTGTTTCAGCGAGTGGACAATGCGCTCGGCGGCATGACCGTCACCGAAAGGACTGACGACCATTTGCTCCCAACCAGCAAGCAACTTCCTTGATAGTGCTCGCTGGATTCCATCTAGAATCTCATTCCTATTATAGCCGACATCAATGACATTCGCGCTACGCACACGGCCTTGCTGACGGGTGCCGATGTTGACGACCGGCAGCGCGAACGACGCGGCCTCGACAATGCCACTGGACGAGTTGCCCACCATCGCTGCCGCTAACGCCATCGCACTGTGATAACTTTGAGTGCCAAGATTATCAACCATCTGTGCTGATGGGTGCGCGGCGACGAAGCCTTTGATCCGCTGGATGATAGTGCGTCCCGCAGTATCGGCATTCGGCATTGTAAACAGCGTTGGCAATCCACAGGTGTCTAGCGCCATCAATAATTCGCCGATTTGCCACTCAGTCTGCTCATATTCCAGGGTAACTGGATGACAAGTCACCAGGAGGAAGGGTTGCTTCAGTCGAAGGTCATGACGGGCCTCAAGTTCTTCCAATGTCAGCAAACGCACTGCAGAGATACTGTCTATGCTCAACGCACCCGACACGACAACCCGCCAGGGTTCTTCGCCCATTTGCAGCACTCGTTGGGCATATTCCTGTGTGCCGACAAAGTGCAAGTGACTGAGCTTGGTCATCGAGTGCCGCAAGGCATCGTCAATAGCCCCTTGCGTTATTTCGCCGCCATGAATGTGAGCGACCGGGATCTTGAAGGGCAGAGCAGCAAGAGCGGCAGCGTGCATCTCGAAGCGATCTCCCAAGACGACCAAGATGTCGGGACGAAAGCGAGCGTAGGCCTGTGCAAAGCCAATCATACCCAGGCCCATGGACTTGGCGATGCCCTCGGGCGTATCCGATGAGAGCAGCATCTCCACTCGTTCGTCAATCTCAAACCCGTCGGCCTCGATAGCCTCGACCGTCAGCCCAAACTCCGGTGAGAGATGCATACCGGAGACGATCAGGTATAGCCGCAGATCCGGATCCGCCTGGATCTCGCGCAACAGCGGCAGATAGAGGCCATAGTCGGAACGGGCAACGGTCACGACTCCTATTGTTCTCACACCAACATCTCCAGGGTGAGCGATGTCCCAGCCGAAACAGGCACACGTACAGTCCGCCCTACCAGATAGGATCGCATGGCCGGCGGGAGACCGGTGCCGGGGCGTTTGATAGCGATCAGTTCTTCAGTCAACATTGTGCCTGCCGGGATGTCTTGGGCAGTGACCAGGCTCCTGCGGGCTACTGCGGCAGTGTTGGCTTCACTGGCCGCTGGCTCCTTGCGTCCGTGACCCAGCGATGCCTCCACCGTGCGAATGCCCCCCACCAGCGCCGTCAGTTCATCTGGTTCCAGCGAGGCCCGATGATCGGGGCCAGGTAGGCTGTGCTTCAGCGTAAAGTGCTTCTCTATCACACAGGCTCCCATTGCCACCGCCGCCAGCGATACCTCAATCCCCAAGGTATGGTCGGAGTAGCCCACCGGCACACCGAAAGCCTTTGCCAACGTGTGCATAGCGCGTAGGTTGACGTCCGCAGGATCGGCCGGGTAGTTGCTGACACAGTGTAACAACACAAAACCGTGGTCACTGGCCTCTTTAATAATTCGTACGGCCGTCTCGACTTCGCCCAGATACGACATACCGGTGGAAATGATCATGGGCTTTCCCTTGCGGGCTATGTGAGCCAGGAAAGGCAAGTTGGTGATCTCGCCCGACGGGATCTTGAAAACATCTACACCTAGGTCTGCCAGGAAATCGGCACTTTCTTCATCAAAGGGCGTGGACATGAACAGGATGTCCTTTGTCTGGCAATAGTCATAAAGCTCTCGAAAAGCATCAAACGGCAACTCAAGGCGCTTGACCATATCCAACTGCGACTCGCTGGCGTCGGTTGTTTGCAATTGATACGCTGCTTTTGGCGCCTGGGGCGAAATCACCTTTTCAGCCTTGAAAGTCTGGAATTTGACTGCATCCGCACCGGCCTGTGCAGCCATGTCTACCAACTGACGCGCCATTTTCAGGCTGCCGTTGTGGTTCACGCCGGCTTCGGCAATGATAAAGCAAGGATGGCCCGGACCGACTTTGCGCTCGCCAACTTCAATTGCCCTCATGCTTCATTCTATCCTTCAATATCAAATCGGCAAGGTATAGATCCCAGGGAGTGTCAACATCTAAGGAATGCTCTGGTGGCATAATATAGGGGTAAGTGCGATTGGTGTACCACGTCCGCTCTCGCAAGAGTGCTTTTCGCCGCCCCAGGTAGATAGCGCCATTGACAACATAAACTGATGGGAATGACTGCCGAGGCAAATAACCTTCTGGTTTGTCCACAAAGTCTACCAGATTACCCTCTTCCGTAATCTGCTTGATTAGATAGGGATGAGCAGGAGATTCACTTACACTGGCAACCCTGTCTACGTTCCGTTGTGCTGCCAGGGCAACGGCCGCATCAATGTCCTCAGCCGTGCGCAGGGGCGACGTTGGTTGCAATAGCATAACATAGTCTGGGCAGTAATCTTTGTGAGTCATCAACCATTCGACGGCATGAACGACCACATCCATGTGCGGCGAGTTTTCCTGCGCCAATTCGGCTGGTCTCATAAAAGGTACCTCCGCCCCCCACTCGCGGGAGACCTGCGCGATTTCCGCGTCGTCCGTAGACACGATCACCCGGCTGAGACTGTACGATTCGAAAGCCGCCCCAATAGTCCAGGCAATCAGTGGTTTACCACCGACCTGCGCGATGTTCTTGCGCGGGATGGACTTGGAGCCACCACGGGCCGTTATTAGCCCAAGCACAGTTGGTGTTGTGGCAGACACCTTGTATGCAGAGTCAAACGCACAGAGTGTACACACAGTCAGTCCTCGGGAAAGTCCACGATCCTTCGACCATCACTTGTTTTGTCCTCAGATGGTTCGTCCTCCGCTAAAGCCCTTGCCCCTTGGCGAGAATTCTGCAAGTATCCACGATCACGCGCAGGTCGAGCAACAACAACCGCACAGGGCCAAGAGTCCGGCAGGCCTCGATGTAGGCTTCATCCAATGCACGATCCCCACCCAGCGCGCTCAGTTCATCTTTGTGGGCCTGTACCAAACCTGTCAGCCCTGGGCGAAGAACCCGCTTGCGATAGATGCCCTGGGCGAGTTCTCTCCTGTATTCTGGCACGGGCCACGGCCGGGGGCCGACCAGACTCAGGTCACCCTTCAGGACGTTGAATAACTGGGGTGACTCGTCGAGATACCATCGTTGTAGCCAGTGCCCCACTCGTGTCTTGTTTCCCTCGCGTCCCTCCAGCAGCTTGGCGTGGTCGTATCCTTTTTCTCGCCTCGCAGCCTCAATCACCGCTGTCTTGAGCACTCTGAACTTGTACAGGTTAAAGACGCGGTCCTGGCTGACTCGGGCCTCTTTGTAGAACACAGCCCCCCGATCCTCCGGGCGCAGTCTCCCGCCGATCTTGATGGTCAGCGCGATTAACACGCCCAGTGGCGAGAATATGATAATGGCCAGCAGGGCCACCACTTTGTCAAAGGCGGCTTTTAGGGGAGGAATGTGTACCATTTCCTCACGCGCTGCCATCCAGCGTTTGTCTGCGTGACTTGTTTGCGTGTTGAGACTCATCGCCATGTCGGCCTAGCGCCTAGGCAGATAAGGGGTGCTCTTCCTGCTCTGGCCACACGAGGAGGAGTTCCATCCCCTCAACCTTCAAGTTTGGAATTGGAGATTCAGGGGTGTCAATTACCTGGATACCCTGTTCCAGGCAGGTGAGATAACACACCTCGGTCAGGTCATTGTCCCCCTCTACGTGCACCTTGCTGTACCCGGCCTGCTGAATCTCAGCCGCGTATTTTTTGGCTGCCTCGCGCGTCTCGCGGTACAGACGCATTGAGACCTCCATAAACGAAGCCGTGAGCCGCGCCTTTTCGGCTATACCCTGTGGTGTGATCAGGTAGCGCAGCCGTCGCCGTTGCATCTGGCGTACTTTGATGTACCCCTTGTTGATCAAACGTTTCAGATACCAGTTCACACTGCCCACCGCCACGCCCAACCGCGCAGCCAGGTCGGCTTGAGTGATATCTGGGTCCCGCTCGACATGTTCCAGTATCTGAAGGTCTTGCTCTATCTGTGAGTTCATTGTCGCCTATCGTTCAATTGCTGAAATTCAACAACTGAATTATACTACGCCACCGATACAAAGTCAATAGTACATTCGGCCTATATTGGGTTCCTCATTGTCCTGTTTTCTTTGGGGGGTTGCTCTGTCCGCTCCGCCGGGCGCTGAACTGCCTGATTATGGGGGCCTATGTGGTGTCGGGTGTGACCACTCTTACCTGCCCGCCTACGTTCAGAAAAACCAGTAGTGCCCGGGGGCGCACCCTCAGCAGATGGGCCACCGCTGCCACGTACTCGCGCACTTGCTCGCCGTACCTCTTCTTCCGAATGTGAGCCTCCAGGTCGGCCCCGCTTTGCAGTCTGTCGGTCTTGAACTCGACCAGGGTCCATCCGCCGTCAGAGCGGGCCAGCAGGTCTACGATGCCGTTCTTGGGGACGTCCTCTACCTCGACAGCGTAAGGCACCTCGTGATACCGTTCAGCCACGTCCAGTTCGGCGTATAGGGGGTGGGCCTGGAAACGGGCCAGGAGGCGGCGGGCCCCGGTGATGGTGTGGTGTATCTCCTGCGGGTCGGTCAGGCCGGCGCTCAGGGCATAGGGGAGCAGGAAATCCTCCAGACCACGTTGGTCTGGGAAGCGCCAGTGGCACAAGGCGGTGTGAACCAGGGCCCCCACGACCCAGGCCGGCCCTTCTGGTCTTTGGGCTACGGGCACGACGCGCCAGACGCGGGGCGGCGGCTCGCTCTCGCGCTCGCGTATCTTTGGGTCGGCGTCGGCAAGGCTGTCGAAGGTCAAGGGCGCAACCAGGCTGGGAAGAGGGGGGGACAGAGAGACACGGAGAGGGGGAGTAGTTTCCTTGTCCCCTTGCCCCTCCGTCTTCTTGTCTCCCTCGGCTGGGTACACCATGCAGGTTAGCGGGCCGCCCTCCCAATCCAAATCGAGTGACTGTGGAGCGGTGAGAGGGTTGGGCAATTGCGCCTGGTCCAGGCCGACCTCCGTACCGATCCAGGCCAGCCAGCCCCACAGTTGGGGAGTGCCATTCCTTTTTGCTTTGATGTGCCCGCTGAGAAAAAGTTTTTCCTGGGCGCGGGTGGCGGCGACGTAGAGGAGCCGCCGCGATTCGGCCTCTTCCTGGTCGGTTTCCTGTAGAGAGGCCAACCGGTAGGCGACCGGATGGGCCTTTTCCTCCCTTAGCCCCGGCAGGACGCCCAGGTCGGGGGAGATGATGACAGACGGGGTGTGGCCGTGGCCGGCATGGGCAACGTCGGCGATGACGACGATGGGGAATTCCAACCCCTTGGCCTTGTGGATGGTCATCAACTGGACGGCTCCCCCGGCTTCGACAGGGGCCTCCCCTTCGCGGGCGGCTACATCGCGCAGAGACTGGACGTACTCTAGGAATTCACCGACGCCGACCAGTCCGCAACAATGGGCGTCGGCCAGGAGTTTGTCCACGTTACGGCAGGGCCGGTGGCCGCCGGCCAGGTACAGGGCGGCCCGATAGTGGGTAGCGTCCAGCAGCCGCGCCAGCAGGTTGCCAACTGTGGTGCGCCCGGACAAGCCGTGGAGCTCGGTGATGACCTCACGAGCACGGCAGGCGCGGGTGGCATCGTCGGAGCCCAGGTGATCCAGAGGGTCGTGGAGGGCTTTCCAAAGGGAACAAGAAGACCGAGTGAGGAAACCATCCTCTTGCCCCCCTTTCTCCTGGTCTCCTTGTTGCTTTGGCCTCCAGCGCAGCAGATATAGAGCAGCATCTGTGAGGGCAAAGGCGGGGGAGCGGAGGAGCCCGGTCAGCGCCAGGTCGTCAGTGGGGTCGGACAGGGCGGCCAGGCCGTTGAGCAGGTCGCGCACCTCCGGCCGGTCGTAGAAACCCCTCCCGGCGACAGTGATAAAGGGGATGCCGGCCCGCTCTAGCGCATCCTCATAGGGCAGGAAGCCGGTGGCGGCGCGGAAGAGGAGCGCCATCTCTCCCCATTCCACTTTTTCCTCGGCGTGCAGCCGGCGCAAGCGGCGGGCCAGGGCTGCCGCCGCTGCTGCGCGTCCCTCGCTGGCATTCTCCCCCAGCCCCAGGTGCAGTTCCACGTGAGGGGGACGGATACCACCGGGGCGAGGCTGCTTCCGGTGGGCGGTCAGTGGGGCGAAGGGGACAGAGTAAGGCCGTTCAGGGTCGTCCCCTTCCCCCAGGATAGGGGCCAGCAGGTCATTGACGAGAGCGACCAGGGGAGCGTGGGCGCGGAAGGTGAGATCGAGGGGGACGTGGCGTCCTCCGGCAGCGGTCACGTCGGCCTGGACGTGGCGGAATACGGTCACGTCGGCGCCACGGAAGCGGTAGATGGATTGCTTAGAGTCGCCGACGACGAAGAGGTCACCGGTTTGGGATTTAGGCTTTGGGATTTGGGCTTTGGCAAAGCCGCTGAGGGCGTAGACGAGACGCTGCTGGCGGCTGTTGGTGTCCTGGAACTCGTCCACCAGGACGGCGTGGACCTCGGATTGCCAGTGGGAGCGGACCTCATCATTCTCAATGAGGAGGGCGAGCGCCTTGGCCTCCAGGTCGTCAAAGTCCAGGGCGCGCCGCCTGTCCTTGAGACGGGCGTATTCTGCCAGGGTGCGCTCGAAGAGACGATGCAGGCGAGGGAGGGCATCGGCGCACCGCTCGTCCAGCGCCCAGGAGATGGGCTTCTTTTTCAACAGAGGGGCGAGGGCGGCGTCAAAGTGAGTGCGGAGGGCCTTCATCGCCCCTCGCGCCGCCGCCAGGTCGTCGGGATCCCAGTTCTTTTTCGTCCCGCCGGTGGAGATGGCGGCCCGCAGGGCCAGGGTGGCGATGAAAAGGGCATCCCAATCGTGATCCTCCAGCGCGGCGTGGGTCTCAACCTGGCGGGCCAGCACCTCCCGCCGGGCGATCTCCAGTCTGTCGTCGGCCTGGCGAGCCTGGAGGTGGGCCAGTTGGGACAGGGGGTCGGTCCAGGCCGGGTGGTCCAGCCGCTGGTGGAGCCAGGCTGCCAGTGTTTCGGACCAGCGGGCCAGGTGGTCAGCGCCGGCACCAGCATCAAAAGCAGCGGTGGCGTCCAACCGTTTCTCCACCAGAATAACCAGGGTTTGCCGTAGTTGGTGTTCGGTCAGATGCCCAAAGATGGGAACTGTCTGTGGGTCTGTGGTGGCCCAGGCCAGCGCTGTGTCAGTGGCGCGGGCCTTGAGCAGGGTGGCCTGGTTCTCGTCCAAGACGTCAAAGTCGGGATCCACTCCAGCCTCGGCCGGGTGGGCGCGGAGGATCTCGGCGCAGAGGGAGTGGATAGTGCCGATGCGGGCTCCGTCCAGAGCGGCGAAGGCTTTCTCCCAGCGGGCCCGCTCCGCCGGGTCCTCGCACTGCCCTTTGACGGGTTCAGGACAGCGCCCTTCGACAGGCCCAGGGCATTGCTCCAGCCAGGTCTCAATGGCGGCGCGGATGCGGGCGCGCATCTCGCGGGCGGCCTTGTCGGTGAAGGTGATGGCGACGATGGAGCGAAGGGGCAGGTCGGATTCCAGCAGCGCCAGGTAGCGACCCACCAGCGTGCGAGTCTTGCCGGAGCCAGCGCCAGCGGTGACAACGAGGGCACGGTCTGGGGCCTGGACGGCGTCAGATTGTTGGTCGGTGAACTGGTAAAGTGAGAGGATAGTTGGCATAGGCAAGCAGTTTGGCTGGCAGGGAAGCAACACGTTACCCGCCGCGCTCGTCGAACTCGGCGAGTATCCGTCGAATCCGGTGGGCCGGTTCAGTCGGCATCAATGCCTTCCCACAACTCGGAGACTGGGCGGGTCTGTAGGCCGGTTCCAGTTCCTCGGTGGCAGCCCGAAACCCTGGGTCAGCCATATGCACCTCCAGCCAATCCTCAAATCGAATGTTTGCGTTCGTGCTCGTCGTGCTCCGATTATAATCCTAACGTTATGCAAGTCTCCTCACCACCCCCTCGGCCTATACCGCCAGCAGAACCCGACGGCAGGGCAGTGGTCGGGGCAGCCGCCTGTGGGTGGGGTGGGGGGGAACCGCCCCTCTCGCACGGCGGCGACGTAGGCTCTTACGTAACCGATGGTCGCCTCAACCGCTCCCTCCACGCCTCCCTCGTACTGCCCCAGGCGCAGGTAACTGGGGCTGGCGGAGCCGATGTGCCAGTAGAAGCCGTCGGTGACGGGCCCCAGGTTCAGCGCGTCTCGCACCGCCAGGGCGTAGAGGGGCAACTGCAGCCGCGTTCCCTCCTCCAGTTCGCGGGCAGAGATGCGGGAGGAGCCGGCCTTGTAATCCACCACGCGCAAGGAGCCATCGGTGGCGCGATCCACGCGGTCAATGTAGCCTCGAATCTGGACACTGGACACTGGACACTGGATACTGGATGTTTGTTGCTCGGCGTTGGTTTCTGGCTGATGGAGGATCAGCGGAGGGTTGCCGTGGAGACCGAAAGCGAGTTCCTGGGCGTAAGGCTCATATCCCGCGCGATCCTCCTCCAACGCGACGACGGTTTTCTCCAGCACCGCCAGGAATTCTTGCTGTTGCTGTTCCCACAGCGCGGTGGGCCGAAAGCCGTACTCGCCGGGGGCATCCTCGAACACTGTCTGTGCCACCTCCGGTAGGACGGGGAGGGGGTCGAATGGAGCCAGGCGGTAGACCTTCTCCAGGACGCAGTGATAGATAGAGCCCAGGACGAGGCGATCAAACCCTTCCTGGGGCAGGGTGCGGGGCTCCAGGTGCAGGACGTGGGCCACGTAAAAGTGCAGGGGGCACTTGGCATAGGTCTCCAACCGGCTGCTGGACCAGACGTGATCGGGGCCGTAACAGGCCGCCATGACGGTGGCCAGCGGGCTCAGATCCCCCTCGTAGAGACCGGCGGGCGAGCGGGCCAGCCGGGCCTGCACAACTTTCGCCCCGGCCAGGGCCGCCTGCCATCCCCGGTCAATGGAATCGCCGGTTTCCTCCGCTGCCGGGGTTATGCCTGCGTGGGCCGCCGCCACGACGAATTCTTGCAGCGAAGCCGCCTCCTCTGGTGGAATCTCTCCCGGACGGACGCGCCGGAGGGGGGCATCCACCAGTCGCCGCAGATGATGCCAGTACGGAGAGGGCTCCCACGCCTGCCCGTCGTCGGCCAGGTATGGGCGGCATAAAAGCAGCCGCTCCCGGGCGCGGGTGATAGCCTCGTAGAACAGAGTGGCCTCTTCGCCGCGCAGGTGGGGCTCTAGAACCAGTCCCCGCTCCCGCAGGAGCGCCCTATCACTCTCCCGCAGCAGGGGGTCCTCCTGCTCGGCAGCGGGAAATTCCCCCTCGGAGAGGCCCAGGAGAACGACGGCGCGGAAGGAGAGCCCCCGGGCGTGGAGCACCGGTGCGGCGAGGATGCTGCCTGCTTCGGGGGGCGGGAGGGCATAGGTGGTTGCCTCAACCGCGCCGTACAGTTCATCGAAGAAGCGGGTGTAAGAGGGTCTTTCCACTGACCCCTCCCCCGGCCCCTTCCCGCTTCGGGGAGGGGAGATTCCCCCTTCCCTGCCAGGGAAGGGGGGTGGGGGGTTAGGTGATTCCACGGGAAGGGAGTCTAACAGGGACTCGGCCAGCACCAGGCCGCGCAGGACGTCCTTGAGGGTTCGTAGAGCGGCGACGTCCCGCCGGGCGAAGGGAAGACCGCCGGTCTCCCGTTCCGCCTCTCGCGCGCGGGCGACGATGCCGAGAGAATCTGCATTTCCAGAGGTTGCGGACGGGTGTGCCAGTTTGGGGTCATCGCCGATGATCCCCTCCACCCAGGCGACATAGTCGCGGATGGTGGCCTGGGGCGGCGGGGTGATTCGACCGACGAAGCGGTCAAAGGTACGGCGCAGAGCGGCGGCCTCCTCGCCGGTGGGAAGATCGGAGGGAGCCAGGTCTTCCTCCTCGGCGGCTGCCCCTGCCTCCGGTGCTGCCTCCGCCAGCCGGTCGAGGACCTCGCGCCACTGATCCAGCCCCTGGATGACCAGCCCAGCCCGGGCGGCCCCATCTAGCCGGGCTGCAAGAGACCCCTCCCCCATGAGGGGAGGGAAGCCTCCCCCTTCCCTGGTAGGGAAGGGGGCTGGGGGGTTAGGTAACTCCCCCTCGAATATAGCCGACCAGTCAAAGTAAGGGCTGGCGAGAGCCTCGATCACTGGGCGGCGGGGCCAGTTCAGCACGGGAAGCGACAGAAGCGAGAGCAGCGCGGCGACGGCGGGGTTGCTCAGCAGGGCAGCGCCGGCGTCCAGGCGGAGCGGCAACCCGAACTCGGCCGCCGTTTCCTCCAGGAAAGGCCGGTATGGGCTCAGGTCGTGGGCTATGAGAGCGACGTCGTGAGGGGACATCCCATCATAGACAATGCGCGCCTTGAGCCAACGCAGGGCGGTGCGCACTTCCTGTCGCCGGTCGCGCGCCTCGACGAAGGTCACGGCGCCGTTCGCGGGAAGTGATATAGGGCCAGGTTCGAAGAGATTCTTTTCCAGGTGGACAAGGGAAGGAGGAAGAGGAGACGGGGAGACAGGGAGAGGGGGAAGGGGAGCGGGCTCAACATCCAGGGCCATGGTGAGCACGGAGAGGGCACGGGCGAAACGGCGATGGGCGGTGCGACCAGGCTGGTCGAGGCGTGCGCTGAGCCCTTCGGCTGTGCTCAGGACACACCCAGCCGAAGCGTCGCCGGTGAGGGTGATGAGGGTCTCGGCGGCCCGGCCCGCCAGCAGGCGCAGGACTTCCAGTTGGGCAGGGTTAAACTCGTCGAAACCGTCCACGATCAAGAGCGCCAGGTCGGCATAGAGGGTGGGATCGCGCTCCAAAGCCAACGCGGCCAGCCAGCCCTGCCCCTCGGCGTCGGTCCAGTTACTGGTCACCAGCCAGTCCTGGTAGGCGGCGTAGATAGCGGCCAGTTCGGCCAGGCGAGGGGGCTGGTCGGCGACGGCAGCGGTGAAACCGTCACGATGGACGCGGGCGCGTTTCAGTTCCTGGATGAGGTTACGCAGACCACGGATGAAGCCGGGTTTGTCGCGCAGGGGAGCATAGTGTTGCAGGCGGCCCTCGTCGCAGAGACGATCCACGATGGCCCGCAGTAACCGGTGTTGGACAGCATCGTCGAGACGAGGGGGTGGCCCTTCCGCTTTGCTCAGGGCAAGAGTGCCGGCGCGGGCCAGCACGTAGGCGTAGAACCGGTAGAAGGTGCCGACCTCGACACCAAGTGCTCCACCAGCGCGAGCCAGGCGGCGCCGAAAACTGGCCACCTGGGGGAAGTTGGGCAGGACGACCCAGACAGGGGCAAGAGGAGCGGAGGCCCGCAATCGGCGGATGCGGGAGATGGTATAGGCAGTCTTGCCGCCCCCGGCGGGAGCAAGGAGATTCTCGACAGGCATCTCACTTTCCATAACCCTTACTTTTCGATGTACTCTACTCTTGGGTAGTCCCCCTGTAGAGTGTTGTTGGACCACTGTGTTCTACCTGTGCTGTTCTGCTCGCGCCGGATAGGCATATCCGGCGCTTGGGGCGGGATCTGGCGATCCCTTGAGAGCAACAACCGATATCTTTGCTGCTCCTAATGCCAGAGTCTGGTTTCCTTTCTACCAAGGTGTTGATTCCCCTCAAAAACCCAGTGATTGCTTGATAGGCTTGACAGGGATCATCTCTATGTAGTTGTCGTAGAGAAATACCTTGTCACCACGAACTTTGACAACTGTGTATCCACCACGTCGGTGCGATGATAGCACAAATCGTGCGAAACATCAACTCTGACCGCCCCAGGTGCCGGGGCGTGAGCATCGTCCTACGGCAGGAGACTGGTCATCAAATGTCGGAAGCGAGGAGGAAAAGGCGGTAAGGCGCGAGCCAGACGCGGCGACCCCGTTGAGCACGCGACTATGGTCAACGCAAGTGAAGGTGTGATGAGGCGTCCCTTCGGCTTCGCTCAGGGCAGGCCGTCAGGCAGAACCTGCCTACGCTGGCTATTGCCCGAAAGGCAGAGGCAGGCCCAAACGGGAACGGTCCCCGGCCTGGCTTGCCAATCGAAGCCAGGTGGCACTCGACACGAGACCCGGCGTAAAGCACCGGCCTAACGTCGTAAAGTGGATACACGGAACGAGGAAAGAAGCCTTACCTTATGTGCGAGAGGCTCAGTCGAAGTTGATGGAACAGTCTTACTCTTCCCGCAAATAGCAGCAAAAGTCTTGACACGTCGAGAGTTCTGTGGTACAATATACACAGATTAGTTTGCAATCCAAACTAGTATGCCAGGAAGATTTGTTTTCGCGACAGTAATAGGAGGTCACAATGGTGGAAAAGATCGACTTGAAGCAGATCGAACGCAACGTGTTTCGCGACTATTGCCAGGATGGCCTGGTAGACATGATGTTCGGCGCCTACTTCCTGTTCGTTGGGCTGCTCCTGCCGACCGGCTCAGTAGCGCCGTTCATCGTCCTCTCAATAGTGTTCTTTGCGCCGCTGCTGCGGGGCCTCAAGAATCGCTTCATCTACCCGCGCACCGGGTACGTCGAGCTGCGCCAGGGTGATCCCGGGCCGGTGCCTTGGTTCATCCTGGGCTCCTTGGTACTGGGCTTGATTGCCCTGGTTGCCGTGCTGATCGCCGCCGGCGTCATCGCCCAGCCCGCGCAGTGGTACCGCTGGATGCCGATCTTTTTCGGTATCTGGTTGGCTGGCATCTTCCTGGGACTGGGTCTGAGCGTCAGGCTGGTGCGCTACTACGTCGTGGCTGGCGTGGCGCTGGCCGGCGGCCCCATCTTTGCTCTCCTGCCCTTGGCCAGGAAACTGGAGAACATTGGCCTGTTCCTTGCTGCGGTAGGCGCCGTGCTGCTGGCCTGGGGAGTTGTCGCCTTCGCCTGCTTCCTGCGAAAATACCCACTCCCAGCAGAGGGGGCCGCCGATGTCACCGACTGAGACGAGCAGCGCAGACCTCCGGCCCATCGCAGACATTGACCGACTCGTCCACGAACCGGCTCGGCTGATGATCCTGGCCGTCCTGTACGTCGTTGAAAGCGCGGACTTTCTTTTCTTGATGCACCAAACCAGGTTGACGAGGGGAAATCTGTCTTCACACATGAGCAAGTTGGAAGCCGCAGGTTACATAGATATCAAGAAAGAATTCGTGGGCAAGATCCCCCGCACGCTCCTCCGCCTGACCGACAAAGGGCGGGAAGCGTTCCAGACCTATCGCCAGGACATGATCCAGGTGCTTGAGCACCTGGCTGGATAGGAGAACCAGGCACAGACCAACAAAACCTGCGAGAGCGGTTACCAATCAAGCGTAGCACTGGGGCTTTGCCCTGGTTGGCAAAGCCCCAGAGTATTTCCAAGAGAGAATCGGCACTCTTTGTTGCTCTCAAGCTTAGGATGAGCCATTCTCTTCTGCGCTGCCCTTCTCGGCAGATTCGGCAGCAGGTTGCTCCTGCTCAGTTTCTCCTTTCAGGAGATTCTGCACTCTTTCCATCGTAGACTGGATCGGTCCCACGGCCCGGTTGGCCACGATGCCCCAGGTGAATGCCGCGACAAAGTCAAAGGGCGAGCCCCACGTGTCCACGGTGTTGGCTAGTTTGTTTGCTTCCAGGATCACCGCCACAGCGATGGCGGTGGTCAGGGTCTGCGACGAAATCTTTAAGAATGCCATCTTTAACAGCGGCCACAGATTCTCCCACAGTTCGTCCCACAGTATCACAATATCGCCCCACAGATTGTGCCCTGGAATCGGATCGCGCCTCCACCGGTTAAGAAGCCGCGCCAGCAAAATGACGAGGCCGGTCCCGATTAAGATTCCGGTAACCAGTGCTGGGGCGGAGATGCGGCTTTCAGGCTCAAAACTTTGCAGCAGTGACACTGATTGTGAGTCATAAGTGATAGATTCAATTACAATCGCGACCAAGATCATCCCGATTGGGACCCACGTGTGCCATGACCTCAACAGTCCCGTCCCCACTCTCTGTCGTACGCTAATTTCCTTCTCAGGCTTTCGAATCTGGTACTCGGCCCGCTCCAGTTCGACTTTGGCGCCCAGGGCATCGCCAGCCAACAAGAGCAGGTACGCTCGCTTGGCATAGTCCTTGACTTGATCATACTTTTCCAGCTTCTTGAGCCTGCGACCAACGGTGACGAATCTGCGGTCCTTGCTGTAGGTCAGGCTCAGTTGCTCCCAGACCTGCTGCATGTCCGCTTGAGGCTGCGACATTTGCTCATCGGCTTGCTGCAGGTTGTGGCGTACTGGCCGGAACATGATCGTCTGGATGGCTTGGGCCTGAAGTTCTTTGTGGGAAACCGCCGCAACCTGCTCTCCCAGCGCAGCCAACGTCAGGGCTCCGTTCTGCTTCAGGTACTGGTTGAACTCGGCAACCACATCCTTGTCCTTCAGCGGCTGCTTGGCATCGGCAACCGCTTTCTCGGCCTTTATCAGTGGAGTCTCTGGGTGCGCCAGTTTGGCGAAATCCCCCAACACCGCCAGTGTGAGCGCCTGGGCCTGCTTGTTTGGACCCGCCGGCAGCGGGGGTTTGATTTCTTTGACTATGCCTATCTGCTCCTCGGCAGCCTTTACGACGGCGGCCCTGACGCTCACGAGGTGTCCACCCAGCTTGGCTGCCGCATCTGCCACCTCGCTCAGGGACGTAGGAGATTGGGGCAACGTGAACTGTTGCAGTTCCTTGACCTGGTCGAGGATGCTGCCAATCACTTTCCAGGCGTTCGCCAGTGTCTGATGATCTGGCTTGCCGGGTGGCGTCTTTTTCCACAAGTCATCGAGTCTCCCATAGTTGGAGCTCGCAGCGATCAGGTTCTCCCAGTCCTTACCGAGTTGCTTGATCTGAGAGGATGCGGTATCCACCTGCCCTTTCCCCGTTTGGAGCGCCATCCTCTTTAGGCGCGCCAGGGCATCCTCCAGATGGTCGAGATTACACCAGGGTTGCTTGAGATAGCCGACGACTGCCTGCCTGAAGGCAAAGATGGTCTCGCGGGCCGCGCCAAGTTCGGCCGGTATCTGGGCAGCGGCGGCCGGGCGCATCTTGCCGAGGCGCTTGCTCAAACTACCGAGATGCTTTCTCAATACCACCCTGACCTGGTAGGCGGCTTCACTCTCGCTCTCGCTCTGGAACAGCGTGGTCCACTCGAACTTCTCGCTGAGCAGATCCATCCACACTGCGCGGCGGTTTGCCCATCCATAGTGCCCCCAGCGCTTGCCCCACCACACTAGGAATTCCGTTGCCAGGACGCCAAAGGCAACCATCAATATCGGCCACAGGAGCGTGTAGCGCACCCTTACCTCGACGCCCACCTCCACCGGTTCGGCATCTCCCTCAGCGCCGACGTATAACGTGGAGGTGTAGGTGCCTGGCAGTCGCAGGGGCGGTGTCAGGCTCTTTGCCGTGTCAATGCTGACGTTGAAGCACTTGGGTTCGACGGGGGGAGCAGGTATGGCTATGGCTTCGGCGGCTTGAGTGATTGTGACTGTCCCCGTCGCCGTCGGGGTGGGTGGGGGAATCCTGGTCACGCTTGGGGTAGAGTAGGTGAAGACTTGATTCTGACCCTTTTTGCAAGTTACGGGTGTCACAATCAGGTTGGCCTGTCCCGAGAGATCCTCCGAGTAGACCGGCGGGTGCAGGAGCGTGATCGTTTTGTCTTCGGCCTCGGCGACGGTCAGCAGAATGGCATCGCTATAATACACCGTTTCTTCCCAGGGGCTTTTGCGCTCGCCATGAAACACCAACTTGTTCGGTGCGACCCGCAGGTCTGGGGTATCTGCGGAATCTGTCTCCAGTGTCGGCGTAATCACCCCCGTCTCGACAGGGGCAGAGGTGGCTGTGTCTGCCGAGGTCCCCAGATCCTCCAACCAGCCGGGCAGGTTTGTAATACCTACCGTGAAGGCCAGGATCACCACCAGAGCAGCCAGGCTCAACAGAAGGTCGCGTGAGTGACTCATGGGTCTTCTCCTTTCTTTACAATCGTGTTCGGTAACAACTCAGCCTATGTCATTGCGAGGGCGTTTTTTTGCCCGAAGCAATCCCCAAGTAGCATCATAGGAGATTGCTTCGTCGCTACGCTCCTCGCAATGACAAATGCGGCGTTGTTGTGCTGTATGTCTGAGTAATTACCAATCGTGTTCGGTAACAACGCTCGATTCTCCATCAGATTGAACCAATCTAAAACTAATCATCCATCAACAAAGGAGCAATTAACCGCTTGTCTACCTCTGTTAAATGAGCATCAGCAAATTGGGAACGGTCATTATACCATGCCAGAACCTCATCGCGTTGAACTTTTGTGGGTTTGCTGGAAAGCATGGCTCCATAAGATGACCATGTCCAATCCCGAAAATCAGTCACAAGGCCATGCTTTTGCGGGTTGCGATGAATATACGTGATCAACGTCATCAAATAACGCTCGCTATCAACCATTTTTCGACCAAATGGTGTTTCAAACAAGAAGCCGGTGCGTTGTGTTGCTTTGTTGAAAGCGCGGGCATAGGCAATAAACAGGTTATTGAAGGCGCGGCTGGGTTTGCGCGGATTGAAAGGTGGTGAGATTGGTTCAATCTGGGAGATTGAACCAATCTGTTTGCGATGATACGCCTCCTGCTCTTCCTCTGTGTATGTGCGGATAGCAAAGTGGAAATGATTCGGCAATAGGCAGTAGGCAAATGTTTCAGCCACAGGTTGGATGTGTTCGGTATACAGTTTTAAAAAGTAAGGGTAGTTGCGGCGTTCCACGAACAGGTTTTCACGATTGTTGTCGCGGTTGTAGATGTGGTAGTAAAAGCCTGAACTGTAAAGGTTCGTTTGCCATGTTTGTCTCCTTTCCAAGATTGGTTTATTCTTCAAGAATGAACCAATCTAATTTCCGCTTCTAGCAGTCTGTCGAAGGACACATCCCACGCTCTTTGTGGACCCCGGCAGACCCTCCGAGCACTCACCTGTTTCTCGGCGCTCTTTGTGTTTCTTTGGGCCCGTTAACACCATCGCCGGCTGCTTATGAGGCTTTCGCCCCCTAACCCTTTAACGAGGCTATATCAAGACTTTGGGGATTGCGGTCTCCCCGGGGCCTGCCCTGCCACCGCGAGTACTCTCGTGGCAGGCGTGGTGGCGAGTCTGCCGAAGGGGACTTTCACCCTGCAAGAAACGCCAAGTTCGCTTGGCGCACCAACGGCTGATGAGCCGCCGGGAAAGCCCAGTGACGATTCCCTCTACCCCAGGATTTAGCCGGGCTTTCCCGGTCGGCTCCAGCGGGGGTTGGGCGGCACATGCGACCACCAGAGAAACCACCGACCACAAACCCAGGCCCCTTGCCGAACGCAGCACTCCCACGTCAAAGCGTCCACTGGACCGGAATTGACCCAACGACTGGCACACGCGCTTGGCAAATCGCCATGCAGCCTTTGTTCGGCGCCCTATCTGATCTCAAAATCGGCCAGTCCACCCCAACCATCAGGATGTGAACTGTCCGAAACAGTTTTCCCTCTTGTCTGAACTCATAGTCTGGCAATCCACTCCAACCTTTGGAAT
>JAXHUO010000027.1:52415-62215 GCA_034189605.1 Chloroflexota bacterium
GGCGCCCTATCTGATCTCAAAATCGGCCAGTCCACCCCAACCATCAGGATGTGAACTGTCCGAAACAGTTTTCCCTCTTGTCTGAACTCATAGTCTGGCAATCCACTCCAACCTTTGGAATATGATGCCGCCCGATAGACTTTGCCATCTTGCCGGATTTCATAATCCGGTAGCCCAGACCAGCCATTGGGCGCGGGTCGGCTGCAACCGCTGGGTGCGACCCGTTCCTCCGAAACCATCACTCACACTAGAGGATGGGGGATGGAGGGCAAGGGTCAGGCGACCGAAGGTTGCCACGGCCTTTCGGTTGCCAGAACCTTGACAACTGTGTGTCCATCCAGGTGAGATGATAGCACAAATCGTGTGAAACATCAACTCCTGGCCCCCAGGTGGATGGGGGAGAGCACTGCCCTACGGCGGGAGATCGGTCATCAACCCTTCGGCAAGCTCAGGGCCGGGAGCAAGGGCAGAAAGGCGTCAACGTCGAGCTAGACGGCGTCACACGTCGAGCGAGTGGCTATGGACAACGAAAGTGAAGTTGCGTATGTACGTGCCGTCATGGAGAACCTGCCTACGCTGGCTAGATGACCTGCCTTTGGCAGGCGGCAGGCCCCCAAAGGGGAAGGTCTCAGGGCCATACAATCAACTCGTGTGTGGTATCCACCCGTAAGGAGACCCGGTGCAAAGCACACGTCCTAACGTCACGCAAAATGGACGCACGGAACGGTGGAACCCGCCGACGGTTCTCTCTTCAACGGGAGTAGGCGACCAGGCCATAAGCCCAGGCGGGGAGGATGCCCCAAGAAGCCAAGGCCTGGGGTAACGCCCAGGATATGCTGACGTGGGGCGGGTAACCGGGAGGGTTAGGGTAATGGCAAAAGTCCGGCTTTTGACAAGCTTTTCCTGGAACGTACTGAAAGCCAGATGCCCAGAAGGGTGTTTGCTTCAAAGGTGCATTGACCCCTGCCTCGGAAGGGGAATGGTTGGACTTGGGGGATAACCTCGAAGAGAACTTCGAGGTTATGGAGGCTCACCTCTGCCAGATAGAGGGGTAAACCCTCTGTTACGTAACTTAGCGGGTCTGCCTACCCAAGAACAAGCCAGTATTACTACTTCCCTGAACATACGCTTGCTTCAGACTATTCGCATATTTAGAGACTCGACTACTGTAATGGCTCACATAGGCACTGGATAGTATGAGTGTGCTATGGGGCAAATCCTCGCAGCAGGTCGGCGATTGATTTTGAGATAGGTAAATCTAGCATTTGCTCAAGCCATAGCCAGTTTCCCTGAGGATTCAACTCAAGAAAGAGGTAACTCCCATTGGTATCAACTATCATGTCTATGGCTGCGAAATTCAGTTTCATGCTTTCGACTAGTGCAAGTAGTCGCCTCTTGATATCTGTTGGCAGTTCAACCCTATCGAACTTGCAATCTTGTATCGATTTTCTCCAATCGACCAGAGTATCTGCACTTTCTTGAGAGACAATCTTTGCGGGGAAAAGCTGTCTACCAACACATGTTACTCGTAGCTCGTGGTCTTTTTCAATATAGTGTTGAAAAATACAGGGGGCGGCCTTGAGTTCTTCCGGATTCTGTTGAATATCATCTGGTTCTATGAGAGTAGTGAGCAGAGAACGACCATCTGGTTGCCCAAGCCAAGTTAATGCTTTGAAGATAGATCTCTGTCCCTGACAGAAGTTCATCGCTTCCTCGGGGTCATTGGTGATGAGAGTTGGTGGTATAGCGAGACCAACGCGGCGGGCAAAATCCAATTGTAATGCCTTATTCTCCGCAATCACCTGGCTGTAGAAATCGTTAACACATCGACAATCAGGGGTCATGAGTAACCTAATTGCGGAAACCAGCATCTTCCTCTCTCGAGACACGTACTCCCACGTATGAGATGGTTCAGCGAAGAATACAGGCTTTAACCTGTTATACATGGCCGTGATAGAGTTGGGGCCTAATCTACGATTTCCTAGTTGAAACGCTGGGGCAGAGTTACTGCTGATAGACAGCGAGGGTTGTCCAAACGTTTCATAGGCACCCCATTCCAAGACATCGCCGCCATAAGAAACGAGCAAGTCACGAACTTGACTATAATGCAGATCATCAGAATCACCCAAGATCAAAATAGGCATAAGGCGTACTCATCTATCACGCGACGGCATGAACCTGCCGCCGGATTGTGCTCGCCGGAAATCACTGGTACACCACAACGGAAATTCTTCGGCGGTTACAAGGCAATCGCTGGTTGAGTAACTTTATAGTAGCGCTAGCAGAGAAGTGTATCGAAACCAACCAGAAAGAGATGTAATGATACGGTCTGGACAAATGACTAGCGGCAGGTGTCAGCCAGGCTGCTTTACCAATCTGGTTTGCACTTATCAAACCAGCTAAATGTGCAAGTGATTGTAGCCGTCAATTCCCATTCTACACCAGGTTCTACTTTTGGTTGGGTCAGGAATTTGACTCCCATTGGAGTAATCTTCATTTCATGCTCAATACCAAGCACTTTCGCAGCGGCTGCACTTAGCTTCGGCAGGCCAGAGGCCATGTTATCCTCTTTGCTGATTTGGGCTTCCTGTTCAAGAAGGTCAGCTTGTTCATACAAGTCCTTGTCAAATCTATACTCAAGCAGGTCAGAAGGTAGACCGTATTCTTGCAGGAAGTTGACAGGGTTCTCAGCAAACTTCCATCGCTTATCTTCATCTGTCAATAGTTGCGTGAGTTCCTGCCATGCTAGAACAACATCTATGTGCTCCATTTTTCCCATCTCCTTGTATAGATAGATTCGGGGCAGTACCCCGGCCTCGCAAACGAGGGTCGCGAGGCTGCCCCACTTCCAGTTTCAGAATCGTTGGCAAAGCATCGAAATTGTGCCAAAATTGGAGCGGCGGTTGGAAACGCTCTCTCCTTGAGATTCGGCCTCATCTTTGTTGAATCTCTATTGGATGGGCCAATACTGCCACAGAGCCACCAACAATGGAGCCATCACCAGCGCTGGCAGAAAGTTTGCCATCTTGATGCGCTTCACATCCAACATCAGCAACCCTATCCCCAGCATGACCACCCCGCCAGTTGCTGTCAACTCCGTGACCATGACTTCCGTCAACACACCCTCAAAAAGTGACGCCCCCAGAGTCAGCCCTCCTTGCACCACCAGCACCGTGATGGCTGCAAAAGTCACCCCCATGCCCATCGCTGCTGCAAACGCCAACGCGGAAAAGCCATCCAACACACTCTTGATCGCCAGCAGGGTATAGTCACCCGATAGCCCATCCTGAATGGAACCTAAAACCGTCATCGGGCCGGCACAAAAGACCAGACTGGCCATCACAAACCCTCTGGTAAACTCCCCTCGGGTCAAGAAAGGGAATCTCTCCGCCTTGCTCTCCAGCCACTTGCCAGCATCGTCCAGCCGCCTCTGCAACTGCCACCATTCACCCAGGATACCGCCCACAAGAATGCTGCCCAGCACCAACAGAAAGTTGTCGCTACTCAGCGCCATATCCATCCCTACCGCCAACACCACCAACCCAATGCCTTGCACTACTATTTCACGTATGCGTGGTGGCAATCTCTCGCCCAAAAAAGAGCCCAGACTCCCACCCAGTACTACAGTGAAGACGTTAATGAATGTCCCTATCATTTGTGTACTCAACTGGATGGTATGATAACATAAATCGGGCGAAATCCCAACTCCTGGTCACCAGGCTTGGATCGCAGCCAAGCGGTGGACGGGGAGAGAGTGTTGTCCTGTAGCCAGGTCAACCATCAACGGATTCAGGGGCGACCCGGGAGTCGTATTCCCTGTCTCTTTGACGTCAACACTGTCTCGAATGAGAAACTGTTAGAAAACACCTTGCCGCTCAAGATCATCAATACGGTGTCCCCCTCCCAGATGCCCACGCGGCGATGTACGTGATGTCCGCCAATCACTTGTGGCCTGGCCGGCAAGTCTCGTTTCAGCAAGTTTGGAGTCGCTGGATTGGTTCTCGCTGCAGGCCACACCCTGGTGCTCGATCTCACGGTAGATGCGCGGGCTGCCGTACACTCTGGTTGTCATTGTACACTATCTTGATCTTCTCGACCAGTTCTCGTGAGAGTGACCGGGAACTCGTCCCGCTGCTCTTTGATGAATTGAAATCTCATTTCACATATGTCCAACCTTCCGGTGCTTCTCTAGGCTGCCCCCGCCTCGAGGCTAGCAGGTTATGGCCGTTGTCCCCAGGGCTTTGCACAGAGCCGTTGCCAGCGATGCACGCCTGGGTAGGAGTCTGCCCTGAAGCCTGTCGAAGGAGACTTTTGAGATTGGTTCAATCTTTAAGATTGAACCAATCTAAGGTCTCACTGCGGGGCTGCTGCCGCGAAGCAAATCTCCAACGAGACGTCGTCCACATACATGGCCGTGGCGCCACCCCATCCGTCGTTGTAGACGCCGAATTGTAATTTGATGGTCTGGCCGGCATAGTCGTCCAGGTCGAACTGGTGGAACGTCCACGCCCGGTCGTTGCGCCGCTGCCAGATCAGCGTGCCAATCCGCTGGTCGCTTTCGTCGAGGATGAGCACGTACTGTGCATCGTCTGATAAAACAGTCTCCTGGGCGGTAGAAACCGGGGGATGGGCCGGGAAAGCCGGGTTAGCAAGCACCTCCTCGCTCATAGGATAGAGCCAAAAGCGCAAGGTGGCGCTGATGGCATCTGCCGGTATGGTCACCGCCTGCCGGGCGGAGGAGTAACTGTAGACGTCGTCGGCTGGCTCGACGATACCCACGCGCATTGAGCGATTGCCGCTGTGGGCCGCTGCTGAGGTATAACCGGCCGGGTAGCCGGTGAGGGGGATCTCCCAATCCCCGTCAGATTCAAAGCCGCCGTTGCTTATCCCTTCGACGCAAGGGCCGCCGGTCTGAAAACCCCTCAGCACCAGCGGAAGATGCGTCGCGTGCCCGACGGCTGTGCGCAGCAGGATGTGAGACGCATGGAGGGGGCTGTAGACCGATGTGACAGTCAGCGTCACCTGGTCGTGGTCTCCCGGTATCGCACTGGGGGGGATGGCCACTGTCAGTGGTACGGTGACCTGCTGCTGGGGGGGCAGGATGGCGATGAAAGAGAAAGGCAGCGTGGTCGTCCAGCCCGGCGGGCTGAGGGTCAGGTCATAGGCATCGCTCTCTGCTCCAGTGTTGACGATGGTCGCCGTGTGGGTGACTTGCTCTCCAGGTTCCCCGAAGCGGGTGGTCTGGCCCAGGAGGTCAAAATCATAGGGCGGCGGGGAGGTGATGGGTTCCAGCGCAAAATCCAGGGTCTTGACGGTGCCGGTTAGAACTGCAACGTCGGCCAGCGTCTGGGCATAGTAACCAGCGGCCGACCCGGTGACGGTGTAGAGGCCGGTGGGCAGCACGATCTCATAATTGCCAGAGCCATCGGCCGTGCCGTCGAAAAGACCGTCCTGGCCAGCCGCCACCACCGTGCTGCTCAAAGGGGCGGATGTGCTGGCGGCGGTGATCGTGCCGCTGAGGGTGCGCATTGGCTCAGCCAGGTGGATCAGGGTGGCCAGGCTGGCGCGCGTGTATTCGCGGAAGTAGGCCAGATTGAGAGTACTGAGCCGGTCGTTCACCGTATGATAGTTGGTGTTCCAATCGCGGGGTTCGGCCGGCGACTCGGAGGCATTATAATAATCCTCAATGGCCAGGATAGCCGCGTAACCCTGGTCCCAGAAGCGAGAATGATCGGAGAAACGAGCCCCGGTCTCGACGATTTGGGGTTCCAGGTCGAGGCCGTACACGTCCACCACGGCGGCAAAGAGGTCTGCCAGTCCGTCGGAATCATCCTCAGTGCCGGGGAGATGGGAGTGCAGGTCTATGTCCGGGCCACTTTCAGCGTCCCAGGCGATCATGTCGAGGTTGAGCACGCCGAGGATGTCCTCACCAGCGTTGGCCGCGTCGCGGGCGTAATAGTGACTGCCCCACATACCCTGCTCCTCGCCGGTGAAAAAGACGATACGGATGGTGTAGGCCAGGTCAAGGTCCGCCAGCAGGTCGGCCGCGATCAACAGAGCCGTGGAACCGCTACCGTTGTCGTCGGCGCCCGGAGCCGGGTCGTGAGGCCAGGCCGCTGCCCGGGAATCGAGGTGGGCAGTGAGGAGAAATATCTGATCGGGATGGACGAGTCCCTGTTTCTCGCCCACGACGTTGCGCAGCGCATAGCCCGACAGATCGTAGTTGTGATAGTGCACGTCGTAGCCTTGCGCCTGCATGTGTTCGTAGACGTACTGGGTGGCCTTGGCGACGGGCTCGCCGCTGTAGGAGTAGCGGGTGGCCAGGAGGTATGACTGCCCGCCGACGAGGACGGGCCACTCACCGCTGAGCCCACCGGCATAGCCCGAGACAGTCTCTTCGGTGACGTGCGTGAGCAAGCCAGCCACCAGCGGGTCATAGAGGGGGGTGGTGGGAATCGCGCCGCTGGTGTGCAGGACAAGACTGATGGGATCAAGCCAGAGACGGGCCACAGGCATGCCCAGGCTATCCACCGCCGAGAGTGATACGCCCTCGCGCAGGCGCCCCACCGCCTGGCGGCCGTCGTCATAGAGCATGGTAAAGATGGGGGCAACCCGTTCAGTTATTCGGAGGTGACCGCTCTCGATCAGATAATAGGCCGCGTCCCCGGCGTCGGGATCGAGAACCGTCCAGGCCAGGTCGAGAGACCGCAAGTCCCTCTGATCCTGAGGGGTGAGCACGGCCAGGAGATAATCAGCGCCTGGCGCGGTCAGGTGGGCAAACACCGGCAGGCCCAGGGATGCGAGGCGGTCCAGGTCATCTGGCTCCCTCAGGTCAATGCGGATCAGAGTAGGCGGACTCTGATGCTGGCCTAGCGCCGGCGCGGCCACCACCAGGGCAGCGAGCCCCAATCCTAAGATGAGAGAGAGTAAACTGTAACCTGCAAGCCGGACAGAGCCATCTGGTCTCTCGATCATATTCTATGCCACCGTTGCCGTTACTATTCAGACTACCCTCCCGCAGGTTACGATTTGCTGTACTCGCAGGCTTGCATAGCCGTTGGGATGTGCTTTTGCGTTGAAAACCCGTCAAAACCTGCGGGAGGGTAAGTAGTAACCCTAAGGGATGATTAGCCGCTGTCCAACGTAGATGGTGTTTAGATTCCGCAAACCATTGGCAGCGGCGATAGCCCAGGGCGTGGTGCCGAAACGCAGGGCGATGGACCAGAGCGTGTCACCTCGTTGGACGACATAGACTGTTTGTGAAGGTGGCGGCCACGGTGTGCCGGAACCGGATACGAAAAGCCGCTGTCCAACGTAGATGGTATAGGGATAGCGCAGACCATTCAGGGCTGCCAATGATTGGTAAGTCGTCCCAAAGCGCCGGGCAATGGAATAGAGCGTGTCGCCTCTTTGGACGATGTAGTAGGTGGTCGGGCCGGGCGGCCCTCCGCTGCCAGAGGGTATCCAGAACACCTGCCCGGAGAAAATCTGGTTGGGGTTGACGATGCCGTTGGCCTGCACGATAGCCTGGACGGTGGTTCCAAAGCGCCGGGCAATGCTGTACAGGGTGTCACCGGACCGCACCGTATAGTAGGACCCACCCGGCGGAAGAGGGGTGGGCGTGGGGAGTGGCGAGGATGCAGCAAGCCGATCTGGGGTCTGCCCACTGCCAGCGGCTAGCCCTGTCACTGCGCCTGTCAGTGCCAATGCCAGCACGACGCTGCCGCCCCTGGGAATCCACCGTCTGAGCAGTGCGCGGCCAATCTGGGCGCGCCTGGCCCACAGCCCGGACAGCGCCCCGGACCCACGAAACTCGAAATTCGCCTCACGTGCGTTCATTTCGCTTCCTCCTCTGATGACTTGTTCAGTCCAATCCATGCGTCCGGGACGGTGGTTCCAAATCGCCCCGGCCTCAGCAGCGCACCGACCCCGGATGGGCAGATCTCCAGCGAGACGTCATCCACGTACATGGCCGTGATACCGTCCCATCCATCGTTGTAGGATCCGAATTGCAGTTTGATGGTCCGGCCGGCATAGACCCCCAGGTCGAACTGGTGGAACGTCCATTGTTGGTCGTTCGTTCGCTGCCAGATCAGCGTGTTGATCCACTGGTCATACTCATTCAGGACCAGGACGTACTGCCTGTCGCTTGCCAGGACGGCTTTCTGGATGGTAGCGGCCAATGGACGTACCAGGGGGGGCAGGTTGGCTGGGGACTCTCCGGTCATTGGATACAGCCAGAAGCGCAGCGTGACGCTGATGGCGTCGGCGGGGATGGTCACCGTTTGCTGAGCAATGGAGTGGCTGTAGAGATTGTCAGCAGGCTCGACGATGCCCGCGCGCATAGAGCGGTTGCCGCTGTGGACAGTCGCCGTGGTGTAGCCGGCAGGATACGGCGTGGTAATGAGTTCCCAGTCACCGTCGTACTCAAAGCCGCCGTTGGTGATCCCCTCAGCACATGGGGAGGTAGTGGCGCAAGCCCAATCGCTCCAGGGTGAGATGCCATAGTCATTGAAGGCATAGATATGGAAGCAATGATAAGACTCTGGCGCCAGGCCTCCGACTGTGTATGAGATCGTGTTGGCCCCGACGTTCGCCACCCAGGTAGCCCCATCATAGATAGCAAAGCCGGTTTCGTCGGACGAATTATCCTGCCAGTCCAACCGCATCTGGCTCCAACTGATGGGAGTGGCCTGCAGATGGCTGGGAGCCTCTGGTGAGTTCTCAGCGGACACTGTCACGTAATTGGGGCGGACCAGTGTGTCCATCTCACCCAGCCTGCTGACGGCCAGGGTGACGGTGTATGATCCTGTCTCCGTGTAGGTGTGGGTTGGGCTGGTTTGCGTGCTGGTGGTGCCGTCGCCAAAGTTCCATAGGCTGGCGGTATAGCCCCCGGATGAAGTGTTGGTAAAAACCACTGTCAGCGGAGCCACGCCAGAGGTGGGCCAGGCTGTGAAATCTGCCCGCACCGGCGTGTAACTGCGCATAATGAGGGGCAGGTAGATGCTGCTGACGAGAGGATTGGTCACCTCATTTGACCAGGCGCAGCCACCTAGCGTCCCCCCGGCGAGATAGATGCAGGCCCGGTTTGTGATGTCGGCTGGAAGCTCCGCCGTGCCGGAGCCACCCGCTTGTACGACAAAGCGGACCGTCACCTGGTTGGTGGGTGTTACCGTCAGTGTTCCTGTGATGATGCCGGCGGCATGCGTGATGGCGCTTGTGGTGGGCCGCTCCACAAAACGCATAAAGGTCGTAGTCGTTAGTGGATCATAAAGTCCCAACTGCACGCCGGGCGCGGCCGAGATGACCAGAGTGTAGGTGAGTTCGTCACCATGCCTTACCTGCCCCGTGGGGGTGACTGTCTTGGTCACGTTTTCACCTTGGAGGCTATACGCATCTTGCAGCATGGCGGTCTGAATCACCATACTATCGCTCCCGGCGTGTCCGCGCACGTGGGCACTTGGGTCAAAACAACCGGTGTTCTCCACGAGCATTTCAGGCGTGGCTGGGTCAACTGGCTGCGATGGAGCCGCTGCAAGCACGGCAACGCCAGGCACAAGAATCAGTAGCAGAGCGATGAACACAACGAATCTTGATAGGGTTAATTGTTGCGCTTTCATGGTTCTACTCCTTTCTTGATCGCACTAAGAGGTGAATCGCCCTAGATTGACAGTGTCACGTTAGTAGGAGGCGTCTCCAGACGCCGAAATCGGGTTATGGAGAACCCGCCTACGGAAATGTGACATTTGCCAAACTAGTCGCACCAGGATTTCTGGCGGGAAAGCAAAGACGCGCCAAAA
>JAXHUO010000028.1:0-60676 GCA_034189605.1 Chloroflexota bacterium
TTGCGATGTCGCTCGTGATACCCCGCCTGATGAGTTGGTCTTTCAGCCATTCAGCCGTTACCATCTCGTTGCCAGGGGGGTTGCTCGTGTCGAACTGCAAGTACCGGCTCATCGTTGCGACCGCGTCCTCGCGGACTGCCTCCCACTCGCTCGTCTCCTGTACACTCATATTGCTCCCCCTTGATTCAATCTGGTGATCTATAGACATTCACACACAAATTAAAGATGCTGACCTCGCAGATAGAGTCAATTCTCCCCTTTCTATCTGCCAACGCAATACTCAGCGTTGGATAACCATTTCAGATACGTTCTCAAAACATCTGGCAAAGCATGAATAGTATGATATGCTACAAGTAGCATACAAGAGGTGTCTCAAGTCATACTTGAGACATAGTACTTTGACGGTGTCACATATGTGACATTGAGGTCACTTGCCAAAACACTATCCGAATATCTATAATTTGCAGTGCCAAAGTATGATATACTTGTTTTCGTCAGTGGTCAAGTCCACACACCAAGGTACCAGGAACGGAAAAGAAATGCATATTGACTCTTTGCCTCAATCTGTGGTATTATAGTGGTATAGATAAAGATATAGCAACCCCATCGTAGCCCCGTAGAAATCGTGATCCGTCGAGGAAGGTAGTTGAAAGATGACAGCCAACCTCCTACCCAGAGAGCGATCCTGGCGGTTGGCTGTTTTGTTTGCCTGGAGAAAACAACACCCCCAACTTCCTAAAGATTCTAACGAAACTCTACTAGATCCATCACTACACATTAACTTTTACCTGCCATACTGTAAGAGTAATATTCTGATACAACTGCCTGAGAAAAACCTCTTGCGAAGGGGAATAATGGAGCAAAAAGTCGCTCCGGAATATTGACAGCGAACTCGCATCATTGTGCCCTGAATTATGGGCAATCGGGCTCACAGATATTCCCCCCTCGTGGGCCTTGTTTGTTTCTGGTGTACTTGAAAGGGGTTAGGAAAGAGAGGAGTTGGGAAAATGATGCTACGGCGTTATCTTTGCATAAATGTACTTTTTTGTCTACTCTTTCTGATCACCGGCTGTGGTGGGACCACCGCTGCCACTCCTGTAGCCCCCACTTCTCCAGCCCCTGGAACAACCGGTCTCACCTACGTTGTCCAGAGGGGCAGAGTGGCCAAGACACTAGAGTTCGCCGGGCGTATTTCACCGGTCGAGGAAGTGCCGCTCTACTTTAAGGCCGCTGGCTTCGTCAAGCAAGTCCTCGTCCAGTCAGGCGACCAGGTCAAAGCGGGCGACTTGCTGGCCAAGTTAGAGTCCGACATAGAAATTGAAGGCCCGCAGAATCAGGTCGCTCTGGCAGAGTTAAATCTGGCAGTTGCCCAGGCTAGTCTGGCCCAGGCCGAGGAAGCCAAAACCTATGCCATCGCTCAGGCTGAGATGTCACTGTTAGTGGCTCAAGAGCAAGTAGCCCGTACCAAAGCCCTTCGGGCCACCTACACCGCTGATATCGTTGGTGCACGTGTCGGCCTGGAGCAGGCAGAAGACCTGTTGGCACGAACAGAGACCGAGTACCAGAAAGCCCTGGATCGCCCCTGGGAGCCACAGGATGTGCTTGATACATATGCCCTCGCTCTCCAGCAAGCCCAGTGGGGCCTGGAAACTGCCCAGGCTCAATATGATCAGGCCACCGCCAACAATTGGGCCTACCAACATGAACTCACGATGGCAGAAATCGCCGTGAGACTGGCCGACGCGGAGTTGAAGCAACTGGAGCAGAGCGAGGAACAAGTGTTAATCATCCAGGTGCAACAAGCGCAGAGAACGCTGGACTGGCTGAAAGAAAGTTCACAAATCGTCGCCCCGGTGGACGGCGAGGTCATCTCCTTCTCTCTCTACCCTGGCCAGCCCGTCGAGCCGTTCAGGGTAGTAATCGTCGTCGCCGACCCATCAGCCCTGGAGGTGAGTTCCGGCCTCTCCAGTGATCAGTTGAAAGAACTGACCGAGGGGCAAAAGGCCAACGTCGCCTTGAGCACCACCCCTGACCACACCTGGACTGGCACCATCCGCCGCCTACCCTATCCTTATGGCACGGGTAGTACCATCGAGGGCCCGGGCGGCATTGACAATTCTGTCCGCATCAGCCTGGACGAAGACGGCGGTGAGCCAAACCTGGGCGACCTGGTCAATGTGACCGTTGTCCTGGAGGAAAAGGTCGAGGCACTCTGGCTCCCGCCGGACGCGATTCGCACCTTCCAGGATAGCCACTTTGTCATTGTGGAGGATCACACGGGCCAACGCCGCGTAGATGTCGAGTTGGGCATTGAGGGGCAGGATCAGGTGGAGATATTGAAAGGCCTCACAGAAGGCCAGGTGATCGTTGCTCCATAGATGATAACTGCGCAACTATTGGTACATAACTAGTTTTACATATACAAAAGGGGCTGTATGGAACTCGAGAAAATCTTTCGCATCATGTGGGATCGAATTTGGCTCATTGTGCTTGCCACGGTGCTGATCACTGCTGTTGTCCTTGTGACGAGCATGATTATGGAGCCTGTTTACCAGGCCAAAGTGACCATGATGGTCAAGCAATCGGCTAATGCGCCCCTTTCGGATTATACCTCTATCATGACAGGGGAGGATCTGGCCCTGACCTACAGTGAGTTGCTCAAAACCAGACCACTCCTGGAAATCGTCATCGCCAATCTCGGGTTGGATATTTCTACCGATGATTTGATAGATGAGATGCTTGGCACCGAATTGATTCCCGGCACACAGTTGCTGGCGTTAACGATAGAAGATTCGGATCCGCAGCGGGCCAGCAGCATTGCAAACGAAATCGCTTTCACATTCATCTCTTTGCACAACACGGAAAAACAACTCCAAAGCATCGCAGCCATCGAGCACGACGTGGCGACACAAATGGCATACTTGAAGGAACTCGTCGAGCATAATCAATCGGTTATAGACCAAGCGCGCATCTCGTCTGGCTTGTTGACAGAAGAGACAACTCTTCTCCAGACTACTCTATCTAACCAGCAACTCGCCTATGCTGGCCTCCTGGGCACATATCTGAATGTTCGACTCACTCAAGCCCAGTTACTTGACGTTACTGTAGTCGAGCCAGCGATTCCTCCCATAGAGCCCATCCGGCCAATCATTGTCCTCTACACTCTCCTGGGAGCCTTTATTGGGCTGATATTCAGTGTGGGACTGGCTTTCCTGATAGAATATCTGAACCAATCTTTTGCGACTGACGACGACATCAGGCAAGTATTATCCCTGCCTGCGTTGGGTACTATTCCTCAGATGCGGGGCGAAGAGCGACACAACAAATTGGTCACATCAACCATCCCTCGCTCTCTCGTTTCCGAATCCTACCGTACTCTGCGAACCAATATCCGCTTTGCCAGCGTTGACGAACCAGTGACAACTCTGCTCATTACGAGTGCAGAACCAGGAGCGGGCAAGACAACTGTAGCAGCCAACCTGGGTATAGTATGCGCCCAGGCCGGGCTCCAGGTCGTGTTGATAGACGCAGATTTGCGTCGTCCCAGCCTCCACCAGTCGTTTGATCTGAGCAATCGCACCGGCTTAACCGATCTTTTGGTTGGCGATGTCCAAGACATCAGAGAGTGTATGGTGAGAACAAGAATTGACAATCTGCACTTGGTCACCGCTGGTCCTATCCCCCCCAACCCATCAGAACTGCTGGGCTCAAAGATGATGGAGACCGTGTTGGCTAGAGTCAAGAAAAGTGCTGATTTGGTTATCCTTGACACACCACCCACTCTGGCAGCAACCGACGCAGCGGTTCTGGCCCCCAAGATGGATGGCGTGATTCTGTTGATCGAAGCCAGGCGAACATCCCATCAGGCGGCCCGCCGAGCATGCGAGACCCTCCAGCATGTGGGCGCAACAATCTTGGGAACCGTGCTGACCAAGGCCAAGGTTGATCGTAAAAGCTCGCCATACTATTACTACACGGCGGAGGCGCAACCAACCAAATACCCAGTATGGAAACATTGGTTAGACAAGCCCGCCAAATTCTCTTGAGTGGAAATGAGAAAGCATTCAGGTGAACGTGCCAAGCAAACAAGAAAGCCCAAACATGACTGAGAGAGCAGGGGCAAAAATGCAACCCAACGAGAAAATTCGTCCCCCATTGGTCGCTCCAGGCGACATAGGATACATGGCAGCCCTCGCCCTGGCGACAGGATTGAGCGTTCTTCCATCTGCTGTACGAGTTGGCGTCATCCACCAATTGAGTCGGGTGGTAGGCACAATTTGGTACAAGGCCAATCGGGGGGCAGTACGTCGCGTGCGGCGTCATTTGCGGGTTCTGTTTAACTATGAGGAATCTGACGCGAGGCTGGAATCGCTAGTGCGTAGCCAGCTCATCCTGGCCAGTTATAATGCCCTCATTGTCAACCTGCTGCCCTCGCTCCGTGACGAACACCTGGCTAATCTGCTTCGAATTGAAGGCCTGCACTATGTGGACGAAATCCAACGTCAAAACGAGCCAGTCTTGCTGCTGGGTTTTCACTACGGTGTTTACGGCTATGCCATCGCAGCCACGTTGTCTGCACAAGGCTATGCGACCCAGTTGGTAGCATATGGCAACATCCACTCCGGGCCATCGGGAACCAGTTATCTGTACCACAAACTTTACTGGCCCCGAGTGAAACGCCTGATCCAGCGAATTAAGGGCACCACCATTGATCCTGGTGGAAAATCGCAACCCGAACTGCGCAATATCCTGGAGCAGAAAAAGGAAATAGTCCATTTGTTAGCGGACCAATACTTTGTGATGCCTCATGGTCAAGACCCTCCTCCCCATTTGGCGCCGCTACATCTTTTAGATCATACAGTCTATCTGGACACCAGCGGCGTGCGATTGGCCAAACAGATGGGGGCTCAACCGCTCACGGCCCTCCCTGTGAAAGATGGCCATCGCCAGCGCATTTTGATTGAACCTATGGAGTGGGCCAACGACGGAACAACAACGGACGACATCGCTCAGGATCTGCAGATTTACCTGTCGCGTCTTGAACAACGTTTACTAGAGTATCCTGCCCTGTGGCGCGATTTGCGACGCTCTGATCTGCTTCCCCGCATGAGCATACTTGATAGCAAGGGAACAGCCGATGGATGAACGGGCTGATCAGACAGTCGCCCGCGTCGCAAAGAACGCGATGGCACAAATCATCGCCTTGGCCTCTACGACGGTTTCAAAACTATTAATTACTATCATCATCGGTCGCCTGTTTGGAGCTGAACGGGTGGGTGAGTTTGCCTTTGTAATGACATTCAGTCTGATATTCACCTTCCTCTCTACCGCAGGGATTCCCTGGGCTATGATCCGCGAAGTAGCCACTCATCGTGATCAAGCGTTTCGCTACGCTGAAAATGGATTGACTATTGTGACCTTTACCGGATTGTGCACCATTCCTCTGATGATCATCACAGCGTCGTTGATGGGGCGTCCCGCCACGACGTGTGTGGCCATCGGGTTTGTTGGTCTGGCGTTGGTTTTTGACGGACTGGCACAAATCGTTGGCGCGGTCTTTAATGGTCTTGAACGGATGGAAATGGCGGCGATTGTGATGATCGTTCAGGAACTTGCCTTCCTGATCGTGGGAGCGGTGGTTCTTTTTCTCCGCTTGCCCTTCATATGGTTGTTCGTGGTCTACGTGCCATCTCGCCTGGCAGGTTTTCTGGTGTCCCTGCCACTTTATCACAAACTATTGGGCCGGTCGCTGCGTCCCAGTTGGAATAGGTCTTTTGCCCGCGACATGTTGCGCATGACAGCGCCTTACGCGGCCAACATGGCGTTGGGTCCCATTTACCTGCGCATTGACGTGGTGATGTTAGCCTTTTTTCAAGGCAACATTGCTGTAGGATTGTACGAGGCCGCGACCAGTATTTTCTATCGCTTCAACGTCTTTGCGCGCACCATCAACAACGCCTTGATGCCGCTGATGGCGCGAGAGTTCGAGTCACAGGCGGAACGCATCAGCACCTACATCAACGCAGCCATAAAATACCAGGTCGTGATGGGGATGCCACTGTCTGTTGTATGTGTGATGCTGGCCGGACCGTTGATGAACCTGCTGTACGGTGAAGGATTCGAGTTATCAGCCACCGTCTTTCGGCTGCTGGCCACAATCATAACCCTGCGCTTCATAGACAACACCCTGGCCACTGCCCTGACAGCCAGTAACTTGCAATCTGGGCGTTCTATAGCCGTGGCGTTGGCAGCGGTCTTTAACATCGTCATCAATTTGGTCGTCCTTCCAACCTACAGTTTCGTGGGGGCAGCGATTACGACCATTCTCACCGAAGTCTGTTTTTTTAGTCTGCTGTACCTGTACCTGGCGCGGCGAGTGTCCCACCCTATTGATTCCCGGCTCTTGCTAAAGCCGGCCTTTGCCGGGAGCGCCATGGCACTGGCGCTGTGGCTTTTGCGGGCTTGGCCATTGCTTCCACTGCTTCTATTGGGAAGCACGGTGTATCTGGTCACTTTGGTCGCTGTGGGCACTTTTTCACAGCAAGAAGTTCAAGTCGTTCTGCAGATCTTTCGCAGAGGTCTGGACATGTTTCATAGTCGTAGATTGGCCAAAAGGCTCTCGGCATAGTTTAGGGCATAATGCCAGACTCTGCATTTCATCGTATTCGCGATTTTGAAAAATTTGATAAAGAATGAAAGAGGTTATTGTGTCTACACCAAACCAGCGCAAAGTATTCGTTATCGGGTTGGATGGCGCTACCTACGATCTGATTCGTCCTTGGGCGGAGCAAGGCAAACTACCTACGTTTACCCGCCTGATGGCTGAAGGCACCTGGGGAACCTTGCGGTCTGTGATCCCACCCCTTACACCGCCCGCATGGTCATCCTTCTTAACTGGAATGACACCCGGCCGGCATGGGGTTTATACTTTCCTGCAACGCAAACCTGGCAGTTATGATTTGATGCCATTCAACGCTACTTTCCGCCAAGTGCCCGACATGGGTACGATACTCAATCAACACGATAAACAAGTAGCACTGGTCAATATTCCAACGACCTATCCGCCCAAGCCAATAGATGGACTGATGGTGACAGGCCTGGCAACCCCAGGACGCAATAACGAGTTCACCTATCCTGCTTCATTGGGCAAAGAACTGATCCGGCGTTTCGACTATGAGATTGAGCGTCCTGAGAAATATGACCCTGGCCTGGAGGACAGTTTTATCGCAGCAGTGAATCGGGTTGAAGACAAACGGCTAAGGGCCACTCTATGGTTGATGGATGAATTAGACTGGTCCCTATTCGCCGTGGTGTTTCGTGGAACAGATGTTTTGGGCCACGCCATGTGGCGTCACATGGATCCCCAACATCCAGCGCACGAACCGGAGTTGTTCGCTCTCTATGGGGATGCCTTGCTGAAGCATTATCAAAGAATGGACCAGGCAATTGGAGAAATTTGCACCAAACTCGATTCGGAGACCATTTTGATGATGGTATCCGACCATGGCTTCGGCCCAATATACCGGGATGTTTACATTGATAACGTACTGGCGGAAAGTGGCTTGTTGCACATCAAAAAAACGCGAGCAGCCCAGTTCCGTTCCGCGCTAGTCAAGATGGGGATTTCACCGCGCAACATCCTGCGCCTGCTTGGTGCATTGCGACTGCGCAATCTCACGCGTAAACTGATCCCTCAAAACGCGCGCCTGGCGATCAACGTGGGTATGCTGATGTTGAACCACGTAGATTGGTCACGCACCAGGGCCTATCCCTTGGGTGGAGGAGGCCAGATATCCATCAACCTGGAGGGTCGTGAGCCAGAAGGCATCGTCAAGCCCGGGACAGAGTATGAACAGGTCTGCAGCCAAATTGAGGCGGCGCTCCAAAATCTGCGTGATCCATCCACAGGGGAACCGATTGTAGAGCGCGTCTGGCGCAAGGAGGAGATTTACGAGGGACAAGTTTCAGAACTGATCCCCGAATTGCCAGATTTGTACGTCGAGTGGACAAACGATCGGTACACCGATGCAGGAGGCATCGGGTATAGCCGAGGCACGGTTTCGGAGCCAATTCGAGGGCGGTCTGGCGGACATACTATGCGTGGCATGTTCCTGGCTCACGGGCAGGGCATCAAGCAGGGACACGTGATCGAAGGTGCAAAGTTAGTGGATGCGGCACCGACCATTCTACACATTCTAGGTGTGCCTATACCCAGTGCGATGGACGGCCAGGTCTTGACGGACACCTTTGGTGATACTTTGACCCGGACAGTGCAGTACCAGGATAGTTCAATGCCAGAGGAACAGCAGTCCTTACACGTGTTCTCGAGTCAGGAACAGGCAATGATCGAGCAGCGGTTGCACGATCTAGGCTACATCTAGGATATTTCACTCTCAATAGGAGTCGGTGGTGGCACAGAATCTCTCCACCCTGGTAACACCATATCACAAGAATCAAGCATCTGAGAGCAGGGACCAGATAGGATTTGGACTCTCCATTTTAGCCCTGTGCCTGTTGCCGATCGAACGGGTAGCGCTTCCTCTCGGTTTGAAACCGGTTGACTTTGTGCTGGTGCTGTTGGTACTGTACGGTCTCGCACAGGCATGGCGCACACGTCAGCGGCTAGAGTTTCCCCTGCTACTGCCCTTGTGGTTGATTCTTTTTTCCAGTTCGGTCGCAGCACTGGTAGGGATTGCAAAGGTAGAGGGTATCATAGCGGTTGTGCAGGAAATTTATCTGTTTGTCTGGTTTATCGTCCTTACAAACGTCCTAAGAATGTTTTCGCTATCCGATCTGGATCGGCTGCTAAAGGTTTGGAGCATAATTGCCTGTATAGAAGCAGCCACGACGGTGATGGGTATGTTTCGTATTGGGCCCAGCATGTTTTACACACTGCCCTATCGTGACCGGAACATCACCACAGTGCTCGTCCGGTCAGTAGGCACATACATCAACCCCAATGCCGTTGCCGTGTACCTCTCCGTTAGTTTCTTTATCGTGTTAGCGACTTCCTGGCCCACTTGGCTGCGATCAGCGCTAGCAGTGTGGCTTTTTGCCGGGATGTTTGGTACCGGATCCAACGGCGCGTTGATTACGACCCTGGGCGGCCTTGCGGTTCTGATGGTAGTGCACTCGATCACAAAGATGCACCGGGGAATCCTGTTATGGGGTGCGATCACTTTCATAGGAATGGGCCTGGTCGCCACATCTCTGCTCGTCCTGGCCATTGAGCCCTCACTCCTGTCTGGACTCGGAGTTTCTGGTTCCGGGCACGCACTCTACCTCACCGTAGGGCGGTTCTCGCGCTCCTTAGGTGACCGGTTCGAACTGATTGGGTGGGCCTGGCAAATCTTTAGTCACCATCCTTGGGGCGTAGGCCCTAATGCTTTTTCCACAATCCGCGCGAGCCTACATAACGATTACGCGGCCTTTCTATTTGAACGTGGCCCGGTGGGCATCATTGGTTGGCTATGGATGATCGGGGCGACGTTGCTAATGCCACTGCGAGCAGCCAATCAATCCACTGATGGATACCAACACTGGCAGATACTGGCTCCGGGCGCTGGCTTCTTGGCCTGTGCTGTGAATGCATTATCGCACGAGATTTCTCACATGCGCCAGGTGTGGATGCTGATGGTATTTCTTTTCGCCTTGAGTTATGCACATTTGGCTCAACAGGCGGCGAATGCTCCCAGTGATACAGCATCAGTTAGAGAAGGAATTTGATATGATCCCAACCATGCAAAACCAGTCAGCGTGGCACCGCCAGCCCCATAATAAAACGCATCATCTGCGGCTGGTTTCTCCTGGTGACGTCACATACGCACTCGCGTCACTGTTTCTGAGCAGCATGCAATTGGTTCCCGCCGCGCAACGTATCCGTATGATAGACAAGGCTAGCAGATTACTGGCCAGGCTCCTGTACGCAGCCAACGTCTTTTCAACCCAGACGATTCGCCAGAACTTGAACGCCGTGTTGGGGCCAAGTAGTCCGCCGGAAATGCTCGAAAGGGCTGTTCAGCGGCTGTTATCTATGACTATATGGAACTCGCTCATCATCAATAGTTTGCCTATGCTCTCCAAAGAGCAAATTGTGAGCCTGGCATCAATGGACGGGATATCCTGCCTGGATGATTATCTGGCAAGCGATCGTCCTGTATTGATATGGAGCTATCATTTTGGCGTTCATCCTGTGATCGTCGCCGCTATACTATACGCACGGGGCTATCCGATTCACGCCATCGCCCATGCGCGCCAGATGCCGGTCGCAGCCAGCGTCTTCCAGCGTTTCTACCTCCGTCGCCTGGGACGTATCAGTAACCAATTCCCGGTGATTGACCCACGAGAAGGCCCGCAGCACACTATGTTGGACGTGCTTAGAAACAAAGAGTGTCTTTACATCACGCCGGACTATATGATTACGGTGGATGAGACCAAACCCAAGTCAGCCTTCGAGGTGTCCATTGATTTCCTGGAGCGAGAGACCTGTTTGCAAACAGGAGGTCTTCGGCTGGCAAAACGATTCAAGGCCCAAGTCGTCACAGTGCTTTCAGCGCCAGTGAATGGAAATGAGCGACGGCTGATCGTCGAGCCGTTCGAGTTCCCTACACCAGGCTTGACACCATCCGAGTTGCAGCAGGATCTGCAGATGTGCATGAACCGATTTGAAGCCCATGTTCTGACGCATCCGCATTTGTGGTTGGACTCGAAACGAGATGATTTACTGAAACGGCTAAACTCAACCTCCCATAACGAGCCAGTTGGGATGGGAAACAGCAAAGGGTAGCAAATGATGCATGTCAAGGTAGCCCACGTTCTTAATCACGACATAGGATTGCGCGTTCATGGTCGCAACTATTTCTCCTACCTCCAGGAGCAAGGATACGATGCTCAAGCCATCTGTCCACCCGGAGAGTATGTGACAGGGGATATGGTCACCGAAACGGGCATCCCAGTCAAAGCGATTCCCTTTCCACCCCGTTACACACCGATAGCGGATTTCAGAACTTTGATACGGCTCTGGCATTACTTTCGCCAGCAGAGAATAGACATTGTGCACACGCACACTGTCAAGCCCGGTTTGCTGGGGCGCATTGCCGCTCGGCTGGCCGGTGTTCCAATTGTGATCCACACCGTGCACGGGTTTCACATCTGGGACGACATGAGCAACTTTGAGCAGCGGATTTTTGTGTGGGTCGAACGGCTCGCCGCCCGATTCTGCGATCTTTTGCTCTCTCAGAACCACGAAGATATGAAAGTGGCCGTTCGAGATCGCATCTGTCCTGCCAATCGTATACATTATCTGGGTAATGGCATTGACGTATCCTACTTTGATCCTGATCAAGTCAGTGCAGAGCGGGTTGCCGAGGTACGACAGCAGTTGGGCGTGGCTCCCAATGAATACCTGGTCGGGATGATTGGGCGACTGGTGCGTTTAAAAGGCTACTATGATTACATGGAAGCGGCTCGGATCATAAAAGACTGGGGAGAGCCAATCAAGTTTTTGACGATTGGCCTCGCCACTCCAGAAAAGGCCGATGCACTCTCGCCAGAGGCATTGATAGATCAATACGGCCTGAAAGGCAAAATGCAGCATTTGGGCCAGCGGAGCGACGTGCGGGAGTTGATTGCCGCGATGGACACTCTTGTGTTGGCCTCGTATGCGGAGGGGGTACCGCGTGTGTTGATGGAAGCCGCGGCTATGGGAAAGGCCGTGGTAGGCACGGACGTGCGCGGGACGCGCGAGGCTATTGTAGATGGTCAGACGGGCTATCTGGTCCCAGCGCGCAATCCGGCAGCCCTCGCCGATAGCATTCGGCGATTGTTGAGCGACCAACAACGCGCACAAGAGATGGGCGCCGCCGCACGCCGCCGTGCCAAGACGCACTTTGACGAGCGGCATTATTTCTGGCGAACGGACATTGAGTACCGCCGGCTATTGGAAGAGAAACTCTCAAGCAAAAGGCTGCAAGGCTTGAAACCCCTGAAACCCGAGGCATCGAACTTGCAATCCTTGCAATCAGTGTCACATTCGTAACCCTTGGAAGTTTAAGATGTTGAGATTTGAGAGTAATACATCCCCAGATGTGGCGGTTTTCGCCTCGACAGATGTCAATTACGCTTGGGGAAAAGGACGGGTGAACTGTGAAATCTAAATCTTTGAAAGCAATTGTCAAACGGACGATTGACATTGGGGTGTCACTGGCGGGCATTGTTCTGTTGGCTCCGCTGATAATCGTCATCGCGATCTTGATCAAACTAGATAGCGTTGGACCAGTGTTCCATCTGAGCCGGCGACTGGGGCGGGATGGCAAGCCGTTTACGATATACAAATTTCGTTCTATGTATGTGGGCAGCCTTGTCCTGCGCAATCCCGATGGATCTTACCGGGTGAATAAAAAAGATCAGCGCGTGACCCGTGTCGGTCGAATTCTACGCTTGGGGTTTGACGAAATACCCCAGTTGTTCAATGTCTTGAAGGGAAACATGAGTCTGATCGGTCCTCGCCCCGATCCGCTGGAGGCGCTTCCTCACTACCTGAAAGAGGAACGGCGACGGCTTCTGGTTCGTCCGGGCATAACAGGCCTGGCTCAAGTCAGTGGACGCACCGACATCCCCTGGCGAGAACGGCTAAAGTACGACGTTGAGTATGTGAAGCGCCAGTCGTTGTGGCTAGATTGCAAGATCGCTTTTTATACGATATTCGAGTTCCTTCCGTCGCTTCGTGACCGTCGCTTGCAGAGACATGCACGCCTTTCCAGTCAAGCGGTGGGGAAGCATAGATAGGACAAAGTTAGCGCTTGAGATTGAAAAGGTTGAGGAGACCCGATGAAACGAGGCAAGACAACACAATTTCAAACTTTGGCTCCATTGATCATTGGATTCTTGTTGGCAGGGTGTGCTGCTCACACGCCGTCACCTGCACCTCTTACCACGCCTGCTTCTTCCGTCGTCGCCCCCAGCGCTGAAGCAACGCATACCCCAACACCTGTTCAAACAACATCTCCTGTTTCCCATCCTACTCCTACTTCCGCGAACTATGAGTCCACGCCAGAGGCAACGCTAACCCCCTATCCTTATGGCGTGGTCTATGCCTACCCGGCGAGCGATTGGACCGAAGCCGACCGCCAGGCCATACGAGAACATTTAGAGTATCTCCAAGAACTAGGCGTCAATACCATTGTGCAGGTCTTCTCCAGTCGTCTAATAGGTGCGGGCAGAGAGAAAGATTGGCTAATTTTGTTGGATGAAGCAGAACGAATCAACATGCGCGTGATCGCCCGTCTGTGGCCTCCCGACGATTGGAATGGTCGAGATTTTGACTTTCAGACCATCAAGAGTTTCCTGACCATCGTCCAAGACCACCCGGCCTTATTGGCCTACATGGGACTGCACGAGCCACTGGAGCAGTTCGACAGTGACCAGTTGCAGAGATTCTACGCGGGCGTAAAGAAGATAGCGCCCGAACTGGCGATAGCGAATTACATGGGCAACATGGCATGGTTTGAGGAAAGCCCGCGTTTTCCCAACCGGGACTTTGGCACTGGCATTTGCGACATTTGCATCGTATGGTACTACCCTGCTCGCTATTTGCATGGCGAACCAGCCCTTGAGGAAGACCTGGTACGAGAGACACTGCAAGAGAATCGTAAATTAGTTGATGAGCGAGCGCCAGAAACCCAGTTATGGTTCTTGGGTCAGACATACACACAACACGCGCACAGGCGGCAACTACGCATGCCTACGCCGGAGGAAATGGAGACAATCTATGCAATAGCCGAGGAAGAAGGGGCGGATGGCTTCCTATGGTACCCCTGGGCGCACGGCAACTACGATCAGATGTTGAGCGATCCAGATATGGAGCCACAGCGACAGGCGGTGCGTCGCATTTACGAAAACCACATCCTTCAAAAGTCAACGCCGTAGACAATTCACCGTAGTGGACTCGAGCGCGCAAAACTTTTTCAGCATATCACAAAAGAAAGGAGAACCCAATGACCACCGTTGACCTGAAAACCCATCCCACAGCCCACTGGAAACAAACGATTACGAACCATTACTCTTTTCTCCCATACTGGTGGATTCGTCGCGTCCGCACCGAGAGCCGCCAAGCGCTGATGAACCGGGATTTGGATATCGCTTTGGCAAGTGACGAAACGCGCCTTTTGGGATACATATCCGACGAGGGTGAACTGCTCGGATTTGCCCAGATGCACTGGCTGGAATGGGACACGAATCACTTTGGCTTTGAAACCTGGCGACTGGATCACCTGGGAACGTGGGGCAGTCCATCCCAACGACGGGCCGTCGCCGATGCCCTGGTCCAGGGAGCCATCCAGACCTCCCGGGAGCAAGAGGGCCAACACATAACGGCCAGAATACCTATGAACAACCTTCTGGCGATCCATGCCCTGGAGGGCGCCGGATTCCGGACGGTGGAGGCTCTGACCACCCTGGTATTTGACCTGGCCAAAGAGCGCATCTCTCCTAAAAGAAACCCTGATCTAATCCGTGACTTTGAACCGGCCGACACGGAAGCACTGGTGGAGATGTCTCGCACTGTCTATACCCCGTTACCTGACCGGTTCCACATGGACCCACGCTTGTCGCCAAAAGCCAGCGACGAGTTATACGCCGAGTGGGTGCGTAATTCCTGTTCTGGTCAATTGGCCGATCACATCGCCGTCGCCGAAAGTAATGAAGAAGTTGTGGGATACATCACCATGAAGTATTTCGGCGATTACGATGGGCTGTGTAATCGCCGGATCGCCCAATGGCTTCTGGGGGCCGTGTCTCCTGCCTTTCGCGGCCTGGGTCTGATTGAGGATTTGGTGAGCCATAACCTGGAATGGCTAAAGCGCCGGCAGGCCAATTACTGCTTTTTCGGTACACAGGGCAACAATATCCCGGCGCAAAATGTCGCGACCAGACTGGGCTTCAGGCCTGCAGCGCTGGCACTGACCCTGCATTACTGGGCAGATGACTAAACGGGACAGCGGATTCCAATCAATACTTTACTTTTCTTTAACGCTATGTGAACCAAAGTATGTTACGCTAGTGGGGTGGCATGGTTAAGTGAATCCCGGCAAGAGCCACTTGCCACACCCAGACGCAAGGGAAACAGATGATGACGATGCTAACAATCGCGGATTCGATGGACGCGCCGGTGCGCGAGCCGTTTTTGCCTTTCAACCAACCCGACATTGAGCAGGCTGAGATTGACGAAGTAGTGGATACACTACGCTCTGGTTGGATCACCACCGGTCCCAAGACAAAAGAGTTCGAACGCCTCTTCGCCGCGTACGTTGGCTCTCACCATGCCATTGCCGTCAATTCATGCACCGGAGGGTTACACGTGGCATTGGCTGCAGCGGGTATTGGTCCGGGGGACGAAGTTATCGTGCCGACAATGACCTTTTGTGCGACGGCCAACGTGGTGGTCCACCTGGGAGCCACCCCCATCATCGTAGACGTGGAACCGGGCACACTCAACATCAATCCGCAGCGTTTCGAAGCCGCGATTACCCCCCGGACAAAAGCGGTGATACCCGTACACCTGTATGGGCATCCCTGCAACATGGATCGCATCGCCGAGATCGCCAGAGCCCACCGGCTGCTCGTGATCGAGGACGCGGCCCACGCGATAGGGTCAGAATGGCGTGGGCGGCGCGTAGGCACACTCAGCCCAGCCACCGTCTTTAGTTTCTACGCCACCAAAAATCTCACCACCGCTGAAGGCGGGATGATCACCACAGACGACGACGAGTATGCCGAAAAGATGCGCATCTGGACACTCCATGGGATCAGTCACGATGCCTGGAAGCGGTATTCAGCCGAGGGATCGTGGTATTACGAGGTCGTCGCGCCTGGCTTTAAATACAACCTGACCGACATCCAGGCGGCGCTGGGACTGCATCAACTTGAACGTATCGAGATGATGACTCAACAACGAGCCGAATTAAGGGCCAGGTACGACGCAGGGTTGGGTGAATTGCAGGAGATCAACCTCCCTGTCTGCCGCCACCACATCCGGCATGCCTGGCACCTGTACCCGATCCGGCTGCGACTTGATCGGCTGACCATTGACCGGGCCGCGTTCATCGAAATGCTCAAAGCCGAGGGCATTGGCACGTCGGTTCACTTTATTCCACTGCATCGCCAGCCCTACTATCGCGACCGGTTCGGCCTGGCCCCCTCAGATTTCCCGGTGGCCGAAGCCGCCTATCAAAGTCTTATTTCCTTGCCCTTGTATACCCGGATGACTGTGCAGGACGTGGATGACGTGGTGGAGGCAATTCGTCGCGTCATAGCCCGCCACCGAAGAGGTTCCACGAACCCAGCACGCTCAGGTAGCGGAGACGATGGGGGTGTTTGATACAGACGAAGCATCAGTCCGGGGAACAGGCAAGATTGAGAACCAAATTGTAGAAGATATGCCAAAAGGAAATTTACAATGTCGAATCTGCGATATTTTATTACAACGCCTGAGGTTATCTGGCGTACGTTACGCCGGACTTGGGCAGACAGTCTGATCATAGTCACATCTTATGCCAGCGCGCTCGTGCTATCTGGTTCGGCCTGTGCATTCTATTCGCAGCAAACCTGGATTTTGCTCGGTCTCATCACCGTCGGCATCTACTTGATTTTCAACGCAGTTCTAGGCTTCTACAATCGGTTGTGGGGACATGGCGGGGCGGGAGAAGCACTGTTGGTACTGGTCAGTACCGAGTTCGCCACGCTGATCCTAATCCCGGCCAATGCGATGTTGCTTCCGGCCTCCACAATCCCTGACATCCTGGCCACGACCCTGATTGGAGGTAATCTGACCCTTGTTGGATTCCTGGGAGTCCGCTATCGCCACCTTATCTGGCGCTGGCTGAGATATGTGAACAGCCGGCACTCAGGTCTTGAACAGAGCCGCGTTTTGATCGTCGGTACAACGCAGGAAGCGGGACAACTAGCCCGGCGACTGAACCAGGACGATTTACGGCGCTACCAAATCGTGGGCTTTATTGACAATGATCCCACCCATATGCACATAGTCGTGGAGAATTGGCACGTGGTAGGCACCACCGCCGACATCACCCACATCACCCATACCAAGCAAGTGGACGTGATCGTCATCGCCGAGTCGGGGATCAATACCAGTGAATTGAACGAACTCGTCAGCCTGTGCCAGCAAACCCCGGCTCAGATCAAGATCCTGCCCAACGGCCTGGACATACTGAACAACCGGCGTTGGGATCTGCGTACTCTGCGAGACGTGACGGTGGATGACCTATTGGGCCGTGAGGCAGCCAGGATTGATAAAATGCTCTGCCGGGAGATTATTGCTGGCCGGATAGTGCTGGTCACCGGTGCCAGCGGTTCCATCGGCTCTGAACTGTGCCGCCAAATCGGTCGCTTCTCGCCGGCGCGGTTGCTCATGCTGGACAACAACGAGTCAGCCTTGCACGATTTAATGGTTGAACTTAAGAGAGAACCCAATCACCCACCACTTCGCATGACGTTAGGGGACATTACCCACAGCGACAAGATGAAGCGACTCTTTGAGAACGAAAGGCCACAGTTGGTATTCCACGCAGCAGCCTACAAGCACGTGCCGATGTTGGAGATTTATCCCGAGGAGGCGGTACGGGTAAACGTGCTGGGCACAATGATCATAAGCGAGTACGCTGCTCGATACGACGTCGAACGCTTTGTGTTCATCAGTACGGACAAAGCCGTCGAGCCCAGCAGTGTGATGGGGGCTAGCAAGCGCATCAGCGAAATCTGGCTAGCCGCTCTAAATCGCATTGCCGCCAATACCGTGTATACAACGGTACGTTTTGGGAACGTCATCGGCAGCCGGGGCAGTGTAGTGCCCACCTTCAGACGCCAAATCGAGTGGGGTGGACCGATGACAGTCACCCATCCCGACATGACCCGTTACTTTATGAGCATTCCCGAAGCAGTCAGCCTCGTGTTACACGCGATGACTTTGAGCAAGAACGGCAACATCTATATGCTGGAAATGGGGGAGCAGGTATCAATACTCGGACTGGCCCAACGCATGATCCGACTCAGAGGGCTGCGAGTAGACTCGGATATTCAGATAAAGTATACGGGTATCCGGCCGGGCGAAAAGTTGCACGAAGAACTGGCCTACGGCAACGAAGTGCGCCAACTGACCAGCCACCAGCAGATCTATCGCTTGCGCAGCCGGCAGGCGGTGCCCGATTTAGTGGACTTGTTGGGTTACCTGGCGGCACTAACCGAGGCCGCCCAACACCCGCACATTAACGGCCGGCTGCGCCCCGCACTGCTGGCGGCGGCACAAGGGGATATAGACACATCTTTGAACCTTATTGCTGGCACAGACCTGCTCAAGCGTTATCACAACGTGGTGTTGCCGGCCACTCAGGACAAGAATGAGCCGGCCAAACAGGATTCCGCCCGGTCATTCACCCGCCCAACCGGTGTGGCTCTTCAGCCAGCGACCTAAACAGGGCCATATTGAGCATTTGAGAAGGAGAGAGATATGTTAAGAAAAGTGGGCAGAGTTGTGATGCTCAGTGGCTTGTTGTTGCAGATTCTCTGGCTGGGAACTCATATTAATGCTCAAAACACGGCCTCAATTGTTAATGCCCTGGCGGTTGGCTCCTCCACCTCCATTTTGACCGGGCTCAGCAACGTAGGGGACACCGTGCTGGTAGACCTGGATCGGGATGGTCAGTTGGATATAGCCTACAGCGAGGGCAGCGAGGTGCGCATTGCCCGCAACACGGCCGGTATCGCGGGTGAATGGGATACCACCTGGAACGTAGGGATGGCATCGGGTACAATCACCCACCTGGCCTCGGGCGACCTGAATGGAGACGGTCGCCCCGATCTCGTCTCGGTTGCCGGCGCTGAGATCATAGTTTGGCAAAACCCGGCCACTCCCGAGAATCCAGGCGAGACCTTTACCGGCACCTGGGCTGTGGAGACGACGTTGTCTGTGCCCGGCGGGATATCTCAGTCCGCGTTGACTCTGGCGGATCTGGATGGAGATGGCGCGCTGGATATCGCTATAGGCGGCGCAGACGGGGTGGTCCACCTATGGCAAAACCCAGGAGGAGGAGCCTGGAGTGTGAGGCAGGCGCTGACAGCACTCATAGGGCCAGTTCGTGACCTTGCGGTTGATGACCTGGATCGGGATGGTCACCCCGATTTGATAATCGTGACCGGCGGCAGTGGCTCAATAGTGCGCCTGTGGCGCAACCCCGGCGGACCGTTCTCCGCTTCCTGGAATACGAGCCGGGATCTTGCCAGTGCCGCGGACCTGGATATCCAGAGAGGAACTTTGAGCGTTGCAGACCTGAACGGCGACCATCGTCCGGACGTTGTCGTAGGCGATGCCGGGGGTGTGATCTACGCCTGGGAACGGCCTGCGACAGACCCATTTGGCGAGGCGTGGAGTGGACAGCAGATTGCAAATACTGAAAGTGGTATCAGTGGCCTAGTCGCTGTTGACCTGGGGCGCGACGCTGGCGCAGAGTTAGTCGTCGTTGAAAATAGCACACCGGCCAGATTGGAGACCTGGAGATTTGTAGAATGTTCGGGCGAGTGGGAGATGACCCTGACAGACCAGAGCGACAGCGATCTCCTGAGCCTGAGCGCAGGCGACCTGGATCGTGATGGGGATTTGGAGATCGTTGCCGCCAGCCCGGATAAGGTGCTAGCGTGGGAGAACACCTATGCACATTCGCCTGTCCAGTTTGACACCTCGGGACAGAGCGTGGGGGCGACCGGCGCAAACATCTCGACCATAGTACAGGCTGATCTGGACAATGACGGCGATGTGGAGTTGGTATCTGGTGATAGGTTGGGCCGGATAGTCGCCTGGCGCAATGATGGCTCACCCTTTGCCAGCGGCTGGTATTCGTCCACGATCGGGGATGGGACGCCATCGGTGAGCGCTATGGCTACTGGCGACATGGACGACGATGGCGACGTGGATATCCTCGTGGGACATCGGAACACCAGTGTCGTCGTTTGGGAAAACAACGGCGAGCTCACCGGCTGGACGCCGTGGGTGATTGGCAACGGCGGCGCTTGGGTAGCTGCGCTTGCGGTCGGCGACATAGACGGCGATGGCTCGTTGGACGTGGTCGGTGGCGACGGATATTTCGCGGATGCCCCGCCGACATCTACGAATCGCATTACTGTCTGGCTCAACGGGCCGTTGGATGAAACCTGGTCGGCGATTGACGTGGGGGAAGCGTACTATGCTGTGCGAGACGTCACGCTCGGTGACCTGGATATAGACGGTGACGTAGACATTGTGATTGGCACCAACCACGCTCCTCCCGAAGGCAGCGTAGACAACCCCGTGCCGCGTGAAAACTGGCCAGACGTGTATCAGATTCGGGCATTTCGCAACGACGGAGTCACCAGTTGGCACGAAATTGACGTCGGTCGTGACCCCGAGTTTGAGACTTTGGCGCCGGGTAACCAGTACCATGGCTACTGGGGAGCCAATATTTCCTCAGTGGCTTTGGCCGACCTCGACAACGACGGGGATTTGGACATTGTGAGCACGGATCACATGGAAGGGGACTTTCAGGTGATGGGCTGGGAAAACGATGGCACGCCGTTTTCCGGCTCCGGCTCGGAGACGCTGTGGAGAGGGAGTGCTATCTCGGTTGGCCCCTATCACAACTGGCTGTTTTCCTCTGTGCGCTGGTCGGCACCAGGAGATTTCGATGGAGATGGGGATATTGACGTCGCCACGGCGAATGAGTACGCGGCAGTAAGTCAGGCGGAAGTCATCGTGTGGGAGAACACGGGTATCGCATTCCACGAGGTGGTTTCGCAGACACACTGGGCGCGTCACGACATCGGCGAGTTCGGAGTGCAGATGAACGCCATCGTGGTACGAGCTGCGGACCTCGACCTGGACGGCGACCTGGACTTCGCTACAGCGGCATATACAGACAATCCACCATACGCGATTATGGTCTGGGAGAATACCACGAACCGGGCACCAGATGCACCGGCCTGTCCTTCTCCCCCTCTGGATGCCGTCGGCAGACCAGTTACAACCATGCTTGCCTGGGAGGGCAGCGATCCCGATGGTGACCCGCTCACCTATACCGTCGCTCTGGGCACCAGCGCTTCTCCATCCATTATCGCAACTTCCCTGACGACGGCAGCCTACGACCCTGGCCCGTTGCAGCCTGGCGTAGTGTACTATTGGCAAATCGTCGCCACCGACGGAACCGACACGGCCAGCGGGCCGGTCTGGCAATTCGCTACCAGTTTCTATCTTTATCTACCCATGGTTCTCAAGTAGAGAGGGGACTTTGCTGCTTAGCGCTGGACGGCATCACTTGCGCACGAGCGGCAGGTAGACCCAATCGGTGGGTGACCAGGGGGTGGGTGAGGGAGTGGGTGTTGGATAGCCCGCATAGTACGTTGAGTAGACAGTGTGGACGGCCTGGCGCTGGGCTTCCATGCCATCGTCGCCCAACTGATGTTCGTAACTGTGGAGGTATGAATACCAGAGGAGACCATCAAAATCTACGTGTTCCATCAGCGTCTCAGCATGCCAGATCATGTCCTGGGCCGTCGGCATACGGAAGTTGGGCTGCTGTTGAAAAGCCTGTGCCTGTATCCAGATTTGGGCATTGGGGTCGGCCTGGCGGACGCGAGAAGTGTAACGGACAATCTTTTCAGTGACATGGCGCTCGTTGTTGAAAGGCGTGTCGTCAGCCAGCCACATGTGTGGCATAGACGACACTTCACACAGGTCACACATACCAGCGCTAAAGTCGCTATAAGGTGGTTCCTCAACCCAAACCAGATCGTGGTACAAGGGGATGTCTGGAGCGGCAGTGTGAAACTCGGTGTAGAACTGCCGAATCTCTGCAGCGGTGAAATCATCCCAGGGGACATGAAAGCCATAAATCGCCAGCAGCGCTGGGTGGTCTGCAATACCATCGCCGCTGAGGAACGTTTCCAACGGGGTCAAGTCAAAGTGCTCGCCGTTCCAACCCCAGGGGGGGGAACTCGAATCGGCGCCTGATAATCGCACGATCACGCGTAATCCCAAGGCGTGCGCCTCGTCCAGGAAGCGGCGACGCTCTGTCAGGGGAGCATTGGGGTTATGCATTTGGATGAGCGTGCGCAGGCCCAGGCTATGCACGTATTGAAGCCGGGCTTTCAGACCTTCCAGGTCTGAAAAGTTGCTGGACCAGACATAGGTTGTACCATAGGGCACCCAACCGTCGGCTGGGGCCTGCGCAGGTTGACGGACCACAGGTGACCAGGGTGCATTATGCAAGAGGTCAATTCGAAGGATTTTTGCCCGAACGGTAATCGTTACCAAAAACAGGCCAATAGCAAAAGTACTAACTGCTAGCCAGCGCCTCATCTGTACATCCTCCTCATTGTCCATAGGCTGGGCAAGGAGACAATCTGGACAATCTGATGAGATTATACTGCCAAACCCTGATATGCTCAAGGGGAGTGGCCCTTTCTCATCCCAACAAATTGGCCAATGAGACAATCGGGCTCTTGTTCGTAGAATTCATTGATGAAGCAGCGTAAACATACAGACGCAGTAGACCAGACAATGGGTGGCTGTGAACAGAAAAGGCGATTTATGAAAACTAAGGAGAAATAGATGATGAACAAGAAGCGAATACAAATACTGGATCTGATGACCATCTTGGTTCTGACGACCGTTACCTTGTGTGGGGCGGCCAGTGCTCGGGAAGCAATCGGAGCAGCTGCCCTGGCCCATACTTGTTTGCTATACGAACCTGCCCACTATGGAACCACCTATCTCTACCCACTCAATCCTATTGAATGGGATGAAGAATACACCGACGATATGACGGAAGCATTGATCTATGCCAAGGACTTGGGATTCACCACGGTTATCCAGACATTTCCTGCGGCGCTGCTGGGGAGTGGCCGTGAGGACGATTGGTTACTCCTTCTCAACGAGGCTCAGACCGTTGAGATTGACATAATAGCGTATCTGTGGCCCCCGACTACTGATACTGGCAATCCCGATGACCCTTTCTACTATGACGACCTCAAGGCGTTTCTCGACGTGGTAGGTGACCATCCGGCGCTGCTGGGCTACATAGGGCTTCACGAGCCGGTGGAACCGGAGAAAGAGATTAGTGCCGACGAACTGAGAGCCTTTTACACCGAGATGAAGGATTATGCGCCTAACTTGAAAATCGCGCATTACATGGGGGAAATAGCTTACTGGGAGGAGCATAGAGAGGACGGCTGGGCTTTCAGCGATGGCATGTGTGATGTCGCCATTGTTTGGCACTACCCGTTCCGCTACATAGATGAAATCCCTGTCTACGAGAGAGAAATAGTGCCGCTGGTGGTGCAACCAAACGTGGCTCTGGTGCACGAGCGTGACCCAGACGCCGAGATGTGGTTTCTGGGGCAGTCATTTGCGTATTCGGAACACACACGAAATTTGCGGATGCCAACGCCAGAGGAGATGGAGGATCTCTACTTGGTCGTGATGCAGGAACCGGTGGATGGCTTTATGTGGTATCCCTGGGGTCATACGGAGGAATACGACGCGCGGCTGGGCGATGAGGGGATGGAGGAGCAGCAGGAAGCAGCAAGGAACATTGCTGAGACGCATATGGGCTATGCCAGTCTAGAGATCAGTAAATCGGTCTTCCCTGCCGGAACCATTCTCTATCCCGGCGACAGTGTCACTTATACACTGACCTTTACCAACTGCGGCCCCCATGTTGCCGACAATACTGTGATCGCTGATCCCATTCCTAGCAATCTTTTCACTCCCACAATTGTCGGCAGCAGCGGCGCGACCGTTACACGCACCTATGACGTCACTTTTGCCTGGACAGTGTATCCCTTGGAGGTGGGGGATGGTGGCATCATCACCCTGACCGGTGTTATCAACCCTGACCTGAAAACTGCGATCAACATAACGAATACAGCCGAGATCACGGCGCCCGTTGCCCGTGACAGCGCTACACTGAGTTCCACAGCAACGATTGCTGTCTCAGAGCTTCTCAACAACCTGGAGATCAGTAAATCAGTCTTCCCTGTCGAGACTGCCGTCTACCCCGGTGATACCATCACGTATACGCTGGCTTTCACCAACTACGGCCCTCGTGTCGCCGATAGCGTCGTGATCACTGATCTTGTGCCTAGCGATCTCCTCACTCCCACGATTGTTGGCAGCAGCGGCGCGGTCATAACACGCACCCATGGCACCACCTTCGCATGGACGGTGGATCCCTTGGAGGTGGGGGGGGGCGGCACCATCACCCTGACCGATGTTATCAACCCCGGCCTGGAGACTGTGACCAGCATTACGAATACGGCCGAGATCACAGGGCCTCTCGTGTATGACAGTCCGACGCTCAGTTCCACCGCAGTGATCTCTGTTTCTCTTGCCCCGCCACCTGCTCCGTCTGAAATGAAGATATATATGCCATTGATAAGGAACGGGTGAGGATATGAGAAGTAAAAAGATGAAAACCTCTCAGAGTCTCAAGGTCTCCATGATCATTATGACATTAGTTGTGCCATCGCTGATTGCTGTCACGGTCGTAGCCGGCTGGCCCAGACAAACACTAGCGACGGCTGGTACGCCACACGCCATCGAAATGGTCTCCACCAAACAGACCCCGGCGCTAACGTCCGTCGCGGATAGCATCGTCATAGATCACAACTGTGTAGATGCCGCCGCCATCCCGCAGGCCTGGCTTGACCAAGCGCGTGGGCAGGTGACTTTCTTTAACCACAAGAGCATCGGCACCAACACTCTCGAGGGCATGGCCGACTTGCAGTCACAGGACGCAGGCAGGTACAGCATTGACGTGCGTTATGGCACCGGCACGAGCGCGGGCATAAACCACTACCAGGCCGGAGATAACGAGCACCCGATGGACAAAATCAGCGGTTTCGCCGCGCTCGTCTCGGACGGTCACAACATCGCGTTCATGAAGTTCTGCCCCAGCGACTTGGGTCCGTCATCTGGCTACTCCGCTCACGACATCTGGATTGCCTACCGGGATATGCTGATTGAGCAGCAATCCGCACATCCTGACACTGTCTTGGTATGGTGGACCGTACCGCTGACCACCCAGTCCGATGCGCGAGGACTGGACAGTTTCGCCGAATTCAACGACTATGTGCGCTCTTACGTCGCTGCCAACGGTGGTATTCTGTTCGACATCGCCGACATTGAGAGCCACGACCCGAGCGGCAATCCAATCACAGCCGGTGGTTACGAAGCGATGTGGGACAACTATGCCTCCGACAGCCCGCACCTCAACGAGACAGGCCGTCAGCGCGTAGCCAGCGCAATGTGGTGGCTTCTGGCGCGTCTTGCAGGATGGGGTGATACGAACGATTGGATCTCTGTCACCGCTGACAACGACGTGGCAAGCGTCTATCCCGGCGAGACGGCGACTTTTGCCCTCTCGGTGACCGGTAGCGAAGGTTTCAGCGATGCTGTAACCCTCGATTTACAGGGCGAACCAGCGGGGGCGACGGTCTCTTTTGACCCCCACCCCGTCACCCCACCAGGCACCAGCCAACTATACGTCACCACCAGCGATTCCACTCCTGCTGGGATCTATGCCATGACCGTCACCGGCACATCCGGTCAAGTGACCGACTCTACACCTTTGACCCTCACCGTAAACCCAACGCTTGCTCTGACCGCACAACCTGATATCTATACCGTTCTACCCGGCGACACCGCTGCATACACCCTCTCGGTGACCGTTAGCGATGGCTTTGCCGCCTCCGTGACTCTCACCTTGCAAGATGAACCACCAGGGGGAGCGGTCTCTTTTGACCCCAACCCCGTCACGCCGCCAGGCACCAGCCAACTATACATCACCACCGCCACTTCCACCGTGCCTGGCATCTACGCTATGACAGTTACCGGCACGTCTGGAGCGCTCACCGATACGGCTGATTTGACCCTGATTGTAGCATCAGCGACGCCCAGTTTCACCCTGAGCATCGCCCCCACGACCCGTACTGCAAGTCCCAACCAGGTGGTATCCTACACCACGGCTGTCGCCGGGATAAACGGCTTCAGCCAGCCGGTGAGTCTGACGGTTATTGGGTTACCTGCTGGCGTAAACACAGCCTGGAGTGTCAATCCGGTCGCGCCAGACGATTCTTCAATACTGACCCTTTCCATCCCCAGCAATCCGCAGTTTGGCGACCACTCGCTGCAAGTTGTCGGCACCGCAGGTATGCAACTGGTCACCGAGGGCATTGATCTGACCATCGTCTATCCGTTCAGGGTCTATTTGCCAACCATCCTGAGACAGGTATAACAAGCGGTCCGTTTACCCATTAAATTCGTTCCAGAGATCCGTTGACAACATTCTTGGAGGCCATGTATGAGTAATCGCCGTAAGCGTTTTGTTCTGGCAGGTGTAGTTGCGCTTCTGATCATAATTGGAATAGGAGTTGTAACAATGGGGCCACGTCTATGGAGGGTGTTTACCAGATTGCTAACCTATATATCTACGCCCGTCTATGACGAGCCGATGGAGTCGGATGGCAATTACAGCAACGTCATTTTCCTGCACCATTCCACCGGCCACGCTTTGATCACCGAGGGAAATGTCCGCCCGCTACTTACCGAACTGGGCTATCAGTTCTGGGACCACGGTTACAATCACGCGGGACTGGTGCGCCCCGACGGAACACCTGCACAGGCCCAGTATCGTATCCCAGGCAGTCTGGGGCGGGGCAATACGGACGTGGACGGTCTCGCTGGGCTGTTTTCGCAACCTGTGACCGATCCGCCATCGAACGCTTTCAGCCGCTTGTTGCAGCACGAGGTTATCGCTGTAAAATCCTGTTTTCCCAATAGCGCCATCAAGAGCGAGGCCATGCAGGAACAATTCCAAACCTGGTATCTTGAGATCCGTGACGTGGTGGACCAACACCCTGACCACGTTTTTCTCCTCGTCACGTCACCACCATTGCATCCCCTGGTAACGAACCCAGACGAGGCAGCCCGCGCTCGGGCAATAGCCAATTGGCTCCAGTCAGACACGTACCTGAAAGGTCACCCCAACCTGTTCGTCTTTGATTTCTTTGATCTCCTGGCCGATCCAGGTACAAATGTGTTGGACGCCAAATACCAACTCGATCCCAACGAGCCCAACTCACACCCCAACCAGTTGGCCAATGAGACAATCGGCCCCTTATTCGTGCAGTTCATTGATGGGGCAGTACAAACGTACCTGCGTCCACGAACGCGAAAAATCGCCGCAAAGTGATCTGTTTAAGAATTACAACCATTTTTAGCGAAACCTTACGAGATTCCTCGTACACAGATTCGCTCTTACATGATATAATATGTAGTATAGTACTCTGACGGTATCCTCCTGACTTGTCTGAGGGTATCTTTACTGCGAAAGAGGGGCTGGGATGAAACAAGGGGCTACTATCCCTGGAAGTGAAGGATGGTGGCTTGTCGCTTGCTAGCAGACCACAACAAGACCTCTCCTGAAATAACCAACCCCGCGTGATGGCACGGCCGGGACCGGAGACAACTCTAGCATCGAATTTGCATCGTTGGGTCTTGGATCGCGATTATGCGTCACCCTCAACATCCCACGAGAAGCACATCGGAAGGAGAACAAAGATAAAACTTTGCCGCATCTTATTAAAGTCGGCTACACCAGGTTTGAGTTCACGATACGACGAACCCCATATCGCTGGTACCACTGGGGCTAGAGGCACGGGGGGGGAGGAGACGGAGACCCTGCACAGTCGAAGAAAATATATCTCACACAAGGAGGATTGTCATGAAAAGAAACAAATTCTGGCCGCTTGCTGCGCTTGTGTTAGCCCTGGTTCTGTTGAGCCAGATATCGGGGTCCGCCCTTGCGGCCCGACCGGATGACGTTGACCTTGCTGCATCTAATGCCACTGACGAGGCGGCCGCCGATGATTTAGACTTTGGCGATGCACCGGACAGTTATGGCACACTGCTGATCAATAATGGGGTCTACCACGTCATCGTCACCGAGCCGCCCATCCACATGGGACCAACGGTAGATGCGGAGCCGGACGGCCAACCCTCGCCGGGCGCGGATGGTGATGACCTCAATGGCGCTGTGCCCGACGACGAGGATGGTGTGGTGTTGCCGCCAGCGTTGACGCCGAGCCTGGAGGCCATCGTCACCGTAGACGGCGGTCCATCCGGCGGGCTGCTGGATGCCTGGATTGACTTTAACGACAACGGGATCTTCGACCACCCGGCAGAGCACCTCTGGGGTGGCGTGAGCCAGGCGCTGGCACCTACACCCGCCCCCAACGATCTTTCCTTCCTGGTTCCGGCTGATGCGGAACCGGGTCTCACCTACGGTCGCTTTCGCCTGAGCGAGGAGGGCAACCTGACGCCCACGGGATTTGCCCCCGACGGCGAGGTCGAGGATTACCAGGTTGAGGTCCAATATCTGCCGGGCACTATCATCGTCGAGAAACAGACTGACCCCGGTGGCGCACCCGACCAGTTCGAGTTCACCGGTGACGCCGCCGGAACCATCTCGGACGGGGAGCAGATCGAGGTAGAGGGCCTACAGCCGGGAACCTATACCTCACAAGAGATAGTACCAGCGCGCTGGGACCTGGTTGCCATCGAGTGCGACGATGACAACAGCAGCGGCGACCTGAACACACAAATCGCCACCTTCCAACTCGAGGCCGGAGAGACGGTCATCTGCACTTTCACCAACGAACCGCAGTTGGACTATGGGGACACGCCGGACAGTTATGGCACGCTGCTGATCAGCGATGGTGCACGCCACGTCATCGTCACCGAGCCGCCCATCCACATGGGACCAACGGTAGATGCGGAGCCGGATGGTCAACCCTCGCCGGGCGCGGATGGTGATGACCTCAATGGCGTGCCCGACGACGAGGACGGCGTGACTTTGCCGCCGGTGTTGACGCCAAGCCTGGACGCCACTGTCACCGTGGACGGCGGTCCCACCGGCGGGCTGCTGGACGCCTGGATTGACTTTAACGGCAACGGGGTCTTTGACCACCCGACCGAGCACCTCTGGGGTGGCGTGAGCCAGGCGCTGGCACCTACACCCGCCCCTAACGATCTTTCCTTCCTGGTTCCGGCTGATGCGGTACCGGGTCTCGCCTACGCCCGCTTCCGCCTCAGTACAGTTGGTGATCTATCGCCCATAGGGTACGCCCTTGACGGCGAGGTCGAGGACTATCAGGTGGAGATCGAATACCTGCCCGGCACCATCATCGTCGAAAAGCAGACCGACCCTGATGACATGCCCGACCAGTTCGAGTTCACCGGTGACGCCGAAGGAACCATCTCGGACGGGGAACAGATCGAGGTAGAGGGCCTGCAGCCGGGAACCTACACCTCGCAGGAGACACTGCCCGCAAACTGGGAACTGACCGCCATCGAGTGTGACGACGACAACAGTACCGGCGACCTGAACACACAAACCGCCACTTTCCAACTCGAGGCCGGAGAGACGGTCATCTGCACCTTCCACAACTATCTGCCATTGGACTATGGCGACGCACCGGACAGTTATGACACGCTGCTGGCCAGCGATGGCGCACGCCACGTCATCGTCACCGAGCCCCCCATCCACATGGGACCAACGGTGGATGCGGAGCCGGATGGCCAACCTTCGACGGGCGCGGATGGTGATGATCTCAATGGCGCTGTGCCCGACGACGAGGACGGCGTGACCTTGCCGCCGGTGTTGACGCCAAGCCTGGACGCCACTGTCACCGTGGACGGCGGTCCCTCCGGCGGGCTGCTGGACGCCTGGATTGACTTTGATGCAAATGGTCTCTTTGACCACCCAGGCGAGCAGATCTTTGTGAGCGTGCCACTGGGGACTGGACCCAACACGCTCTCCTTCCCAGTTCCGGCTGATGCAGAACCGGGTCTCACCTACGGTCGCTTCCGCCTGAGCGAGGAGGGCAACCTGACGCCCACGGGATTTGCCCCCGACGGCGAGGTCGAGGACTATCTGGTGGAGATCGAATATCTGCCGGGCACCATCATCGTCGAGAAACAGACCGACCCCGATGGCGCACCCGACGACTTTGCCTTCACCGGTGACGCCGAAGGGGCCATCTCGGACGGGGAACAGATTGTGGTAGAGGGTCTGCAGCCGGGAACCTATACCTCGCAGGAGACGGTGCCCTCAGGCTGGGACCTGGCCGCCATCGTGTGTGATGATGACAACAGCAGCGGCGACCTGAACACGCAAACCGCCACCTTCCAACTCGAAGCCGGAGAGACGGTCATCTGCACCTTCGTCAACGTCCAACAGCCCGGCACCATCATCGTCGAAAAGCAGACCGACCCTGATGGCGCGCCCGACCAGTTCGAGTTCACCGGTAACGCCGAAGGAACCATCTCGGACGGAGAGCAGATCGTAGTAGACGATCTACAGCCGGGAACCTACACCTCGCAGGAGACACTGCCCGCAAACTGGGAACTGACCGCCATCGAGTGTGACGACGACAACAGCACCGGCGACCTGAACACACAAACCGCCACCTTCCAACTCGAGGCCGGAGAGACGGTCATCTGCATCTTCCACAACTACCTGCCATTGGACTATGGCGACACGCCGGACAGTTATGATACGTTGCTGGCCAGCGATGGCGCGCGTCACGTCATCGTCACCGAGCCCCCCATCCACATGGGACCAACGGTGGATGCGGAGCCGGATGGCCAACCTTCGACGGGCGCGGATGGTGATGATCTCAATGGCGCTGTGCCCGACGACGAGGACGGCGTGACCTTGCCGCCGGTGTTGACGCCAAGCCTGGACGCCACTGTCACCGTGGACGGCGGTCCCTCCGGCGGGCTGCTGGACGCCTGGATTGACTTTGATGCAAATGGTCTCTTTGACCACCCAGGCGAGCAGATCTTTGTGAGCGTGCCACTGGGGACTGGACCCAACACGCTCTCCTTCCCAGTTCCGGCTGATGCAGAACCGGGTCTCACCTACGGTCGCTTCCGCCTGAGCGAGGAGGGCAACCTGACGCCCACGGGATTTGCCCCCGACGGCGAGGTCGAGGACTATCTGGTGGAGATCGAATATCTGCCGGGCACCATCATCGTCGAGAAACAGACCGACCCCGATGGCGCACCCGACGACTTTGCCTTCACCGGTGACGCCGAAGGGGCCATCTCGGACGGGGAACAGATTGTGGTAGAGGGTCTGCAGCCGGGAACCTATACCTCGCAGGAGACGGTGCCCTCAGGCTGGGACCTGGCCGCCATCGTGTGTGATGATAACAACAGCAGCGGCAGTCTATCCAACCGTACCGCCACCTTCCGCCTCGAGGCCGGCGAGATAGTCAAATGCACCTTCACCAACATCCAGCGCGGCTCAATCACCATCGTCAAGGAGACCGACCCTGACGGTGGCACCGGCTTTGAATTTGACGGCGACCTGGGCAGTTTCAGCCTGGACGACGACGATAGCCGGGTGTTCGACGACCTGCTCCCCGGTCACTATGACGTGACCGAGGCCGTGCCCGCCGGGTGGGACCTGGGCAGCGCGGTCTGCACCGGTGGCGACGGTGACCCAATCAGCGACGGCGTACGGGTCTACCTCGATCCAGGAGAAGACATCGTCTGCATCTTTACCAACATCAAGCGCGGCTCGATCACCGTCATGAAGGAAACCAACCCCCACGGCGGCACCGGCTTCACCTTCAGTGGTGACCTGGGCAGTTTCAGCCTGGACGACGACGATAATCAGGTGTTCGGCGACCTGATCCCTGATCACTACGAGGTGACTGAAATCGTGCCCAATGGGTGGAACCTGGACAGCGTGGTCTGCACCGGTGGCGACAGCGACCCACTCAGCAACGGCGTGACGGTTCACCTCGACCCGGGTGAAGCGATCATCTGCACCTTCACCAACGTCCAGCAGCCCAACTCGATTAACATTGTCAAAGAGACCGACCCCAATGGCGGCACCGGTTTTGACTTTGCCGGTGACCTGGGCAGTTTCAGCCTGGACGACGGCGACAGCCAGGTGTTCACGGGCCTGCCTGCCGGAGACTATGATGTGACCGAAATCGTGCCCACCGGGTGGGATCTGGACGGCGTGGTTTGCATCGGCGGCGACAGCGACCCCATCAGCAACGGCGTGATGGTCCACCTCGACCAGGATGAGGCAATCCTCTGCACCTTCACCAACGTCCAGCAGGCCGGCTCGATCAACATCGTCAAAGAGACCGACCCCGACGGCGGCACCGGATTCGACTTTACAGGCGACCTGGGCGACTTTGGTCTGGACGATGGCGACAACCAGATGTTCACTGGCCTGTCTGCCGGAGACTATGACGTGACCGAGGTCATGCCCGCCGGGTGGGGCCTGGACGGCGTGGTCTGCGCTGGCGGCGACAGTGACCCCATCAGCAACGGCGTGACGATCCACCTCGACTCAGATGAGGCGATCCTCTGCACCTTCACCAACGTCCGGCTTGGCTCAATCACCATCGTCAAGGAGACCGACCCCGACGGCGGCACCGGATTTGACTTTACAGGCGACCTGGGCGACTTTGGTCTGGACGATGGCGACAGCCAGGTGTTCAGCAACCTGCTCCCCGATGACTATGATGTGACCGAAATCGTGCCCGCCGGGTGGGACCTGGACAGCGTGGTCTGCACCGGCGGCGACAGCGACCCCATCAGCAACGGCGTGCAAGTTCACCTCGACCCGGATGAAGCGATCATCTGTACCTTCACCAACATCCAACTCGGCGCGATCAGCATCGTCAAGGAGACCGAGCCCGACGGCGGCACCGGATTTGACTTTACAGGCGACCTGGGCAGTTTCGGCCTGGACGACGGCAGCACTCAGGTGTTCAGCAACCTGCTCCCCGACAACTATGATGTGACCGAGATCGTGCCCGATGGGTGGGACCTGGACGGCGTGGTTTGCACCGGCGGCGACAGCGACCCGCTCAGCAACGGCGTGACGATTCACCTCGACCCGGGCGAAACAATCATCTGCACCTTCACCAATGTCCAGCGCGGCTCAATCACTATCGTCAAGGAGACCAAGCCCGACGGCGGCACCGGCTTTGACTTTACCGGTGACCTGGGCATCTTTGGCCTGGACGACGGCGATAGCCAGGTGTTCAGCAACCTGCTCCCCGATGACTATGACGTGACCGAGGTCGTGCCCGATGGGTGGGATATGGACGGCGTGGTCTGCACCGGCGGCGAAAGTGACCCCATCACCAACGGCGTGAGAGTCCACCTCGACCCGGGTGCAGCGATCGTCTGCACCTTCAGCAACTTCCAGCCCGGCTCGATCACCATCGTCAAAGATACCGACCCCGCAGGCGGCACCGGCTTTGACTTTACCGGTGACCTGGGCAGTTTTGGCCTGGACGACGGCGACAGCCAGGTGTTCAGTAACCTGCTCCCCGATGACTATGAAGTGACCGAGATCGTACCCGACGGGTGGGACCTGGACGACGTGGTCTGCACCGGCGGTGGCAGCACCCCCATCAACAACGGCGTGCGCATCCACCTAGACCCGGGTGAAACGATCGTCTGCACCTTCATCAACGTCCAGATCGGCCCGATCCCACCTTACGACCACTTTATCTACCTGCCCCTCATCGTACGTAACTAGGGGGCCGCTCCCACCTGATCGTGCAGCCTATCGCTGCATGATCAGGTGGTGATCAGAGGTGCAACTAATGCCGCTGCAACAAGTCGCGGCATCCAAAAAGTCCGGTAATGACATACTCACAAGAAACAGGGCAGAACCTCTGGCTCTGCCCTGTCTGTTTGCCCGGCTGGGTTACTTGCTCTTGACCTTGATGACCTTGGGGCTGATCTCCTCGGCTTTGGGCACAGTGAGCGTCAGCACACCGCTCTCAAAGACCGCCTCGGCCTTATCTGCGTCCACGGGCACGTTAAGCGTCAACGTGCGCGAGAAGACGCCGCTAAGCCGTTCCTGAAACAGATATTCGACGTTCTCCAAAGGCGGCCGTAACTCGCCCCTGATAGTCAGGGTATCACCCTCAATGATAATATCTACCTCATCGGGGGTCAAGCCTGGCAGTGATGCAGCAATAACGATCTCTTCTGGAGTCGTGTATACATCCAGCGGAAGCCGGGACGGGCGTTCCTGTGCACCTTCACCCCACCTCTGTCTGGGGCGGACGAAACTTTCCTCAAAGAGCCGATCCATTGCCTCTCGCACAGTCATTACCTCGCGCCCTGGCATCCAACGTGTAACGGTCATCTTATACCACCTCCTCGGTTGAACAACAATGTCGTGGCGGGGAGGAGATTCTGCCCCCCCCCACCCCATTTGATTACTTGCCCTTAGGCTTGACCTTGATGACCTTGGGCTTGACCTCTTCGGCCTTGGGTAGACTGAGGGTCAGAATGCCATTCTCGAACCCAGCCCCTGCCTTGTCAGGCACTACCGGGAGCGGAATAGTCAGCGAACGACAGAAGGAACCATAACGGCGCTCGCGGCGGATGTAATTCTCCTCTTGGACCTCTTCCTCGGCCTTGGTCTCGCCCTTGATGGTCAAGGTGTCACCAGCAACGCTGACATCCAGGTTCTCAGGTTTGACGCCGGGAATGGCCATCTTGACGACGATGGCCTCATCGGTCTCGTACATATCCACGGCCAGCGATTCTATCCCAACTGGGGCTGACCACCCACCCCGTGGTCGCACGACACTTGCTTCAAAGAGACGATCCATCGCATCACGCAAGCTGATCAGATCATTGAAGGGTTCCCAACGAACCAAGTTTGCCATCTCTGCACCTCCTTAACAAGATTAACTTTTGGATCCTACATCGCTCATATTTTTACACCGCTTCATTAGATTGGCACAAGAGCAGCATTAGAAACACGACAGAAAAAAAGAATGCCCCTGCAAATATCGCAGGGGCGACAGCCAAACAACAGCCAAAAAACGTGTCTTCTCGATATCTTGGGGGAACGCGACCATCTTGGTCGCTAGACGCCAGCAAGGTGCTGGCGTTCCTCCATCTCACCCCCATTTATTGACAAGATACCAAAAACCACGTGGTTCAGTTACTGCTAACCGCTAACTGCTCTTTGCGAAAGTCCACAAAACGATAACCCACCCCTCGTTCAGTAAGGATGTAGCGGGGATGGGATGGGTCGGGCTCAATCTTTTGCCGCAGATAGGCAACGTACAGGCGCAGGTAGTGGATTTCCTCACGGTACTCGTATCCCCAGACCTTGGCCAACAGCGTCTCATGGGGCACCACCCAACCCACGTTTTCAATCAGGTGGTAGAGCAAGCGGAACTCGGTGGGGCGCAACTTGATGCGCTGGTCTTCGACGATGACCTCGTGGTTGTTAAAGTCCACGCTCAACCGGTCATCAACGCGAAGAACGGCCTCTTCCGGCGACACCGGGCCTCGAGTGCGGCGCAGCACCGCCTTGACACGGCTGGCGAGTTCACGAGCACCAAAGGGCTTGGTCATGTAATCGTCAGCCCCCAGTTCCAGTCCGCGCACCTTGTCACTCTCGTCGGCTCGGACTGTCAGCATAATCACCGGGATATTAGAGATCTCACGCAGCATCTTTAATGTCTCAAAGCCATCCAGTTCAGGCATCATCACGTCAAGGATGACCAGATTGGGCAGGTCGGTGCGTACTTTGTCGAGCGCCTCCAGACCATTGCAGGCTTCTACCACCTGGTATCCCTCGAGTTCCAAGTTCATCCGGATGAACCGAGTCATACGGGGTTCGTCATCTACGACCAGAACAACATCGCGGTGAGCAGGCATCACTAACAACCCCAGCGCACGTCACTCGCGGACAAAACCAACGATGCTCTCCTCTTTCTCGCTGGGCATGATCTCCACGCAGTGGATGCGCACCCACGGGTAGACCACTATATTGGTTTCAGGAAGAATATAGGAGACATCACGTCCATCACGTCGCCGAACGTTACTTACAATCAGCACCTGGTCATTTGGCTCAGGAATACGCTCTACCTCGGCCACAACAGCATCCTCGTTCAACAGATGGATCATCACAGTTTGAGGCATACATTATCCTCCCGATACTGTTCATCGCCCATTACTGGCAGTAGTTACGCAGTTCTTATTGAGAACACTCACTCCAAGTGCGCAAGTACTATTGCTTAATGATGACTTCCAGTTCGATACGGCCCAACTGAAGTGAGTCCCCGTCCTTGAGCACGTGAGGTAGATAAGGGGTCAGACGCTGCCCATTCAAGAAGGTGCCATTGGCACTGCCAACATCCTCGATCATATAAGTCGAGCCTCGCTGATGAATCTTGCAGTGACGACGGGAGGCGCCACCGTCGAGCCCTCCATCGGGGGTGAGATCCAGGTCTGGAAAAATGCCGTGAGCCGCATCAAGACGCCCAATGTGCGCCTCGGCAGCGGATGGTAGTTTGATTTGGCGACCAGTGGACAGTATCTTGATGTGCAATGACACACGAGGCTCCTCGCTGACCTCTCCCATAGACTCGCTAGCCCACGGATTGGCCCGCGAGATCGGCAACTCCTCTTCGGGGAGAGGCTCAGTCCGCAGGGGACCACCAGTAGGAAGGTATACCCCACACTCGCTACAGAATAATGTACCAGGACGATGTTTACGCCCGCAAGATGGACATTCAATCATAATGCTTTCTCCGTGAAGCAATAGTCAAACTACGCGTGCCGTACTTTAGTTCTTTGCGCCCCCTGGCCGTCGGATCGCCGCCCTTGGCAATGCGCCCAGCCTCCAACATTGCCGCCCGGGCCAATTGAACCTCTCCCAGGTCAAACAAGCGGGTGGCTACCATCTCCAGTTGGTGGGTTGCCTGGTTGGCGTCTCCATTCTCTAGTGCATCCCAGGCCCGCTCTTGCATATGATAGAGAGTGATCTTGCTCAACGCGCTCAGAATGGGAGGCGGCACCGGTCCAGGCGGAGACTCGGTGGGCGTGAAAGTAAAGTGAATATCATGGCGCAGTTTATCCCCCTGACGCCCCAAGGCCGGTATGTCACCCGTGAGTTCGAGTTGCAGCAACCGATGATCCCCGGCCTGCTTTTGGGCCACGCCCACTTCCAACACGATTGCCAACGGCACATCGGCTTGCATGGCTCCTATGCTGATCACGCCGTTGGCTGGGGTTAGACGCTCCAGATAGGGCAAGATGCGAAACGCGCTTTCTACCCATACACCCTCAACACAGCGGATACCCAGCATCAATCCTTGAGCAAAGACAGCCCCCAGGCCGCGCACCCTCTGTTGTAACAGTGCACGCACATGACCAGGCGACGCGATGTAAGCAGAGACACCTCCACTTCGTACTGCGATCTCATCAAGCAAGGTGTCGTTCCAATCCTCGCCTATGCCCATGGCCGTGATGCCGATGCGGTGGGCCCCGGCCTGTTGGGCCTCGGCTATGCAGTCTTCCTCATCACCATAGGTCTGACCATCGGTGAGCAAGATCAAGTGGCTGGTGACCTGATTGCTATGGCGTTTTTCGAGTTCCGCCAATCCGGCCCGTATACCTTGCAAAATCTCCGTTCCACCGCTGGCCCAGATGGTGGAGATCTTGGCCTTGGCACGAGCACGGTTGACACTGGACTGACTGGGCAGCACAACCTCTGCCCGGTCATGAAAAGCGACGACTGCCAGGGAATCATCGTCGTGCAGTTCATCAATGATCTGATGTGCCGCTCCCTTGATGTGTTCCAGCCGCGCTCCCTGCATTGAGGTGCTGCGATCAATCACCAGACACAAGTTGAGCGAGAGACGTTTGCCTTGTGCGACTGCAGCCGGCTGTACCTTTATCAGGAGATAAACAACCTGCTCCTCATAGAGAGAACAGAGTTGGTTATGACTCGATATAACCTCCCAGGAGAGCATCGCCTCCTCGCCCAAGCCCGCCTCGGTCAGTCGCTGGTCGTAAGCACGGCGGCGACGCCGATCGCTCAGGACAGCATAAGCGGTCTGGATATCGTGAAACAATGCTGTTGAGACACCCTCTGCCCGACTGTCGGGATGATAACGACGCGCTAGCAGGCGATAGGCACGTTTGATATCCTCGCCCGTTGCAGACTGAGGCACCCCCAATACGGCGTAATAATCCTTCTCGTCAATGTCCATGCTCACATGCCCTAACTCGGCGGCGACCCTAGCAGAATAGCGGTAATATTATCAGCCCCCCCAGCTCGATTTGCGGCAGCGACCAGACTATCACACGCTGCCTGAAGCGAGGAAGCAGTTGTGACAATGTCAGTTATCTGTGCCTCACTCACCATGCCCCACAGCCCATCACTGCAAAGCAGCAGATGCCCCCCGGGGGGAATAGTTCGCATGTAGGTGTCCACTTCCAGCACACCGCTCTGGCCAACGGCGCGATATAGCACATTCTTATGCGGATGAACAGCGGCTTCATCGTGCGTAAGCTGCCCCAACTCAACTAGGCGGTCCACCAGCGAATGATCGTGAGTGACCTGATCCAATCCTTCCTCTGCGACAATATAAGCCCTGCTATCGCCCACGTGGGCAATGTAGGCTCGCGGGCCAAGCATCAGTGCACAGGTCAGAGTAGTTCCCCCACCGGGCACCTGGTTTGCCACAGCAGTATTGGCCACCTGCACTGCTTCCACGAGCACCTCGTTCAAGGGTGACTGGCTAGCATCATACTCCTGGCTGACGAGAGTGGGCAGGTAGAATTGGTGCATGACGTGATGAGCCACGGCTCGGGCTGCCAGAGAACTGGCAACCTCTCCTGCCTTTTGTCCGCCCATGCCATCGGCCATAATAAAGATGCCAAACGCCGGTACTGGTACATCACCGCCACGGGCGGTGGTGATGACCAATGCCGTATCCTCATTGTGATGGCGCACTTTTCCCACATGGGTAGCCCACCCAACCTCAAGCCTGAATTGGGTGGATGCTACTACAGGTGGGAATGAGGAATCCGCAGGAGTTGGCGGTGTCTTCCCCAGTCTCAAAAGATCGTGTATGAATTGGATAGATTTCACTAGTCTATCGCCAAAATCAACCCTGGCTGCTCTGTCTGGGTTCATACCAAACCCCAGACCAATGTATCACAAAACGAAACGTAACCGCTCAAACTCTGTTCCGGACAACGGTTTTAACCACCAGGCGGTACGACCCCACGACAAACTCGGGACAAACCTCAGACTGAGAGTGCATATATGTGACGATCTGTTGATCCAATGTAAACCACACCATCCACCACTACAGGCGATGACGCCACCGGTCCGTCAGTCTGAAAGCGCCACCGCAAGGCACTCGTTTGAGCATCCAGACTATAGACGGCTCCATCTACTGAGCCAAAATATACTACTCCATCTACCACGGCAGGAGAGGAGGTCACCTGGCCATCTGTAGGATAGCGCCAGACAAGTTGCCCGCTTTCGGCGTCTGTGGCATACAGGTAACCATCCACTGAGCCAACAAAGATCATGCCTGCGCTGACAGCAGGTGAGGACACGACCGCTCCACCAGTACGATAGCGCCACGCCGGATAACCTGATCGAATATCCAGACCATAAACATACCAATCCTGGCAGCCCACGTAAACCATTCCCTCAGTGAGAGCAGGAGAAGAAGTCACGCCCCGCCGAGCGCGAAAGCGCCAGCGCAATTTACCGCTGATGTCTACGGCGTAGATCATTCCTCCCTCACACCCCACGTAGATAGTATCGTTCCCAATGGCTGGCGATGAGCGCACCTGCCCATCTGTTTCGAAAGCCCAGGCCACACGGCCGCTATGGATATTGGCCGCGTAGAGATGCTGGTCGTCTGAGCCAAAGAATACGTGACCAAACGCGACCCGGGGTGACGACCACACACCACCCTGAGTTGGGCAGGTCCACGAGATGCGCCCCGTATCGGCGTTGATCGCGTAGAGTACCCGGTCTGCAGAGCCGACGAACACATACCCACCATGCACACATGGGGACGAAGCAATTCCCCCCTCAGTGGGATACTTCCACAGAAACTTGCCGCTATCGGCACTGACGGCATAGAGATTGTGGTCGTAAGCGCCGACGTAAACGACGCCGTCATGCACCGCCGGTGAGGAACGGATCTCATCCTCGCAGACGAAACGCCACAGGGCCATGACGTCGCCGCTGATAAAGACCGGCGCACCAAAGGATGATGTTCCACCTATTCCCCGGGCCGAACTCAGGCTCATCAGTGCACGCTGCATCTCTTCGGTCGAGCTGTAGCGATTGTTGATGTCATATTCCAATGCCCGGTTGACAACTTCTGCCAGTTCGCGGGAGACGAGGGGATTCTTCTTGTGAATAGGGCGTTCGTGGAAGGAGAACGGTGGCTCTAGTTGCGGGTCCTGCTTGCTGAGCAGATGATGCATCGTAGCCCCCAGGGCATAGATGTCCACCCGAGGTTCGGCGTTGCCTCGATACTGCTCAGGCGGCGAGTATCCCTCGGTGCCGATCATAGTCCCCTTCTCGCCGCTCTGGAAGATTCTAGCGATTCCAAAGTCCACCAGCCGAATGTGGTTGTGATTATCGAGCATAATATTGGCAGGCTTGATGTCACGGAAGACGATCGGCTGCGGTTCGTGGCTATGCAGATAACTCAGCACTTCGCAGATCTGGATAGCCCAATGCACCACCTGCGCCTCCGGCAAAAAGCCCTCGGCCTCAGCCAGAATAGTCACCAGGTTTTTGCCCTCCACATATTCAACAACGAGGTAACTGCGGTCCCCTTCAGTAAAGTAGTCGTAAACCTGAACGACGGCTGGGTGGCTAAGCGTGGCAAGAATGTTGGCTTCGCGCTCGAAACTGCGCACCATCATAGCCCGCACCTGGGGGTCAGTAGCGGTGTTGAACATCTCCCTGACAGCACACAATCGAGTAACGTTGGGGAAACGCATGTCCTGGGCCTTGTAGACGGCGCTCATACCACCCACTCCCAACATCCCCAGAATACGGTAGCGGTTCTGAAGCAAGTGACCTTCAGAGAGATGGCCTTCGACACGTCCAGGGGGCTGAGGCAGGGAAGAAAGAGGCTGCACATCACCCGGCCCTCCTGGATAAACCGGTGGCTGTGCCTCCCCTGAAGGTTCTGACTCCCGCGCGGCAGGTACGTTGGAAGAAGAACCTGCTACTGGAATGTGACGGGTCTCAAGAGACTTCATACTTGGTCGCTTTCACGTCTCACGTTCTCACAGGAATATCCATCGGCATAGCGCGGATTTGTTTACCTGATAGATTTCAAATGCACCTGATACAATTATAAGCCAAATGGGCAAACATGCAATTGGACACGAGTACTACCACTGACACGCTGAGCAGTGGTACAGCGGCGAAACAGACACAGGCCGAGGCCTATTGCGAGGGATTGAAATAATTGTAGGTAGCAGTAGCGATGCTTGCCATAAGAGATGCGCTTTCCTCCCAGTCCAGCCACTCAGGGCGGTAAAGAAAGATTATCAGCACAAAATCACCGCCGGGGCTGAACACAAGCGCCGCGTCGGCATGTGTGTCGCCGGTCAAGCCATGCTTGTGCGCCATACTGGTGCCCACTGGAATCCCGGCTTCGATAAGACTATCAATGCGGTTCATACTCATCCACTCGATCATCTGGCCACACTCATCAGCGGTAAAAGCGCCGGGGTAAGCAACCATCAGCGCACCGCCATCGTGACTACACTGATAGATCATCTCCAACAACAACCCCACGTCCAATGGTGTGGTCTGCATAAACGGATCGGGGTCAGTGACGACGTCGGTACGTGAATTGGCCGGGGTGACGATAGTTGGGGGGATAACCTCTTCCCCCCCATCGTAAGGAGCCGCCATAAAGGTGTTAACCAACCCCAGGCGGAGCATCGAGTCGGTGAGATTATCGGCCCCCTGCTGCCCATCGCCATCACCAATGGCGTCACGCAGCAACGAATTGGCAGCGACATTCTCGTCAAGCGTTATCGTATCACTGAGCAACATGGTCATTTCGACGTCTGGACTGTAGTCGAGGACGCGGTAGGTCTCCTCCAGGATAGCGATTTTGAGTACACCCAATCCAGCATAAGCGACACCAGCATTGATGCCCAATTCGTCCCCGGTCTGCAGGCCTTTGACAAAGATACCTGGTATCAGATTTTCGTGGTCATCCAAGAGTGACTGGAGCAACTGGCCCAGTACTTTTATGTCAAGCGGCTGCGCTTCCTCCGTCTGCACGACCAGTTCGACTTGCCGGTCGGTAGGCGAGATCAGGGCGGCAGAGAGCCGGGCACGAGATGCTTCGACGTCAAGTTCGCTACCGGGCTGGCCAACGCGGAAAGTCAGGCTGGCTGGCAGTGGGACCGGATCTTGTGGCGGGCGATCGTACTGTCTGGCGACGCGAGACAGGAATCCATCGAGTCGCTCGGCAGAGTAACTGACCGCCACGGGGACATCCACCGGGTCGAGAGGACGGCGCAACAGATGAGCCATAAAGCCATTGATTCCTCCCCGTGCAGCCAGCACCGCATCCAGATTGACCTCTGTTTCCTCGGCGTCGTAGCGCAACTCGATGCTATCGGGAGGCAGAGACAGCCGTTGCTCCTGGTACGCAAGTTCCACAGGCGTAGCAAAACCCACTTCGAGAACATTCAGCACCTGTTCACGCGTCATCCCCTCCACCGGCATACCGGCCACCGTCATACCAGCAGGCAAGGTACGGCTGGCCGAGAGATAGTCAAAGTACTGCCAGGTGAGGAAAAGCGCAACGACAAAAACAATGACCAGGAACCAGGCCACGCATCCGGTTCTACGCCGCAAGAAATTACCTCCAATTTTCGCAGATACAGGATAAGGATGGTTTACAATAGTGATTATAGCACAGGTATAAATGTGCGCCAAGCATACGTCAAACGCTAGTGGCCGGCTGCTGACCGCTGGCTAGCATGTCCTCGTACCAGGCGATGGCCGCAGCGATGAAAGCCTTAAAAAGAGGGTGAGGCCGATTGGGGCGAGACCGAAACTCTGGGTGAAACTGGCTGCCCAGCATAAAGGGATGATCGGCCAGTTCGGCAATCTCAATCAGTCGCCCATCGGGTGAAAGTCCGCTAAACACGAGTCCCGCCTGTGCCAGCACGTCGCGGTAGGCATTGTTCACCTCGAAGCGGTGACGATGCCGCTCCTGAATTTCTGCCTCACCATAGGCCGCGGCTGCTTTCGTCCCAGGCACCAGACGGCAGGGATACAAGCCCAATCGCATCGTGCCGCCCAGATCCACGATCGTTCGCTGCTCAGACATCAGGTCAATCACAGGGTACCTGGTGTGAGGGTCAAACTCTGTACTGTTCGGCTCCTCGCTGTCCAGGGCATGGCAAGCCAGTTCGATGATCATCACCTGTAAACCCAGGCACAGCCCCAGATAGGGGATCCGATTCTCTCGCACCCAACGCGCCGCAGCGATCTTGCCCTTGATGCCTCGATAGCCAAAACCACCAGGCACAACCACACCGCTTACCTTTTCCAATTCATCCCAGCCCCGGCCGCGCTCAAGTTCTTCGGAACTGACATAGTGCACAGCGACGTCCCAACCGTGTGCCAGGGCCGCATGGCACAGCGCTTCGCGCACGCTGATGTAGGCGTCATGGAGTTCAACGTATTTGCCGACGATGGCAATGGGCAGCAGTGGCTTAGGAGCGTGAGTGAGGTTTACAAGTTCGCGCCATTCTCCCAGGCCAGGATCTTTCGTCCTCATCCCCAACCGCTCGACGATAAAATCGCCCAGACCAGCATCCTCCAGGGTCAGCGGTACTTGGTACAATAACGGCGTAGTCACCAGCGGGACTACGGCCCGCCGCTCGACATCGCAGAAAAGCGCGATTTTATCACGCAGCGCGTCATCCACTGGGTGGTCAGCGCGCGCGACGATGACGTCTGGCTGGATGCCGATGGAACGCAATTCGCGCACGCTGTGCTGAGTGGGCTTGGTCTTTAATTCGCCGGTAGCACCAACGTGAGGCAGGAAGGTGAGGTGGATGTAAAGCGCGTTTTCAGGACCTACGTCCCGGCGCATCTGTCGCAATGCCTCCAGGAAGGGCAAGCCCTCAATGTCACCGACCGTACCGCCGACCTCGACAATCACCACCTCGGCTCCGCTCTGCTCGCCGACCAATACAATGCATCGCTTGATCTCGTTGGTGATATGTGGCACGACCTGGATAGTGCCTCCCAAAAAGTCACCTCGTCGCTCCCGGGAGATGACTTCTGCGTATACCTGACCAGCGGTGACATTACTGGCCTGAGTCAGATTCTCGTCAATGAAACGCTCGTAATGCCCCAGGTCCAGATCTGTCTCGGCTCCGTCGTCGGTGACGAAAACTTCACCATGCTGGTAGGGAGACATTGTCCCTGGATCTACGTTGATGTAGGGGTCAAGTTTCTGTATGGAGACGCGTACGCCTCGGGCCTTTAACACCCGGCCGACGGAGGCAGCCACTACCCCCTTGCCCACACTACTGATCACCCCACCAGTACAAAAGATATACTTACACATCCCGCTCCACCCGGCTTTCAAGAGAAGCGGGGAGAGTCGCTCGGGGGCGACCCTCCCCACACAATGACGGAATAAAACTCGCAATCTTCATCAAGCCCACAATGCCAGCCTGTCCCCTCCTATTACAGGTTGCCCAACGTCTACAGCAGTGCAGCCAGGTCCTCGACTGTGCGCCGCATATCCAGGAAAATGAGGCCTAACTTGGCTTCTTTGCGCGCCAGCACGGTGAGCACGGCCTCCTCGCCCACCGACATCAGAACGACGTAGCCATCGTTGCCCTTGATATAGACCTGGTTCAGCACGCCGCGCCCCAACTCGCTGGCAATACGCTCACCCAAGGAGAGCATCGCGGCAGACATCGCCGACACCCGGTCCTCCTCCACGCCAGCCGGGAGTGCAGAAGCCATTATCAACCCGTCTACACTGACAATGGCCGAGGCCTCAATGTCAGGCGTGCTGGCCTGCAGATCTCGTATCCGATCCACTAGCAGTTCCGTGCGTGACTTGACCATCCGAATCTCCTTTACATTACGCACTATATCACAAGTCCCGTACAGTGTCAAATAAACCCAAATGCACGCCGCCCCCTCGAGAATCCTCAGTCGGCGCTGACTAGACGTCTGTTGCAGAAGAGCCTGGTACACGCCAGCGATGGCGTGTCTCTACAGCCGCCGTCTCACGGATGCGCTTCCACGCAGCCTGGACCGCGGTCAACTCCTCCGGTCGCTCGGGAACTTCTCCATAGTGTACGGCGACGTAAGCCTCAGTGATGCATTTCACCTCCCCACAGTTGTCAGGAAGGGCTCGCTCAAGGGCCGGCAAATACTCGTAGGGGGTCTCGTGGGGAGCACGGGGGTAACCCCGCTCTGCAGCCAGCGCGCCCATTTGGGCATAGATGCGGCGGATAGTTATGGCAGCGAGAAAGCGACCCACGAGAGAGTTGCTCAATGCAACGGCGACATCATCTAGCCGGCGGCGTCCACGCCGCATCACGTCGCGCAAGCGAAGGCGCAGGTGCACCCCTTCCCACACCGACTCACGTTCCTCGTCCCGTCGCCGCCCATCCCAGGCCCGCATTCGGCGGAGTGAGATGACCACCAGCAACAGCAAGAGTAACACACCTACGACGATACCAACCGCTTTTGCCAGCGCCAGTTGCTCGGCCGTGAGGAAAGATTGCTCAGGTTGCGCCTCCTGCCCCGCAAATGACTCGGGCAATTCCATCTGACGGAGGGCCTCATCCAAGACACGTCCGAGTTCGTGTTGCCGGAAAAGGACCATCAGCGGAGTAATCACAACCTGTGCAATCCAGGCCATGACATAGACCACACCCAACAAGACAATACGTAGAACCCGCAATAGCGGCAGCAGCAAGAGGCCAATGTTCTCGCCGGTCATCAAGGCTGCCAAACCAGCCGCCAATAGAAGGACGGCCAGGCTGGTTACCACCAGCGTCACCAGCCAATCGAGGCCAAACGGCGACTGGCTGCCCCCATATTGCCGTCCCACCTCCTCGGCCCGCGCCAGTGCGATCCCCAGCAGACTGGCGAAAAAAAAGATGAACACAAAGTGATAGTAGGGCCAGGAAAGAATGGAACCGCTCAACGCCACAGTGACAGCGAGCAGCACCAACCCCGAACGAAATCGAAAGGCAACACTCTCGCTATCGAGCCGGCGCTGGGCCAGCACCAATCCCCGCCACCACAGAAACAGCACTAACAGGAAAATGAGCACATCGTGAGGCAGATTCTCCCGTTGCAGGTCACTAAAGATGCCAACCAGCCAGGCGAGGTTCAGAAAGCGCACTTGGGGGTGAAGGAAATGATGAATGGCCAGCAGCCCACTCACCAGCACCCCCGTCCCCAACAGGCTAGAACGCAGAGCGGGCCGCAGAGGTAGATGCAGCATCAGGCGAGCCAGGTAATGCACCGCCAGCACTGCCCCGAGAAGAGCAGCCGTTAAAGCCACTGGCAGAGTCGGGACAACGGAGGAAAGCAACGCCACAAAAAGAGGTGCAAAAACACAGACGTCCATCATCCCCAGGGCCAGGAACACCAATTCGCGGCGGGCGTGAGTGCGAAACCTATCCAACACGCGCATCCCTATCCACCTCGTCATAGTGAGACAACCCAGCGACCTGCAGCGACGAAGCCGCGTCATAACGTCCCTCGCTAAAGCGCCGGAAGACCAACGTAGAGAAAGGCAGGTGATGAATGGTGACCCCATCCAGTTGCGGCGGCGGCTCATCGGCCAGCGAGACCAAGGCCATCCGCCGCCCGGCGTCCCGTAGACGCAGGAGCGTCGCCGCCAACCCGTCAGTGACAATGGCCGTCACCACGACCAGTGTGGCTCCCCAGGGCAGCCGGGGGCTCTCCTGGCGCAACAGTTCCTGGATGGAAGAAGTGGCGAAACTGGTCACAGCGGCCAGCGCCTCCAGGATGGCGGTCAGTTGGCCTGGCGAGCGCCCGGGCGGCACACAGATGGGCTGATCGGAAAGTGACATGCAGCCGTTAGCCACCAACCCCACCTTGTACTTTTGCCCCACGGCCCAGGTGGCGATGGAGCCCGCCACGCTGATGGCACACTCGAGCAGTTCTGGAATGACACCTTGCCAATTGTGTTCAAACGTAGAGATGTTCAGCAGGATAACCAGGCTGAGCGTCGTAGTCGGTTCGTTGACCCGCACCTGTAACTCGCCCCGGCGGGCGGTGGCTTTCCAATGAATGTGACGCAGGCTGTCTTCGGGCCGATAGTCACGGATGCCAACAGTGCGCAAAGGGTCATCTAACAAACGACGGCGGGCTTTTCGCTCGCCCAACAGTTCTTTGGACGGCAACCCCAGGTCCTCAAGCGACCAGATGCGCGGGTAGACGACCAACCGGTCGCAGTTCCCGCGTTCCTCCTGCTCCTCGAATAGGGTGAAGAGGTCACCTGACTTGAGATGCACCGGGCCCAGTGTGTATATACCTCGAGCAGTACATTCGAATTCATAGCGCCGGCTGACCCGCTCATACCAGCGCATAGAGAGAACGGCGTCAAGAGTGCCAACCCGGGGGAGGTGGGTCGGCATAAGTACGCCCTGCACCAGAGGCATAGCCATTGGAACCTCGTCGCTGAACTCTAGCCAGGTCAAGGGCAAGAATTTGTGGTTAGCGATGCGCACCGTCATCTCAACCGTCTCGCCGGGGAAGGCACACCGCTTGTCGAAACGCCGTTCGTACTCTACGTGGCGCAGCGACGACCATTTCCACCACCAGGCTACGGGGATGACGGTCAGAATACAGGCTGCCAGGGCAAAGAGAGCGCGCTGGTTCAAAATCAGCCCAACAAAGATGAGTAGCCCCGCCATCTCGAACCAGATGGGGCTGAACTGGGAGCGGCGCTCGCCCATCCGCCCTTGCATCACAACCTTTCCACCGGCACTGGCACCGTCTCAATCACGTCCATCAGCACGTCGGCCAACTGGCGGCCTCGCAGCCGGGTTGCAGGGTTAATGAGGATGCGATGGGTGAGAACATAGGGGGCTAGCAGTTTGACGTCGTCGGGTAGGACGTACTTGCGCCCACGGATGGCGGCCAGCGCCTGAGCGCACTTGTACAGTGAGAGCGTACCACGTGGGCTGACTCCCAACTGGACATCTCTATGGCTCCGCGTGGCGCGGACGATGTCCACAATATAACCGCGCACCGATTCCTCGACCCGCACCTCCCGCACCTGTCGCTGTATGGCGATCAACTCGTCGGGGGTGGTGACCGGTTCTAGTCTCTCCAATGGGTCCTCCCGCTCGAAACGGAGCAGGATGGCATGCTCCTCCTCCTTCGTCGGATAACCAATGAGGATTTTGATCAGAAAGCGATCCACCTGCGCTTCTGGCAGGGGAAAAGTGCCCTCCAGTTCGATCGGGTTCTGCGTGGCCATCACCAGAAAGGGGCGCGGGAGGGAATAAGTTACACCATCCACCGTGATCTGCTGCTCTTGCATCGCCTCCAGCATGGCCGACTGGGTGCGTGGCGTAGCGCGGTTGATCTCGTCGGCCAGCACGACCTGAGACATCACCGGCCCGGGACGAAACTCGAACTCTTGCATCTTCTGATTAAAAAAGTTGATGCCGGTGACATCAGAGGGCAACAGATCGGGGGTGAACTGGATGCGGCGGAAGGTACAGCCCAGGCTGGCAGCAATGGACTTTGCCAGCGTGGTCTTGCCGATGCCAGGCACGTCCTCGATGAGGATATGCCCCTCGCAGAGGGTGGCGACCAGGGCCAGGTCTATCACGTCGTCCCTGCCAACGATGACCTTCTGGACGTTCTCACGCACACGGGCGGCGACTTGAGCGATCATTTGGGTCTCCTGTCTTGGCGTTTAGCAGTTAGCAGATAACAAGGGCTCCAATTGGAATACCTTCAAGCGGGTCAGTTGATTCAACCCCGATAGCCTGTGCACTAAAGGCAAGTATAACACAAAACAGGAACAAATGGTACTTGGCGTACAACTGCTCCCTTGCCCCTTCCCCACCACTGCGGTATAATCCCCCTGCCGCCTGCTGCGGTTTAGAAATGAGGATACATATGCCCCAAACTTACGTAGCCCTTGACCTGGAGACCACCGGTCTCGACGCTGAGCGTGACGCCATTATTGAGATCGGCGCGGTCAAGTTCAGCGACGACGAGGTGCTGGAAAACATCTCCACTTTTGTCAATCCTGGCCGGCCCATTCCCCGCCAGATCACCGAACTGACCGGTATCTGTGACGCCGACGTAGCCGGCGCACCCGGCCTGCACGACGTGCTGCCACGCCTGGCCCGTTTCGTCGGCCAACAGCCCATCGTGGGCCACAGCGTCAAGTTTGACCTGGCCTTCTTACACCCCCACTCCCGGCTGATCGAGAACGAATCCCTCGATACGTTCGAATTGGCCAGCGTGCTCATCCCGCACGCCGAGCGGTACAGCCTGCAGGCATTGGCGAGGATGCTGGGGATCGAAATGAAACAAGCGCACCGGGCGCTGGACGACGCCCAGGCCACCCACCGCCTATTCCGTATCCTCCTCCTCAGAGCGGCAGACCTGCCGCCCCGCACACTGAAGGAGATCATAGGACATGGCGAACGGGCCGGGTGGGCCGCTACTGGCTTCTTCCGCACTGCGCTGGAGGAAGCAGCCCGGCACCCATCCGCACGGCGCGCCCGGCCCAGGCCGAGCGCCACGCCGAAAGGGCCGCTCTTCGCCACGGCGGAACAGGCTCGCCCCTTGCAACCGGCCGCCGAGCGGACGATGCTGGACGTGGACAGAATGGCGGCGCTTCTGGAAGAAGGCGGGGCTTTCGAGGCCCACTTTCCCGGCTACGAGCACCGCCCTCAACAAGTGGCGATGTTGCGCGGTGTGACGCGGGCACTCAACCAGGGCGGGCACCTGCTGGTCGAGGCCCCTACCGGCGTTGGCAAATCACTGGCCTACCTCATCCCCGCCGTACATTGGGCGGTGCAGAACAGCGAGCGGGTGGTCGCTTCCACCAACACCATCAACCTGCAGGAACAACTGTACCGCAAAGACCTGCCCGACATGGCCGCCGCCTTGCCGCTCGAATTTCATGCCGCTGTACTCAAGGGCCGTTCCCACTACCTCTGCCCGGCCCGCCTGCAGGCGCTGCGCCGCCGGGGAGCGAATTCACCCGCCGAGGCCCGCGTGCTGACAAAAGTGCTCGTCTGGCTGCCCGAGACAACGGATGGCGACGGCGACGAACTGTTCCTACCCAACCCGGTCGAGCAGACTTTGTGGAGGCAACTTTCGGCTGAACACGAAGGTTGCGACCCAGAGCGTTGCCGCCGCTTCCACGCGGGGGCCTGCTATTTCTACAACGCCCGTCACGCCGCCGAGGCCGCCCACCTCGTTATCGTCAACCACGCGCTGCTCCTCGCCGACGTCGCGGTACAGAACCACGCCCTGCCCGAGTACAAATATCTCATCGTGGACGAGGCCCACCACCTGGAAGCAGCCACCACCAACGGGCTCAGTTTCGAGACCGACCGCACCAGTATGCACCGGTTGTTAAATGAGATTGGCAAGATGGGCCCGTCTGGCCGGGTGACCGGCATGCTGTCTGAGGTGATCGGGCGCTGCCAGAAAGCCCGCCTGCCCCGCGACGTCATGGAACAGGTAGAACTCTTTGTCGGTAAAATCGGGCTGGCAGGCGAGCGGGCCGTGCGCCAGTTGGGCCTCTTTTTCGACCGCCTGGAGGAATTCATAGAGGAGCAAAAGCAAAACCGGAACAGCCAATATTCCTTCCGCCCGCGCATCACCTCGGGGCTGCGCGTCCAGCCAGCCTGGGAGACTGTCGAGATAGCGTGGGACGAGGCCAACACACCACTGGCGGCCGTCGTGGACGGGCTGGAGCGGTTGGCGGGAGGACTGGACGACCTGACCAACTTCGATATCCCCGACGCTGACGAGTTACAAGCGCAGGTCTTGGGTCTGGCGCGACGACTGGGAGAAACGCGTGGTCAGGTAAACCAGACGATCACGCAGCCTTCACAATCTCTCATTTACTGGCTTGAATCGAATCCCCGCAACGACCGCCTGAGCCTGCATGCCGCCCCCTTGCACGTCGGACCGTTGGTGGAGGAGCACCTCTTCCACAAAAAAGAAACAGTGGTGCTGACCTCGGCCACGCTGCGCACCGGCTCCACCTTCGATTTTTTGCGCGAGAGGTTGAACGCCTGGGAGGCAGATGAACTGGCGGTTGGCTCCCCCTTCGATTACCAGAACTCGACGCTGGTCTATCTGGTGAACGACATCCCCGAACCAGGTCAGCCAGGCTACCAACGGACGATGGAACAGGGAATGGCGGCGCTTTTTCGGGCGACCCAAGGGCGGGCGCTGGCGCTCTTCACCTCCTATAGCCAACTGCGGACCACACTCCGCGCCATCCGAGCGCCACTGGCCCAGGCCGGCGTCAATGTCCAGGCCCAGGGGGAGGGCATCTCGCGGGCGCAACTGCTCGAGAACTTTCGCACGGGGCAGCGTCAGGTGCTGCTGGGCACGCGCAGTTTCTGGGAGGGAGTGGACGTGCCGGGCGAACCGCTCAGTTGTCTGGCCATCGCCAGGCTGCCCTTTAGCGTTCCCAGCGACCCCATCTTCGCCGCTCGATCCGAGACCTTCGAGCAACCTTTCTTCGAGTATGCCGTGCCGGGGACGATCCTGCGCTTCCTGCAGGGGTTCGGGCGACTGATCCGCACCCGCACCGATCGGGGCATCGTGGTCATCTTTGACAAGCGGCTGCTGACCAAGAGTTACGGCCCACTGTTCATCGAATCGCTGCCCGATCCAACCGTGCGCCGGGGTTCGCTGGCGCTACTTCCGAGGGCTGCGGCTGAGTGGCTCTCCGATTGACAGGCCCGGTGTGGCAAAGGGCCACCTGAAATAACCAAAAAACCCAACTTTAGCAGGTAGAGGGGATAATTATCCTAGCGAATCTGTACAAGACATGAAGCGTTGATAAGGGTTGGTGTGCTATGACCAGGAAATCTTTGATCAGGTCCGGCGGGTCGGATCAATCACTCCCACCGTCTCCGCCACCGCCTGCTCCATCCGAGCCGATTATGGAGCCAGCAGTCTCCCCCGTTCCTCCTCCAGAAACCGACCGCGCTCACAAACTCTGGGACTGGCTCACGTTCATCGCACTGGCCATGATAGTCTACCACGTTCTGATACTGTGGTACCGCTGGCTGAGGCCAGATCCAGAATTCCTCAACTTCTCTACAGGGGTTGCTGAACTCCTGGCCATAGCCTCACTCCTTGGACTCCAAACCGAGCGTGGACGGCAACTTGTTCTTCGTGTGGATGATTCACGCACCCTGGCCCGCCTACTGAATAGTCCTCGTCGCATCTGTACAGCTGTCTGGCTGGCTGCTGGAGTGTTTGCCCTGCTTGTATACGTGGGCTCGCCTCAGGCGGCTCAACTCTTCCGTCGTCAGGGGGTGACCGCGCTGGAGGGCGGCAGTTACAGCACAGCCATCCGGCATTTGGAACAATCTCTGAGTCTCGCCCCGGGCAACGCACGCACGCACTATAACCTCGCCAGTGCCTACGAAGCTCTGCAGGACTATGAGCAAGCCATAGCCGAGTATCAGATTTCACTGGAGATAGACGACGGCTTTTGGCCGACGTACAACAACCTGGGTCGCCTCCACATGCGGTCGCAAGACAACCCGGATGCAGCACTGGCAACCCTCCTGGCAGGGCAGCGGCGGGCAGACAACCCACTGGGACAGGCTGTGATTGGCAAAAACATCGCCTGGGCTTACCTGGAAAAAGGACTGCCCCGGGCATCGTTGGCCGCCCTGGAAAAAGTGACAGAAAACCTGAGGACGTTGCAGGGCCAAGGAGTGAGCGTGGAGATCTACCTGGCCGAGATGCACCAGGTGGAGGCCCAGGCCCACGAGGCTTTGAAAAAGCCCACCGAGGCCCGCCGCGCCTGGCAAGACAGTCTGGGTTATGCGTTGGCCGTGGCCGAGTCAGAGTCGTGCGCCGCAGGTGTATCCCACCTCCCACCCGATTGTCTGGACGCCTTCCGCTGGGTGGCCGAGGCCCGGGAACGATTGGCTGAGGAGACAGGAGAGCCATAATGAGTATAATGAGAATGAGTAAGAAGGTGTTACTTGGCTTACTTCTAGTCGCGTCCGGCCTGATGGCGGTGGCCTGCGGTCAGGCGTCAACACCTGTGCCAGCGACAACAGGTCAGACATCCGAACCGGCATTGCCCAACCTGCTGGTTCAGGCCGAGGGGGAAGTGTGGCTGCGCCGCGCAGGCTGGAGTGATTTCCTTCCGGTGGGATTCGGTGTCGCCGTAGCGCCGGGTGATCTGCTGCGCGTAGCCGAAGGCAGCATTGGGGTCATCTTTTGTGGCGATGAGACAACGTGGGAAAAAGGGCCTAGTTCTCTGCTCGCCGACGGGCTGGAACATGGGGTGCCCTGCCAGACTGGCCGGCCTCCCCGTCCTTGGGCAGACGTTGCCGCTCTGCGCGGGGAGAAGGAGGGCAAAAACCTATACGTCCTGCGCCCCCGAAATACGGCGCTCTTGAACAACCGCCCCTCGCTGGGCTGGCATCCCCTGCCAGATGTAGATGCCTACACAGTCACGCTGCTCGGTGACGACGGGCAGGACCGAGCGCCGGTTCAAGCGACAGGTGGGGAACTGGACTGGCCAGAGGGCTGGCCGCCGCTGGAGTCAGGCGCGACCTACGTATTGGTCATTGAGGGAGATGGTCAGCGTTCCGACGAGGGCCGCGAAGGGCATACTGGGCTGGGCTTCTGGCTGCTGCCGGCTGAGGATGTGGAGTCGGTGCAAGCGTTGGAAGCGCGGCTGCGCGCCCAGTCGCTCAGCCCAACTGCCGCCGACATGTTGGTGGCCGAACTCTACCTGGGCTACGGGTTGCGCGCCGAGGCCGCCCAACTGCTGCGAGAGTTGACCGCAAGCGACGAGTCCCCTGCAGTGCAACTGGCTCTGGGCCGGGTGTACCTCGAAATGGGGTTGGCCACAGAGGCTCAAGAGGCCTTTGCCCAGGCTCTGGCGGGGGCACAGACCACAGGCGAGTCGGAAGCAGAGGCAGCGGCACAGGTTGGGTTGGGGCTGGCGGCTCGGCTCCTGGCCGACGGGACAGAAGAGGAACACCTGCAAGCGGCGCGGGCGCTCTACGAGCAGATTGGCGACCAGGACAGCATGGAGCAGGTAGACCAACTGCTGGCCGAGTGACCATCCAGGCAGGGTTGGAAGATACACAATGAAAATCGTAAGCGTTCATAGGGGTGTGGGAAACACCCGACAAGACCTCCGAGGTTTACTAAACAGTGCTCTTTTGACGACTTTAGACAGCAAATCACTCACTTTTCAAGCCAAATCACGGCCAAAACCTCGGAGGTCTGAACGCTTGATGAACATCAAGCGAATTGGACTCTTGGGCCGTCTGACCATGATGCTGTTGCTGCTATTTATTATGGAGCAGCCGGTCGCGGCCGCGCTATCCGCCCAGGAACCCACACCGCCCCCCGATGAAAATATACTCTTTCAGGATGATTTCAGCGACCCGGGCAGTGGCTGGGAGGTGGGTGACTATGCAACAGGCAGCGTGGGTTACAGATCTGGCGCGTATTCTATCACCTCAAATGGGACAGGCAAACCGACGTGGGGTGTCCCCTACCGTTCTCTCAACGATTTTGCTATCGAGATAGATGCCACGCAGGTTTCGACCCCACCCAACAATAATATCGTCTACGGGGTGGTGTGCAGAGCACAGCTTGATGGGGCTGGATACTACTTGCTCATCAGGGGAGATGGCTCCCACGCTATTGCCAAAGCCCAAGGAGGGAGTTTCGAATGGCTGGCGGACTGGCAAGAATCTGCTGCTATCCACCGGGGGAATGTGACAAACCATATCCGCGTGGTCTGCGACGGGGAGTACCTGGCGCTGTTCGTCAACGGGGAACTGTTGGCTGAAGCAAGCGACACCACCTTCAGCGGAGGTGACATTGCCCTCACGTCAACATCCTACGAGGACGAACTCACAGAGGTTCACTTTGACAACCTGCTCGTTACCGGGTCGGGGCCTGTGTGGTACATCACGCCCGACGGGCGGGCTATGGCTATCGGAGGCAAGGCTGTTACCCTCAGTCAACAGGGCGACTTTTTGGGCGCACTGGGGCTGTTTCAACAGGCGCTGGCCCTCTGGCAAGAGATGGGTGTCCCACCGGAGGAGGCATGGACGCTAAAAGACATCGCAGCGGTTCACGAAGAACTCTATGACTATGAGCAGGCGTTGGACTATTATCAGGAAGCGCTGACCATCTTTCGGGAGGTTGGCGACCAAACAGGGGAAGCGGTGACGCTGAACAACATTGGGGGAATCTACCAGGCTACCTGCGACTATGAGCAGGCGATGGACTATTACCAGCAGTCGCTACCCATCCGGCAGGAGATCGGTGATCGGGAGGGGGAAGCCAAGATGATGGGCAACATTGGGTCGGTTCACCACGACCTCTCCAGCTATGAGCAGGCGCTGGATTACTACCAACAGGCGCTGAACATCTCACAGGAGATCGGCGATCATAGAGGAGAGGCGACGACGCTGAACAATATTGGGATGGCCTATCTCGCCCTGTCTGATTACGAGCGGGCGCTGGACTACTTCCAACAGGCGCTGCCCATCCAGCAGGAGATCGGTGATCGGGCGGGGATGGGGACGACGCTGAACAACACCGGGCTGATCTATGAGGCGCTGGACTACTATGAGCAAGCGATAGACTACTATGAGCAGGCGTTGACCATCCGGCAAGAGGTCGGTGATCGGGCAGGAGAGGCGGTGACGCAGGGCAATATCGGGGGGACCTATTACGCCCTATCCGACTATGCACAGGCGCTGCTCTACTACCAGCAGGCGCTGGAAATCGCCCGAGAGATCGGCGACCGGGCAAGAGAGGCAACGATGCTGAACGACATCGGCGCGGTATACCGTGTCCTGTCTGACTCTCCGCAGGCGCTGGCCTATCACCAGCAGGCACTGGAAATCACACGGGAAATCGGCGCCCGGACGGAGGAGGGAAGAACGCTAAACAACACCGGTTCAGTCTACAAAGTCCTCTCTGACTACGAACAGGCACTGACATACTACGAGCAGGCGTTGGCTATTGGGCGGGAGATTGGCAACCGGGCAGGGGAGGCGGGAACACTGAACAACATCGGGACGGTCTACGATGACCGCTCCGACTACGAGCAGGCGCTGACCTATTACCAGGAGGCCCTGGCCATTGACCAGGAGATCGGCAACCGGGCAGGGGAGGCAACGACACTGGGCAACATTGGGGTGATCTACCTCAACCTGGGCGACTATGAGCGAGCGCTAGCCTACGCTCTGCAAGCACTGCCCATCCAGCAGGAAACCGGCGACCGGGGAGGGGAGGCAGCAACGCTGAGCAACATCGGGGCGGTCTACTTTCAATCGTCTGACTACGAACAGGCGTTGGCCTCCATCCAGCAGGCATTGAGTATCGCGCGGGAGATCGGCATTCAGTGGGGGGAAGCAGCAATATTGCACAACATCGGACAAGTGTACAATACTCTCGCTGACTACGAGCAAGCGCTGACCTACGACCAGCAGGCACTGTCCATTGCACAGAACATTGGCAACCGGTACAGTGAAGCGAGAATGATGAACGGCATCGGAACACACTACAAAGACCTGGCTGAGTATGAGCAGGCGTTGGCCTACTCACAGCAAGCACTACCCATCCAACAGGAGATTGGCGACCAGAAGGGCATGGCGACGACGCTGAACAACATCGGTCAGGTGTATGAACAGCAAGGGGACGAAACCAAAGCGCTCGAATACTACCTCCAGTCCATCGCCGTCCGCGAGACGCTGCGCGCCGAAACAAAGGTCGAAGCCTTCCAGATGGCCCTGGCCGGCCAGGACGTGGACGTCTACCAACGCGCCGTCCGCCTCCTCGCTGGAATGGGGCGCACCGACGAGGCCTTTAACCTCTCCGAGCGCAACCGCGCCCGCGCCTTCCTGGACGCGCTGGGCAACAACCGGCCGGACGTGCGCCAGAGCGGTGACGCCACGCTTCTGCACCAGGAGGAAACCCTTCACGGCGAACTGGCGGCCCTCGAAAGCAGTCTGTTGGCCGAAAAGTCCAAATCGCCTGACCAGCAGGATGAGCAGATTATTCGCTCCATCGAAACACAACTGACGACCAAGCAGCAAGAGTATGGGGACCTGCTGGCCCAGCTCCAACTTACCAACCCCGAACTGGCCTCGCTGGTAACGGTGCCCGCCACCACTGTCACCGACACCCAGGCGCTCCTCGATGATCAGACCACGCTGGTGGCCTACTATCTGACCGACGAGAATGCTCTGGCTTCCATCCTTACCCACGATGATTTCCAGATGGTCGAGTTGCCCGCCAGCACGGAAGAGATCACCAGGGCAGTCGAGAACTTTCGTCGCCTGGGCCTGGCCAACCTGGGCAATCCCCACCCCCGCAGCCTGAGCGACCTCTACACCTGGCTCGTCGCACCTCTGAAACCCCACTTGGCCACACCCAAGGTGGGCATCATTCCCCACCAGGCGCTGCACTATGTGCCCTTTGCCGCGTTGAGCGACGGGGAGCGGTACTTTGGCGAGCAGTTTATCCTCTTCCAACTTCCCTCTGCCAGCGCGCTGCCCTTCATCCAGGCCAAGACGGGGCGAGAGCCGACCGCTCCGTTGGTCTTGGGTGACCCGCAGACCGATAACCCCGATCTATCCCGGCTGGACCACGCAGCCCAGGAAGCAGAGGCGGTGGCCGGGCTATTTGGCGCGCAGTCACTCGTGGGAACCGAAGCGAGCGAGGGGAGGCTGTCGGCGCAAGTGGGCATGGCCGGGGCGGTCCATCTGGCGGCCCACGGCAGTTTCAACCCCACTGCCCCTCTCTTCTCCCGCCTCTGGCTGGCCCCAGGTGCGGACGACGACGGTCACCTGAACGTCCACGAGGTGTACGGGTTGGATCTACAGCAGGCCGACCTGGTCGTGCTCAGTGCCTGCCAGACGCAATTGGGAGAACTGAGCGCCGGGGATGAAGTGGTGGGCCTGAACCGCGCCTTCCTCTACGGTGCACCGACGGTGGTGGCCAGCCTGTGGTCGGTGGACGATGAGGCGACAGGGACATTGATGGTCCGCTTTTACACCCACCTGCTGGCGGGGATGGGCAAAGCGGAATCACTACAGGCAGCGCAGAATGAGGTGCGCACCGACTCGGCGCATCCCGAGTGGGCGCATCCATACTATTGGGCCGCTTTTGTCCTGAGCGGTGATGCGGGTACGGTGAGCACCACTTCAAGACCAGCGGTCAGAGGGAGTGGCGGGGTCTGGGTATTGGTTATCGCATTGGCGGCAGTATTGCTGCTAGGCCTGACTGTCGTGATCTTCATACGAGTTCGGAGACCATCGAGGAGGTAGCAGATCAGTTACAAATGGGGGAAAGATGATCGTCACGTTCTTGGGAACCGCCGCAGCGAATGCCTATCCGGAGGCCTTTTGCCGGTGCGACAACTGTGAGCGAGCACGCGCGCTCGGCGGTCCGAGTCTGCGGAAGCGCTCTGCTGCGTTGATCAACGATGACCTTTTAATTGACCTTGGTCCTGATATTATGACCGCTTCCTTCATGCATAGCCGCCCCCTGTCCAGAGTACGCTACTGCCTGCAGACCCACGCGCACGCGGACCATCTGGACACCTCTCATTTCCTCTCGCGCAGCCCAGGGTACGGGGTAGTCGGTGCGCCCCGGCTGCACTTTTATGCCTCGCCTGGCACGTTGCGACTGGCCGCGCAACTACTGGAGCGAGATTGCGCCCCCGCCAGCCTGTTCGACCCCGAGGTGGGTGAGCGGTTAAACCTGGAGATTCATCAGATTGAACCGTTGCAATCCTTCACCATCGGACGCTATCAAGTGACAGCGTTCCCGGCGCAGCATGATCCTACAGTGGACCCACTGCTCTATGCTGTTGAGGCAGAAGAACGTTGTATCTTTTATGGCACCGATACGGCGACGCTGCCAGAGGAGACCTGGCAAGGCTTTCAGCGACACAATTTGCGATTCGATGTGGTGATCCTCGACCACACCTATGGCCCCGACGAGCCCGGCAGTGATCATCTGAGTGCCCATCAATTCATCGAGCACATGGCACGCATGCGCGAGGAGGGTTTGCTGGCCGACAATGCCCATGCCTTTGCGACGCATATAGCCCACGAGGGTAACCCTGTCCACCCGGAACTGGCGGACTTTGCCGCACGGCATGGTTATGAAATAGCATACGATGGGCTTACAGTAAGGTGCAACGCACTTGCCCCTTGCCATTTCAGCGATTTTGACCAGCAGCCTGCCACGAATACTCGCAGTGGATTGCACCGTAGAACAGGCAGACTTGGAGCAAAAGTACGTCGCACCTGATTGACAGGTAAATCAGTAAGAGAAGTAATGGATTCAGACGTGTCGCTGTGAGTGAGCACAGGAGAGAAAAAAGTATGCCCCAGTCTTATCCTTCGTTCGACGCGCTGCGTCTGGCCGATAAACTCCTCGACGAGATCGGCAAACAGACTCCTGGCTACGAGGGGCGGGTGGGCGCGGCCTGGTACTGGCGGCTGCCGGGTGGCGTCCTGGTCACCGCCCGCCTCGATTGCACCGTGACCGAGGAGCGCTGGGACGTGCTCCGCGCCCAGGCAACCACCCCTCGGGCGGGCATCTTTAGCACGGCTGACTTTCCCTTTGCCGCCTACGCCACCTCCGCCACCTCGCCCCCTTTCATCCACGACCTGCAGGGGGTGGCGGCTTGGTCGAACCGGCTCTACTTCCAGATGGGGCGTCTAATCGAGGAGACAGTGCATTGGCTGGGTATGCTGCACGCCGTCGCCATCTCCCCCCAGATCAGCCCACCCGCATCCTTCCCCGCCCTCAGCCCGCTCGAGCGGAGGCTGGTGTGTTACGCACTCGACGAACTGGAGGGCTTGTTCACCATCAAGACCCTGCACCGGGCCTTTGGCGGCGAAATCTCCCGCGCCCGCCTGAGCGCGCTGGCCCAGGCATGGGAGGCCAGCGGTTTGCTGACCAAACGGCCCCGCCGCGTGACCTACGCCCTACGCTTGCTCGCGGAGGAGGACCGAGCCGCGCCGTCCTGAAGAGGAGGCGCTGGAGGCCTGGCGGAGATCACCAGCCCCGGCTCTTTAGACTGGGGCGCACGAAACGATAGTCCCCTATGATCCTGGATACCATCGCCCCCGTCATCCCACACCTGCGCCACGTCACCATTGACGAGGCACAACTGCGCGAGGTCTGCGCACGCCTGCCGAGGCCAGCCTCCGACCGGGCTCTCCCCGCCACCTTGCGCCTGCCCACCTGGGACGACGACGTCTTCATCCTTCACCCACCGGAGGCCCGGGCTGCACAACTGCTGCTCTTCAACACCATCAACTTTTCCTACTGGGTTGGGATACTGATAAAACCTTGTCACCCAGCATACACCGCACGTAGACAACCTTTTCCCCATCCTCTACCGCCAGCGTCGCCCGAACGTCAAGCATGTCCACTACCCGCCG
>JAXHUO010000029.1:0-51351 GCA_034189605.1 Chloroflexota bacterium
GGGACGGGGGCTGGGAGCATTGGCTGAGTAGTACTCTCGCAGTTGGATTTGCACTTGGGGGAAGAATGTATATAATTCCAACCAGGCAACAATCATACAAGGAGGTGGTTATGGCTAGGAGAAGTTGGTTTGACCCGGAGTCAAACGAGATGATGTTCGCCAAATACCTGGACCAGATGGAAAGTTGGCAAAAGGCCCTGGCCGATGGCGTCGTCGAACCGGTGGAGGTCCGGGAGCAGGCAGACAAGGTCTCTGAGATGCTGCGTGCCCTGGAGCCCAAATTGAGTGATGAACTGCACAAGGAATTCACTCAAATCCTGTACGAGTGGGCTGTGCTCCAGGCCATGGAGAGGCTGCTCGACCTGACTGAAGCGGAAAGGAAAATCTGAAATGGCAGAACAAAGGATTTATCATGCTCCCAGCGTGAACATCGGAGAACTGACAGGGGTGGTATCCGACTGGTTCCAGGGTCAGGGGTTCGAAGTACAGACACTCGAGTCCCCAGGAGGAGGTTTCACAGTACAGACCCGCAAGCCGGAAACCTGGCGCTCGGTCGTTGGTATGTCTGCTGCGCTCAATGTGACAATGACCCCTCAGGGTGAGAACTTGCTGGTGGAGATAGGCGCCGCCAAGTGGGTGGACAAGGCTGCGGTGGGGGCGGTGGGCGTCCTCATATTCTGGCCGGCTCTCATCCCCGCTGCCTATGGTGCGTGGAAACAGAGCCAACTCCCCAAGCAGGTCTTCCAGTTGATTGAGCAGTACGTCACTACGGGGCAGGCACCTATTGCTGCCCGGCCCGTTGCTGCAGCCCCACCTGTTGCTGCGGCTCCGTCTACCCCCGCAGCAGAGATGCAATGCCCGTCTTGTGGGCAGCCTGCGAGGGTGGGGGCCAAGTTCTGTGATCACTGTGGTGCACCTCTACAGGTCTCGTGTCCCCAGTGCGGAGCGACGCTGCGTGCGGGGGCCAAGTTCTGTGATCATTGCGGAGCGCAGGTGAAAGCCGAGGCTTAGGCGTTCCGCAGGGGTGGGACAGGTTTTATCGAAGATTTGGGGCAGGTCGGAGACCTGCCCCCTGTCTCAGTCAGAGGTTGACCAGAAGGAATGAAATCTATCGCCGGGAGATGCGGCAAACTGATCGTGAGGTCTGGACGGAGGGTGTTGCCCTTCCTCACCAGGCACGCGATCGCGATCACGGTGGTCATCCTGGTCTTGGTAGCCCTCGGCCTGGTCTACCGAATATGGCGTCTTGGTATTCCCGCTGCCGTCTCTAGTCTGGCCCCTCTGTTTCTCTGCCTGGTTCTCATCGTCGCCGTTCTCTTTGCCAGAGGAAAGATTCGACAGTGGATGCAGACGGGCGTCTCCCGGGGCCAGGCAGCAGTGCGCAAGCACGTCGTTGAGGAGGTGGTGCAGGAGGGCATTGGCAGGGGAGAGGCATTGCTGGAAAAGGGGGTGGAGACAGCCAAGGGAGCGTTGACCACGTTGACCGGGGAGGTCAAGGCCGATTGGGAGCACCATGTGACAAAATCCGCCCCTGGTCGGCCCTTGCCCCGCGCATCTCGCTGCCCATCCTGTGGCCGTTTCCTGCGGCCGGGAGCAAAGTTCTGCGATGGATGTGGAGACCCCGTGCTACTCACTTGCCCTCATTGTGGCCGAACCTTGCGCCCGCAGGCCAAGTTCTGTGATGGTTGTGGAACGGCGCTGGATAGCAAAGACACGCTGTGAGAAAAAAAACTTTTAGGACTTTTGAGAGGGCCAGAAGAGCAGTTGTTTCCTCTGTCAAGGACTATATCGTCATTGTGCGGGGTAGAGCCGAGGGGGCGGGCTTGGCTACCACGAGAACCCTGCTCCGCGCTGGACCACTTGGTTGGCTGGGGCTCTTGGCCCTGTTTTTTAATGTCGTCGCCACCGCCTATCTCATTCTTCAGCGTCAGGCCTACCCTACTTTGCGGGCTGTGCTGTGGGAGGGGGAGGAAATTGCTCTTCCATCTCCTGCCCTTTCCCTTTCTCTCCTGTTTATATCTTTAGGCTGGGCTTATCTTCTCTGTGGCGCTGCTATGGCAGGCCCTTGGGCCTACCTCGTCGTTGTTACCTACGTCGCTTTCTACGGCCTTTACGCCGGAATAAATCTGTCAGGCACATTTTGGTTTGTTTTCCTTCCTCTCTGTATGCTTGCCCTGGGCACTTGGACGGTGGCCTCATCCACAAGCCCCTGGAGGAAACTCTCTCTCTTTGCATTGAGCCTGTTGGTGGCCATTCTCACTTATGGTTCACTGGGCCTGAACGCCGTGGTGCCCTCTGGATGGGGAACGTGGGGGAAACTTGGCCTGGGAGTGATCTACTTTATCCTGGTGGCCAATCCCTGGGTGTTTAAGAAACATCCTTTGAAGCCTGGCCTTATCTGGGGAGCGAGTTTTGCCATCTTTGCCGCCTTCTACACCGCTAGCCTGTGGCACTCTCCAGATCAGGAGGTGTTGGACAATGTCTTTCTGGCCGCGAATGGGCTCCTGGGCCTGGTAGGCCTCTTCTGGTACTGGATAGGACTCGATATCTTCAATGGTGCTCAGGACCTGGCCGAGTGGCTGGCGGGAACTGTCAAAAGCCTGATGCCGAGACGGTCGCTGGCGATAATCATCTTCTCTTTGTGGTCTGTCTGGGTCGTTGTGACTCGTTTCCTGGCCTTCACGCCGCCTCTCCATCTGACCGAGTTCCTCGGATCCTACAGTTGGGGAAGGGCCTGGCTGCATTTGCCTCTGGAACTCCCCCTGGATCTACTCTCGGCTCTCGAATACGATTTCTACTTGACCATAGTCATTGCATGTGTGGCCTTTATCCTCTGGCAGATGAAGAGACTCTCTCCAGAAGGCCTTGTCTGGCTCCTCGGACTATCCATCACCGCTCTCTTTTTTCTATGGGGCTACTTTGGCAATTTTTTCGCCATTGCCTCGGCAGGAGAGGGGATGGCGGCCGGCTCCTGGCCCATCGTCATTTATGTGGGGGGAATGTTCTGGCAAATCTTTAAAGTTAGCCCGAATCTGCTTACTGGCAAGGGCACTTTGCCTCCCCAAATCCGCCTATTTCTCTTTTTGGGTTTTCTACTGCTCTTGGGAGGCATCTCCCACCTGGAACTTTTGGCCGGATATCCGCAGTTCGAGCAGGAACTTGCTTTGAATCCCCTATTTGGAGTTCTCTATTTGGGCTTGCCCTATCTGCTTTATACCGTTCTATATCAGCAAAAGCGTTACACCCCTGTTCCTGTGTCACATCTCTTACTCCTCTTTGCTCTTGGTATGCTCAGTGCTATTCCGGTTCTCTTGTTGAAAACGGTTTTCCTCGCCCCTCCTTTGTGGTTATTGGCCATTCTGATGACGGTCTGGCATTCGGGGCGCTGGGATGAGAGATGGGACGGCATGGTTTACATAATAACCTCGGCCCTGGGTTTCATCACCTTCTACACTCACCCTCTATTTATCCCTATACCTGCCTTTACGACCTTTTTGGGCCAACTGGCGAACCTGCAGCAAAGTTATGTGTTCAGGTGCATCTACCCCTGGGATTTAGCATGGTGGCAGATCACTCTGGGCGCTCTAGGAGCGGCGACCATTCTAGGGTATTTCCTGGTTGAGACTCGCCAAGCCGATGGCTACCGGGGCTTGTTCCTTTTTTTCCTCGGTATCATCGCCAGCCTGGTCTTTCTCGCTGCCTGTGAGTTTGCTTTCCAATTCTGAGATGGATTTGCCGATAGGAGGAGAGTGATTAAATGACACGCATTGTGCTAGTACGTCACGGCCAGACGGCCTGGAACAAGGAGGCGCGCTTCCGAGGTCGGGCTGAGGTAGAATTGGACGACTTTGGGCTGCGGCAGGCGGAGGCGACCGGGCGTTACCTGGCTGCCCGTTGGCCGGCCGTCGCGGTCTATGCCAGCCCGATGCGCCGCGCGGTGCAGACCGCCGAGGCCATCGCCCACGCTCACGGCCTGACCGCTCACCCATTGGAGGGGCTGGTGGACATAAACTTTGGCGAGTTGCAGGGGCTCTCGCTCGACGAAGCGGCACAGCGTTACCCTGCGGTCTACCGGGCCTGGGAGGAGGCCCCGCATACAGTGCGCTTCCCCGGCGGGGAGGGGCTCGACGACGTGCGGAGCCGGATCGTGACTGCGCTGGATGAGATGATCATCCGCCACCCGGAGCAGACCATCGCGTTGGTCTCACACACCGTCGCCAACCGTGTCTTGCTCTGCGCTGTGTTGGGGTGGGGCAACGACCATTTCTGGCGACTGCGGCAAGAGACCTGTGCGGTGAATGTTTTTGACGCGGAGGATGACGGTACTTTCACCATCGCCCTACTGAACGACACTTGCCATCTGTGGAGCCTCTCCGAATAAGAACCCCCTACGAAAACATCCCCCCTGGTCCCAGTCCTCAGAAGCCAGGAGCAACCATACTATATCTCGTGCTGAATATGACCACAAATTTAGCATTGACAAACACCCTGTAGAGAGGTATACTAGTGGTGATTATTGAGCAGGGAGGTGGATGATGACTGTGACAATCGTGCCGGTCAGTGATCTCCGGCGGGATACGGCTCGTCTACTCCAACGTGTTGGAGAGAGCAGTGAGCCTGTTTACATCACTCAGCACGGACGCCCCAAGGCTATCCTCCTGGGCTACCAGGCGTATGAGCATCTGATGGCTCAATTGGCGGACCTAGCGGACCTGGCCAGCATTCGCGAGCGCGCCGATGAGCCAGTGCGTCCGTTCGCAGAGTTCCTGCAGGAAATCAACGAGGGCTAGCCTTGGCCTGCGAAATCCTGATCAAGGCATCAGCAGAAAAGGAGATCCGGCGACTGCCCCGCAATGTGCGTGAGTGGGTGAACTCTGTTATTCTGGCATTGCGCGAGGAACCGCGTCCGCTTAGTGTCCGCAAACTCAGGGGTGAGGAAGGATGGCGCATCCGGGTGAGCGACTATCGCGTGGTGTACAGGATTGAGGATGGCCTGCGCAAAGTGACGGTCTATCGGGTTCGACACCGCCGCGACATCTACCGGTTCTAGCACAACGTTGGTGTACGGAGGAGGAACATCCAATGCCCAACCGAGACTTGTTATGCCAACTCTCCAAGGGCGAACTGATCGGCCTGCTGGAGGACGCCGCCAAGAACTGGCTGGCCCACGATGGTTTGTGGTTCCTGGCGGCCGAGGAGCGATTCGGCATAGAGACCGCTATCGAACTGGACAGGCGTGCCTGGGAAAAGTTCACCGTCATTGAGGCCAAACGTATCAAACGCCGCCTGGGAATCGAGCCCGGCGGCGGCATCCCCGCGCTGAAGGAGGCGTTGCAGTACCGCCTCTATGCCCATCTCAACGTGCAGGAGACGCTCGACGTGGACGCGCGCACGATCATCTTCCGTATGAACGACTGCCGCGTGCAGGCCGCGCGCCAGCGCAAGGGGCTGCCGGATTTCCCCTGCAAGCCGGTGGGCTTGGTGGAATACGGCAACTTTGCCCGCACAATTGACCCTCGCTTCCGTACCCGCTGTATCGCCTGCCCGCCCGACCCCCACCCGGGGGAATACTGGTGTGCCTGGGAGTTCACACTTGTCGAGGAGGAGGCTGGCGACGCGGCGGACTATCCACCGGCGGGGTGAGCGGCAAGGATACGATCATGCCTCGGACAACGTTTGACCCTCGGGTGCACGGGTTTGCATTCGGCAATACCTGGGCGCTCGACGAAGCCGAACAACAGCATCTGTCCAACTACTTTGCTGCCTCTCTCACGCGGCGTAACTCTCCCGGGCCGGTCGGTGGTTTCCTCACCTCTCTCGGCATGCGGGCCCTGCGCAATCCATTGGAAAGCCATCTAGCCCCGGGGTATGGTCTGTGCGGGGGGATGTGTTTCCTGGCGCTGGATTTTTACAAGGCCGGTCTCCCTGTCCCCAGAGGACGGGATGCCAACGATCAACCTGCGCCCGGCACGCACCTGCGCCATTATATCTGGAAGCGGCAGATAGATAGCATCGTGAGCGATGGGGCCAGGTTCCTGGCCTGGCTGTTCTTTTTGAACTATGTTCCCCCGGCCTGGCCGTTCCGGGGAAGGACCGCCTGGCTCCTGGCCCGGTCGAAAGAGGAGTGGAAGACACTCAAGGCCTCCGTGGATGTTGGCGCACCGGTCCCGATTGGGTTGGTGCGAGATGCGAAGAACGTCTACGAAAACCACCAGGTTCTGGCGATTGGCTACGACGAGGCGGATGAGGCCCACGGCAGGATTTACCTGTACGATCCGAACTGCCCAGGCCAGGTGTCCACCATCAGCATCGAATTTGGCGAACAGTTACTCGACGGCCAGGAGACCTGCGGTGCAATAGCGCCGCTGCGCGGCTTTTTCTGCGAATCCTACACATTTTCTGATCCGGTCGCAGCCATTATTGAGTAGTCATTCCAAGGCTGATTGACTGACAGAAACTGAATTTTGGGTACACTGTTACAGCAAAGGACATCCCCGCACCGACTGGAGGACTGAAACGTGAAAGAACATCCATCTTTCGAAGAGCTGGCGGCGCGCATAGACGACTTGCTGGCCCCTTGCCTGGCGCAGGACTGGCCCAACCTGCCGGCGGACCGGGCCGCGGGGGTCTATGTGTATGGGCGCGATGGGCGGCGTTACTTGGACTTTTTGGCCGGATTCGGGGCTTGCAACGCGGGACACAATCATCCGCGCGTCGTGGCGGCGGCCCGCGAGCAGATGGAACGTTTGGCCCACGCCCCCGTCGGGGTGATCGCCCACGAACCGTTGCTGCGGCTGGCCTGGGAGTTGGGACAGATCACACCCGGCGGGGCCGATATGTTCTTTTTCGGCAACAGCGGGGCCGAGGCGGTCGAAGGGGCGCTCAAACTGGCCCGCTACGTGACGGGACGGTGTGGCATCGTCGCCTTTCTGGGCGGGTTCCACGGGCGCACGCTGGGAGCCGCGACAGTCACTACGTCCAAGGTAGAGTACCGCACCGGCCACGGACCTTTTCTACCCGACGTGTACTTTGCCCGTTTCCCCTACCCCTACCGCTCGCCGGCCCCCGATGCGGAACAGTGCGCGCGGGAGGCGCTGGATGACATTGAGCGGTTGTTCGAGCACGTCATCGCGCCCGATGACGTGGCTGCATTCCTGGTGGAGCCGATCCAGGGTGAGGGTGGTTATATCATCCCGCCGCGCAGTTGGTTGGTCGCGCTGCGCCAGATGTGTGACCGGCATGGCATATTGCTCATCTTTGACGAGGTGCAGACCGGCTTTGGCCGTACCGGGGAGTGGTTCGCGGCCCAGGCGTTCGGTGTGGAGCCGGACGTCGTCTGCCTGGCCAAGGCTATCGCCAACGGTTTTCCGCTGGGCGCGACGGCAGCGCGCCGGGAGATTACGGCCGAGTGGGGGGCAGCCTCGCACGGCACCACCTACGGCGGCAATCCCATCTCCTGCGCCGCGGCCCTGGCGACGATAGATGTGATCCGCGAGGAGAATCTGCTGGAGAAGGCCCGTACCCAGGGCGGTTATATGCTGGAGGCGCTGCGTGGGTTGCAGACCGCATCGCCCATCGTGGGGGACGTGCGGGGTGTGGGACTGATGATCGCCGTCGAGTTCATCAAGCCTGGCACCGACAAGGAGCCCAACACCACGGCCGTCCGCCGCATCCTCCAACGGGCCCTCGACGGTGGGCTGTTGCTCTACCCCTGTGGTCACTGGACCCAGACTATTCGTCTCATCCCCCCACTGACCGTCACCCGCGAGCAGGTGGACGAGGGGCTGGCGATCTTCCGCCGGGCGGTGCTGGCAGAGGCGGTCTGATTCGTTTCATCCTTTTAGATTCGTTGTCCCATCCGACCGTTGCTTTCCATCCCGGATGAACTGCCGACCCGGATACGGGAGGTTGAGGTCCGCCTTCCCGCGATGCAGGTGGTGGTGAGCACGATCCCGCAGGCGCAGGCTGCGTCCCGGCGATCGGAAATCGGATGATATGGAGACAAACCTACCCGAGGTCGAAGCACCAACCCCCGCCGGCAGGCTGGCCGACACCGTCGAGGGGCTGCTCACGGTGATGGGCTTTGCCTGCCAGAGCCGCGAGGCCAGCGCCGGCCGCGTGCGGTTGGTTTGCACCAGCAATGGACAAATATGTAGACGCCTGGCTGGACGACTCGGCCCGCAACCACATCTCCGCCGGGGACGATGCTTTCAGCCGCTTCAATGCGGACGGCCGGCTGGTGCTCCTGTTCGACGGCTTTGACGAGATGGCGCAGAAGGTGGACTACCAGACGACGGTGGACAACTTTGAGGAACTGGCCCGGGCGGCGGAGGAGCGCAGCAAGGTGATCCTCACCTGCCGTACCCCCTGCTTCCGCACCAGTTTGGAGGCGGAGGAACTGCTGCGGGGCCAGACTTCCAAAGTCTGGGAGACTTTGGAAGTCTTGACGTAAGCGGTCTCGCTGGAGGGGGCGGGTCTCAATGATGGGTGTGGGCTTGGGCAGGCCGGGATGAGCCTTGCGGAACTGCCCGACGTTGGCGACGGCGCCGGGCCAGAGGCGGTCGAGTTGTTGACGCAACTGGCATTCCAGGTGACCGAGGAGCCGGGATTGGGCGCGGATGAAGCCGACCTCCTGGCGGATGAGGAGTTCGGTGCCGGTGGGGATAAAGGCGGGCTGGCCCAGGCCGCGCAGCATCAGGTCGAGCATGGCAGCCAGGTCGCGAGGATCAGTCTTACGGTGGCGGAGATGGGTCTGCAAGCGAGCGAGCTTGACCTGGTAAGGATTGAAGAAGCGATACTCGAAGGCACTGAAATAGGATGAGGACACTGAAGGTTGATCAGTGCTGTCAGTGGCTTTCAGTGATTCAGTGGTTCCAATCTCCGCCAGCACATCAAGAGCCCGGCGCTTCCCTTTGCGCCGAGCCTTGCTTTGCCTTAATCTCCACTTTCCGCTATACTACCCCTGTCGGCAAGCCGGGCCACACTGCCCTGTAAGGGCGTGGTTACCGCGCCCCACCCAAGAGGCCAATTGACCAGACGAGAGTTCACCCCCACCACCGAATACCGCTACAACCGGACCAGCCCCGGGCGCTGGATACTCTCGCATGTTCTACGTTATCCGCTCCCACCGCTGGGGGTGGTGCTGGCTGGCATCCTGGCCAATACGCTGGCGTCCTGGTCCCGCGTGCTGCCCGGGCGGGCCTTTGACTGTGTTCTCGGCATGCTGGGGCTGGTGGTGCCCATCGTCGCTCTTGGGACGTTGCAGGCCGAATTGTTGCTGGTGCCGCTGGTCTACATCGTGCTCTTTGTTGTCACGTTGCGCCGCTACATCCGTGAACTCAACCCCGTCTCCGCTGCGCTGCGTGAACAGTTCGGCACCATGAACGCAGGCCTGGCTGAGACGATTTCCGGCATCGAGGTGGTCAAGGCGAACGCGCAGGAAATTCAGGAGCAGTACAATTGCGCCCTGTGCTCGTCGTCGGCTTGATGATCACGTTAGTCTCGCTGCTTGATACGGGCGTGCCTGTCCTTATCTCGCGGGGCTTGGACTGGCTGCTGGCAAACCCGACTCTACGCCTCGTGGTAGCGCTAGCGCGGGTGCTGCTGCATGACCCCGCCATCTTTATCCTCGACGAGGCCACCGCCAGCGTGGATCCGTTTACTGAGGCGCAGATCCAGGACGGGTTGGAGGGGGGGAGACCACGAGGGGCCGCTGGCCCGATCCGGTCATTACGCCGAGTTATATAATGTCTACTTCCGTCATCAATCATTGGAGTACACTGAGAGGCATGAGTCATTAAAGCCCTAGCGCGATACTCATGCCCTTGACGCTTGCCCCTCGCTTGTGATAAAATGTGATAGTGCCCCAGTTATGGCGACAGGGGGCGGGAGAGGAGACACGAGATGACAAAGATTACACACGTAGTCAAACGAACGGGTGCGGTGGTGCCATTCAACAAAGAGCGCATCACCAACGCCATCTACAGGGCGGCGGTGGCTGTGCGCGGGCGCGACCGCTCCATCGCCGAGGGATTGGCCGACCAGGTCGTGGCTATGCTGGAGGAGACCGCGCCACCCGGCCATACTCCCACCATTGAGGAAATCCAGGACGTCGTTGAGAAGGTACTGATTGAGAACGGCCACGCCAAAACGGCCAAGGCTTATATTCTCTACCGGGACGAACGAGCCCGCCGGCGGAGGGAGCGAGCCAAACGCTCGGTCCATCCTTCCGAGAATATCCCCTGGTGCAAGATGTGGGAGGTGCTCAACTGGACTGTGGATCACGACCTCTACACCATTGACCGCTTAAACGCGCGTATCGCTCGCGGGGAGTTCCCTGAGATCGTGCGAGAGACCGACCGAGCCTACAACGAGGACATCACGACCGCATCGGAGATCATCAGGGAGCGCCGGGATAGTGTGAAGATCGTCATTATCGCCGGGCCATCTTCCTCTGGTAAGACGACCACGACTACTAAACTCGGTCATCTGTTGGGGAAGATGGGCCTCAGCCTGGTTCCGCTCACCGTGGATAATTACTTCTTCGATCTGGAACTCCATCCCAAAGATGAATACGGTGACTATGACTTTGAGACGCCGCAGGCTCTCGACCTGGAACTCATCAACGAGCACCTGGTGCGCCTGCTCGCTGGGGAGGAGGTGTGTATCCCCTTGTACGACTTTAAGGCTGGTAAGCGGCACGATGCTCATACCCCGATGCAAATCGGGCCGAACGACGTCATTCTCATTGACAGCCTGCACGGTCTATACGCCGACATGACCCAGTCCATTGACGACGAACTAAAGTTCAAACTGTATATTGAGCCGTTGCTGCAGATGAAAGGCCCTGATGGCAAGTTCATTCGCTGGACGGATTTGCGGTTGATGCGCCGTATGTTGCGCGATGCTACCCACCGGGCCTACGATCCACAACAGACGCTAGAACACTGGCACTATGTACGCTCTAGCGAACTCCGCCACATTATCCCCTATGTAAACACAACCGACTACATCGTCAACAGCGGCCTACCATACGAACTACCCATTATGCGGGCCAGGCTGTTCGGCCACTTCGAGAAGTGGGCGGAACAGTACAGGGACGATCCTCTGCGCGAGGATGCCTTCATGCGCGCCGAACGTGTGTGCCATCTTCTGGAGTCCGTCACCCCGGTAGAGGACGATTCCGCCATCCCGCCCGACTCACTCCTGCGGGAGTTCATCGGTGGCAGTTGCTACGAGTATTAGCAGTTGGGGTAGTGTGGTCGGCTACTATACGTTCCGCAAGTTCGCAATTGAGGCCCGTGCCCACGAGGTCACCGTCGTCGGCAAACCCGGCGTCTGGTCGTGGGACAGGCTCAATCCGGGTACGGCGGCGCTGCTGGAGGTAGCCGAGGTTGAACCGGGTGACGATGTGCTCGACCTGGGCTGCGGGACGGGTGTTATCGGCGCGGTTGCGAGTAGTCTGGCCCTCCAAGGGTACGTCACGCTGGTGGACTGCAACGTGGCAGCGGTGGCCTGCGCCGAGCGCACGCTGGCTGCCAATGGTGTCTCCAATGGTGAGGCGCGGCTGGCCGACGGCGTAATCGGGCTGCCCCCCGCCTCGTTTGACCTGGTGCTGAGCCACCTCCCGCGCGGCCGGGCCGTGCAGCAGGAACTGATTCGAGGCGCGGCCTGGGTGCTCCGGCCGGGCGGGAGGTTCTGCTTCGTCGCCAGCAAGCGAGTCGGTGTCAAGGGGGCCATCGCCTATGCCCGCGAATTGTTCGGGCGGTGTGGCGTGGTGCGGCAGAAGAAGGGCTACCACGTTGCGCTGGCGGTCAGGCCGGCCGGCCTGCAACCACTCCCGCCCGTGGATGGTTACGTCACCCACTCTATCACGCTCGACAGTGTCGAGACGACGCTGGTCAGCAAGCCCGGCGTTTTTGCCTGGGACCGGCTGGATGACGGCACGGCGGCGTTGGTGGGGGCGATGGAGATTGATTCACACGACCGCGTGCTTGACCTGGGCTGTGGGACGGGACTGGCCGGGCTGGCGGCTGCCCGCCGCGCCGTTCCTCTCCCCTCTCCTCGCAGGGGAGGGGAGGGGGGAGGGGGCGGCCAGGTTATGCTAGTGGATGCTGACGTGCGCGCCGTCGCGTCCGCCCGCCGCACACTGGAGGCGAACTCTATCGCCAACGCTGAGGTGCTGCTCTCCGACTGTGGTTCTGCCGCCCTTGCGGCGGGACTTGGGCAGGCTCAGTCTGGCCGCTCAAGGCAGCGCTTCGGTCGCCGCTTTGACGTGGTCATCACCAACCCGCCCTTCCACCAGGATGCGGGCGTGGACTACGAGGTGGCCTGCCAGTTCGTGCGCGACGCGGCGCAGGTGCTTTGTCGTGATGGGCGTCTCTTTCTCGTCGCCAACCGATTTCTGCACTATGGCGATCTCATCCGCGATATTTTCGGCAACGTCGCGACCGCCTACGCGGACAACCGCTACCACGTTCTGACAGCAGTGGCGCAGAAACCCGATTTGGGGTAGAATAGGGACAGGAGACAGGAGAAAGCGATGTGGGCGGGACAAGAGCAAAAGAGAGTTGATGCCTGCGATGTGGTCGTCGTCGGGGCAGGGCTGGTGGGCGCGGCGGTGGCTGCGCGCCTGGCCCGAGAGGGGTTCGACACGGCAGTCCTGGAAGCCCAGCGCGTGGCAGGGGGCGCGACTGGACGCAGCGCCGGGATGGTGCTCACCGGGCTGGCCGGCCACTATAACCGGGCCGTGTCTGATTATGGCCGCCAGAAGGCTCAGGAGGTCTGGGCGCTCACTGTCGAGGGACGAGAGCGGCTCGTGGAGGCTGCTGAGCGGCTAGAGGTGCCCGTCGAGCGCACCGGCAGTCTCGCACTGGCCGTCGAGGATGCCGAGGTAGAGGCCTTGAGAGAATCGGCGGAACTCCTGGGCGAGGATGGATTCGATGCCTGGTTCGGTACCAGCGACCCGCTAGGACGCGGTTTTCACGCTGCCATGCGCCAGCCCGACGATGTAACTGTGAACGCCGCTGCGCTGACCCAGGCGCTGCTGATCACCAGCGTCGTCGCCGTCCACGAGGGAACCGAGGTCTATCACCTGGAATCTGAGAATGGCGGCGTGCGGGTCTGGGCACAAGGCCGCACTGTGCTCTGCAGCAGAGTTGTGCTGGCAGTCAATGGTTACGCCCCGCTATTTGATCCCTACTTCAACGATAAAGTCGCCCACACTCGCAGTCTCGTTTTCGCCACCGAGCCACTGGACGAGACGCTGTTGGAACAGCCCTGCTACGCCGATTACGGGCGCGAATACTGCTGCCAGTTGCCTGACCGCCGGCTGCTGCTGGGCGGCTGGCGGCGTCCGCGCGGTTCGAGCCAGGAGGCAACCCCGAAGGCTGAACCAGACGATATGGGGCAGGACGGATTGATCCGCTTTGCCTCGCGTCACTTCCCTGAGGTAAAGACGCACAGCGCCGACCGCTGGTCGGGGACGATGGGCTTCACTCCTGACAGCCTGCCACTCTTGGGCCGGTTGCCTGACCTGCCGCAGGTCTACTTCGCGGTGGGATTCGGAGGCCGGGGGCTGGCCTGGGCCTTTTTCGTCGCCGAGCGGCTGGTGGCGTTGATGCTCCACGAAACCGACCCGGGGCTCCTCTCGGCGGCGCGTCTGGGCTGACCCGATGGCCGATCTGGAGACGATCGTCGCCGTCACCGGCGTGGACCGCAAGCATTGGCAAGACTTTTCCGTCACCTCGCCGGGTGGGGTGGACTTTGCTGGCTACCTCTGCCGCCAGGAGAGCGAGAGGCTGGGGACGCTGGCCCTCACTCAGGTCGAGGGACGAGAGCGGTTAGAGTTCATCGCTGGTATGCCCAAGGTGCCCTATCCCTACCAGCGCGACCGCCACGACCAGGTGCAACTGGTCATCCCCATCCCCCCACGGGCCACCGATGCCCGCTTCACGCTCAAACTGGATGGCACGTGCATCCTGTTCTACGCGCTGCGCGACGAGGAGGGGGCCGTGCTGGAGGTCATCCCCCGCACGCGCCTGCAGCCGGCGCTCAAGCCGAGCCGCTGGGGGGACTGGAACGTGCTGCTCGCCGAGGTGTTACCTGACCCCACGCCGGTTGAGCGGGCGGTGCGGGAGCAGGGCTTGACGCTGGCCTTTGAGTTGTGGGGCCATCGCAACCCCCACCTGGTTTCCTACGATGTGCCTCTGGCGCTGACGCTGCACACAGGTATCCGCCACCGGCGGTTGCTGGCTTTTCCCCACCTGGTACAGATCGCCCGCCGCTACGACCTGCCGCTGGTTGAGTCCATCCAGGTGGCCACACCTGACGCGGAGGGGCTGGCGGCGGCCTACCGGGTCTGGCAGGAGAAGATGGAGGCGGCTAACACAGATGCCGGGGCCGACTGTTACGTTCAGGAAGGTGCGGTGCTCGTCGTCTCCACCGCCCGCACCGCTACAAGTGCAAGCCGCCTTCTATTGAGGAGATTCACTGGTGCACTGATCAGAGCATCGGGCGAGAGGTGATCCGGCAGGCGTTGCACAAGATGTGGGAGAACGGCTACGATTTCGCCGGCGGACGGGTGGAAGATCTGATCGCGGAACTGGAGAAGGACTTTCAGCGGCCCTACGTGGAGCAGCAAGAGGAACTGATCCGCCGCGTGTGGGTCGAGTACGTGGTCGAGTTGCAGAAGAAGGAATGGCTGCGTGGCTTGGTGGAGCAATCGGGGTTCGATCCGCGCGACACGCCCAATCTGATGCGCTATCTTTCACAGCACTACCCGCGCCAGGAGATGCGCTGGGTTTATAGTGCGGTGATAGAGTTGTACGGGCTGGGCTGATCCTTGATGGAACGAGTTCTCTTGAGGAGTTGATGATGGGGGCAACTGGCTATCTTGCTCGCCTGCGGGAGTGTGTTGGACACGACTTGCTGCTGGCCCCCGCTGCGGCGGGCTGCATTCGGGACGAGGAGGGGCGCATCTTGCTTCTGCGGCGCAGCGACGGGGACAACCTGTGGGGTTTGCCCGGCGGGGGGATAGAGTTGGGCGAGCAGGCCGCCGCTGCGGTCGTGCGCGAGGTGCGCGAGGAGATTGGGCTGGAGGTCGAGCCGGTGGCGTTGATTGGTGTTTACTCCAATCCAGAGCACATAATCACCTATCCCAACGGCGACCAGGTGCAGCCGGTGATCATCTTTTTTGAGTGTCGGGTCGTGGGGGGCGAACTTCGGCCGGACATGGAGGAAATTCTGGAGGGGCGCTACTTTGGCCCTGATGACGAATTGCCGCCTCTGCTTCCTTGTTGCGCCGCCAAGGCCCGCGATGCCTTTGTGTTTCAGGGACAATCGTTCTTTCGCTAGGATGAGATAATGATGGACACGCAGATAGTTGGGGTGGACACCGCTCCCGGTGCCGCGTCACGGGCCAGGGGTGGGGCAGGCAGAGGTCGCCGGGCACGCCACTGTCGGCGGGGCCAGTGAGGGAGGCAGTATGGTGAGGATGACGAGGTGGGCGCTGGTGGGACTGGCGGGCCTGCTGATCGCTGGCTGTGCATCGCCGGCCCCTCTGTCGCCGACCCAGACCATTGCTCCGCCGCGCCCGTCTGCAGCAACGATTGCTCCGCCGCTGCCGACGTCTACGGTTGCTCCAACTTTGACTCAGTCTATGCCCACCGCCACGTCTACAGAGGAGGCCGCTGGCGGTGTCACCATCACTATCATTTATGACAACAACCCTGGAGATGGTGATGAGCGGTTGGAGACGGCCTGGGGCTTCGCCTGCCTGGTGGAACTCCTCCCCGAAGCGGGGGGGCCGGAGGGGGTGGAAAAGACCATTCTCTTCGACACCGGCGGCGATAGCGCCATGCTGTTGCGCAACATGCGCGCGCTGGGGATTGACCCCCGGGACGTGGACGTGGTTGTCATCTCGCACGTCCACGGCGACCACGTCGGTGGGCTGGCCGGTTTCCTGGAGGAGAACCACGCCGTCACCGTCTATCTACCCCAATCATTTCCAGAGAGCATCAAAGATGACACGAGAGAGGCCGGGGCGGAACTCGTCAAAGTACCCCCTCAAGAAGTCAGGCCGGTCGAGATCTGTGAGCACGTCTACTCAACCGGGGAACTTGGGGACTGGATCAATGAGCAAGCGTTGGTGATCGAGACGGCACGGGGGCTGGTAGTAATCACCGGTTGTGCCCACCCGGGGATCGTGAACATCGTGCACCAGGCGCAGGAACTGGTGGGCGGCGAGGTCTACCTCGTCCTGGGCGGCTTTCACTTGGGCAGCGTGAGCGATGCGGGGATCGCGGCCATCGTCGAGGATTTCCAGGAGTTGGGAGTGCAAAGGGTGGCCCCTTGCCACTGTTCCGGTGACCTGGCCCGCAGGCTGTTTGGGGAGTCCTATGGGGAGAACTTTATCCTGGCGGGTGTCGGCAGCAGACTGGAGATTCGAGATTGAGGGAGGCGTAACGTGAATTCTGTCACGAACGTCGAGGAACTGGAATGGCAGCCGCATCCGACGGTGAAGGGTGTCGAGATCAAAGTGCTGGTCTCCCGGGCCGCCCAGGGCACGGACGTGACCTGTTTGCTCGTCCAGGTCGGCCGTGGTCTGGAGGTGCCGGAGCACGTCCACGATCACTCTGACGACATACTCTATCCCCTGTCTGGTAAGGCCAGGATGTGGGTGGAGGGAAGCGGGGAGTTTGCGCTTGAACCGGGTATGATCGTGCGCGTCCCGCAGGGCACGAGGCATCGCATCTTTGACGCAAGTGAGGACCTGGTGCTCTACGACGTCTTTTGGCCGGCCCTGTTGTAGCACATTGCTTCCGGCAGGAGAGTGCAGACGTGAGATTTGCGACGGTTTACGACAACAGGTCGCTCTACCCGCACCTTATCTCCAAGTGGGGCTTTGCCTGCCTGGTAGGTGACGATCTGCTTTTCGACACTGGTGGGGATGGCCGCACGTTGCTTTCCAATATGGCGCAGATGGGGATTGACCAGGCGGGGATAGGAACGGTAGTCCTCTCTCACGCCCACGGCGACCACACCGGCGGGCTGGCGGGATTGCTCGCCGCCGGCGTCCGTCCGACGGTCTACGTGCCCCGCTCATTCCCCGCGCGCTTCAAGGTGCGCGTGCGCTCGCTCACGACGCTGGTCGAAGTGCACGGGCCGGTGGAGATCCGGCCTGGCATCCACACCACCGGCGAGGTAGGCCGGCGCATTGTCGAGCAGGCGCTGGTGGTGGAGACGGAGGAGGGGTTGGTCGTCGTCACCGGCTGCGCTCATCCCGGCGGCGTGGAGATGGTGCGCTGCGCCCAAGATGTAGGGGCGCGGTTACCGCGCCCAGCGCGCCCCTATCTGGTGCTGGGCGGTTTCCACCTGGGCGGCACGAGCAGGAGGCAGGTCGAGCGTTTCATCGCCGACTTTCACCAGTTAGGCGTGCAGAAGGTGGCACCATGCCACTGCACAGGCGACCGGGCGATGAGAATTTTCGCCGAAAAGTATGGGGAGGATTTCATCCGGGCTGGGGTGGGGTGTGTGATTACTATTGGTTCAAGGGAAGGGAGGGCGGAATGAGACTCACAGTACAACACGTGGATGGACTACGTTTCCTGGCGACGGTGGGTGAGCATACTGTGGTCGTGGATGCGACGCCGGAGGACGGGGGTGGGGGCACCGCATTGAGCGCGCCCCAGTTGTTTGCGGCGGCGCTAGGTGCATGTATGTGTGAGTTTGTGGCCAACTCCTGCCGGCTGCGGGGCATACCGTTCGAGCGGTTGAGCGTGGAGTTGGAGTACGAGGAACTGGAGCGCCCCCGTCGCGTCGGCGAGGTGAGGGCGAGACTCGACATTGAGCCAGAGCCGGATGAGGCGACAAAGCGCAGACTGCTGGGCGTAGCGCGGCACGCTACCCTGGTCAACACGCTTGCCCACCCGCCAGAGATTGTCATTCAATTCGCATAGTCATGATTACATCGAAACCCATCTACCTGGATTACAATGCCACTACACCCATTGATCGCCGCGTGGCGGAGGCGATGGTGCCGTACCTCTATGAACATTTTGGCAACCCGTCGAGCGCGCATCCCTACGGTGTGGAAGCCAAGCGAGCGGTTGAGCGCGCCCGCGCACAGGTGGCGGCGCTGCTGGGCTGCCAGGTAGCTGAGATCGTCTTCACCAGCGGTGGCAGCGAGTCCAATAACAGCGCCATCAAAGGTGTGGCCGTTGCCTATCGTGAGCGCGGTTATCATGTCATCACCTCGGCCATTGAGCACCCGGCGGTGCTGGAGCCCTGCCGGTGGCTCGAAAGCCAGGGCTACCGCGTCACCTACCTGCCGGTGGACGAGTACGGGATGGTGGATCCTGCCGGCGTCGAGCGGGCCATCGCCCCTGATACCATCCTGGTGACCGTCATGCATGCCAACAACGAGGTCGGCGCCATCCAGCCGATCGCCGAAATAGCGGCCATCGCCCACCGTCACGGCGCGCTGATGCACACTGACGCGGCCCAATCGGTGGGCAAGATAAGAGTGCGGGTGGACGAGTTGGGGGTAGACCTCCTATCAGTGGCAGGACACAAACTGTACGCTCCCAAAGGTATCGGCGCGCTTTACGTCCGCTCCGGCGTCAGGCTGGCCAAGTTTGTCCACGGCGCCGACCACGAGGCCAACCGCCGTGCTGGCACCGAAAACGTGCTGGAGATCGTCGGACTGGGCCAGGCGGCTGAGATCGCCAGGCGGGACCTGGAGCGTAACGTGGCTCACATGCGCGCCAAACGTGACCGGCTGTGGGCTGGCCTGACCCGTGAACTGGACAGTCCTGGCTTGCTCAGGCTGAACGGTCACCCGGACGAACGGTTGCCCAACACCCTCAGTGTGTGTTTCCGCTCCATTGAGGCCAACACGCTGCTCTCGGAAATCGGCGAGCAGGTGGCAGCATCGGCAGGGGCAGCGTGCCACGCTGACCAGGTGGATGTCTCGACGGTGCTGCAGGCGATGCAGGTGCCGCTGGAGTACGCGATGGGCACGGTGCGTTTCTCCGTCGGCCGGATGACCACCGCTGAGGAAATAGACCGGGCCGTCGAGGTCGTGAGCACTGCCGTGCGACGGTTGCAGCCAGAGGGTGTGCCGGTCGCACCGGCGCTGGCAGAGATTGGCGAGATCAAGTTGACCCACTACACCCACGGCATGGGATGTGCCTGCAAACTGCGCCCCCAGGAGTTGGAGCGAGTACTGGCGAAAATGCCTGTGCCGGCTGACCCGGCTGTGCTGGTCGGTCTGGAGACGTCCGACGATGCCGCCGTCTACAAACTTACCGATGATCTGGCGATTGTGCAGACCGTGGACTTTTTCACACCGATTGCCGACGATCCCTATGACTTTGGGGCGATTTCAGCCGCCAACTCGCTCAGCGATATCTACGCGATGGGTGCCCAGCCGCTCTTTGCGCTCAACATAGTCGGTTTTCCCTCGAACCGCCTTCCGATGGAGGTGCTGCAGCGCATTCTGCAGGGCGCGCTCGACAAGGCTGCCGAGGCGGGTCTGAGCGTCATCGGCGGGCACACGGTGGACGATACCGAACCAAAGTACGGGATGGCCGTCACTGGTGTCGTGCACCCCGACCGCGTGCTGACCAACGCGGCGGCCTGTCCCGGCGACCAGATTGTGCTGACCAAGCCTATCGGCACGGGCATCATCGCCACGGCGGTCAAGCGTGGCCTGGCGGACGAGGCTACTGCGCGGCAGGCCATCGCGCTGATGGCGGCGCTCAACCGGGATGCAGCCGAGGCGATGGTGGAGGTTGGTGTCTCGGCCTGCACCGACGTGACCGGCTTCGGGCTGCTGGGCCACCTGCGGGAGATGACGGCGGGGGCGGGGGTGGACGCGGTGATCTACGCCGGCCGCGTGCCGGTACTTGAGGCGGCGCGCACCTTTGCCGGGGCTGGTATTGTACCAGGCGGCACGCGGGACAACCTGGCTTTCGTCGAGCCGCACGTGGATTGGGACGATGGCATCTCCGAGGTGCAAAAACTCATCCTGGCCGACGCGCAGACCTCCGGCGGGCTGCTGATCGCCGTGCCGCAGGAGTGGCTGGATACGCTGCTAGCGGCGCTGGCGGCGCATGACGTGATCGAGGCAGCACACATTGGTGCGTTCACCACACCTGGCTCTGGCTGCATAACCGTGCGCCAGGGACAGGTTTGACATTTATCCCAGTTGTGGGCCACGGGAGCCGCAGTGGCCGGGCAACTCTCCTGCTACCGGAAAAAGTGCCCGTAGCGCGGTACTCTGATGGCGCGCGAGTAGGCCGTAGGACAAGTTGCCAAATCATCCCACAGCCAGGAGAGGTGGTATATGGACATTACCTGTGTGGTTGACGACGCAGTTCGACCAGGTTCTCCCTTCTGGGGCGAGCACGGCCTGGCGTTTCTGATCGAGACGGAGGCTGGTCGTCTGCTCTTTGATACCGGTCAGAGCGGCACGGTGCTCCTCCACAACCTGGAGTTGCTGGGCGTGGACCCGGCGACGATAGACGCGCTGGTCATCAGTCACGCCCACTATGACCACACCGGTGGCCTGCCGGCTTTGCTGGAGCGCGTCCGCCTCGGCACCCCGCTCTATGCCAACCCAGACCTCTTCCGTGAGCGGTTTTCGCGACAGGAGGGTAGGGCACGGAGCGTCGGCGTTTCGCTGACGCGGGATGAGTTGGCCGCCCGATTGACGCTGTGCTTGAGCGGAACTCCGCAGGAGATTCTCCCCGGCATCTGGACGACGGGCAAGATCACATCGCGCCCGGAGCCGGAGGGCCGTAGCGCCCATCATCTGGTGCGCGTGGGGGGGATATTTGCTCCTGACCTCTACCGAGATGACATGGCATTGGTGTTGGAGTGTAAGGGCGCGGCCATCACGCCCTTGCTGGTGTTGCTCTGCGGCTGTTGTCACGCTGGGCTGCTCAACACGCTGGCGCACGTGCAGCGTGTCTTTGAGCGTCCGATTGTGACCCTTGCCGGCGGTTTGCACCTGGCCAGTGCCACCGCAGACCATCAGCAGCGGGTTGGCAAGGTGTTGGCGGAGATGGAAGCCGTGCAGCGTGTGTACCCAAACCACTGTACCGGAGAAGCGGCCTTTGTCTCCCTGCTGCTCACGCTTGGTCCGTCCATCGTGCGTCCTTGCCCGGCAGGGACCAAACTTGACCTGGGGGTGTGACGGGTCTCCCCTAATCTTGCTCTGGCTGTTGTCTGACGGGCAAGATGACCGTCACGGCGACGCTGGCCCATGTGGCTTTCCAAGAGGCCCAATTCGCTCATTGTCCGTCGGAGTGGTTTGCATCTTTGTGATTGTGGAGTATACTTTATGAAATTGTGATTCTGTGCAAATTAGCGAGTCTGCGGTCGTGGGAGTCTGAAAGCCTTGGTTGTCTCTACATTCACCCTCGTTCGTTCAAAACTGCTGGTGCCCAGTCCCTCTGGTCTTTTGCACCGGCCGCAGGTGTGCCAGGTCATTGAGCGTGGGATTGAGTGCAAGTTGACACTCGTCTCCGCCCCAGCCGGCTATGGCAAGACGTCGGCACTGGTGGATTTTGCACAGCACAGTTCGCTTCCGGTGTGTTGGTACACCGCCGACGAGCGCGACTGTGACCTGAGCATGTTCATCGAGTACCTGGTGGGCGCTATCGGCGAGCATTTTCGAGGCTTTGGTAGGCGTACCCAGGCGGCGTTGGCTTCCCTATCTGGCGATCTCTTTCGCGATCCAACCGCGATTGTGGGAGAGGTGGCCAACGAGATGCTTGAGATTGATACGCCTTTTGTTGTGGTGGTGGATAACTATGAGGCGCTGGGCGGGGCCTTTGGCATCCAGCCGTTCGTCCGCCGTCTGCTTGAGGTTCTCCCCTCCAACTGTCACCTGATGCTGGGCAGTCGCATACTACCTGATGTCCCCGTCACACACCTGGTTGCCAAGCGCCAACTCGTCGGCCTGACGACCCGAGACCTGCGCTTCTCCCCCCAGGAGATCCGGGGCCTGCTGCAACTATCGCACATCGAGATCTCTAACAGCCAGGCGGAAGCGATAGCCGCCAACTCTGAAGGCTGGATCACCGGCGTTTTGCTGCTGTCCGATCTGCTGCGCGACGAGGCCAGGGCTGCCCTGCTTGACGCGGAGCGGGCTACGGCTGAGACGTACAACTATCTGGCCAGAGAGGTGTTGGACCGGCAGCCGCCTGACGTTCAGCATTTCTTACGCACCTCGGCTGTGTTGCGTGAGATGTCGCCCCGGTTATGCCGCGAGATACTGCAGATGGGGGGAGCGGGTGCTCTGTTGGCGGAGGTGGAACGACGCAACCTCTTTGTCACCCGTTTTGGGAAAGGAGGTGCGGCGACCTACCGCTATCACAATCTGTTCCGCGACTTTTTGCACGAGCAGTTGCGCCAGCGCGACCCGGATCGCTATGCCGAACTGCACCTGCGCGCCGCAAAGCGGTTCGAGCGGGACAATGAGGTTGAGGATGCGACCTACCACTACCTGGCCGCCGAGAACTATCCAGGTGCGACAGTACTTGTGGAGCGGGTGGCGATGGAGTGGTTCACGCGAGGGCGGGTCGAGACACTCCTGCGTTGGGCGGATGCACTGCCCGAGGAGGCCAGATCTAAAGCCCCCCGGTTGTCGCTCTATCAGAGCAAGGTACTCACTGACCGTTACGACTACGAGGGGGCGCGGCAGGCGCTGGCCTACGCTGAAGTCGGGTTTACTGCTCGGGGAGATATGGCCCGTCTGGCCAGGGTGCATGACCAGCGTGCGGCGTTGGCACTGTTTGAAGGTCGCTACGAGGATACAATTGCGGAGGCGCAGGCGGCGCTGGAGATGTTGGGTCAGGATGAAGTAATGGAGCGGGCGGGGGCGCAGCGATTTATCGGGAGGGCCTATGTTGGGCTCGGTCGCCTTGCTGAGGGGGTGGCTAAACTGCAAGATGCGTTGGTGCTGTTCCGGCAGGTCGGCAGCCCCTACGACGTGGTCAACCTGCTGCAGGATTTGACGCTCGCGTTTGCTCCTCATGGGCGCTTCGACGAGGCGGCCGCCTGCCTGAACGAGGCACTGGCCGTTGGGCGGCGGCTGGGGTCGCCTGCACAACTGGCCGGGGTGTTCAATAACCTGGGCATGCTCCACTATGATCGTGGGGAGTATCGGGAGGCGCTGGCATTGTACGAGGAGGGGCTGGCGGCGGTGCGTCGTGGCGGCGATCTGCGCGGTCAGGCCAACATGTTAGATGGGATGGCCAGCATCTACCGGGACATTGGAGCCTACCAACGTGCCGCAGCCTTTTATAACGCCGCCTGGCAGATCGCGCAAGAGAGCCGGCCGGGCCTGGCAGTTCGTATCTTGACGGCACAGGCAGACATGTACCGCTGGCAGGGGGAGCACGCCCGGGCGCTCGCTGTGTTGGAGCGGGCCCGCCGCTTGGCTGAGGAGAAGGGCTTGGATCTTGAGGGGCGTGGTCTGCTGCCTGTGGCCGAGGGGATCACGTTGATTGAAAGTGGAGAGGTCGAAACGGGTCTCCGTTTTCTCTCCGCGGCCGTGCGTTTCTTGGAGGGACGGCAGGCAAGGCGCGAGTTGGCCCGGGCCCGGTTCCTGTTGGCCAAGGCCCATTTGTTGGCCGGGGATAAACCGCCGGCCGTTGCAGAGTTGCGCCGGGCGATGAATCTGGCGGACGAAATTGGCACAGATCAGTTTGCGGTCGTCGAGGGGCAGCATGCTGAGGAATTCCTGAGATTTGGTCTTGCCGAGGGAGTGACCGCCTGCCGTGCTATCATTGAGAAAGTGCAACAATTGAGAGCCTTTGGCGAAGAGTTGGTGCAAGAAGACGTAGCAGTGGAGGGAAGGGTGGTGGGCCGCCTGGAAATCTATGCCCTTGGGGAGGGACAGGTCGTCCGCGATGGGAACCTGGTTTCCTCATCCGCGTGGCGGACGGCGATAGTCAAGGAGGTGTTCTTTTACATCTTTCTGCACGGGCCCCTGGAGCGGGATGTTATCGGGGTGGTATTCTGGCCCGATGTATCCGCGAAAAAGATGGTGGATAGTTTTCATACCACGCTCTACCGGATGCGCCGCGCCGTGGGGGCCGACGCGGTGGTGGTCGAGGAAGGGCAGTACCGCCTGGGTGACGTAGACTACTGGTTCGATGTTCAAGAGTTTGAAATGCTGATCGAGCGAGCGCGGCTTTTGCCGCCCGGAGATTGGCAGACGGAGAACCTGTGGCGGCGGGCGGTGACGCTCTACCGGGGGGATTTCCTGCCTGAGGTGGAGCGGGTGTGGTGCGTGCCCAGGAGGGAGACGCTCTGGGAGATGTACCTCGAAGCGTTGCTCGGAGTTGGGCGGTGCCACGAGGCGCGGAGGGATTTTGAGGGGGCGATCGCCTGGTACAGGCGCGCTCTGGAGATGGACGAGTTGCGTGAGGACACCTGCCGGCACATCATGCGCTGCTACGCCAAGGCTGGTCGGCGATCGGATGCGCTGGCTCAATATCACCATTGCCAGGAGCTCCTCAAGCGTGAGTTGGATGTTGAGCCGGCGGTTGAGACAAGGAGATTGTACGAGCAAATCGCGGGTAAAGGATTGGGTTGAGCCTGTCGCTCTGGGTGCTTCCCAGAATCCAGATGGAGTCTGTAGAGGCTGCCTGGGCAGCCTCTTTGTGATTCATGTAGACTTTGAGGCGGAAGACCTTTTGTGCTCCAGGCTGCCATAGTATTGTGACTGGTTTCTCAATTTGTTCGCCTGGTGGTTCAGAGATTGGTTCAGAGGTCTATGTTATTCTGATATCCAGATTGGACGCGAGAAGGAGGGTTACGATGGAGAACAAGCGCAGTGAGTTGGTGTTGATGACGGCAGCGCTGGGTTATTATGACGGCGGCGGCAGTAATGCGTAATGGGGAAGGGGTAAGCCATGCCTACACGTAAGATTGACGAGTTGGTCTGGATGGCTCTCACCGATTCTGCTTTTCGTGAGCAGTTGCTCGACGGCCGCCGCCAGGAGGCGCTGACCACTCTCAGCCTGACGGAAATGGAGCAGCAGACCGTGCTGGCGGTAAAGGCAAATACGCTGGAGACTTTTGCCGGAGCACTCTGCCAGCCAGGATTTGTTGGGGCTTAGCACGACATCAAGTTTTTGGTGTGGCGGGGTTGTTCATGTCCCTGGCTCTCCTCAGCGTGACCCAGGCACAGTCACGTTGTGGGAGGGGCAAGGCTGATGGCCGGGCCACCCTGAAGTGGGAGTCAGTGGAGGACACGGAGGAGTCTCCACTGGTCTGGTTGTGTGTCTAGCGCGCTAGGTTTCGTGCCAAGTCAGGCAACTCGGGCGCAGCGGTGTGCGTTCTGCCGGCTTTTTCGCGTGTTTGGTGGTACACTAGGCATCTGAGGCGTGGCGGGGAAAGGGATGCGGTTTATCGTGGAAGAAAGAATCAATGCACTTACCGAGGCTCTGTTCTCCCTGGATGAGCCCTGGCGGGGCCGGTTCCTAGACCTGGTGGCCAAGCAGGCTACGAGATGGAGGTGGGACGGGCGACAGCCAGGGCGAGAGGAGATCGCTGCCTGGCTGGGGGCCAGCCCGGGCTTGTATCAGGAGGTGACGCTGCTCCTGAATGCCTGGCAGGGGCCAGTGAGGGAGTACTAGTATGCGCCATCTCCGAACAGTGCCTTGGGGATGGTGCGCAGCAGAATCTTGAAATCGAGCCATAGAGACCAATTCTCGATGTAATAGATGTCGAGCAGCACTCCCTCGTCAAAACTGAGCAGGCTGCGGCCTCTGACTTGCCACAGTGCAGTCAACCCCGGTCGTACCTCCAACCGTTTTTTGTGCCACTCCATGTAACGGGTGACCTCGGCCGGGAGAGGTGGGCGTGGCCCAACCAAACTCATCTCCCCGCGCAACACATTCCACAATTGCGGTAGTTCATCCAGGCTGGTGCGCCGCAGAAATCGGCCCACGCAAGTCAGGCGGGGGTCGTCGCGAATCTTGAAGATGGGGCCGTCTGCTTCGTTTAGGTCGCGTAACTTTTCTAGTTCTGCTTCAGCGCCCTCGCGCATTGAGCGGAATTTGTACATATCGAATGTCTTCCCACCGGCCCCCACGCGGGTTTGGTGGAAGATGATCGGGCCAGGTGAGTCTAGCCGGATAGCCAGCCCGATCAGTGCCAGAAGCGGGGCACCCAACACCAGGCCTATTACGGCTCCCATGACGTCTACCCCGCGTTTTATCAGCAGTGCTCCACGCCCAAAGCCAACCTCCCGCACTCCGACCAGCGGTACCCCTCCCAGATCATCCACGTCCACTTGGCTGAGGCTCATCTGGAAAAGGTCCGGCACAATGAGAGCGTTTACTTGCCGCCGCTCACATTCGCGCACGATGGACATAATCTTGCGGTGATACATCCACGGCAGCGTGATGATGACTGCATCTACTGCCTCTTCGTCGATCAGCCGGGATAGGTTGCGCAGTGGCCCTAGAGCCTTGAAGCGACCGATATTAGTCTCACCCTTCTGGGGATTATCGTCCACAAAGCCAGCGATCTGATAACCCAACTCAGGCTGTGCCACGATAGTGCGCATCACTGTGCGCCCCACCTCGCCAGCCCCGACGATAATGATGCGGTCCACTCCGATGCCACGGGCGCGCATCTGGCCCACAATCACGTTCTGCACCATCCGCGATATAGCCAAAAGAACAATAGCGATGCTGCCCGCCTCGACGAGCAGCAGACGCGAGTATTGAGGGGGCTGGAGAGTGAAGGTAATGGCCAGCATCACCACCGTAGATTTTGCTGTGGCATTGATGATGCGATAGATCTGATCAAGCCATGGACATCCGCGCCAGTACTGGTAGACCCGATCCATTTGGAAGGTCAGCAGCATCAGCCCGGTGAACAGGAGGCCGAAGCGGGCGTAGGCCGATATCGGATGATCATAACTGATGTCGCGAAACCACTGGAGTTCATAGCGCACCCAGTAGGCCAGCAACATGCTGACGTTGATCAGCAGGACGTCGGATACTATGACCCACCAGGGAGCCCTGCGGCGTGATCTCACGTTTCTCATCCTGTCAAAGCACGCCGGTACACGCCCGCTGTCTCCTGCGCCGTTAGCGACCAGGTGAATCGTCTGGCGTGGGTCAGGCCTTGCTTCCGCAACTCGTGACGCAGTAGTTTGTCCGTCAGCATCCGGTTCAACTCAGCCGCCAATGCTTCCACGTCACAAGGGTCTACCATTGAGGCTGCGTTGCCGGCTGCCTCGGGTAGCGAGGATACGTTTGAGGTCAGCACAGGCGTACCGCACGCCTGTGCTTCCAGCACGGGCATTCCAAAACCTTCGTATAGTGAAGGGTAAGCCAGAATGGTTGCAGCATTATACCACAGAGGTAGTTCGTCGTTCGTCACATAGCCAGGGAAGATGACTTTATTGCTCAGACCTAATGCCTCCACTCTGGCGAATAGTTCATCGTAGAACCAACCTTTCCCGCCGACCAGGATTAGTTTGACTTGACTATCATATATACGTGCGAAAGCCTCCACTAGACGGGTTTGGTTCTTACGTGGTTCTAGCGTACCTACGCATAGCACAAACTGTTTCGGCAGCCCTTGGCGTTGGCGGAATGCCGCCACCTCATTGGCCGGCAGTGGGTGGAAAGCCGGGTCTACCCCGTGGTAGACTACGTCAATTCGCTCCGGCGGGACGCCCATCAGTCGCGTGGTCTCGGCGGCGGTGTGGGCTGAGACGGCGATGAGCCGCCGGGCGCGACGAGCCGAGAGGCGTGTCAGCACCGTCAGGTAGAGCCGGTTGGCGGGGCGGAATAGTGTGGGGAAGCGGATGAAACTCAGATCATGGATGGTGATGACCCCTGGACAGGAGGTGAGCAGGGGGCCGACGAAGGCCGGCCCGTGCACCAGATGTGCTCCGATACGCTGCAGTGCCCAGGGTTGTACCAACTGCTCCCACACCACACGCCCCGTTGCCCGGCTCGTTGGGCAGTGGGATCGGAGCGAGGTGAGGGCGGTGTCTGGTGGGAGCACCCCATCGCCCAGTAGAACGGTGTAACGCAGCCCGCCGTCGGTCTGCCCCAGGTGATGCAGCAGATGGTAGATGTACTGGTGTACACCTGCGCTGCGGTATCCTGCCTGGCCTGAGAGGAGGTGTGCGTTAATGGCGACGTGAAAAGTGTTTTTTGTGGTTGCCTCCATAACGTGGTGATTATAACACACTTTGGTGACCAATGACAAATGCAACAATTTGCCCGGTGGGTATTATTTCCTTGAGCGCCAGATAGAGTAGATGAGCCACAGACCAAGCAGGCTGGCACCGCCGAAGCCTAGGACCACCAGGATTGTCGCCCACCCTCCTTGCTCGGCCAGCCTGAAGGCCGGGATAAGCAGGGCCAGCCCAACGATGAGCGCGGCCAAGAGCATGCTGATTGAAATACGGTTCCCCAGGCGGTCCAGCCGTGCCAGTGCCCGATCCAGTTCGCCGACGTTGACAGTTAACTCCAGACCTCCTGCCTCGGCGCGGGTCAGGAGTTGCGCGCTGACGCGCGGGATGAGGCCCAGTAGTTCTGCCCATCCGCTGACTCCTTTGAGCAGCGATGGCCCCCAGGAGCGTGGGAAGGCCATCTGCCACACAAAGCGCCGCACATAGGGCTCGGAGACGGCGAAGACGTCAAGGTCGGGGTCGAGTTTCAACCCCACTCCCTCTATCATTCCGAGCGTCTTGCCCAGCAGCCAATACTCTGAGGGCATATGCAGGTGATGACGGAAAGTGATGGACATGGCCTCTTCGATTATTTCGCTGGTATTGATAGCCTTGAGCGATACCCCCTGGTATTTGCGGAGCATCCGCGCCACGTCCTGCCGCAACCCAGCCCGGTTCACCCGTTCGGCCGCGGATCCCATGCGGATCAACTGGTCCACAATGCCTTCGTCGTCCAATTGCACGGCGGCGATGTAAAGGCGCATCAACTCGGCCCGTTCGTGCTGGCCCAGGTAGCCCACCATCCCAAAGTCCATCGCGCCGATGACCTCGTCTTGCATGACGACCAAGTTGCCCGGGTGGGGGTCGGCGTGAAAGAAACCGTCTTCCAGCATCTCCTTGATGATCATACGGATGGCGTGGAGCGCGATGCGATGGCGGTCGTAGCCAGCATCCTCCAGTGCCTGGATGTTGTCAATCTTGATGCCGTAGATGCGTTCGAGTGTCAGCACGCGGCGAGTGGTATAGTCCCAGTAGACCTGGGGGATATAAAGAGAGGACTCGCCGGAAAAGTTGGCGCGGAAGCGATCGGCGTTGCGTCCTTCGCGGTAAAAGTCTAGTTCAGCCCGTAGTGTGGTGGCGAACTCCTTAGCAATCCCTGGCAGGTCGTAGAGTTCCCTCATTGGGGTGCGTGCCTGGAACAGGCGGGCCAGGTCGAAGATTATCTCTATGTCAGTCTCAATGATCGTCTCAATACCTGGTCGCTGCACTTTGACGACGATCTCCGATCCGTCGGGCAGAGTCGCGGCGTGTACCTGGGCGAGCGAGGCGGCGGCAATGGGAGCGGAATCGAAGGCGCCGAATATCTCTTCGAGTGGTGCATCTAGTTCGGTCTCAATTTGTGCCCGGATTGGTTCCCACGGTGCAGGAGGCACGGTGTCTTGTAGTTTGACGAGTTCAGTGATGTAGGCTGTGGGAATCAGGTCGGGGCGGGTACTGAGCACCTGGCCCAATTTGATAAAGGTGGGGCCCAGTTCCTCCAACGCCAGGCGCAGCCGCTGTGGTGCACCCAGCGGAGGAGCCTCTTGACGCCAGCGACGCAGTAGCCGCCGGGGCAGCGCGAGGTAAGGCTGCAGTTCCAGCAGGTCAGCCAGTTCGCCAAAGCCATGGCGGACAAAGACCTGGGCGATCTCGCGATAGCGTTTGAGATGCCGGATTCTGCGTTCAGGTCGCTTTACCATTTTTTATCCTGGTGGTACCCAAGTAGTTCATTTCCATGGGATATCAAAAAAGACGGGATGGCCCAATTATAGGGCCTCCCGCCTGTGTGTCAAACCGGGCGTGCGATGGTCAACAGATGCGAAAGTACACCAGGTGCTATCTGTAACTGTGAAGAGACAACCTGGAGATGTGGAGCCCTGGTCTCGGCATCACACCTCACGTTTTGTGATCGTGGCCTCGGCTGCGGCACGGCCGCGCGCGATCAGATCTGCGGCGCGGTCAAAGTTCCAAAAGGGCACTCCATTGTGGTCGAGGGAGGTGACGTGTAGGGGGATGCGACGCTGGCGCACCAATATTTTCTCTGCCTCTACCTGCTGATCCATCACCAGTGAAAGGGCCCGGCTGGTCACCTCCATCATCCCTAGTTTTTTCCCCAGGCTACCCAGAGCATCCTGGATGCTAAGGGCATAGATTTCTGTTGCCCCTCGCTCCACAGCGACCATCAGTGGCAGTTTGCTCAACACACCGCCATCCATGTAGAGCGCGCCATCGCAGGGCCATGGTGGGTAAAAGGGCGCGATGGCAGCACTGGCCATCATGCCATCCAACAGTCTGTCGGCTGGGCTGTCACCGAAGGTGTGCATGTCACCGTCCGGCAGGCGCGCCGCCACGGTGTAGGTGCGTACTTTCAAGTCGCCGAAGGTCGCCACACCAGGTGGGATGTGGGACTCCAGAAAGTGAGCCAACGGCTGAGCGTTGTATATGCTGATCTTGTTGGTCAGCAAGCGACGTAGCGCCGCCAGGTTGCCGCAGGTACCAATGTCCCCCGGATGCACGCTGCACCAGATCTCGCCTAGCCGCTGCGCTCCATCAGGCGTGGGATCGGTGGCCAGGAAAGCAACATTCAGCGCGCCGGCAGAGGTGCCCACCAGCAGGTCTGGGTAGATGTCTGCCTCCAGAAGCACCTGCAGTGCACCGACTTGCAGTGCGCCATAGTTGCCCCCGCCGCTGAGCACAAAGGCGACTGTGTTATGCCTTCGGCGTCGAAACAATCTCACCCCGCGTTGCCTCCTTCTCCGACAGGCTGTATCTCTGCGGGCCCACGGGCCACCCATTCCTCGTGGGAGAGGATGTCACGGTCCAGCCACAGCCGCCGCCCGATGACTTTCCACCGTTCGGGACCTGGCGGCAGCGGCGTGCGATTGGCATCTACCCGCTTGACTGCGGTCAGTATGATCATGGCCACGCAGCCCCACGTCACGGCCGGCGGGCGGTCGAAGATCAGGCTCAGGAGTGGCATGGCCAGCAACCCTACATTGGTCAGGTGCTCGATGTGGAGGACGAGGCCTAGGCCCATCACTAGCAATTGGATGAGTGCTCCCCAGGGGAAGACGACTGCCAGTGTGCCCAGGATGCTCGAAAGCGCCCGCCCACCGGTAAAGCCCAGGTAGATGGGCCAGGCATGACCTACGGCAGCGCATAGCCCGGAGATGACGGCCATTGAGTAGCCCAGGTTCAACGGGCCCAACGCCAGCCAGGCTGGCAACGCTGCCTTGCAGACGTCGAACAGGCCCACCGGCACGACGGCCCAGCGGGCCACGCTGTGCCAGACGTTGGAGCCTCCTACGTTGCCGGTGCCATATTGGCGGACGTCAATGCCATGCAGCCAGCGGCCAGCCAGGTAGGCTGTAGGGATGGAGCCCAGCAGGTAGGCACTGATAAACAGAAGGATCGCTCGCCAGGTCATGTTATTCCTCCACATAGAACGAAAGGCTGAGTACTGGCCCAGCGTGGGCGCCCATCACCGGCGTGAAGTAAGTGATATAAATCTCGCGCACGTCGAAGCGGCGCTGCAATTCTTCCGCCGTAGCCTTCGCCTCCTCCTCGCGGTCGCCGTGGCTGATGGCAACGTGGACGGGTCGCTCGCCCACCTGTTCGGCCATCAGTTCCACCATGCGTGCAACGGCGCGCTTCCAGGTGCGGGGCCGGGCGATGCCGATCACTGTGCCATGCCCAGGCGGGATGCCGACGATGGGTTTCATTTGGAGCATTGAGCCGAGGAAAGCAGCAGCCGTGCCGATGCGCCCGCCTCGGCGCAGGTACTCTAACGTCTCTAGTGTCGCTATCATTTGCACGCGATTGACCATCTCCTGGGCGCGGGAGATGACCTGCTCGACGGTGGCCCCGGCCGCGGCTGTCCGGGCGGCTTCCAGGGCTACGAAACCCTGGGCCATCGCTGCAGTACGCGAATCCACCACATGCAAGGGGAGCATAGGCTCCAGTTGTTGGATCATCCTGACTGTTTGAACTGAACCGGTCAAGTCTTGAGACAGGAGAACAGCCACGATGGCCTCGGCCTCCTCCGCTAACGTACGAAAGGTCGGGAGCAGTTCGCTGGGAGAGGCTATTGAGGTCGTCGGCGTATAGTTATCTGTCCGCAGCCGGGCGTAGAACTCCTGGGGTGTGATGTCCACCCCGTCACGTAGTGCCTTTCCCTCCCAGATGATCCTGAGCGGCAAGATATAGATGTTGTTCTCCTTTACTACCTCGAGTGGCAGATTGGCCGACGACTCGGTCACGATGGTGATGTGGTTCATAGCGCACCTCCTATTTCTTCACCTATCCATCAACAGTGTGGCATATACCTGGCCGGTGATGCTTCGGCAATAGGCACGTTATCCTCTGTATAGAACGAAGCGCTGAGGATTGGACCGGTGTGGGTGCCCATTACTGGCGTAAAGTAGCCGGTATAGAGTTCGTGCACGTCGAAGCGGTGCTGCAACTCCTCCGCCAGAGCCGCCGCCTCTTCATCGCAGCCGCAGTGGCCGACAGCGACGTGGACTGGCTGCCCGTCCACCTGCTCGGCCATCAGTTCCACCATGCGTGCAACGGCGCGTTTCCAGGTGCGGGGCCGGGCGACACCTATCACCGAGCCGTGCCCAGGTGGGATGCCGACTATGGGTTTCATCTGGAGCACTGAACCGAGGAAGGCGGAGGCTGTGCCGATGCGCCCACCACGACGCAGGTACTCCAGCGTCTCCACTGCGCCCAGAACTTGCACGCGATTGACTATCTCCTGTGCGTGGGCGACGACCTGCTCGACGGTGGCTCCGGCTGAGGCTGCCCGGGCGGCCTCCAGCACGACGAAGCCCTGAGCCATAGCCGCATTGCGCGAATCTATCATGTGCAGGGGCAGCGTGGGTGCCAGTCGTTGGGCTATCTGAGCCGCCTCGAACGTGCCGCTGAGTTCGTGGGCCAGGAAGACGGCCACGATGTCCTCGGCTCTCTCTGCCAGAGAACGGAATGTTTCCAACAGTTCGCTGGGACTGAGCGCTGTAGTTGTCGGCATGTTTCCGTCTGTCCGCAGCCGGGCGTAGAACTCCTGGGGCGTGATGTCTACTCCGTCACGTAGCACTTTTCCATCCCAGATGATTCTGAGTGGTAGAACGTGGATGTTATACTCCTCTGCCACCTCGGGCGGCAGATTGGCCACTGAATCGGTCACGATAGCGACGTGGTTCACAGTGTGCCTCCTATTTTTCCATTTGTCCATCAAGCGTGTGGCGTACGGGCAGCAGGTGGTGCACCAGCAGCCATTTCTTGTCCGGCGCAAGTCGCCAGGCGTGCAGCCCGATGGGGAGCACGCGCATGCCCATCGCCAGCAACAGAACCAGCGGCGCCAGGACGTGAGACACCGGCTGTCCCCACCACCAGGCCAGCCAGATGAGGCAGAGAAAGCTGATGATAGCGCCGGTGACGGAACTGCCGGTCAGCACGATGTAGATCAGCCCCAACAACGGGAAAACGATGGCCGTCTCCAGTGGCATCAGCGTCAGCAGCGTCCCCAGGCTGGCGGCCAGCCCGCGCCCCCCGCGGAACCCCAGGTAGACGGGGAAGCAGTGGCCGAGCACCGCCGCCACCCCGCCCAGCAGCGGCCACCATCCTCCCAGCCCTACGGCTCGCATCAGCCCCACCCCCGCTGCCCCCTTGCTGGTGTCCAGCAGGAAGACGAGCACACCGGCTGGATGGCTGACCAAGCGGAAGACGTTGGCTGCGCCAGCGTTGCGGTTGCCCAGTGTTCGAATGTCCTGGCCGGTGATCCAGCGAGTGAGCAAGTAAGCGAAAGGAATAGAGCCCAGCATATAACATGGGATGATTGCTACGATGGCCATCGGTCCTCATTTCAATGCATACAAAGAATCTTCCTCCGGGGAAACCGGCCTTGCGGCGGAGGAAGAGCCATCATTGGGGCATCCCCCTCCGCAGTCCCTATCGTCCCGGCGCTAACGACTGATCCAGTAGGTGAGCAGGGCCACCAATGCACTGGTGGTGACGAGAATCGTGACCAGTGATGTGACAATCACGGTCGGGTTCAGGCGAGGCAGGCGGTGCCGGCGGTTCACGATTCGTATACCGGACGTAGGCTGCGTAGTCTCCTGGTCGTGGTTTGGCGTCGGTCCGCCCTGCTCCCGAAAAAGGGTTTCCTCATATGCGCCATCTTTCCCTTTCACAACAACATGATAACCTATGAGGGTAACACGGCACGGGGAGAAAGGTTAAATGAGGTTACGTAGAAGTAAAAAGAGGTTAAACCAGCGCCCGTTGTATGCTGTTTTTGGCGTATGGGGTCAAACTCGACACAACCTTCAATGGATAGGGGCTGTTACTTGCGGAACCAGTAGCCCACGCCGTGGTCGGTGAGGATGTGCTGAGGATTGCGGGGGTCGTCCTCCAGTTTGGCGCGCAACCGGCTGATGTAGACCTTGAGGTAGTTGATCTCGTCGGTGTATTCGCGACCCCATACATGGGCTAACAGTGTTTCGTGGGTCAGCACCTGGCCAGCGTTGCGCACCAGGTGATAGAGCAGGCGGTACTCCGTGGCGGTCAACGGCACCGGCTTGCCGCGCCGCATCACCTCCCGGCGGGCAAAGTCCACGCTTAGATCGCCGCTGACAAAGGGTTGCTCGTGGGCCAGGGGCAGCGTCTGGACGCGACGAAGCACCGCCCGCACCCGCGCCAGCAGTTCCAGGTGGCTGAAAGGCTTGGTGACATAGTCGTCGGCACCCAACTCCAGGCCGCGTACCTTGCTCAGTTCGTCGTCGTGTACGGTGAGCATTATCACAGGCACGTCAGAAAAGAGCCGTATCTGTTGCAAAACCTGGAAGCCGCTCATATCTGGCAATCCCACGTCCAGCAAGACCAACGTTGGTTGCTCCCGCTCCAACATAGCCAGTGCTTCCTCGCCATCGGACGCGGCGACGACCTCCCAGTTGGGCTGCTGCATGCCGAAACTGACCGAGATGAGACGCACCACGTCAGGTTCTTCATCCACGACTAGGATCTTCATACCTCTCTCCCTCCAGTACGGGTAGTGCGATAAAGAAGGTGCTCCCTCGCGCCGGTTGACTCTCCAACCAGACGCGCCCGCCGTGCAACTCTACCAACTGGCGGGTAATGTACAGTCCCAATCCCAGCCCCACCTTGCCGGTGCCATCGGGAATGACGTAAAACCGCTGAAAGAGGTGCACCTGCTGCGCACTGGGGATGCCGGGGCCATCGTCGGCTACAGCGATGGTCAATTCTTCGTTCTTGCGCTCTAGCGTCACCCGTATGTGCCCGCCCTTGGGGGTGAACTTGTGGGCGTTAGCCAGCAGGTTGGTCAGCGCCTGCTCAATGCGGCGGCGGTCCATGTCGGCCAAGGCCGGGCCATCCGGCAGCGAGGTCTCCAATTGTTGCTCCTTTTGTTCCATCAGGGGGGCGACGGCTGTGACTGTGCGCTCCACAATGCGCCGCAGGTCGGTGGGTTGAGTCGCCAGGGTGACCTGTCCGGCTTCTAGGCGCGTAGATTCCAGCAGATCGGTGACCAACGCCTCCAGCCGTCCGGTGTGGTGTGTGACGGTATCCAATAGTTCGATCTGTACCGCCGGAGTAGCGTCGCGTAGGAGGTCCACCGAAGTCTTGATGCAGGTCAGTGGGGTGCGCAACTCGTGGGAGACGGCGGAGATGAAACTGCGCTGCAATTGGTCCAGTGTGCGCAATTGTTGAACCTGCTCGCGCTCCTGCTGGTAGAGCCGGGCGTTGCGAATGGCCAATGCCGCCTCCTGGGCCAGGGCCTGCAGGAGTGACAGGGCATCGTCGTCAAATTGCGTAGTTGCGCGTTGCCCCACGAAGAGGATGCCTAGCGGTTCGCCATTCAGCTGCAGCGGGGCACTGGCGTAGGACTGGATGTGCTCCCCGAGCGGCAAGTTGGGGTACTGGCTGGTATCGGAGACTACCTGGGGGATGTCACTCGTCAGGATAGTGCGCACTGGCTCGTCGGTGAGGGACAACTGCACGCCGGTGTGTCGGCGCAGGTCAAATCCGCTGGCCGCGGCGGGGGACAGGCGGGCGTTGGCTTCATCGCGTAGCAGAAGCACTGAGACGTCGGCTGCCAGCAGATGGCGGGCAGCGTCGGTCACTGTGTGCAGCGTGCGCTTCAGGTCCAGGCTGGTGCTGAGTTGGCGCAGCAGTTCGTTCAAGGCTGACAGGCGGATGGCCAGCACCCGCTCCTGCTCCGTCTCCTGGTGCTCACGGCGCAGTTGTTCCAGCAGTAGGGCGCACAGGACGGCGACCACCAGCAACAGCAGCAGTTTAGCCGCCACGATGTAGATCGCAGTTGGGGCCCATAGTCCGGCCGGGTTGATAGCGCAGGCGCCGGCGTAGATCAGGCCAGCGATCAACGTCACCAGTATCGTCGGCACCATGTCCATGTAGAAGGCTGCGCCGATAACGTTGAAGACGTAGAGGATGAAGAAGCCGGAGTGGTAGCCGCCGGTGAGGTAGGTAGCCAGCGTGGCGACGATGGTATCAAGGGCCAGAAAGTTGAGCGGGCGGCGCAGCCAGCGCATGTGCCGGCTGACGAAGAGCAGTGTTAGATTGTAGGCGGCCACCCCCATCACGGCGTAGAGAGGCGGCATCAACAGTCCCTCCTCCAGGTGGTCGAAGAGAGAGAGCGCCAGCACCAACACAAGCGCCAGCCAGCGCAGGACCAGGAGCAGTCGCCCGACCCAGGTCAGGTGAGGAAGCCCATAGGCAGGTTCGTCCTGCGTGGCCCAGTCTGTCTTCTTTCTCATTGTTCTCCCTTTTTGCTGTAGGTGGTGATGAAGGCGTACGTCCGTGCCCACACAGCCTTTCTCTCACTATCAATCGTGATGCAGTGGCCGGAGTTGGGCCACCAGACGATCTCCTTGTCCGTCGTGCCCAGGCCATCGAAGATGATCTGTGCGCTGTCGGGCGGGATGGTGCGGTCGCGCTCTCCCTGCATGATCAGCACCGGCATCTGTACCCGGGGCAGTTCCCGTCGCACTAGGGGCATCAGTTGCCTCAGGCTGACCAGGGCGCTGGCAGGCAGCCGGCTGTAGGCGGAGAAGCGGTTTTCGGCCTCGGGGTCGGTCAGGTCCGATTCCCCGCCGGGGGTGACCCAGTGCACAAAGGGTCGCACCAGCGGGAGGAAGTGAAAGCGCCAGTCGGCGATGTAGGCCGGCGCGGACATGGCGACGACCCCGGCCACGGGATGGTGGGCCGCCAGGTGTAGTGCAATCAGCCCGCCCATTGAGAGCCCGGCGAGGAAAACCGAATCGCAGCGGGTCTGCAACTCCCGCAGGCCCTCCTCGGCCGAGGCCACCCAGTCGCGCCAGGTAGTGCGGGCCATGTCTTCGGGCGTGGTGCCGTGTCCGGCCAGCCGCACCCCCAGTACGGTCAGCCCCTTTTCGGCTAGGTACTCCCCCATAGGCCGCATCTCTGGCGGGCTGCCGCTGAAGCCGTGGATGAGAAGGTAGCCCGTCGGTCCGCCTTCGAAGAAGAATGGGTTCAGGTCTAACTCTTTCATGATCTGTCTCCTTCCACCGGTCGCCCGACCTGATCGGGCAGCGTATAGCGACGAAAGATGAGCCAGCCCACCAGCACGCACAGGCCGGCCACCGGCCCCATGAGGCGGATGCCCAGCGGGTTGGCCCCGCTGTAGCCAAAGGTGCCCAGGATAAAGCCAAACAAGGCGGTGGAGAGAGCGCGGGCGACCTTGGAGATGGTGGCAAAGACACCAAAGTACATAGCCTCGCGTCGCTCCCCCGTGCGCAACTCGTCGTAATCAATCACGTCGCCCAGCAGGGCGTTGGGGAAGACGTAGAGGGCGCAGAAGGGCAGCCCGGTCAGCCCTGCGTACACTGCCCCCTGCACTATCTTGGGGATTCCAGGCAGGAAGCCGACAAAGTACATCAGCGGCAGGTAAAAGACCAGTGCCAGCATAGCCAGTGCGTAGGCCCATTTCTTGCTGCGTATCCGTGTCAGTTTGGACATCAGTGGCAGGGAGAGTAGCATGACCCCCATCGTGGCCCCCATGAGAATTGCCACTTTGTCCTCCGTCTCCCCGACTACAACCGTGACCAGGTAGGGGATGACGCCGGTCAGCAGGCTTTGCCCCATGTAGAGCAAGACCAGGCTGATGATAAAGAAGAGGAATTGACTGTTGGTGAAGGTGGCTTTGACCGCCTCCACCAGGCTCAGCCGCTCTCCGGCTGGCTCCTCGACCCGCACTATATCCTTCACTCCCAGCAAGGAGACATAGTAGGAGATGAAGGCGATGGCGCTCATCACCAGCGCCATAATTCGAAAGTCGAAGCGCTCGATCAGCACGCTGGAGGCCATCATTCCGATGGCCCCGCCCACCGTGCCCATGACCACCTTCCAGGAGGAAGTGCTCACTCGGTCGGACGAGGTGACGGCGATCTCAGGCAGCAGCGCCTCGTAGGAGCCCATGACGATGGTGCCGGCCAGGTACTGCAACCACAGCATGACGATAAAGTAGATGCCGTTCCAGGTGCTCGTCCCGGCGATGGGTGGCGTCCAGAGGAAGAAGTAGGTGAGGATCAAGGGCGGGATGCCCCAAAAGATGAACGGTATCCTTCTCCCCCACCGGGATCGCGTGCTGTCGCTCCAGTAGCCGATGAGCGGGTCGTCAATCGCCTCGACGAACATGTCAATGCCCATGAGGAGGCTGATGAGAGCGATGGGGGCGTAGGTGATGGCGCCCGCCTCGGGGGGCGGGGCGTAAAAGTAGATGAGCCACATCGTCATAGTCTGGAAGATGACGTTGGCTCCCAGGCTGCCGACGGCGTAGAGTGCCTTATTGCGCAAAGGTAGTCCGTTCATTGTTTCTGCTCCTCCTCCGGCATCAAGCCAGAAATCTCTTGAACCAGCATACTGCCTCGTGCCGCATCTCTTCCGTAAACTCGTGACCAACCCCCTCGTATGCGATGAACGACAGCAGTTCTGGCTGCCCTTGATACAATGGTTGCAATGTCTCGTACAGTTGTCTCGGTCCGTCTATAGGAATCATTTCATCTTGCACCCCGTTGAGCATGAGTAATGCTTTGGGAAAGAAACGCTCTATTCGATCATAGGGATTGTAGTTCGCGACCAGGGCCATCAGTTCGTCATCCGGCTCGGGCCAAACGCCAAACTGCTCTGGGTCTCTGGGCATTAGCGTGAAATCCCAACTGGGGCTGCCGATGATCGGCACAGAAGCCTCGATCCGATCATCCAATGTGGTAGCCAGGTAGGTGATACAGGCGCCCATTGAGATTCCCATCACCCCGATCTTGCCAGGCAGAACGTCCGGCCGTTGTACGAAGTAGTCAATCACCAGAGAGACGTCTTCAGCGGTTCCAATCATCGCTCCGAGCATCTCTTTGGGGAAATTGGTCGCCATCCTCTCCTCGAAATCGGGGACGGCTCGTTCACCGTGTAGCCTGGCGTCTATAGATACGGGCAGGAATCCCTGTTCGGCCAGAACGAGGCAGTAATCAATCTCTCCACTCTTGTTGCCAGTATAGCCGTGGACGGTAATGATCAGAGGTTTCTTTTTGCCGTCATTTTTGTAGAGGGCCAAGGCTGGAATGTTCCCCGGCTCGACGAGATGCTTCTCCAGGATCACTTTGTGCCACAACATGTTCACTCCTCCTCGAAAGAGAACCTGATGGTCACTGCTTCATTCTGATTCACCCGGATCATTACCACATCGTCGGGCTGGTGTGCCAGGGGCCTGACTTTTTCCTCGTCCAGTCTCACCAGGTGCGCCTGGGCGAAGGGCCGCCAAAGGTGCACTTTGCCCTCCACCTCCCGCCTGGTGGGGTTGTAGAGCCGCAGGATCAGGCCATCTCCCGCTTCCGCCACTTTGACCGCACTGACCACCAGGCTTGTGGGCTCCACCGAGGCGAAACTTTGTTCGGTGGGCAGTCGTCCTTTGTGGACATCGGTCACCAGACCCTTGAGAGGGGCGTTGCAGGCGTGGGCCTCGTGGTAGAGCGCCGCCTCCCGCCAGTCGCCGCCGTGGGGCAGCAGCGCATACTCGAACACCTGCCGCCCCTGGCACTGAGCCAGCGGGGTGAGCACCTCCGCGCCACGAGAGAGCCGGTCCACGCAGCGTAGGAGCGTCAGGGCTATGGTGAGACCCGACTCGCCGGGGTCTGCCCTGCCTGTCCCTAGCGCGGCCGAGGGGAGCGAGGCCGAAGGGAGAAACTCGTACTCGGTCAGTCCCCGGTTGACGACCAGCAGCCCCTTTGTCCCGTCGCTGGCCACGACGAAGGAGGCCTGGGGATGTCTGCCCACTGGCCGCTCGACCCATCCCTCGCCCGACGGAATCTCCACTGGCCGCTCCACCGTTCCAAAGGCCCCCTCGGCGCAAGAGCGGTCGGTCTCGATGGGCGTGGGAAAGCACACTCGCAGGCGATGGTTGCCGGCCCGGTTCTCCACCTCGGTGCGCACGTCAATGCGCCGCGTCCCTGGTCGCAGACGTATCTCGCTGACGATGGGGCAACTGACCCGCTGTTCGCTCCTCGCCGTTCGGTCCTCGCAAAGCCCAGCGGGTAGGGAATACGTCATCTCCACGCGCAGGGTGGCGCCCAGCGGGCCTTGGCTGAGGGTGATCTGGGGCGGCTCTGCCGGCCCATCCACCACCTCGTCGCGGGCGGGGGTCTCGTGCCAGTAGAGGTCGCCCGCTTCCCCCTCGTCCACGAAACGGTTACAGTCCGGGTAGATCAGGCCCGTTTCCTTGTCAGTTATGGTCAGCGTGCCGTCGGTTGAGTTGGCTTCGATGCGGAAGTAATTGTTCTCGATGGTCGGTGTTGGGGATTGGGGATTGGAGATTAGAGATTGGATGGTGTATGTTTTGTAGCCGCACGCGGGGACGTTTTCGGCGCGGAAGGATATCTGCACCTGAGGGGCAAAGTAGGCTTTGACGGAGAAACGATGCCAGGTTTCGCCTTCTTCAGGTTCTAGGGCGGCCTCCATGCGGCGTTTGATGGCTCCAAAGTCAACTTGAGGCGCGGCCTCCTTCTTGACCAGCGTGGCGCTGACCCCCAGCGTGCCTGCTTCCTGTGGGTAGAGATTGAGCGAGGTGATGCGCAGGTCGAACACCTCCCCGCCCTCGATCATCTGCATAAACTCGGTGAATTCTTCCGGCGAAGCATCAGCCGCAAATATCTGCGTGGGCTCCCCGCTCAGCATCTCGTGGGGGACTGTACGCCCATCGCTGTCGGTGATGGCGAACGTGCCTTCCTTCAGACTGGTGAGCGGCTGGAAGGAAACGGTCACCACATCGCTGCGGGGTACCCCCAGGGGATTGAAGACGACGATGGGGGTCAACGCCTCTGCCGGCGCCGTCGTGTCAATGTGACCGGCAATCGTCCGCAGGCTTTGTCTGACGACCTCCTCTCCAATTTCCTTAGCCCAGGCGAAGCGCACCTCCATGTCCCTCTGTACATCGTCAATGTTGCAGCCGCAGATGGAATCGTGGGCCTGGTTCTGGAGCAGGTATTTCCAGGCCTGCCAGATGAGGGGACTGGTAGATTGGTAGATTGGTAAATTGGCAGGTGGCTTCCCATCTACCAGTTTCCCGGTTTCCTGGTTTATCAGCTCCGCAAACGCAGAGAAGGGCTCGGCCCATTTCTCCAGGAGGGTCTGGACGGCCCTGTTGCGCTGTTTGAGCGGCATACGGGAGGAGAGTGTGCCGGGCAGGAGATAGGCGTGCTTGGCGCAGCGTTGTTCTCCCTCTACCGCTGGCAGCGGCGGGTCGGCTTGCTCAATGGCTGCGACATAGTCCGGCAGGGTGGACTGCACCAGCGTTGCGTCCTCCAGGGCCTCGTTAGCCAGATCCAAAACCTGCGGCAGGTTCTCCTGCGGCCACTTGTGGTCGCCGCCGTTCATCAGCAGGAGGTGGTCCGCCGTCGCGCCAGCGGCCAGTTGCTCCCGCACTTCTGTCAATCGCTCAAGCAGGCCCTCCCGTTCGGCAGGCAGGTCGGCACCGTTGCCGTAGCCCTCCGGCAGGTGCACGGCCAGCACCGTGCTACCGTCGGGCCCCTTCCAGCGGAACTCCGTCTGGCCCGGCTTGTCCCCCACGCCCCGCCAAAAGACGGCGGCCCCGATGCCAAAGCCGCGCAGAATCTGAGGCAGTTGGGCTGTATGGCCGAAGGAGTCGGGCAGGTAACCCACCTCCATTGCTCTGCCGAACTCGGCGGCAAAACGATGTCCCAACATCAGGTTGCGGATCAGTGCTTCGGCGGAGACGAGGAACTCGTCGGGTGAGGTGTACCAGGGACCAATGAGCAGTCTTTCCTCCTGCACCCGCTCTCGGAGCTCCGCTCGCTTCTCCGGCCTGACCTCCAGGTAGTCCTCCAGGAGCACCGTCTGGCCGTCCAGCGTGAAAGAGGCGAAGCGCGATTCCCTTTCCAACAGGGCCAGCAGAGCATCCATCATCTCCACCAATCTGGCGCGGAACTGCTGGAAACTGTGGTACCACTCCCGATCCCAGTGGGTGTGGGAGACGACGAGTATCTTGGTGGGGCTCATTCGGCGACTCCCTCCACCGCCAGGTGCAGCGTCTCCTCCAGGTTCGTCACCCCCTTGATGGGGCTCAGCATGAAGCCCTGGTCGGCGCCGACGCAGATGGCTCTCCCGTGCTGCCGCAGCCAAGATCCCCCAAACAACCCGATTCCAGTCCCAGATTCGCCGTCCGTTAAAGCTGACAAACGGGAAGAAAGGTAATGCAATATCGAGTAGTGCAAGCGGTTTCCCGAGCGGCAATATCCCGATACCGTAGCGCCGGAACTGCTGCCCTGGTGACAGGATCGAAAAACCCCGTGTGGAAAATAACTTGCTCGAGCTCGTGTTGAAACCTTCAACGCAAGCCACGATCTCGTTGCACCCCTGGTCCTCAAAAAAATGGAGTGCTGCTTCGATTAGTCTTTGTCCTGCTCCCATTCCACGTGCTTCCGGTGCAGTGAATATCCAGTATATGTGTCCGCCTTTACGGTTTCCGGGCAGCGGAACAAGTTTGAGAACAGTTGCGCCCAGCAGTTGTCCGTTCTGCTCCGCGACCAGTACATGGGGCGTAAATGAAAAGAACCAACGCTGCACCAGCGGGAACGAGTGGCTCATTATATTGTGAACGACCTTTCTTTTCTTCTGGTCGTATAGAGCGGACGTGGATATTCGATTCTTGCGTCATGATAGTGTATCCTCCAGGCCACGTTTCTGCTGCCCGATCTTTTCCCGGTGCAACACCTCCAGCCTATCCCTGAGTGCCACCACCTGCTCCTTCCCCAGCGGGTAGAACCTCAGCGCCGCCAGGAAGACAACCAGGGCCACGACGGGCAGCAGGCCCATGCCCAGCCGGATCCCCAGTGCGACGGATGGCGGTTGGGTCGCCAACTCGGCGTCGTAGCCGCTCAGACCTAGCACCAGAGAGGTGGAACCGCCAATCAGCACCATGACCAACCGCTCGATGAAAGCGTTCACCCCAAAATAACTCCCCTCCCGTCGCCGGCCGGTGCGCAATTCGTCCTCGTCTATCACGTCGCTGAGCACAATGTCGCGCACCAGCGTGATGCCAGAGTTGGCCGCGCCGACGAAGAGCATCATGACGAACGCCTGCGGCAGGTCAGCGACGAACAAGACGGGAAGCATAAATACAACAAAGAGCGTCACGGCCAGGGCCAACGTGCGCTTCGATCCCAGGCGCAGGGCAATCTTTCTCCAGAGGGGATAGAAGGCCATTGAGGTGACGAACATGCCGACGAATATCAGGCTCATCTGTTCTTCCTCAGCGCCGATGGCATACTTGGTGAAGAAGGGTACCATAGCCGAGAGCCAGCTCCATACGTAGCAGATCATCAGATTGGCGCCGACAAATGCCAGGAACGAGCGGTTGGTGAATGTCTCTTTGAAGGCGGCGGTGAGCGGCAGTGCCTCCTCCTCGCTGACCTCCTTTCGCTCCCGGCTCCCCAGGAGCGAGAAACCGAAGGCCCCGCCGCCGACGAGCCCCAGGATCAGACCCGCGCCCGTCCATCCGCCCAGGGCGCCGAACCGCTCGGAGAGGGCGCCGACGACGATTGGCATGACGGCCATGCCGAGTGCTGTGCCGACCATCGCCGCGACCTGGCGGTAGATGGATACCTCGGTCCTTTCCCCGAGATCCTCGAATGCCTCGGGAAAGATCGCGGTGTAAGCGACGCTGACGCCGGTGTAGGCCAGGTCAAAGAGGGCGATGACGACGGCAAAGTAAATAAAGATACCCGTGTTTGAAGGATCGGTCAGGGGACTGCCCCCCAGGGGCGGGGACCAGATCAGGACGAAGAGGATAAAGGTGAGCGGCCAGCCCAATGCGATGTAGGGGATGCGCCGCCCCCAGCGAGTGCGGGTGCGGTCGGAGAGCAGGCCGACGAGCGGGTCGTTGATGGCGTTCCACACGCCGTAGGAGATGGCAAAGGCCAGCCCCACCAGGCCGGGGTCGAGGCGCACTACGTCGGTATAGAAAAAGATCAGGAACGTCTGCACTGTGTTGAAGAAGAGCGCCTGTCCCAGGTTGCCCACGCCGTAGGCGATCTTGGCGAATCTGCTTTTCATGACACCTCCTGGATTGCTTCATACATGGCCACTATGTTCTCCGGCGGGACATCCGCCTGAATGTTGTGGCTAGGGGCAAAGATGTAGCCTCCGCCATGGCCCAGAGTGGTGACGATATGCCTGACTTCTTTTTTGACTCTTTCCGGCGTGGCGAAGGGGAGGATCTGCTGCACGTCAATCCCCCCATGGAAGACCAGCCGCTCGCCGAAATCCTGTTTCAGGGTGGCAGGGTCCATCCCCCGGGCGGATGTCTGGATCGGGTTCAGGATATCTACTCCCACGTCAATCAGGTCCTGCACGAGAGGGAAGACGCTACCACAGGTGTGGTGCAGTATCTTGGCCTCGGTGCGCGAATGGATAAAGTCGTACAGTTCCTTGTGCCGGGGTTTGATCAGGCGGCGATAGATCTTTGGCGAAATGAGAGGTCCGGTTTGCATCCCCAGGTCGTCCCCTACGGCCACGATCTGGACGTAGGGGCCAACCGCCTCCAGGTAGACGGTGTAGAACTCGATGTACAGTTCCAGCAGTGTGTCGAGGAGAGTGGTGGCAAAGGGCTCGTCGCCGATCATGTCCATCATAAAGCGCTCAAAGCCCCGCATCCACAGGGCCTGCTCAAAGACACCGCCGCCCAGAAAATCGGCCACCAGTGCATAGTCGGTCTCCTCATAGAGACGCTGGGCCTCATCGGCCAGGCCCGCTACCCGGTTGGGGTCGTAGGGATCGGGCCAGGGATATTGGTGCAGGTCTTTCACTGTGGCGTTCGCCAGTGGATGTCCCACGATCTCCCAGTACAGGCCGGTGTGCTGCCGCCGCATCCCCCACTCGTCGTGGTAGGTATTCTCATCTCCTGACGGCAGCACGGAGATTGCATTCGGTGGTGGTCGCAATGCCACGCGACGGTGGTCCACGCCGAACCGTTGCAGGATGCGCTCATCGGGAACGACGAGGCCCTGGACCACGTCGTGCACCGGCTCGTTGGCCTGGATGCCCAACGTTGCTTTCAGCCTGTTGTTGGCCTGTTGGTGGATGCCGGAGACCGCTGTAGAACCCAGGTCTATGGGCACCCGGTCGGGCCGCTCGTGGTGCAGAACCGCCAGCACCCGTTCTCGCGAGTTCATTTTTCCTCGTCCTTATCGGAGCCAAAGAGTGCCCGGAAGATGAGAGGTGCGCCTAACGTGCCCCACAGCCCGACCAGCGCGTAGCGGGTGAAGCGAAACACTGGCCCTATGGGGAAGAGCAGGGGTAGTCCCATCTGCAGACCCATCAGCACCGCCATCCCGATCAGCACCTTGAGCACCTGCTTCCACAGCGAGAGGCGAACGGGGAAGCGTATGTAACACCGCTCCAGGGCAAAGCCGGTAACCATCCCCAGGGCAGATCCGGTCATCATGGAGGTTTCAGGATACACGGCGAACAGGGCGAGCGGCACGGTCACGCCCAGCGCCAGTTGTCCCCACAGCGGCAACGAGAGAGCACGTTGATCCCAAAAGTGGTAAATGGTCAGCGCCAGCCAGACCAGTGCGACGCCGATGGCTATGCCGCCCAGGACATCTACAGGCCAATGTGCCCCGCGATAGATGCGCCCCAGGCCGACCAGAGGAACTATGATTGTGGCGGCCACGATGAGCGGTTTTTTCTTGAAATGGCCAGCCAGGTAGGACCACAGCACGGCTGCATTCTGCGTATGACCGCTGGGAAAGGCGTAACTTCCATCTGGGGGGACGACTATGAAGCGCGCCTGCTCGGCGGTGGGGCGGGGAGTGTGAAAGAGGTCCTTGAGAATGGTGTTGAGGTAGCCAGAAAAGAGGAGGGGGAGGAGGAATCTCAGCCCGACGAGGGGGTCAACGCACCAGAGGATGATGACCGCCAGGGCGGTGATAAAGTTATCCTCCGCCGTAATGTTGACGACAGTGAAAAAGGTGTCGAGCAAGGGGGAGCGAAACGACTGCAGCCACAAGAGGAAATCCATAAGAGTCACCCTCCTTTTCTGGAAACGCCAGGACGAAGCAGTTATTGTACGAGTGTATCACAGTTTCGATGGCCGCGCAAATGCTGTTATGAGAAAAGGGGTGCGCGGGGCTGAATCCCCGCGCAGAGAGAGTGTAGGGGCGCGATTGCCACGCCCCTGTGGGGCTATCAATTGGAAGTCAGTCTTCCCGGCCTGGCGATGTCACATACTGAACCCCAGGCCATAGAGCAGGATCGCGAGCAGCATGCCAGCCGCCATCTGTGCCGCGGTATGGCGGCCGCCTTCTACCTGCGACCAGCCTACCAGCGGCAGCAAGCCCAGCAATGGCCAGGTGCTCGTGCCGTAGAGAAGCAGGGATGTGGTGACCAGCGCGCCGGCAGCCGCGCCGTGGAAACTGATCTGCCAGGCTGGCGTGATGACCGTCATCAGCGCGGCCTGCACGAACTGCAACCAGGCCAGCCGGCACAAGAGTGGAGGGGCGTCCAACCACTGGTAGAGAGTCACGGTAACGCTGAGGCAGGCCAGGGAGATAAGCAGCGGTTTTATTCGATCTCGCCTACGGGCATGCTTCAGGCTGGTCACCCGGCCGCGCCGGGCCAGCACGACCAGCAGGGCCATTGGACCCAGGTCGGTCAACAGCAAGAACAGGCCGCCCCACCGCAGAGCCTCGGCCCAGGATGGTGCGTCCTGCCATGCCACGCCCAACGCCAGGGGAATTGCAATGAAGACAGGATTGGTGATGTGAGAGATGTAACGGGCCAGGATTTCTCTTTGGTTGAACTGGCCCAGTGTCTGCGATACGCGTTCAGTGACCATACGCTTACTCCTGAAGCATTTGGTGGATGTGTGGCAGCGCCTCAAGCGCGGCTTGCTCCCCGGTGGCGATGATCTCGGCGGCGCGGGGAAAGCCGGTGAGCACTGTCACGTCTGGAGGGATGGCCGGCCGGATGATGACCTCGGGCTGCGCCTCGGCCAGCCGGCGGCGACCGATCTCTGCCCTCATCACTTCCAGCGAGCGCCACATTACCTCGGCGGTACCCACCAATCCGTTGGGGACGTAGCGATGGCGGTGTAGGGTCTGGGTCAGGTGGGATACCGTCTGGTCGTCGGAGGAGACGTCAACGGCAATGACAATGTCGGCGCCCATGCGACGCACTTTGTCGGCGGGGAGGTTGTCCAGCACGCCTCCGTCCACGAGTAACTGCCCGTCCCATTCCACCGGTCTGAAGATGCCTGGCAAGGCGATGGTGGCTCGCACGGCGTCCACCACCCGGCCCTGGCTTAAGTACGCCACCTGGCCGCTGTTTAGATCTACGGCGGCCAGCGCCAGCGGCACTCCCAAGTCGTCAAAGGTGCGGTCGCCCAGATGCTTGGTAAGATACTCGTATACCTTCTGACCCTCGAAGATGCCGCGCCGGGGCAGCGATGGGTCGGCCAGGGCCAGGAGACGGCGAAGGCTGCTCATACGCAGTGCTTCTTGCTCCATCAAGTCGGGGCTCAGCCCGGCCGCGTAGGCAGCCGCGATGAACCCGCCCATGCTGGTGCCGGCCAGGTAGTCAATCGGTACTCTCTCTTGCTCCAGGATTTTGAGTACACCAATGTGGGCCAGCCCCCGCGCGCCGCCGCCGCTGAGGACCAGGCCGACTTTGCGAGGCGGCTTTTTCCACAGGTTCTTCAGAAATCGCCACATACTTTTGTCCTCTCCCACAACCTATGTGGAGTACACAACATGGACACGGTACTCCCTGTCAACTCGGCCAGAAGAGCCGTCGCTCTCTCCGTGGGGGAAAAGATGATTACGGAGCGGCCCCCACGGCCCTGGGGGCGCACCGTCTCGGAGCGCACCAGATACTTGTCTTCCAAGAGGTGCAGCATTTCGTAGGCCGTGACCGGACTCACGTCCAGCGATTGTGCCAGGTCTATGTAATGCACCGGGGCTCTGGCTTCCTAGTAGAGGTCGAGCAGCCGGCTCAAAAAGTCCCATCCGCGCACGGTGTGCATGCTAGAGGCCAGCGATCCCCACAGCCAGCCGTCGCGCCGCATCCAGGCTGGCGGGAAGGACGGCGGAGGCGCAGCGGCGACTTGCCGGTAGAGCCGCTCGTACTGTGCGACAATCTGCTCCAAACTGTGCCTTTTGGCCAGACGGCACGAGGCCACTCTCATGCGCTGTCGCAGGCCAGCATCGGCTATCAGGCACGCCATGTGCTGTGCCAACGCCGCCTCGTCCCCGGGTGACGCCAGGAAGCCGTTGACGGTGTGGCGCACTGCTTCCGGCAGTGCCAGTGCGTCCACGCCGACCACCGGCAGGCCGCAGGCCATCGCTTCCAACACCACCAGCCCTTGCGTTTCAATGGCCGAACCGGTGGCGAACAGATCGGCGGCCTGGTAGAGCGCCGGCAGTTGCTCGTGGGGCACGAAGCCGGTGAAGCGCACGCGCTCGCTCAGCCCCAGTTCGCCGGCCAGGCGGGCCAGAGCCTCCCGATCGGGGCCGTCGCCGGCGATGGTCAGCCGCGCAGTGGGATAGTCCCCTGCAATGTGGCCGAAAGCGCGCAGCAGAGAATCCACGTTTTTCTCGTAACTCAGTCGCCCCACGTGCAGCACTGTCACACAGTCTTTGCCGCTCGTTTGTGGGCTGGGGCGGAACAGGCGGGCGTCCACGCCGTTGGAGACGGCCACCACTGGCACGCGCAGATCGTGGGCGGCCAACTCCCGCGCCATCACCTGCGAGGGAGTGGTGACGAGGGGGAAGAGGTTGAAGAAGGTGATAGTGTAATGCCAGGCGGCCTCGTCCATCATGGGCACCCAGTCCAGCGGCAGTGGCGCGTAGCCCAGGAATCCGGCCAGGTAGACGTGGCAAGTGCCCAGGATGGGGACGTCCAGCCAGCGGGCCGCCGCCAGGGCCTGGGTGCCCATCGCGGCTATCGAGTGGTTGTGGATCACGTCGGGCCGGAAGGCGGCTAATTCTCGCGCCAGGCCGACCGGCGCGATGACGACCCGCCCGCCGGGCAGCCGCTCGTAGCGCAGCGCCGGGAACCCGGCCACGTCCAGTCCCAGCGTGGCGTGGGAGGGGTCGGCGGCGGTGAGGATGCGCACCGTGTGGCCCGCCGCCCGCAGCGCGCGGGCCAACGCGGCCACGGCCGTGGCCACGCCTCCCAGCCCGTCGCGGAAAGAGTCGGTTGTGATGGCAACGCGCATCGGCTACAACCCCTCCCAGTCCTGTGTCTGGGGGCCTTCGAAATCGGCGAAGGCTCCCAGGATATCCACGTCGTCCAGCGGGAAGTGGCGGGCGATGAGTGGCAGGAGGCGGTTCATCAGCGTGGCCCGCTCTTCTCGTCCCAATCCCTGCAGGACCGTGCTCAGATTCTCCTCCACCAGCCGGCCCAGGAAGGCGGCTCGCTCCTCCACAGGCAGGTGGGCCATCCATCCCTGTGCTGCATCCCCGGCCAGGGCGAGCACGTCCTGTGGGTTCAGGCGGTGGATGAATTGCCGTGCCAGGTATGTTTTCAGACAAGTCATACGTTTTCCTCCTGCAACTGTCCCAGGGTCTTTTGCGCCTTTACGGCCTGGGGGATCATCTTCAGTGTTAGGGCAATGCCCAGCGGCGCCAGGAGCAGGTCGTCCAGATAGCCCAGGACAGGGGCAAGTCCGGGATCAAATCCGTTGGGCTGAGGATATGGCCAACCACGGCGGTGGTCAGTGTTTTGGTGCACCAGCCCCACCCGAATCCTCGCAGGCCAGGTAGAGAGCGTAGGGTTCGGCTTTCAATTGCCCGGCCTGCCGTTTTCAGCGCCCAAGGGCTTTTAGGGGTTACTCTTGGCGCTCTCCGATACCTGGTACCCTCACCCCCAGGTAGCGCAGGGCCATCATGATCAAGTACGCGGCCAATCCTTCGTCCAGATTCCCGACCACTGGAAGGTTATCGAAGAGCAACTCCACCACCCCGCCTGTTGGGTTGCCTATGTAGATGATGCTCAAAACGAGGATGAGGCCAGCCATGATGCGACTCCACAGCGGATGCTGGGGTGGTTGGGGCTGTTCGGTCATCGGATTTCTCCTGATCTGGAAACAGGGCTGTAGGACAAGATGTCATCTTGTCCTACAGCCACGACGACGTGGGTCAACTTGCCTGCTTTTTCGTTGGTTTCTTGCCTGCCAGTTCCTCGACTTTGGTGGTCAGTTCGTCAATCTTGTGGCCCAGTTCTTCGATGTCCTTACGGGAAATCACGGGCACACTGGCACGGGCTTTGTCGAGTTCCTGGCGCACCAGTTTGCGCAGTGCTTCCCGTTCTTCCTCACCACGGGCTACTAACCGGTCAACGACGTTGGAAGCCTCTTCTGGCTTGATTTCCCCCTCCTCGACCAGTTTGTCCACGAATTGCTTCACCTTGTCGCGGGTCAGGGTCAACGCACCCAGGCCAGCCAGCAGACTCCTTTCGATCAATCCAGCCATTGTTTCACCTCCTCTTTTATGTTTTACGTTTCACGTTTCACGCACATGCAGGTTTCA
>JAXHUO010000029.1:51451-60547 GCA_034189605.1 Chloroflexota bacterium
TGTCGCGGGTCAGGGTCAACGCACCCAGGCCAGCCAGCAGACTCCTTTCGATCAATCCAGCCATTGTTTCACCTCCTCTTTTATGTTTTACGTTTCACGTTTCACGCACATGCAGGTTTCACATGCAGGTTTCAAGCGCGCTCGGCACAACGCCATCGTGCATATACTTCACTTCCCTCCTCACAAACCAACGGCCCGCAGCACCTCGTAGGCAAAATCGGACAGGCGCGCCTTTTCCCTCCCGGTCAGATTGTCCAGGTGTTCACGAAATTGCCGAGAATAGGAAAGCAGTAGGGATGTGGCCCTGCGGTTGGCCTGCTCGACCAGCGAGAGGGCCAGGCTGAACCCGGCCAGCGAGTAAAGTACCGCCCACCCTGGGGGGCCAAACCAGCGCAGGTGGGGGAAAAGCCGCCTTGCTGCTGCGGTGTCACGCAACTCGTAAAAGACCAGGATGATAACCGTGACCATGTCGGCGGCGAAAAGGAGGGGGGACTTGCGCTCCGGTATACGCAGCAATAGTTCGTCCAGCAGGTCCTGATAGTTGGACCCTTTTTCTTGCTCCAATGCTCGCAGGATGCCTGCCTTGGCCCTCTTCCACTCTTGCTCGCCCAGGGTATCGCCTGTCAGTTCGGACAGGAGGTCTGCCGCCTTCTCTGTGGGGGAGAAGACGACGACGGAGCGGCCTTTGTGACCCTGGGGGCGCACCGTTTCGGAGCGCACCAGTCCTTTATCTTCCAGCAGGCGTAGCATCTCGTAGGCAGTGATTGGACTCACATCCAACGCCCGCGCCACGCTCGCATAGTGTACCGGAGACTTGGCTTCCCGGTAGAGGTCGAGCAGTCGATTCAGAAACTCTCGTTGCCTGGGGGATAACTTCACCGCCGTTCTCCCGAATGTGCTAAAAACAACCTAATCTTCCGAAAGTTGCGAAAGAATTATACCACCAAAAGATGGCTTTGTCAATGCCACAATGTCAGGAATGTCAGGGTGAGGGAATACGGGTTGGTGATTACCCACAAGTTCACTGACACCTCAGACCTTCGAGGTTTTGGGCAAGTGATGTGTCAAAGCAGCGCGTGTCGAGGGCAAAATGCGGGCTGTTTTGTTGCAGGGAGTGAAACCTCGGAGGTCTTTCGGATATGTGGGTAATCACCATCTGGTCGGGAAAGAGACCCAATGGCAGAGAGGATAATCTTTTACTGTGGGCTGGGCTCAGTAGTAAATAGTGCGCGTGCGATGGTAGGGCTGGATACCTGGCCCCTGGTGCTGCCCCTCGCGCCATAGCCAGTAGTCAATGTGCAGGGCGGTGACCTGCGGGAAGCGGGAGACCAACGCCTGCCGCATCAACTCGCCGGCCCAGACGGTGGCGGCGCGGATTTCGACCTCCTCGCGGCTGCCTGCTTCCAGCGGATCCAGCCGGTCGATCTGCTCGGCCAGGTGGGGTGCGTAGCGCAGCACGCCCAGGCGGCGTAGCACCTGGGGTAGCTTGTAGTCAGCGAAGACGGTCAACTCCTCCGTGTGGCGCAGATCACCCAACCCTTCGCCATCGAACGCCTCGTAGAGCATCGCCGTGGCCAGTTGGGCGCGCTTGTGGAAGGTCACGGTGTGCTTCTCCTGCCCCCCCTCTGTCCCCCGCGCTTCGCAGGGGGGAAGGGACAAGGCGGCGACGTCGTTGAAGGAGGGAAAGCGGGTCACCAGCAGCCGCACCAGCGTGACGGCATTGTTCCCGGCGGCGTGGATCAAGTTGTCGAATTTCCCCCCGAACTGCGCGGCGAGCACGTGACCCACCTCGTGTAGGATTTCCAGCCGTTCCTGGAACATTGGGATTTAGACGTTGCCGCGCAGGACGTGACGGGCGTCGGATTCGGAAATGCTCGCCAGGTAAGCGCCATCGAAGACTGGCAATCCCTCGTCCACGGCGCGGGCAAGGGCACCCACCATCCCCCATGCGCCATCGAGCGGCCGTCCGTGGAACTCGATCGTCCACTTTGGCTCTCCCCAGTAGGAGTAATGGGCGGGAAAAGGCACAAGATAGCCCTCTTGTTCTCACAGCCCGCCTGGTGTTGTCACGGCCCGAAGTCAAAGAGAATCTTAGCGCCGTAGACCAGCGCGAACCCGACCACAGCCGACACGACGGAGGCGGCGGCTACAATGAGGATACACTTCCTTTTGCTCATGGCGTCAATTGTACACCGACCGCCCCACCCGCGCAAGCCTGCCGGGTGGCCGTGGGCGCTTGTCAAGATACTGTTTCAGTGGTATGATAATAAGTAACTGATAACCACACTTATCACTTACCATAATTATTGTAGTCGGAAGTTGCACAGACTCTTTTCTAACCATTGGCAGGAGCGGCAAATGGACGCAGTGATACCCTTTGAAACCCAAGACCTGGCCCGACTGGAGGCCCTGGCCGACCTATCGGCGGTATCGCCAGAGGTGGCGCTGAGGCGTCCCCTGGCCGACCTGGTGCTGGCAACCCTCAAAGCGGCTGCCAGAAGCGAGCACACGGCAAGAGCCTACAGGACGGCTATTGGCCTGTTTGTTCAGTATCTCGACCAGGAGCGCGGCGGGCAATTGCCCGAACTGGCCGACTGGCGGCCCTTCGCAGTGACCAGCAAGGACGGACGCCGGACAGCCTGGGAGTACCGCCCGCCGTGCGCAGTCCTGCGACTGGTGGACCCTGGCATACTGGACGGCTTCCGCTTCTGGCGTGAGGCTGAGGGCGACGGCCCCAACGCCGTGACGACTCGTATTTACGCCGTTCGCGCCTTCCTGCGGGTGGCGCTGCGCGATGGGGTCTTGACGCCAGAGCAAGGCAACGCGATGGGACTACAGCCCTACCGCCAACGCCAGAGGCGGGATGAGAAGCCCGTGGGACGGCGACTCAGCCCCGTTGAGGTGCGGGCGCTGCGCGATACGCCAGACTTGGACGCCGTCAAGGGGAGGCGTGATCTGGCAATCCTGGATTGCATGCTATTCCTGGGGTTGCGCCGCCAAGAGGTGGCCGACTTGCGACTGGAGAACTTCCGACAGGACAACGGGCGCTGGTGGCTGGTACTCAGCGGCAAGGGCAAAAAGACCCGCCGACTGAAAGTACACGACACGCTGTACAACAGCCTGGAGGACTGGCTGGCGTCAATCGAGCGGGAACTGGGCGACGGGGAAGGCCCGATCTTCGTGGGAGTGAACAAGGGCGACTGGGCGACCTTCCGGCAAATCAATGCTTCTGTAGTCGGGCGACTGGTGGCAGAGTATGGACACAAGGCGGGACTGGCCCCACGTCATGGTGGCAACCGGTTATCGGCCCACGACTTGCGCAGGACAGCGGCCCGCAATGCATACGACAACGGCGCTTCCCTGCTGCTGGTACAGGCGCTACTGGGACACGCCGACCCAAAAACGACGACGGCTTACATCGGTGCTTTTGAGGATGACAGCGACACGGCAACTGACCACATACGGTACTAGGCGGCGGCGCGTGCGCAACCCGCCAGCGGTGGGGGATAGGGAATGGGCGAACCGGCACGGGTGGGGTAGAACGCAAGTTCGCTTGAAAATTCGGACTTGTGCACTTTGCAAATTTGTAGTAGAATGTTGCTGACAACCGAATAGCCTCGGCGCAACGCGCCCGGCAAATCGCTGAGTGAGGACACTTGTACCGCCCTTCCAATCCCACTTGGCAAGTCAGAGCCCGCTTTAGAGCCCGCTCTAGCGAAGAAAGGAGAACGGCAATACCCACCGTATGGGTGTGGTCATCATCCTTTATTCGCTAGGTGCGGGCTTTTTTCATATCTAAACTTTGGAGGTGCTAGATGCAAACTACAACAGGCAGGGAACTCACGGTAACGACAGCCTTTCGGCTGCCCATCACGGACTACCAGCGAGCGCAGGCAATGGCCGAGGCTGAAAATGTCAGACTCTCTACTGTAATGCGCCGGCTGGTGGCTGTGGGTTTGGAGGTACAGCAGCGGCTGGCGGTGGGGCAGGAGGTGCAGAGATGACTACCTACGTGGAGATGCACAGGAGCCCGACCATCACTGACGCTGAGCGTAGAGCGAAGATTGGAAGAGTCTATCGTTTCCTCTTGTCTTTACAACCGGACAAGACCGCCGATGCTGAGAATCCTGGCAGGGACACAGCATCGGCGGCCGGCACGCCCGCGCAAGAGCACGGGAGCACGGAGGAATTGTACCATGAAGTCTAAAAAGCCGAAACCCGCCGATGCTGGCGGCGGGCTGGCGGGCAACGCGGGCACGTTGACTTCTGCCTTCAATGATACCACGGATTCAGGCCAGGCGCAAGCCCTGGCCGAGTATCACCTGGCCCGCTGGCAGGCTGGCGGCACGGCCGCCGACCTGGGCAAGGCACGGGTGATCTTCTCCGATCTGCCCGATGACCGGGCGGACGTGGCCGACTGGCTGGCAGTCCATCTCGACGTGGCGGAGGCCGTCGGCAAGATTGACCCTGACGGTCTTTCCCCCGATGCGCCCCCGTTGGACCTTCTGACCGCCCACACGATCTTGACTACCGTCTGGCCTGCGCCAGTCTGGGCCATTCCCGACCTGCTCCCTGCTGGCCTGACCATCTTGGCGGGCAAGCCAAAAGTTGGTAAAAGTTGGTTGGCGCTGCAAATTGCCCAGTCAGTGGCGACGGGTGGCTTTGCCCTGGGGGAGCACGTGGACGCCGGGCCAATTCTCTACTTGGCACTGGAGGATTCTCCCGCGCGATTGCAAGCCAGAATGAGGAAACAAAACTGGTCTTTGAATCTACACGCTGACTTTATGGTACTGGGCCAATTCGCCAAACAAATTGACGACTTGCGCAACGGTGGTGGCGAGCGGTTGGCCCTCCAGATTGAACGTGTGGGTTATCGCTTGGTGGTGATTGACACGCTGAGCCGATCCTGTTATGGCGATCAGTCGGACGTTGAGCAGATGACAGCGGCCCTCACGCCGATTCAGGAAATGGCTCATGAGGGTAACTGTGCCGTGTTGGTGATTGATCATCACAGAAAAGCTTTTGGTGCTGACCCTGACGCGATTGGGGACATCCTAGGAAGTACGGCTAAGAGCGCGATGGCGGATTGCATTTGGGGACTTTACAAGGAACGTGGCAAGGCAGGCGCGAAACTGGCTATCACGGGCCGAGACGTTGAGGAGCGAACACTGGCGCTGACGTGGGACTTTTTGACTGGCTGCTGGCAGGTGGAAGGCGACGCCGACGAACTGGCGTTGACCGAACGCCGTCAGGGGATACTTGACGCCCTGGCCGGGATGGGTAGAGCAAGCCTGAAAGACATTGCAAGCGTGGTAGAGCAACCCAAGAGTCATACTCACAGCAGGCTGCAAGATTTGTTCAACGCCAATCTGGTCGTGAGAATAGAGCAAGGCAATCGAGTGTATTATGAGTTGCCGTAAGGTGCAAAGTGTGTGTAACTGTTGTAATAACTGTAACGATATGTAACTGCTGTAACGACCTGTAAAGTTACAGGTGTTACAGGTGTTACAGGTGTTTGCTAGGGGTACAACAGTGGATAATTTGACCAGAATCGACCTTCTGAGCCTGATTGAACGTGATACCACGCTAAAACGGGCTGCCAGCACTAACGGCGGTGAGTGGAAAGGCCCCTGTCCATTCTGTGGTGGTAGTGACCGCTTTTGTGTCTGGCCGAACCATCCCAAGGGTGCGCGGTGGTGGTGTAGGCAATGCGAGCACGGCGGCGACGCTATAGCGTACCAGGTGGAGCGCGGCGACTTGACACCACAAGAGGCTGGCCGGCTGCGGCACGGTGACGAGGCCCTCCAGGACGGCCAGAGACAGCGGAAGCGAGCGCAACCCCGGCGAGCCCAAGCGAAACCCACACCAGAGGCCCGCCGGGAGGCCGACAAGCCGACTTGGGAGACATCGGCGGCGCTGGCAGTGGTGGCCGACTGTGAGAAGGCGCTATGGACCGCTGCCGGTGAGAAGGCGCGAGCCTGGCTACATGACAAGCGCGGTCTGACAGATGACACGATCCGGCGCTGGCGGTTGGGCCACAACCCCGGCAACTGGAGAGACAGAGACCGCAAGATGCACGGCCTATGGACGCCAAGAGGTGTTACCATCCCCTGCCTGGTGGGTGATACACTGTGGTATCTGAAAGTGAGGCGGCCTGTTCCATCGGGCGACGCCTACGATCCGAACTTACACGGCCCAAAGTACAGGCAAGTGACCGGTGGCAGGTTGGCGCTTTATGGCTTGCCTTTCCTGACTGGTAAGCGGGTGGTGGTGATCTGCGAGGGTGAACTTGACGCCGTGCTGTTATGGCAAGAAGCGGGTGATCTGGTGGACGTGGTGGCCGTGGGCAGTGCGAGCGGACGGCCCGCGCTGCCCTTCCTGGTGCACCTGGCCGGGGCTGCCCGCTGGCTGGTGGCCTTTGACCGTGACAGCGCGGGGGAGAAAGGCGCGGGTTGGTGGGGCGAGTATTCGGCCAGAGTGCGACGGGTGAGGCCCTTACAAGGCAACGATCTAACGGACTTTCACCAGGCTGGCGGCGATCTGCGGGCTTGGGTGGCGTATCACCTGGACCGGCTGGCCCTCGACAAACCCGCCGATCCGGTGGCCCTCGATACGCTACCGCCCACGGCTGCCGGACTATCGCAAGCCCTGGCTATCCTGGAGGCGGCGACCGGCTGCCCAACCGCTGAGGCTGAGCGTTTGCTGAGTGAGTGGGACGCGCTGAACGTGGCGTATAAGGTTGTACAGAGAATTGAACAACCTAAAGGATTAGAGACACGTTCAACCCAACAAGACGCCGTGATAACCCAGGCGGCGCTACTGTGAACGGCCAGCGGTTGGCGCTGATCCGTCGCAAAAATACGGCCTTCGCTGCGCTATGTCGGGCCGAGGTGCTATGCTGCCAGCGGCGCAAGCGTGGCCCGCTGCCCACTTCCTGGCTGGCACGGCTGGCGGAACTGGAGGCGCAGTACCAGAGGGCTGTGCTGGAGATGACACGTTATGTCAGAGAATGATAGATTGAGCACGAATCAACGCAAGGCACTTAAGGCGCTGTTGGAGTGTAGCACGATCCGGGCGGCGGCGGAATCTTGCGGACTGGGTGAGGCTACACTCTATCGCTACCTGCGAGATGACACGTTCAAAGCCGAACTGCGCAAACGTCAAGACGGTATAGTATCATCGGTGACGGCTGCGCTTGTCGGCCTGGCGGGTGAAAGCGTCAAGACCCTCCGGGATATCCTGGACAGCAAGACCGCCAGTGACAGCGTCAAAGTTCGGGCGGCGCTGGGCTGGCTGGCGCAGATGAGGCAGTCTGTTGAACTGGCAGACCTGGCTGCGAGGGTTGAGGCATTGGAGCAAGCAAGTATGGGGGGTAAGTGATATGAGCGTGAAGGCCAGAGTAAAGAAACTGGAGCAAGCAAGGCCCGCCGACAAGCGGGAGCGCGGGCGCAGGTTCGCTGAGTCGCTGAGTCGTGCATACGGCGACGGTGAGCCGGTTGAGCCAATACCGGATGAGCAATTTGAATCGGCATTGCGCCGAGCGTATGGGCCAGACTATCGGCCCCCATCACAGTAGGAGGTATCACGATGAGCAACTTAAAGACACGGGTGGAGAAACTGGAGGGACAAGCGGCGGCTGGCACTGGTGGCCTTGCTGTGATCTACTTGACCGGCGATGACCACGAACCGCTACCCGCCGAGGAGCAAGAGCGGCTGCTGGCCGAGGCCCACGCCCAGGTGGGAGCAAATGGGACGGTATTCATAATCGAGTATGACGATAGGGGGCAGAGCAATGAGCATAAAGCAACGGGTTGCCAAGTTGGAGCAAGTGGCGGTTGCCGATGACCCTCTCTTCTCGTTCACGCCCCCTCAGTATCCGCTTGCTGGTCTTGCTTTCAGGTGCACTCATATCTGTACCTGCTATGCCTTTACTTGCAAACTACCCCGCTACCGTTGGGCTGGTGATCGTCCACACCGGCGGGCAGTCAATCGAGATGACACCGGCACAGTGGCAACAGTACCGCGCAACCCATCCGGGTGACTACATTACAATTCTGGAGTACACGGACTAACGATGACCGCCGACCCCGAAACACTGGCGGCCCGCCGGCTGAGCGCGGCCGTGGTGTTGCGCGCTTGTCGTGACGCAACCGCCGCCGATCCTGAGCAAGCGGCCCCTGCGCGTGAGTGGCTGGCCGATGAAGGGGCAGACCTGGCCGAGCAACTGGGTCTATCGCCTGAGCGGGTGACGGGCTGGCTGGCGGAACTGGGGCCGGTGCGTCAACCGGGACTGCCTGGACTGCGAGGGGTCACTGGTAACATTCGTCGTGTCAATGAACTTGCACCGGCGACACCTGACCAGCGGGCAGCGGGCAGTTATCGCGCTGGACGTTTTGCCGATGTTGGAGGCGGAGGCGCGGGAGAGAATGCTCAGCGGAGTTGCGCTAAACCCTAGTCAAAGAATTGAACAGGGTAAAGCAACCCAACAAGCCGCCGAGATCACACAAACCAAACGGCACTTTGACAATCGAGCACGGCACGGTCCGAATACCTAACTAACTGAGACCTTGACAGGCTGGCGCTTTTCTGTATAATTAAGGGTGTCAGACATAGGAAGGACAAGAGATGACACTAGAGAAGGATGCCCGATACCAATTTAGACTTCCTCAAGGTCTACTCAACGAGGCCCTGGAAAAGGCCCGACGAATGGACTTGACCCTTGCACAGGTGTTGAGGCGACTTCTGAGGGAGTGGGTCGCAGAAGACCCGCCCGAACCTAAACAGGAGAGTGAATAACCTTTGAAGTAAGGCGAGGCCGTGCTGTGTAGTAGCACAACACGACCTCTGACCATCCCGTTGAGTAGCCAACGGAACGGCTGACACTATTTTATCACAACGTCACAGCCGACGCAAGACCAACGGCCTACCAGCGGGAAGTATCCGCAAGGTAGGCCGTTTGGTTTTGCAAGGAGGCGCTGAGATGGGCAAGGTAAGATTGGTGGAAGCACTGTATGAACTGGTGGCGACGCTGGCCGATTGCTGGAGGTGCGCAGACGTGGCCGGGCACTTTTCGTGCTGGTGGTCGGTGGTCAGTGG
>JAXHUO010000003.1:0-137278 GCA_034189605.1 Chloroflexota bacterium
GACCTCCGAGATTTTGGCCGCAATTTGGCTCGAAGAGTGGGTTGTCTGCCATTCAAAGTCGTCGAGAGAGCACCATTTTGTAAACCTCGGAGGTCTTGGCGAGCGTTTTCTTCCCCCCCCCTGAACGCTTGCGATACGTCTACACCCGCCATGGCAATCCCACCGTCACCGCTTTGGAAGAGACTGTAGCCGCATTAGAAGAGGGGGAGGTGGCCCTCGCGTTCGCGTCTGGCATGGCAGCCATCCATGCCGCCCTGCTGGCCACGGGGGCCAGGCGGGCTCGGCGGTGGTCGTAGCCTAGGATCTCTACGGCACTACCTTCGCCTTGCTGGATCGGCTCTTGCGCTCCCAAGGGGTCACGGTGCGCTTTGGACACGGCGGACATTGAGGCAGTGGAGACAGCCTGTGTGAAACTGAGGCCGGTGTCTTTGTTGGTCGAGACCTTCTCTAACCCGTTGCTCAAGGTAGCGGACGTGTCAGCGTTGGCCGAGGTGGCGCATCGGCACGGGGCGGCCCTGTTGGTAGATAATACCTTCGCTACTCCCTGCCTGGCGCAACCCCTGAACCTGGGGGCTGATGTGGTGATCCACAGCAGCACCAAGTATCTGGGGGGCCATGGCGACGTGTTGAGCGGGGTCGTGGTCACTTCAGGAGCCCGACAGGCAGATCTGCTTGAGGTGCTTAAACTGACAGAGGCTATCCTGGCTGTATTCAGGCCAGCCACGACAGGCCCTGACCTGCTGGTCTGCACAACATTGCCGCTGTGGCCTACTTGAAGGCGCAAGCCTCTTAATGCGGTTGGCCGCTGTCGTCGTAGCCGCGCCCCATGCCACGGTAGGTGAAGCCCAGTTCACGCATGCGCTGCGGGTCGTAGATGTTGCGGCCATCCATCAGCACCGGTTGGCGCATCAACTCCTTGATATGCTCCATGTCCAATTGCTTGAACTCGTTCCATTCGGCTACCAGCATCAACGCATCGGCTCCCTCGGCTACCTCGTAGGGATCGTTGCAGTACGTGATGCTGTCGCCCAGGATACGCCGCGCATTCTCCATCGCCTCCGGGTCGTAGGCTTTGACCTGTGCCCCCTCATACAGCAACAGGCGAACGATCTCGACCGATGGAGCATCCCGCATGTCGTCGGTATTCGGTTTGAATGAGAGGCCCATCACGCCGACTGTCTTGCCCCGGAAACCGCCCATGATGTGACGCAGTTTGGTCACAAACCGCTTGCGCTGGTCGTAATTGATCTCCATCACGGCCCGCAGCATCTGGGGGTGCGTTCCGTGCGTGGCGGCCATATGCGCCAGGGCTTTGACGTCCTTCGGGAAGCAGGAACCACCCCAGCCGATGCCGGCCCCCAGGAAGTGTGAACTGATGCGCCCGTCGGTGCCCATACCCCGCGCCACTTCCTTCACGTCGGCCCCCAGCCCCTCACAAATGTTGGCTATCTCGTTGACGAACGAAATCTTGGTCGCCAGGAAGGCGTTGGAGGCGTACTTGATCATCTCAGCCGTGCGCAGGTCGGTGATAATCATCTCGGCGTGCAGTGGGTAGTACAGTTCGGCCACTCGCTCGGCTGCCTCCCGATTGGTGGAGCCGAGCACGACACGGTCGGGGTTCATGCAGTCGTAGACGCCGGACCCCTCGCGCAAGAACTCGGGGTTGGAGACGACCCAGAAGGGGATGCTGGGATCGGGCATTGCGGTACGCACGATGTCGGCGACCCAGTCGCCGGTGCCGATGGGCACGGTTGACTTGTTGACGATGATAACGGGCTGGTAGATGCGGCTGGCGACGCCGGTCGCGGCGGCTTCGACGTGGGCCAGGTCTGCCTCGCCGCTCTCACCCGAGGGCGTCCCCACGGCAATGAAGACGAACCCGGCTTTTTGCAGCGCCTCGTCGTAAGAGGTGGTAAAGTCCAATCGCCCGGCCTCATAGTTGCGCCGCACGATCTCCTCCAGACCTGGTTCATAGATGGGCAGGACGCCATTTTTCAGATTGTTGGATTTCTGTTGGTTACGATTCAGACAGACGACGTGATTTCCCAGGTCGGCCAGGCAAGCACCGGTAACCAGACCCACATAACCGACACCGATGACGCAGATGTTCTTCATAGGGATTGTTCCTCCTTGGTTAGCAGATTTGTAGATTGGTAGTTAGTAGTTACGATTGATAAAGACGGGCACGATCTGGCGGCCAGTAGACTGATTCATCGCAAGCGGCGCTGCCACCCCTCTTTCAACTCCAGCGAGGTCAGGTCATCTCCAGCGTCGAGGAAATCCATCAACAGCCGATTGAACTTGTTCCGCTTCTCTAACATCGGGAAGTGTTGCGCATCATTCAGAAATATGGCTCGTACATTCTCGCTGCAATCTTGTAGCCATTCTGGCTGTGGCGGCTTGATGAGAGGATCGTTCCCACCGTACACCAGGAGCACAGGGATGTCAAGAGGGGGCAAAACGCGACGCAAATCGCGCCCCATCGCAGAGCGCATGCTATGGGTGATGGCAGTCACGTCGGCTTTGCCAGCCTCCAAGCCCACCTCTGGGAAATTGGCTCGCCGTGTCACCAGCCGTGCCAGCGCCCCTCCGTTGCCGGGAAGACCAGTGAGCGATCGGTTGATGGCCGCGCCCACCAGAGGCACGCTCACTCCCATCACCTGCTCTACCCGCTCCGGGGCTTGGGCAGCGAACAGCAGGGCAATCACACCTCCTAACGCATGACCCACCAGTGAGACAGGCGGGACACCCAGATAATCTATAAACTCGCCCAGTAATTCGACATAGGCATTGACACTATAGTGTATCTGTAGTTTGTCCGAATCGCCAAAGCCCCACAAATCGAACGCATAAGTACGATGCCTGGCCGATATCTCATTCATCGCCGGCACCCAATAGCGCCACGACCCCAGCCAGCCGTGAAGAAAGATCAATGGCCTGCCGCGCCCAATCACCTCGTAATGGACGAGGCCCTCGTTGATAACAATAGCGCTCACCGCAAAACTACCGCCTCACGCTGCACAGACTCCTGACCGTTACTTTGAAATCCCTTCAACCTACTACTCCAAAGTGCCTGCGCGCTGCAGGATATCCTTGACCTGGTTGACCAGTGCATCCGGCGCAAAGGGCTTTACGATGTATTCCAGCGCTCCTGAGGCCAGGCCCTGTTTGATCTCGTTTTCCTGCCCCTTGGCCGAAAGGAAAACAATCGGGATAGCACTGGTGGCGGGATTCTTCTTCAACTGGCGGCAGGCCTCATAGCCCGTCATCTTCGGCATGCGGACGTCGAGAATGATCAGATCGGGCTGCTCCAGCGGTGCTTTCTCAATGGCTTCGCTGCCATCACCAACCAGCACCACCTCGAATCCAGCAAAGCGTAGCGTGAACCCGATCAAATCACGGATATCTCGCTCGTCTTCAGCGACGAGAATTCTTGACATAGTTCTCCCTACCTTCACTCACCAACTGCTAACTGGCATCATCTGGCCTGGACCGGCTGTCTTCCCATAGGACCACATCTATCTCCTCTATCAGTTCATCCACAGAGAACGGCTTGGTCATAAAGCGGGCAGCCCCCAGGGCGAGCGTCTTCTCTCTCTTTGTATCGTCGCCGGCGAAACTGGCTGTCATCACGATGACCGGGATATCCTGGGTCGCCTGGTTTTTCTTCAGTCGCTTCAAAACAGCATGTCCGTCCAGGTCTCTCATCTTGAGATCAAGCATTATCAAGGCTGGTTGCACCTCACGCGCCACACGCAGAGCCCGCGCGCCCCGACTGGTCGTCCGCACACCAAAGCCATTGGAGCGCAAGATAGTGCGCATCAGTGAAAGGTTATCCTTGTCGTCGTCCACCACCAGCACGGTGGTACCACGCCGCACGAGCACCTGACGTACCGCATGCAGCAACCGCTGCTCATCAATCGGCTTGGCCACGTAATCTACCGCCCCCAGTCGCAGGCCCTCCGCCCGATCCGGCAACACAGAGATGACAACCACCGGGACATCCCGCGTAGCAGGATTTGACTTTAATTCCTCGAGTATGGCAAAGCCATCTGCATCCGGAAGCAGAATGTCCAGCGTGATCAGGTCCCAATGCTCACGCTGTGCCAACTCTAGCGCTTCATCACCTCGCTGTGCGATCAATACCTTCCGCTCATCTCCAGCCAGATGCAATTGAATCAGCCTGGCCACGTCGAGATCATCTTCAATGACCAACACTTTTGTTGTGGCCCGTTTGGGTTTTTCTTTTCTCACTTGAGTAACCTGCCTGGTTTCCACGGTCGCAATAGGAAGAGTAAATGTGAACGTGCTCCCCTCCCCCAACTCGCTCTCCACCCAAATCCGCCCACCTTGCACCTCCGCCAGCGACTTGACAATGGAGAGCCCCAACCCCGTACCGGGTGTCTCCTGCACCAGTGGATCATCGGCCCGGAAAAAGCGATCAAAGATTTTCTCCTGGTCCTTCAGCGCGATGCCGATACCTGTGTCGCGCACTGAAATATGCACCTCGTTGCCATGCGCACAGGCCGATACCACAATCTCGCCGCCAGTCGGCGTATACTGGTAGGCATTTGCCACCAGATTGGTCATAATTTGGGCCACGCGGCCAGAATCAGCGATGACTTTGGGGAGATTTCGCGGCACGTCGGACCGCAGGGTCACTCCCTTCTCCGCTGCCCGGGCCTCCATCGCCTTGATGACCTGATCCACCACTCTTTCTGTACGCATCACTTTGGGCGAGAGTACAATCCGCCCGCTTTCGATACGCGAGATATCAAGCAAGTCATCTACCAGCATAGTGAGGCGATCAGCGTTATTCTTGATGACCGCCAGAAAATCTCGTTGACCGTCCGCCAACATGCCAGCGGCACCCATCAGAAGCAGATCAGCGTACCCCTTGATCGAAGTCATCGGCGTGCGCAATTCGTGCGAGACTGTGGAGACAAACTCTGTTTTGGCACGGTCAGCCTCCACATCGGCTGTGATGTCACGAAAGACCGAGACAGTGCCCAGAAACTCGTCGCCCATCAGCACCGGTGCCAGGTGGGCACTGACAATCCGGTCTCCTATATTCAACCGGGCCGCCAGGTACTTTTCCGCAGCGTACGTTTGGGGCTGCTTCGCCCACCTGGTGACCGTCTCCATCCAATCCCGTGCCTGGGTACCATATAGTCCAAGCATTTCGCCGGTCATCCGCCCCAGAGCATCACTTCGTGACAACTCCAGAATATGCTCCGCCGCTGCGTTGAACAAGACCACCTGGCCACCGGCATCAGCCACCATCACCCCATCCGCGACGCCCTCCAGGATAGCCTGGCTCTTGGCTGCCTCGATTTGCTGAGCCTTGAGCATACTTCCCAGTCGTCCCGCCTGGTCACGGATCAAGCCGTAGAGTTCGGCGTTGCTGATGGCATTGGCGACCTGGATGGCAGCCGTCTCCACCAGGAGCAGGTGATCCTCGTTAAAGAAATCAGGCTGAGTGTGGAACAAAAGTAGCGTACCCAGTACGTCATCACTAACCAGGAGGGGGACAGCCAATGCCGAGCGGTACTCCCGCCCCCCTCCCAGCGACTCCACCCAGCGGGGGTCCTGTCGAATATCAGCCACGATGGTCGCTTCGCGATGATCAATCACCCAGCCTGCCAGTCCCTCCCCACGGTGGAAGCGAGTGGGCACTCCTCCGGGAGGCAAACGTTCTCCCGCTCCCAGCGTAGCACGGTTGATCAGCCTGCTGGACTGCAGGTCCAGCATCATAATAGACGATTGTTCGGCCCCCACAACCTCCACGACCAGCGCCAGAGCACGATTCAGCACATAGTCCAGATCAAGGCTGGCCGAAAGCTGAGAGGTGATGCGATAGAGCATCTCGACCCGGTCCCGCTCCTGGGTCAGTTCACCCATCGCCTTGGCCAATTCCTGGGTGCGCTCCTCAACACGCTGCTCCAGTTCCTGCGAAAAACAGCGCACCTCCTCAAATAAGCGAGCGTTCTCCACTGCTACGGCCACCTGATCGGCCAATGCCGAAAGAGTCGCCACCTCAGTCGGCGAGAACCTGTGAACATCCCGGCGGCCTACGCATAGAACTCCTACAACCTGGTAACCGACCGTGAGGGGAGCCAACACCTCAGAACTGGTCTCAACTCCCACGAAACCGGACATGGAGCGCGGATGCTGCCTTACGTCGTCAACCGAGAGCGGCATACCGCTTTCGGCCACCGCACCTACGAACCCCTCGCCTGGAGCAAAAAATGGTTCTGGGATGTCCCCAGGCGCAAACCCATGCACCACCCGTGGCACGTACCGTCCACTCTCAGCATCCAGGAGAAAAATGCTGCTATAGTCACACTCTAACAACTGGGGGACGACTTCAACGACAGTGTCCAATACTGCGCTCAGTTCGAGTTTGGCCATGGCCAGGCGGCTGACCTCATTGAATAACGCCAGGGTATCGGCCCGACGTTGCAGCGCCTCAACCAGATAGGTATTCTCAATGGCAATCGCCGCCTGGGCTGCAAAAATCTCCAGCGCTTCGACTGTGGCCCGATTCGGAATGCGGCCATTGCGCGGCCGACCCACTGAGAGCAAGCCCTGTGTGTCACCACCAGGCCCAATCAGCGGGACGATCAATATATCTTGATGGTGCCAGCAACCGGGTTCACGTGTTGCGCCTATGGCTTCCTCCGCGTATACTTCCAGGCGGTCACGCCAACGCGTCTGCTGTTCGGCAGGGATGTAGTAACTCTGGCTGATACGGAACTCTGAACTCATCACCTCCGCTACGAGTGACCAGGGCTGTCGCACCTCTTTCATACGCTTAAAGGCGGCGATGGGAATACCGGCGGCAGCCACGCGGCGCTGGCAGGGCGGATCACCCTCCAACACACTAATCAACACCAGATCAAAGCCCACGCTCTCCTGGATAGCATATGCAACCTCATCCAATATCTCTTCCAGGGGCCGGTCCGAGTGCAACGCCTGGCTGACCTCCAGAACCGATGCGAGTTGATTAGCCCGACGGCGCAACAACTCGCCACGCTCCAACTGTTCCCGGTAACGCTGTGCGTTGCCGATGGCGATGGCAGCCTGAGCAGCGAGTGCCTGGACGAACTCTATTGTCTCGTCGTCAAAGGTGCAGGGCTCCAAACTGTGCAAGTTAATCAGACCCGCGATTTGCTCTTCAAAGAATATAGGGACGATTAGAGCGGAACGGGTGCCGGTCGGCCCGTAGACCGACTGTTCTTCGACCTGGGCATCGGCGATGAGAAACGGCTTGCCAGTCTCCAGCACCCTGGAGACAATGCTCCCCTGAGGAGAGGCCAATAGTTCCCCAATGCGAGCGCTTTCATCGTCGCTGTAGCTGCTCTCGACCTGCAGCCACACGCGCCCGGTGCTTCTATCCCTCAACATTACATTACCCTGCGTGGCATCCGCCACTCGCACAGCCTCCTGCAATACCAGCCGGAGGATGTGATCTCGGTCCAGCGTAGAGTTCAATTCCTGGCTGATGCGCTGCAGGGCGTCCAGTGCCTCCGCACGTCGCCGCAGTTCTTCGTTTGTCTCCCTGTATAGACGGGCGTTCTCAATTGCATCCGCCGCCTGGATGCCGATGACACGCAATGTCTCCAGGTCGCGCTCTGAGAATGTGCCCCTGTGATAACTGGCCAACTCGAGCGTACCCACAAAGCGGCCTCGGCTTTGCAAAGGGACGCCAATGTACGACCGGAAGAGATGCTTGGGCATACCCAACTTGGAATGCGCGTCCCTCCAGGCCTGAACGTCAGGGATGGACAGTGTATCGCGGTGATGGGCTATCCAATCCGTGTATTCCTCATCAAGGGTATAGCCGGGGATATGGCCTTCCGCCGCTTCTTGAGCATAGATTAGATCCCCCCGCCAACCCTGGGTCATACAGCATTGCCGTTCTTCATCCCAAACAGTGATCCCGGCGATGTCGTAGGAGATGAGTTGACTGATATTCGACAGAATGGTATCCAAGGTTATCCTCAGGTCAGGATCATCACTGCTGGTGATGTCAACGCGGCTCAATACCGCTGCTTCGTCCGCCGGTCGCTGGGAAGGCACTTTGACCAGCGATTCGTCCTGTCCTCCCTGCCGGGTGACCAGCAGGGCCACAGGAAAGAGCAACCCACTAGCAAGCAGCCACTCGACAAGGTAGAGAGACGGTCCCCCGGCGACAAAAACGGTGACCAGGGAAACAAAGGTGAATAACACGCCAGATACCGCAATCCAGGCCTTCCGGTGGCCGAACCAGTAAACGACCAGGATCGCTAGCAAGACAAGCAGGTAGCGTGGGACGGCGGCCCATTCAAGTGGAGCCTGTACCATCCACGCCACCAAACCGAGCGTCGAAACCGCTGCACCTACAGCAGCGGCCACGTCCGGCCACTCATACCAGCGCTTCCCTGTACGTTCACTCATACGATTACACCCAATTTAGGTTTGCCCCCTCCCTTCCGCCCCCACCTTCCCCCCCAATACTGGGGGGAAGGTGGGAGAGGGAGATGCAAGTAATCTAGCCCATCCGTCTCTCGCGCCGTGCGCTGGCGGCCGCCTCGGTGATCTCTCGAATATCAGCAAACGGGCCGTCATCGGCTGTCAACACCCCAATAGAGAGTTTCATCAGGTCGGACCTGGTTTCGTTGCCCGCCTCGTCCCGCAGGATCAGGTAACCCCGCTGTCGCGCTTGCCAATCATAGTGCATACCCACCTCTGGGTCAAAGCGTTGTTTGATGTCCTTGACTATGTATGCGGTGGTGTCCTTGTTGGAAATTATGATAAAGTCATCACCACCGATGTGGCCGATAAAGTCGTCGTTCATCCCCACGCTATCTACCGCCTCACTCAGAACCATCGCGGCGAAGCGCAATACCTCCTCGCCGGCCACAAAGCCGTATACTTCGCCAAACGCGGCAAAGCCCTGGATATTCACATAGATGATGCCCCAATCATCCCGCCGCATCAACTGCCGCAACTGATCCTCGATCAACCGGCCACTGGGTAGTCCGGTAGTGGGGTTGGTCAGGCTTTCATAAGTCGCACGGGCCATGGCGTTCTTAACCCGTAGTTTGAGTTCTTCCACGTCAAAAGGTTTGGTGACATAGTCGTCGGCGCCTAATTCGAGGCCCCGGATTTTGTCGGAACGCTCGTCTTTCTGCGTCAAGAAGATGACCGGAATATGGCTAGTACGAAGATTGTTCCGCAACTCGTAACACACATCGTAGCCATCCATATCCGGCAACATGATATCAAGGACAATGATGTTGGGCAGTTGGTGACGGCACATATCCAACGCATCCTCGCCGCGTTGAGCCACCGCTACCTCGTAATCCTGCGACTGGAAGTAGATGCGCAGCATATTGGAGATGTCAAAATCATCCTCGACCACCAAAATTCTACCTTGGGACATTATCTCCCTCCTTCAGCCAATAGATATGGGTCATTGACTGCCCACCGGCTGCTGACTTGAAAGCCATGCTTGCGAGCCAATTGAGTGATCTCACGCGCCTGTTCGGCTCGAATCTGCTTACCTAGCGAGTAACTCTCGTACTGTCCCTCCAGGGCTAGCACCATTGCCTCTGCCATGCAGGCGTAGGCCTGGCCGAGCGGGAGCCCGAAATCAAAACCAAAGTCTACCTCGCCGGGCACATTCATCTCCCCCCCCTCAATCAGCAGTACATCTTTGCGCTCTCGGGTCACTTGCCGCGATACATCTGCTGGGCGGGCCACGTCACACACAATCGCACCGTATTTGAGGTGCTGCGGCTGAATAATTGGCCTGGCGGCGCTGGTGGCGCTCAACACCAGACTTGCCTCGTGGATGTCCCCAATTTGCGTCGAGGTACGCACCAGGCGAGCCCCAGCCGACTCGACTCGCGTCTGCACCTGGGCCAGGTGCGATTCGCGCCGACCGATCAATACCAACTCGGCTACCAGCGGAGCGAGCAACTTGGCACACGCCGAGCCAATGCTCCCCGTCGCCCCGACCACAGCAGTGGTGGCCAATTCCGGCCGGATACCCCGGCCACGTGCGGCCTCCACTAACGCCTCAATTACGACGGCCGCTGTGAGACTGTGACCCGTGGTGACAGGTATGCGCAGGCGCTGAGCAACGGTCAACCCACCGTCGCCAACCACGGACGTAAAGGCCCCCAACCCCAAAATACGAGCACCCAATCTCTGCGCCAGGCGGCCGGTCTGAACGATCTTATTGTAAACCACTTGAGGAGGCAAACACACCATCTGTCTGGCAGTGAACGGGCAGGCCAATAGCCATCCCTCGATCTCCTTCCCGGTGGCCTCTGAGCGCACCCCAGTGATGTGCGAAAGGTAGACTGGTGGCCAGAAGCGGGAGAAGAAATGGATCAACGACGTAGGCAATACTCTCGCCAGTAGCGGGTACTTGCGTGCTACATCTTGCTTAGGATTGAGTGGATGGATGACAAAAGCAAAGTTGTCCATCGTCGGGCCCGAGTTCAACGCGGATACATCCTGGGGTGCAACCCCGCTCCGCCTTTGATGGCAAAGTGGTCGCTGTCTTCGTAATACACGTTTCGGTCAATCACGCGCCTCTTGTCTGAAGCCAACATAACTGTGTCCGACTCGATGGCTCGTGCCGGATACACCACCATGCCAGAACCAATAAAACAGTTGTGGCCCACACAACCACCCAGCACCGGCATGCCAGTTTTCTCCAGTTGACCTTGATACGTCGCGCGGATAGGCTTGGGCACCAGATTAAAGTCGGTAAAAGTGTTCCCAGCGCCGATAAAGGTATTGCGCCCGATGCTGCAGAACTGCAAGCACGTATTCTGCGCCACCATCGAATCTTCCATCATCACGCTCATAAAAAGCGCCGCTCGAAAAGGAAGAAAACAACGGTCCGATACCACGCTGAGCAGAACATGCCCCCCCTGGGCGATATCCACGTCATCTCCGATGACTGAGGTGCAGATGACAGCCCCTGGACCGATGGTGACATTATCACCGATATAGGTCGGTCCCTGGATGATGGCGGTGGGATCAATGTTGCAGCCACGGCCTATATGCACCACCTCCGATGAGGAGAGAACCTGTCTCCGCTCCAACATTGCGCGCCACAGAATCTTGAGCAGTTGCCCGGTGCTGTATTCGAGGTCGCGTTCCAATCGTGCCCCATCAGCGAACACCCCAAATATGACATTAGCGGTGATGGTGTGGGCCCAGTGTTCGATGGAGCAGAACGGTTTGGTGGGCACCTGGTACACCAGGTCGCCCTTATCATCCGACATGTGGGTCGGGACGTGATAGTAACCCACTTCGCGCGCTCCGGTGTCCACCGTCAGTGGGCGCACGTCAGGCTCAACCCCATGCGGGAAATACCACATGTCGGCGACGTACACGTTTCCCTCGCGACGGATGCCCCGTTGTACGTGGACAGCATGGGTAGTGATAGCGCGATCATCCAGTGAGAGAGCGACATGGCAGGCCTTGCCCTGCTCTCGGGCTCGCTGGATAAACTCGTCCAGGAAAAAGTGATCGAAGAACAGATTGTCCCGATAGACCAGCGTCTCCACTCGTTGCGAGTCGATCTCCATCAGCGCATCCACCTCACGCTCCTCTGTGGTGTAGCGCGCCAACACATCTCGCTGATGGAGCCACAGCGGCTTGTTGAGCACACGGAGGTCCCGCGCCGACTCGTTGAACGGAAATATTTTGTGACGGTCTCGTAGTATAATCTTGCGCATCTACCCGCTCAATCTAATGGGTGCCTGCCAATCAAAATAGTACAAGTGCTGTCGCCGGTGGCAATACACGACACCTCTTCGACGTAAAAATTCTTGCCACCACTGATCCAATAGAGCCCCTCCTCCAGGATGCCGACGGCCAGGTGGCAGCAGGGCGCGTCGCACTTGCGTCCCCAACATACACCACAGCGCTCTATGATCCAGTGATAATACTGCTCGTCTTCTCCCAGCCGCACCAGGTGGTCGGTGAATCTGTTGAACATCTCAGCCAGGACCTCAAAGCCTATCCTGAGTTTCATACCCAGGGGTAGTACGCGGAAGGCTATGTCCGCGACACCCAGTACCGGCCCAAAGTCCTTGATCCCGATCTTGAGACAAGCCCGGCCGATTCGCCGCGCCAGCCCGCGCCCACTGCGCGGCCCGTACATCTCATCCAGCGCCTGTAGTAACCGTCCCACCTCGTCAAAGGGAAACTCTTGATCAAAGTCATTCGTTGGGTAATTCCCAATGCGATGCTGAAGCCGGGCCAGATTCAGGATCGCGTTCACTCCATTGTGGCCCATTGTTTCCTCCATCGCCAGGAGGATAATCCGCCCCATCTTGTTGGGAAAAAAATATTGCTTTGGCCCCTGAATCACCGATGCAGGTGTATCTGCCATACAAACTCATCTCCCGGTCGGCCGGCGAATCAACGTAAAATGCGAACCATAGCCGGACACGTTTCACATTTTATGATCCAAAAACTCGCACAGCGTCTGGTAGAACCGTTCAGGTTCGTCCAACATTGGAAAGTGGCCCGAATGTTCAAAGTAGCATATCTCAGCCAGCGGTGTACTCTGGGCCAATACCTCACCCTGCCCGGAATCCACAATCCGATCCGCCTGACCATAGACCCCCAGCGTTTGCACCCGGATACTCTCTAGTCGTGGGCGTAGGTCCGTTTTGCGCAACGAGGCAATGCTATGATGAAAGGCTTCCAACGTAGTGCGCGAAAGATCGCGCTCAAACATCTTGTACCAGGTCTTCCAGTCCCGCGCCAAGAGCGGAGAGAAGAACCTGACACCCAGTGGGAAAGCACCAGGCACCCGATAGACCAGGCGGGCCAGCCGAGGGTGTGCTACCAGCCGCAGGAAGAGAGATAGTCCATCACCCACAATTGGGGAACCCACCACTGCCACCTTCTGCACTCGCTCAGGGTGATCCAGCGCCAGCCTGAGCGAGACCGTGCCGCCCATAGAATGGCCTATGATGGGCGACTGTTCGATCCCCATGTGCTCCATAAACTGATGCACCATCTCGACGTAATCCTGGACCGTAAAGGTCCCCCCTTGCTTTCCGGATTCGCCAAAGCCCCAGAAATCAAGCGCGTATGTCTTATGGCGACGGCCCAACCACTCCATAGCCCCTAACCAGTGGCCCCAGGACTCTAGCCAGCCGTGCAGCAAGATCACGGGCCGTCCATGGCCGTGCGCTTCGTAGTGAACCACCCCCCGGTCGGCAACAATGGAACTCACGGTTATATCACTCCTGGTGACTGAATGTGTGAACGTGGTTACGTTTCACACACCAGCGACTTGTGGACACCAATCATCCCAGGTTATTCATATATCATATCACGAAACTGCATGGCGATCATTGCAATTCCGTTAAAATGAGGTTACAGTTGCCGATATAAATAACGGTCGAACTCACCGTTCCACAAGGTTCGACCGCAAAAAGGAGCATTTTGGAAGGCACAGAATGGTGCATCCGCCCCTTCCTGTCCTGTCTTTACCTCTAGTCCTCTGCACCCATCACTTCAAGGATTGAGTACAAGAGTTCCAATAATACCTGCTTGACGCTTTCCCGATCGGTTCCCACACAGGGAAGCACTTTGACCTCACTGGGGATACGAAATGCAATGCGCAGGTCTTCGGGCGACCAAGCGTCCTCCAAGTCCTGTTTGTTGGCAGCAACTATGTAGGGCACAGGAGCATAGGAACGAAAAGTCTCAAGGATGCTTTGAGCCTCACGAAACGTCTCCGGTCGCACGCTGTCGAGCAGGACGATAAAACCGAGCATGCCTTCCGATAGGATCTCCCACATAAAGTCAAAGCGACGTTGACCAGGGGTACCAAACAAATAGAGCACCAGGTCATCGTCCACAGTGATGCGCCCAAAATCCATCGCCACCGTGGTCTGGGCCTTGACCTGCTCCTCTGCACGCGATATTCTCCGCTCCGTCTCAACAACGTCAATCTCACTAATACTTTGGATAAACTGTGTTTTGCCAGCCGCAAAGGGACCGGTCACTATCATCTTGACAGTCTGCATTGTTAGAGTTCCCGGATACGATCAATCAACCGCAGTATCACGTTCCGCTTGATGGCTGGACGGCGCATAGTCACAGGAGTGCTGCGAGGCGTTCCAGGCGACGTGGGCACGGCTGCCCTTTGTGACCTGACTAACTCTACCAATCCCGCCTGCAACAGACCGTATACTATCTTGCGGATTTGGAAATCGCTCATATTATTGTACTGTGCGATCTGGCGGATAGTGTTGCGCGGGTTGATAAAGGAAACCACGCGCCACTCCTCCACACTGAGGCTGATGTTGCGCAATTTCGCGTGGGGACGATCAACGAATTTGAGCGCCACGTCCAGGTTGGGCAGTTCGTCTTGCAGTTGCTCCCACTCCTTCAAGCGGCGGCTACCCTCCATAATCACGTTTTCCAGATCAATGGGAACAGTGATGCGGTCCTCAAACGGCAGCACGTTCGATTCGAAGCGGAAGGTCCCCTCAGGCCAGGTGAAGAGACGATAGATGTTGTTCAAGATGTAGGTATGCACGCTCTGTACAACATCGTCCTGACTCACATAGCCCGCATTGATCAGCAGCAACCCCAGTTCCTTGTCACTCTTGACGCCAGCCCGGGAGTGGATGGCACGCGCCTGTTCCTCTGTGATCTTACCGGCGCGATTAAGTATCGCAGCCAGGTGATCATCCTGTCCATCCAGCGTCGCATAGATGAGTTTGCCCTCCTTGAAACACAGATGAGCCTGCGTCTCGCGTGTATCAATCGCCAGCGTACCCGTCTTGCGCGCCAAGTTGATCAGGTTGAGCAACTGTGTCGCGTTGAAATCTCGCAGGTTTCCTTTCAGTGCCATACTTACCTCCACTGTGACCAAGAAAGCCGCAAACCTGAACCCGATTGATGATACATTGATTATACCTTCTCTTGGCACGCAAGTCAACCGCCACGTAAAGAGGGGCAGTGTCGGTTCTCACTTGCCCATTGCCCTGGCAGGTGGTATACTAGTGGCGATGACCGAACTCATCTTCACCCGCCACTGGTCAACTGACGCCAACATCGCCGGTCGCCGGGAGGGATGGAGTGATGGAGATAGACTATGGCCAGGAAACACGGTGACCGATACCACCTTTTAATCTACGAACGCATGTGGCGGCGCTGGGCCTGGACTTGTATACTGATTGTGCCGGCCTCGGTCGCACTGTGGTGGTTCGTGCCTCGTATCTCGATCATCTACGCTCCATTCCGTGCCCTGGCCCTCGTCCCAGCCCTCATTTCCCTCGTCATCCTGGCCTACGCATACCTGGCGCGACGGCTGGCCTGGGTGCAATGCCGGCCGAACCACCTGCACATTCAGACACCTTTCTACCCGCTCGTCGTCTCCTACAGTCGCATCAAGGGCGTGCGCCCCAAGACCCTGGCCCAGACCTTTGACCCGGCAGGGGAGAGAGCAGCCCGCCGGCGCTGGCTGCGTCCCTACTGGGGCAAGACGGTGCTGGTGGTGGAACTCTCCAGGTATCCGTTCAGCAAAGCGTGGCTGCGCCTCTGGTTCAGCCCCTACCTCCTGGCGCCCGATGTAACCGGCTTTGTCTTCCTGGTCGAGGACTGGATGGCGCTCTCCCGCCAACTGGACGAGTTCCGCACGGCCTGGGCAACGCGCCGCGCCGAGCAGCGACGTGCGCAGAGCAAGGCCTAGGTGTACTTTTTTCGGAATTCGGAAGGTGCAACACACTTGTTCCTTGTCATTCCAGCGATTTTGTCCAGCAGGTTGCACCGCAAGTGCGTTGCACCTGAAAAATGGATTCTAATAAATGTTTTACATTCTTGTAACGCCACGTGTACCAAAGCGTGTTACGATAGTTATGTGGCCCGGTCGAGCACAGTCACTCCGGTAAGAACACACTCCCGGACCGGGCGACAGGTCCATATTGGCGTGTTCCGGCACGTGAGCAGCCAGGCAAGATCCATCCAGGGAAGAAAATCCCATTGAGGACTTGTCACATGACAAATCAAAGGGTATAATGTTTACATGTCCGCTCTGAAATTGGGGGGGGTAAGATTCAGAATACACGTCCGGCGGCCCGGCGCGTGCAAAATGATGATCAGACTGCTGCCGATTGCGCTCGTGGGGTTCATCGTCGCTTGCCAGAACACCGCCGCAGGGAGCGAGCAGTTTGCGCCACCATATCTACGGCTACGCCTCTGCGGGGGAGGGGCACAATTGCAGTGGTCGGGCTCATCCGAGTGGATAGAGATAGAAGAAGAGATCAACGTTGATGGCAGCGGTCAGATAGTCGCGGATGCGACAGAGGGAGCCCAGTTCTGCCTGGGCGACGACAGCACGCTCGAACTAGCGGCCGGAACCACGATAGAGGTACAGAACCCGCGCGTTTTTCCCCGCTTACGGGTGACATTACAGCAGGACAGCAAGATCCTGTTTGAAGCCCAGCAGCCAGCATACGAATTTGTCGTGCCTGTTGGCTCGGTGACGCTCTTGAGCGTTCCCGCGCGGGCAACGATCGAGGTCAGCGGAAAAACGACACATGTGCTGGTTGAAGAAGGAGCCGTGGCCTGCGAGATGGAAATAAGGACGGTTACCCTGCTCTCGTGTTGGGAGATGTATGCGGTAGTGGATGAAGAGGCAGAAGAGCCAGCCGAGCCAGTGATCATAGACTACTGTGCCGCCAACGCGACGGCCGGCCCCCCCACCCTGACTCCCTTTCCAAGCCCCACCCGCTGGGTGGCTGAGCCGACGGATACACCGACCCTCTCCCCTACTCCCTCCCCTACCCCATCCCCCACCATCGCGCCTACGCGGCGGCGTGTGACCAATACTCCTACCCCTGTGCCGCCGACTCCGCAGCCACCACCCCCACCACCCCCACAACCGCCACAACCGACCGACCCGCCGCCACCGACCGACCCGCCACCAACCGACCCGCCACCAACCGACCCGCCGCCGACCGACCCGCCACCTACTTCAGCGAAACCTACCCTTCCGTCGTCCTGACACTCCTTCCCGGTTCAACTGGCCCCGAGCGAGGGACAGATACCAAATACGCATCCCTGTGATGTGGCCTGGTTACTGCTCCCCCTCCTGCAGGTTTTGACGGATTTTCAACGTAAAAGCACATCCAAACGGCTATGCAAGCCTGCGAGTACAACAAATCGCAACCTGCGGGAGGGTAGTCTGAGTAATAACGTGGCCTATCTATTTGTCTATACGTATGTATGCGCGTCCAGTCGCTGGCTGTGATACTTAAATTTAAGGATGATCAAGTATTTTCGTCACCGCCTGGCAACCGCTGCGGGATACAATTAAAAAATGGGGCAACCATCAGACAGAACGACGCGAGAGGGTAATCACGTGCATTGCCTGCCGCCATTCGCCGGGCAAGCACAGAAATGAGGGGGGAAAATGAAGCACTATAGAAAGGGTATCATTCAGGTACTGACTGTATCATTGATCGGGCTTGTTAGTATGGTGGGGGTCTGGCTGCTGTTGTCCCAAGGGGCCAGTGCCGATGCCAGCATCACGGTGGAAAAGACCGCCGACCCGACCAGCTTGACCGTGCCAGGCGGCCCCGTCACCTTCACCGTACGGGTGAACAACACCGGTACCGAGACGGTCACCCTAACCTCGCTGAGTGATAATCTCTATGGCAACATGGACAGCAAGGGCACCTGCGCGGTGACGCAAACGATCCTGGCCGGGGAGTACTATGAGTGTTCCTTCACAGAGAATATCTCAAGCGAAACAACTACTGAAGTGACTGATACAGTGACTGCGGGGGCGGAGGATGGCGAGGGCAGCCCCCTCACCGCCTCTGACGACGCTACGGTGACCATCACTGCCGGCCCGTTGGATTACATCGTGATTGAGGACGAGGCGGGTGGGGCCGGGGATCCGGTGGACACTCACACGATGACGACGGACGACGCACTCACCGTCTATGCGGCGGGGTACGATGAGTTCGATAACTATATTGCCGATCAGGAGGTGGATTGGGCCACGACGGGCACGTTGGACAGCCAAACGGGGAGTGGGAGCAGTTTCACTTTTACTCCCTCGACGGCGGGCACCAGTGGCACGATCACCGCCGATCATACAACGGCCACGGACGACGCCACGGGGACGATCACGGTAGGCGTTGGGGACTTGGATCACATCGTGATCTGCACAGATGCGAACGGTCAGTCCCCGGCGAACAGTCACACGATGACGACTGACGACACATGGACGCTGTACGCGGCGGGCTATGACGCCGATAACAACTTTATCGCCAATCAGACAGCGACGTGGGATGAGACCGGCACCCTCGACGACGTATCTGGCAGCAGTACGAGTTACACCTTCGAGCCCGAGACGGCGGGCACCAGCGGCACAATCACCGCCGATGCTGGCGGTGGCATGACCGACGCCACGGGGACGATCACGGTAGGCGTTGGGGACTTGGATCACATCGTGATCTGCACGGATGCGAACGGTCAGTCCCCGGCGAGCAGTCACACGATGACGACTGACGACACATGGACGCTGTACGCGGCGGGCTATGACGCCGATAACAACTTTATCGCCAATCAGACAGCGACGTGGGATGAGACCGGCACCCTCGATAACGTATCTGGCAGCAGTACGAGTTACACCTTCGAGCCCGAGACGGCGGGCACCAGCGGCACAATCACCGCCGATGCTGGCGGTGGCATGACCGACGCCACGGGGACAATCACAGTGAACGCAGGGGCGTTGGATTACATCGTGATCTGCACGGATGCGAACGGTCAGTCCCCGGCGGGCAGTCACACGATGACGACTGACGACACGTGGATGCTGTATGCAGCGGGTTACGATGCCGAGGACAACTTTAGGGGTAACGAGACGGCAACGTGGGATGAGACCGGCACCCTCGACGACGTATCTGGCAGCGGTACGAGTTACACCTTCGAGCCCGAGACGGCGGGCACCAGCGGGAGGATCACCGCCAATGCCAGTGGAAAGACCGACGAAACGGGCACAATCACGGTGAACGTAGGGGTGTTGGATTACATCGTGATTGAGGACGCGGCGGGTGGGACGGGCAGCGAGGTGAACACCCACTCCCTGGTGATTGGCGGGACGTTCCAGGTCTGGGCGGCGGGGTACGATGAGGCTCACAACTACCGCGGCGATGTGACTGTTACCTGGACCGGGACGGGCGTGGTGGCGGGGCGGCTGGCGCCGGTGAGCGGCAGCAGCACCACTTTCACGGCGGAGGAGGCCGGGACGGGCACCATTCAGGCCGACGACGGAAGCGGGCACACGGACGAGACGGGGACGATCACGGTCCAGACCCCGGTGCTGACGATCACCAAAACAGACGATCCCGATCCCGTCAACGCTGGCGCCACCCTGGCCTACACCATCATCATCACGAACAGCGGTGACGCGGAAGCCACCACCGTCGTCGTCACCGAGCACTATGATGCTAACGTCTCGTTCGTTTACGCCAACCCGGCCCCCGATGCCAGCAGCGGAAATCGGGTGTGGACCTTTGCGACTCTGGCTGCGAGTGATTCGCAGACTATAGATATCGTCGTCCAGGTCGCCAGCCCCCTCCCTGTGGGAACGACCCTGACCAACCAGGCCACGCTTGACAGCGATCAGACCACGCCTGTCACCATCACCGAACTTACGTCGGTGACTACAGCCTCGGCTTTGACGGTCTCCAAGATTGACGTTCCCGATCCCGTGCCCGCAGGCGGGAATCTTACGTATATCATCAGTTACCAGAACGGTGGGACAGCCCCTGCTGAGGACGTAGTGATCACGGAGATGTATGACCGCCAGGTAACCTTCGTCTCCGCCAACCCTGCTCCCAGGAGCGGGACCGACAACGTGTGGGACATTGGGGACCTGTCTGTAGGCGAGAATGGCAGCATCCAGGTGACGGTGCGTGTTGACACACCGCTCCCAGATGGCGCTACACTGACCAACCAGGTGACGATTGACAGCGCCCATACCTCTCCCCAGGCCTACGTTGAGACCACGGGCGTCTCCGCGCCCGACCTCACCATAACAGCAGCGCACGCGCCCAGCCTTTTTTCTCCTGGCAAACTGATGACCTACACGGTGACGTATAGCAACACTGGACATAGTCCGGCTGAAGATGTGATCATCACAACCACACTGCCCCAGAACAGCACCTACGCCGGTTATGGCTGGACCACATCCGGTGGCCAGACCTACACCTACGAGGTTGATGATCTGCTTGCTGGTGCAATCGAGCAGGCATACTTTGTCGTGCGCTACAACGACCAATCACAGATTGACGTAGCAGAGTTTAACACCCCATTCGTCATCAGCGAGAGTGGCATCCGGGGTGACGCCAACCTGGACAACAACGCCTCTCACGTGTATATCGGCGTGCCTGACCTGGTCGTGACCGACTTTACGTTCGAGCCCTCGCCGCTGCACCCGGGTCAGCCAGTCACTTTCACTGTAGTGGTGAAGAACCAGGGCACCGGAGATGCCTGGAACCCGGACAACGGGGGTGGTTTCTGGGTGGACATATTCATCGCTTCTGTCTCCTCTTATCCGTTTGAACGCGACGGCGACCTCTGGGAAGATATAACCTTCATTGAACCTGGTCTGCAACACACTGTGGTCATTACCCACAACGGCTTCAGCGAGCAGGAAATCGGGGAGGAAACCGATATGTTCTACGTCAAGGTTGACAATCATGGCTTCTACCCCTATGGACTGGTGCCGGAACGCGACGAGATGAACAACCTCTTCAACCCGTGGTCCTATTATACCTACCTTCCGCTGGTCTTCAGGTAGTGTACACAAGAAGGATAGTATCGAGTACAGAGCAATTGCCCTGGCGTCGAGCAGATATGGAAATGCTAAAGACCGGCGTTCTCTAACGTCGTTGTTACTGGCTGCCAGATTTCTAATAGAAGTTTAATAAATATTCATTGCTTCTGTTACATAGTATGTGATATAATGATATTACTTTTCAGAGACGGTTTGAGTGTTAGACAGAAAAAAAGGAGGTCTCTTGTGAAGACTAGGGTCTATTCTTGCGTTTTAATTGCTTTTGTACTAGTGATGTCGGGAGCCGTGCTCTTTACAGGGGATCTGGCCCACGCATCCAGCGGTCTGGCTTCCGTCGCAGCCGCCGAACCGACCTGTGTGACCATCCAGCGGGGCACTTTTGGCGAGGTGGCGGACGGCTACATCTGGGAAGCATCGCCTGAAACCAACGGCAACAGCGCCTATCTTTATACTGGCTCAGTCAGTGCCGGCGAGAAGCGGTCGTTGATCCGCTTTGACCTGGACTTTGTGCCGGAGGGCGCAGCCATCCAATCGGCCACGTTCGGTATCCAGAAGATATCCCAGGGCACTGGGGAGACTGTTACTATCCATCGAATCACGGAACCATGGAACGAGGGCGAACCAACGTGGAACAACTTTGCCGACAACTATGACGACACTGTCGAATGGGGCAGTTTCGTGGCTGCTGAGGGAACTGATGTCCTGACCACCGATGTCTTTGGGTTGGTGTCGGTCTGGGCTGATGGGGAAGAACCTAACTATGGCCTGATGTTGATGAACCTGGACAGCCAAGTCATGGATCGGTATGCGAGCAGCGAGACTGGGGACATCTCAATGCGGCCCTGGCTGGAAGTGTGTTACGCTGTGAACAACGACCCGACAGCCGAGGACGACTCGGACACCACCGACGAGGACACTCCGGTGGTCATTGACGTGTTGGCCAACGACTCCGACCCCGACGGCGACGACCTCACCGTCAGCGACTATGACGTCACCAGCACCGAGGGCGGCACGGTAGACTGCACCAGCGCCGGTATGTGTACCTATACCCCGCCGGCTGACTTTGGCGGCAGCGACACTTTTGACTACACCATCAGCGATGGCTACGGCGGCAGCGATACTGCCACTGTCACCGTGACTGTCAACCTGGTGAACGACCCGCCGGTGGCTGTGGACGACGCGGATGCCACCGACGAGGACACTCCGGTGATCATCAGTGTGACCGCCAACGACACCGACGTTGATGGCACCATCAACCCGGCTACGGTGACGATTGTGGATGAACCGAGTGATGGTTCGGTCAGCGTGGACCCGGTCAGCGGCGACGTGACCTACAGCCCAGACGCTGACTTTAACGGCAGCGACAGTTTCACCTACACGGTCGAAGACGACGAGGGAGCCGTCTCGAACGTGGCAACGGTGACGGTGACAGTCGCCGCTGCCAACGACCCGCCGGTGGCTGTGGACGATTCGGACACCACCGACGAGGACACTCCGGTGGTCATTGACGTGTTGGCCAACGACTCCGACCCCGACGGCGACGACCTCACCGTCAGCGACTATGACGTCACCAGCACCGAGGGCGGCACGGTGGACTGCACCAGCGCCGGGCTGTGCACCTACACCCCGCCTGCCGGCTTTAGCGGCAGCGACACTTTTGGCTACACCATCAGCGACGGCCACGGCGGCAGCGATACCGCCACCGTTACGGTGACGGTCGTCGCTCTAGCGCCAACGGGGCACGCCCTCTACATACCCATCGTCATTAAAGAACCAAGACATTACGTGCTCTACTTGCCCATCATCGGTAGTGGCCATCCCGATCTGGTGGTAGAGAGTATCATCGCCACAAGCGACAGCGTGCAGGTCATCATCAAGAACCAGGGTGATGTACTGCTAGCGCCTTACTATACGTCACCCGCATTTGCACTCAGGGTAGACTTGTACATTGACCCTGATCCTGCTCCGACTGGGGTCAATCAGACGTGGGATGATGGACGTTGCGACCAGGGCATTGTCTGGATTATACCAAACCTATCGTTATCACCGGGTGGTACGATCGCCCTGACCATTGGTGACGCCTACTACCAGCCATCCCTCAGCAACTTTGGCGGTTCACTCCCTGAAGATACGCCGGTCTATGCCCAGGTTGATTCGTACAGTCCCGACACCACCTACGGCGCGGTGCTGGAGGATCACGAGACTATAGGAGGCGAGGCCTACAACAACATCACCGGCCCAGTATTTTCAGTGCTCAGCGCCGCCGCCATGGAGCCGGCGGAGACAGAACCTGGTCCATTCGCCTCATTCGGCTACCTGGCGTCGTTTATGCCATAACCACGTCATCCACCGTCCAAAAAGCAAACAGCCCCGCTGCTCTTGCGAGTAGCGGGGCTGTTCCGTGTTATAGTGCTAAATCCGGCACTCGATCAGGCTGCGCCCCAGGCCGGTCAACAGTTCATACCCGTCCTGGCGCACTATGACGGTGTCTTCCAATTTGACCATCATTCTCTGGACAAGTGCACTGACCTCGATCTCGACTGCCAACACCATCCCTGCTTGCAGGTAGGATTGGTCACGGGGCCAGAGCACGGGCGGCTCGTCCAGTTCCAACCCGAGGCCGTGGCCGACAAAGCCGGGCAAGGCCAGGCTGCCTGGGGCAAAGTGAGGCGGCGACCCCTGGGCGACGACCGCTGCGGCCGCTGTGTACAGATCGGCGACGGCTACGCCGGGGCGCAGGTCCCCAAGCACGGTGTCCTCTGCTGCGCGGGCCACCGCGAAGAGCGCTCGCTGTGCATCCGTGGCCTGCCCCACGACGTAGGTGCGTGATTCGTCTCCGGTATAGCCTGCCCAGGTCGAGCCGATGTCCACAACCACCAAGTCGCCTAGTTGCAGTTCACGGCGAGAGGCACCGTAGGGCGAGGCCTGACTCAACCCCGCACCGGTCACCACCAGCCCGTGGCCGCCGCGCACGACCAGGTTCTCTCCGCTCATCAGCAGCACCCCACCCCCACGCGCTCCGGGGTAACGCAACGACTGGTACCCTTCGTGGCCGTCTCGCCGCATCGCCGCCTCTACCTCGGCCACAAGCGCCAGTTCGCTCATCCCCGGTGCGATGACCTGGGGGACGACGCGGTGACCAGCGTCGGCCACGGCCACGGCGCGGCGCATGGCGACAATCTCATCCTCGTCCTTGACGGCGCGCTGGGCCAGCACCAACGAGGACACGTCAGCCAACTCCCAGGTGGGGAAAATCTCTGCCAGCCGGAGGTAGACCCGCGCCGGGGGCACGTCCAGTTCAGTGCCCAGCGTGCCGCCGGTCAGCCCCAGTTCGACGGCGACCTCAGCGACACGGGCGAGTCCGCTCATCGGCTCGACGCGGGGAACAGTGGCTTCCTGCCGGGCATACTCAAAGCCGCGCCGGACCAAAAGAACCGCATCTGGCTCGGCCAGAGACCGGCCAGGGCGCGGGACAACGAGGAGGGCCGCCGGGCGCACGGTACCAGCGTAGTAGAATACGTCACGAGGGTGGAGGAGCAGCGCCGCATCCAGCCCCGCTTCGACCATACGGGCACAGAGTCCGGTCAATCGCTGGTTCATTCTCTCCATTTATCCACCAGCGACCAGATGAATCACCCGCACGTCCGCGCCGTCGGGTATGGTGCGGGCGGGATACTCTTCGCGGGGGATTACTTCCCCGTTGATGGAGACGATAATGTGGGGGAAGGTGTAATTGAACCGCGCCAGCAGAGTGGAGACGGTCAGCCCTTGCTCCCACTCTAACTCGTCGCGGTCGTTGACGCGGATCACGGCCCTGGCTCCTCAACTCCAGCATCTTCCACGGCGTCTCGAAGCGTTCAGACCTACGAGGTTGTGGCCGTGATCTGGCTTGGAAAGTGAGTGATGTGCCGTTCGACTGCAGGTATTTCTGACATGGCTACTCCTCCAAGATGTAGGGGCGCGGTGACCGCGCCCCCACACTTTACAGGTACTTCTCGACGACGGCCACGACCTCAGGGAAATCAACCCCCAGTCGTTCCAGCGTCTCAATCTTGGGAACCCCATCATTGGTCCAGCCGCGCCGCTCATAGACGGCATCCTTCAGTTTCTCGTACTGCTCCTCCCGGTGCTCGCGCAACGCGGCCATCTTCTCCCCGGTAGCCATCCCCTCCGGGTCCAACTCCAAAAGTTCCCGCAACTGCTTGTCGTACCGCTCGGCCCGCGACTCGTATTCCTCGGCAGTCACCGGCCCCACAGAGCGATAGGGGATGTCGTCGTGATCCCGTCGCCCGTGACCCAGCCGGATGTTAAAGACCCGCTGGAAGTTGTAGACCGCCTCGGACATGGTGATGATGTCCTCTTTGGTGATCTCCCGCCCGGTGACACCGGAGAAGATGTCCACATAGTTCTGGACGTGCTCGGGGACCTTGGCTGGCTCGTCGGTTTGCGCGTTGCCGGGGGGAGTGATGTCGTTCCAGGGGAGTTTACAGAAACCGCACAGGCCGAACCAGGTGCGCCACATCGGGAAGTAGTGGAGTGCCTCCGCCTTGTCCTCGAAGGTTGGCAGAAGGTTGCTCACCATATCCATAAAGATGAGCCAGGCCTCGTCGTGCTGGGGTCCCTTGTTGGTCAGGCCATAACCTCCCTGTTGGGCCAGGGACTCCTTGGTGACATATTCAGAGTACTCCAGTCCCTTGGCTTCCATGCCGATGTCCTGCAGAAACTGGGGATCGGCTCCGTATTCTTCGGCCAAGAATTCTTTCATGCGGCGGATGCCCTGCCCGGCGATTTTGCCAAACCCCTCGCCACGGGCCATCTGGTGCAAGAGTTCTAGAGCCGCTTCACCGTTGCCAAAGTAGAGTTCCAGCCCGCCGGTCTTTTCTTTGTCCAGGATGCCAGCCTCGTAACATTCCATCACGAAAGCGGTGAGGGTGCCGAAGGAGATGGTGTCCAGGCCATAAGTGTCGCAGTAAAAGTTGATCTCCAGTATGTGATCAGGGATAAAAATGCCACAGTTGGAGCCTGCCCCCGCGATGGTCTCGTACTCGGGGCCATCCACGATGACGGCCTGCCCCTTGTAGGGACCGGTGCGCACGGTGTAACCATCCACGGCATGTGCACAGGCGAGAGTACAACCGTACCAGCAGCCGTCGGGCATTCCCTGGGTGAATCGTTTTTCCCACACATCCCCGTTGATCTTGGGTGTGTCCGGGTGGGAGCCATACCTAAAATTATGCACCGGCAGCAGATCATAGTCGTCCATGATCTGGACCAGATAGGAGGTGCCCCGCTGGCGCATGCGGCACTGCTGGTCGTCATAGTCGTGGATTTCCTTGTGCATCTTGGCCCCGACGCGGGTGATGCGCTCCCGGGCGGCCGGCTGGTTGGAGTCGCCCCGCACAGGGCCGCTGCGCACCACCAGCGCCTTGACACGTTTGTCACGGAGAACGGTGCCGATGCCGCCCCGACCAGCCTGCTTGAAGCGCGGGGCCTTCCGCTTGCGGTCGTAGAGGCTAAAGTTCAGGCAGCCGATCCGGGTGTGCTCGGCCCCGGTCCCGGCCGAGACCGACGCCATAAAGTAACGGTCCTCCTCTTTTTCCGCCATTTGCTCGATGAGCCAATAGCCGACCAGGTGTGTGTCCACCGGCACGTCGGGCGCTTCCTCAATCGTGACTCGTCCGCCGGGGCTGTCAATGACGACGATGACGTCCTTCTCTGCCTTACCCTGAATCTCGATCCCGTCCCACCCGGCGAACTTGAGCAGTGGCCCAAAGTGACCGCCGACATTGCTATCTATCACGACGCCTGTGAGAGGGGAGATCGAGGCTACCAACGATTTGCCGGAGCCGGGATACTGGGTGATACCGCCACAGGGGCCGGAGGAAATGACAATCTCGTTTTCCGGGTCGTTCCACTGTGTATCGTCCTTGACCCCGTGCCACAAAAGCCACAGGTCAAACCCCCGGCCGCCGATGAACTTTTCCTTCATCACGTCGGTGACCGGTCTGGCGATGATCGTATTGTCGGACAGATTGACATAGAGAGTCTGGCCCGTGTAGCCACGCTCCACTGGCGATGGTTCGTAGGTGTACTCGGCCAATACACGACGAGTTGCTTGTGCTTTCTCAGGCATAGTCTCCCTTCCTTTTGTCATTTGCTCGTTTGTAATTGTTCATTGATCCACAATGGCCAGAGCCTCAGCCGGGCACTTCTCGACGCACTTGCTACAAGCGATGCACTTGAAGGGCTCAGTCTGGTCAGGGTGGTAGAACATCGCCCCGTAGGGACAGAAACCCACGCACGACAGGCAGCCCACACACAGTTTCTTCCGCAGGCGGACGATGCCCTTCCGGTCCCTGGAGAGGGCCTGGGTGGGGCAGACGGCGATGCACTCGCCACATTGGTTGCAGAAGACAGCGCTGAGGGAACCAGTTCCATCATCGTGGATGCGGATACTGGACTTTTCCGCGTCGGCGACCTTGAACCAGGTCTCGGAGCAGACTTCCTCACAGATATAACAGCCTACGCAGAGTTCCTGGTCGTAGGATAGAACTTTCATAACAATTCTCTTCCTCCAGTTCTGTGATCAGTGACAAACGTTGCTGCGAGATGTTATTCTATCATATCTGGGCGGAAAGCCCAAATCACCAACCATGCAGGTTCTAAGTCCAAACGTGCCGTTCCAGTCTCTGGCCTCTCCCCACAACTACCTTGCATGTACGTACACCGGCCGGGTGTTTTGGACTCGGCAGTTGCTCTTATTTATCAGCATCAAGATACGTTTCATTCTATTTCATTCTGTAAAGAATTAGCGGTGTATTTTCAGAAATTCCACCATAACAGTGTTGACAGGGCCGTTTTTACGTGATATAATATTATCTGAGATGTTTTGGCCGATTCTTTAGATAACTGTATATTATTGTCGTCCACTTGGGAAGATTGTGTGCAACGGGCCGGCTCGCAGATATGGCAATCCGTTGTGGCTTGAAGGTGTTGGAGGAAGAGGGAAAGGAGGTGATGCATAGCATAGGACCGGTTTTCTCTACAGAGGGATACGGCGTCCCGTTACCCTCTGGTTAAAGGTCGTGATAGCTTGGTAGGCTGCCAGAATGCCCCACGGATAGGCCGGGGGCTCCTGTCAGCACAACCCCAATCAGAAGGAGGGTCATTGTGAAACGCACGTGGATTTACACCGGTTGGGCTGTGGTGCTCATTGCCGCAGTCTTGTTAGTCGCCTGCGGGCCTAAAGCAACCCCGACTCCGGCCGAGGAGCCCCCAGCCCCCGCCGAGGTCAGTGAGCCCGTTACGTTGCGCATCGGCACGGACTATATCGTTGACACGTTGAACGTATGCACCACCTGGTACGGCTACACCACTCACGCCTACATCCACGATTACCTCTGGCAACGAGGGACGATGGACGAGTACGGGCCTGGGCTGGCAGAGAGTTACGAGACCTCAGACGATGGCTTGGTCTGGACCTGGCACATCCGCGAGGGGGTCACCTTCCACGATGGCGTCCCCTTCGACGCGGAAGCCGCCGCATGGTCGCTGAATTGGATCAAGGAACACGAGATCCCGACCATGATATCGGGGCTCACCGGTTTCGACAAAGCCGTAGCGGTGGACGCCACCACGTTGGAGGTTTACTACACTGAAGCGCCGGGCACCTCGGTCTCCCAACTGCTGCTCGACGCGAGGATGATGCCACCCCACATCTGGGGAGAAATGAGCGAGGAACAAATTGTGGGCGAAGGTGACCCGCTGGACATCGGGACCGGGCCTTACAAATTGGTCAGTTATACCCCCGAAGAGAACATGGTGTTGGAGGCCAACCCCGATTACTGGGGAGGCGATCTGGCCATTGACCGAATCATCTATCAGCAGTATACTAATATGGACGCTGCGGTGCAGGCGCTGATCGCGGGCGAGGTTGACGTGGTTCAGGACGTCCCCTCCACCGCAGTGGACGTGCTTAAGGAACACTCGAACATCAGCATTATCGAGAACCCTTCCGCTGGCCTGAACGAGTTGATCATCAACTCTCACGAGGAAGGAACACAGCCGAAATGGCTGCTCGACCCGGTCGTGCGCCTGGCCATCGCCCACGCGGTGGACAAGCAACAGATTGTCAACGCTGTCTGGCTGGGTCACGCTGTCATCGGCGATAGCATCATCTCTCCGGCTATGGGCAAGTGGCGTAACCCTAACATTGAGGACATACCCTACGACCCAGATGAAGGCAACCGCTTACTGGAAGAGGCCAGCTTCGTGGACTCTGACGGGGATGGGATTCGCGAGTCCCTCGAAGGCGAGCCGATGGAACTCCGCTTCTACGCCGAGGAGGGACCTGTCCAGGCCCGCACGCTGGAGATTATCTCTAATGGCCTGCAACAAATCGGCATCAGCGCTACACCGACGGTCATGGATGCCGAAAGTATGATCGCCCTTTACCCTGCCTGTGACTTTGACCTGCTGTACTGGGACTGGTCAATCTCTCCCCTACCAGACTTTATCCTGTCGGTCTTTACCTGCGCCGAGCGGGAGGAAGGAGGTTGGAGCGATTCCTGCCTCTGCGACCCGGAATACGAGCGTCTGTACGCCGAGCAGGCCTCCGAGATAAATGTAGAGCGACGGGTGGAGTTGATCCACGAGATGCAGCAATATCTCTTCGACCAGCGGCCCTACGTCGTCATCTCTCACCGCAACCGCATTGGCGCCTATCGAAACGATCGTTTCACCGGTTTTCTCGATCAGGAGAACATCCTCCGAGAGAATTCGCTACTTCAGGTGCGTCCTGTAGAATGATGGATGTTTGATTGACAGGAGACTTGCAAATTCTCAGATATTTTGCAAGTCTCTTGTCTTCCCATATAGTGAGGCGCAATGGAACGACGGGACTATTTGATCCACAAAGTGAGTTTCGCTCTGTTCACCCTGGCCGTGATCTTTGTGGTCAACTTTTTGCTTTTCCGCATCCTGCCCGGCGATCCGGCCAAACTCCTCGTTCACGACCCCCGGCTTAGCCGCCAGGTGCAGGAGCGCATCCGGCACGACTTTGGCCTGGACAAGCCCATCTGGTTCAACACTGAAGGTAGCACCGTAACTGTGTTATCTCCCAGCCTGGACTTGCTGACCGATCCAGAGGGTGGAAGTGAGGTGGTCGGGCAGGCTATCCAGGGGGAGCGACTGGACTATATCAAACAGAGCGACGACGGGCAATGGATCTATGTCATCCAGCCGGGCGTCGAGGGTGACCCGGACTCCGTCTCCACCTGGGGCTGGGTCGCCGCCGACCGGGTGCAGGTACGCGCCAATATCTTTGACAGTCAATTCTTCTCCTATCTCCGCCACCTGGCGCGGGGCGAGATGGGAATATCATTCTCGTCCAGGCGGGACGTGAGCGAACTGCTGGCGGAGCGCGTCTGGCGGACGGTGATCCTGCTCATCGGTGGGGAGATCATCGCCGTGATTCTAGGCTCCATCCTGGGACTGCTGGCGGCCTGGCGCAGAGGCACGCACCTGGACGTGGGCCTGTTGACGCTGGGTCTGTTCAGTTGGGCCTTGCCTACTTTCTGGCTGGGGCTTATTCTGCTTATTCTGGCCCGCGGACGTCTGCCCCTGGGCGGCATGGTGACAGCCGGGCTTGAGCACGCCAGCAGGCTCGAGTACTGGCTGGACGTGGGCAAGCACCTGGTGCTGCCCACGCTCACTCTGGCGATTGTCTACCTGGGCCAGTATATGTTGATCATGCGCAGCGCCGTTCTGGAGGTCTTTGCGGAAGATTACATCCTGGTCGCCAAGGCCAAGGGGCTGACCACCTTCCAAATCATCAAGAACCACGCCCTCAAGAACGCCGCCCTCCCGATGGTCACCATCGTGGCTCTGACGTTGGGTTACACGGTGGGCGGGGCGATCCAGGTAGAGACTGTCTTCTCGTGGCCCGGCATCGGACGGCTGATGTACGACGCCGTGACAAAGCGGGATTACCCAGTCTTGCAGGGTGCGTTTCTGTTGCTGGCGGTCAGCGTGATCCTGGCCAACCTCCTGGCCGACATTCTTTATGCGATGCTCGACCCTCGGGTCAAGCCAGAGTGAAGGGACTGGCAATGCAGAGATCTTTCCGGCAAACTTTTCTCCACCGCCCTCTGGGTATCATAGGGGGAGTGATGCTGCTTTTCATGGCGGTTATGATGCTCTTCGCGCCGGTCATCGCCCCCTACGATCCCTACGCCCACGTCACCGTCCAGCCCGAGGACGTGATGGCCCCGCCGGACCAGCAGCACATCCTGGGGCGGGACGACGCCGGGCGGGATGTGCTCAGCCTGCTGCTTTACGGTGCTCGCGTCTCGCTGATGGTCGGTTTCACCGCTTCCCTGATGTCCATGCTCATCGGCACAATCGTCGGCATGATCGCTGGTTACTTTGGCGGCCGGGTCGGGAGCATCCTGATGCGACTCACCGATGGCCTGATGGTCATTCCCCGCCTGCCGTTCATGTTGGTGCTCATCGCCGTGTGGGGCCGGGGCCTATGGAAGATCATCCTGGTGATCGGCCTCTTGGGCTGGACCTACACTGCCCGGCTGGTGCGCTCGCAGGTGATCTCGGTCAAGGAGCGCCAGTACGTGCTGCGGGCCAGTTCCGTGGGCGCGTCGTCGCCGCGCATCATCGTCCGTCACATTTTTCCCCAGATCGTGCCCCTCATCCTGGCGCAGGCGGTGCTGGACGTCTCCGCCTCCATCCTGTCCGAGTCATCGCTGAGTTTCCTGGGATTGGGTGACCCGATGCTGGTCAGTTGGGGCTCTATGCTCAACTTTGCCTTCGAGCGGGGGGCAATCAGCCGAGGCGCGTGGTGGTACCTGCTGCCGCCGGGGCTGAGCATCGTGTGGGTGACGCTGGGACTTCTCTTCCTGGGCAACACACTGGAAGAAATCATCAATCCTCGGCTGCGCACGCATCACCTCTTCAACCCACGCCGGATGGTGACGCTGACGGGGGGGGGAGAGGGAGTAGGGAATGGTGCTTTTGGACGTACAGAATCTCTCGGTTGACTACCTGGCGGACGATTCCACGGCCCTGCACGCGGTCGAGAACGTGAGCTTTGGCCTGGAACAGGGGCACTCGGTGGGGCTGGTCGGGGAGAGCGGATGTGGCAAGACGACGGTCATGCTCAGTCTGCTCCGCCTTCTGCCAGAAGAAGGACGGATCACCAGCGGACGTATGCTCTTCGATGGACGGGACTTGTTCCAATACAGCGAGGCCCAACTGCGGCAAGTGCGTTGGCGTGAGATCGCCATGGTCTTTCAGGGCGCGATGAACGCCCTCAATCCCGTGCGCACCGTCGAAAGCCAGATCGTGGAGGTGATCCAACTTCACAAAATCGTGGCCCAACCCGGCGAGGCCCGCGAGCGGGCCGGCGAGTTGTTGCGGCTGGTCAGAATTCCGCCCGAACGGGGCCGCCAGTACCCCCACCAGTACAGCGGCGGCATGCGACAGCGCGCCGTCATCGCTATGGCACTGGCCTGCAACCCGCGTCTTCTCATCGCCGACGAGCCGACGACCGCCCTCGACGTGATGATCCAGGCGCAGATTCTACAACTGCTTCAGCAATTGCAACAGGAATTGCACCTTTCGGTGATCTTTGTCACCCATGACCTGGGACTCGTGGCCGAGGTGTGTGACGACGTCCTGGTGATGTACGGGGGCACGGTGGTCGAGCACGCCAGCAGCGACACCATTTTTAATGCCCCCCAGCACCCCTACACCCGGCGGCTGCTGCAAGCCTTCCCCGACATTGAGCATCCCGGCGCGACCCTGGCGTCCATCCCCGGCAACCCACCCCGGTTGGACGACCTGCCGCCCGGCTGCCGCTTTGAGCCGCGCTGCCATTGTCACGAGGACATCTGCGCTCACCGGCCGCCACTGCCGGTCGAGGTGGCTCCCGGTCACCGTGTTGCCTGCCACCTGATAAGTGAGAGGTCGTGATCAAGACACTGCCCATTCTCCACGTCCAAGACCTGTACAAGTATTTTCCCCTGCCCCTGGGAGTGTGGGGCGCACTGACGCGCAGGCCGCTTCGTTACGTCCGCGCTGTGGACGGCGTCCACTTTTCCGTGCAAGCGGGCGAGATTCTGGCGCTGGTGGGCGAGTCCGGCTCGGGCAAGACTACCGTGGGCATGAACGTGCTGGGCCTGCAACTGCCCACCGGCGGACACGTCCTCTTCGATGGGTACGACGTGGCCGAGTGGGCCCGTGGGCATGGGCCGTCGTTGGAGGCGAGCGACGGGTGTCTGGCTGAGATGAACCGCCGAGAGCGCTTGCTGTCGCTACGCCGCCGGGCGCAGATGATCTTCCAGGACCCCTACGAGTCCCTGAACCCACGGCAGAGGATTTTCGACATCGTGGCTGAACCGCTAGAGATCCATCACCTGGTCCACTCCCACGAGGAGAAAACGGAAAGCGTGCGCGCCGCGCTGGAGTCGTGTGGTCTGACCCCCGCCGAGCACTTTTGGTTTCGCTTCCCGGCCGAACTCTCCGGCGGGCAGCGCCAGCGGGTGGCCATCGCCAGCGCGTTGATTCTGGAGCCCCGGCTGCTGGTGGCCGACGAGCCGGTCTCAATGTTAGACGTCTCCATCCGCGCGGAGGTGCTCAGCCTCCTCCATACCCTGCGCGACGAACGGGGTATCACCATTCTCTACACCACCCACGACTTGGCTACCGCCGGATTCTTCACCGACCGCATGGCGGTGATGTACCTGGGGCGCATTGTCGAACTCGGCCCCACCGCAGAGGTCATATCCCACCCGCGCCATCCGTATACCCGCGCACTGCTCTCCGTCGTCCCAGCACCCAATCCCCGCCGCCGCCGCCAACGTGTGATCCTGCGCGGAGAGATACCCAATCCTATTGACCTGCCAGATGGCTGTCGGTTCCACCCTCGCTGCCCAGCCGCCACCCCCGACTGCCGGGAGACGGATCCACAGCTGCGGCTTGTGTCTCCAGGCCACGAGGTGGCCTGTACTCTCGCTTGATCTGCTTCTAGTCGTTCTCCAGCATCTCTGCCAGGAAAGCCACCCGGCGCTTCTTGGCATCTACTACGTTCCTGGTCTTTTGAAAAAGGTGACCCTCGTCGGGGTAGAGAATAAAGTCACACCGCTTCCCCTGGGCCAGTAGCGCATCCCGGGCCTGGATGGATTCGCCAGCCGGGCAGCGGGGGTCATGAGCGCCGCAGATCAATTGCACCGGCACTGTGATACAGCCCAGGAAAAAAAACGGCGAGCGCTCATAGTACAGGTCGTGATCCTTCTCCGGGTCGCCAAAGTTCTCCCGATCCCAGTGCTGGAGGTCTTGGCGCTCGTTGGCGAACTCGGTGAACCAGTTGAGAAAAGGTACCACGGCCGAGCCGGCCGCCCAGCGGTCGGGGTACCGAGTCAGTGAAGTCATCGTCATGTAACCGCCGTAACTGACACCGGTGACGGCGATGCGAGCGGGGTCGGCCAATCCATCGCGCACCAGGTAGTCGGCTCCGGCGACCACATCCTTCGTATCGCCACCTCCCAGGTCGAAGCGATTGGCCAATTGCCACTCCCTCCCGTAGCCGGTAGAGCCTCGGTAGTTGGGAGCCAGCACCACCCACCCCCGGCTGACCATATGCTGCACCAGGGGGTCCCAGGTGATCCGGGTCAACCAACTGGGACCTCCGTGGACGTAGACGACGGCGGGGGGAAGCCGCTCATCCTGATCATCCTGGCGCGGACGGTAGAGTAGGGCAGGGACGCTGCGCCCATCCAGGCTGTGGTAGCCGACAGCCACCGGCGTGACGAAAGGGACATCCTGCAGATCAGATGGCAGGGAATGGGTCAACTGCCGGAGGGAGCCATCGGCCAGGGAAAACAACCACAGGTCACGCGGGTGGCGGGGGCTGTCAAAAACAAAGGCCAGATGTGCCCCGTCGGGTGTAAAGCATGGCCGGTAGTGGACGCCTGTCTCGACCTGATAGGTTGCCAGAGTTCCTTGCTCCAGATCCGAAACGGCCAGCGCCGTCGCGGGGCCATGGCTGACCACATAGGCCAGCCGCCGGCCGTCGGGCGACCAGGCGGGGTGTTCCTGGTCGCTCTCTCCGTCCGCCACCCAGGTAATCTGCCCCGTCTCCAGTTCGTAGATGCCGACGTCGAAACGACCGTGAACGTTGGCGGCAAAAGCAAGACGGGTGCTGTCCGGGGCCCAGCGGGCATTCTTGGCGTGAACAGAGGCGCTGGCATCAGAAATGATGCGCGGCTCGCCCCCCTCCACCGGGATGATAAAGGTGTCATCGTCCTGGCCACTTGCCCCGGTGACGATGGCCAGCCAGTGACCGTCGGGTGACCACCGGACATCCCGATCTGGATCAAGGAGACCGAGCACCAAGCGGGCGGGGCCACCGGCGGCCGGCATCACATAGGTATCGAAATGCCCGGAACGGTCAGATATAAAGGCGATCTGGGAACCATCAGGCGACCAGGCGTATTTGAACTGGATGGCGTCGGGGGTATCCGGGGTCAGGTTAATGTGTGCGTCCGTGGCGAGGTCATATATGCAAATGTCATAAAGTTCGCCCCCCTCCAGGTCCAGGACATAGGCCAGCCGTTGGCCATCGTGCGACCAGCGGGGGTTGAACTTGGCCCCCGGGCCGCCGGTGATTCGCCGGGGCGGGGCCGAACCATCCATCGGCATCAGGCAAATCTCCCACTGGCCGGAGGAGTTATGGGAAAAGGCGACCTGTGTGCCGTCAGGGGAGATGTCAAATCCGCAGTCCGGCTCTACATACGGAATTTTCAGCAACGTTTCCAGATGCAACATACGACCTCCCATAGCAACCTCCTATCTCTCCGTCGTGGAACATAGATTCAGGCAGGCCCATGCGGCTAGTGGCTGTCCTGGCATTAAAATCCTGGAAAGTCTGCTGCTATAACACCGTTCTTGATCAGAATGTCTAGCACGTGTTTGTTTCTTTCATAGGCTTGACTATCTGGGTCGCGCCAGTACTGACCATAGCCGTGGCCAAGGCAGCATAGATCGGGCCGAACTCCAGTTCATCGCCCAGGCGGACGGACGGGGTGGCATCGGTGACGTCCACGACGAGGTGATCGGAACTGGCGCCCACGATGGTCACTCCCGGTCGTTTGGGGCGCAAGCCGTTGATGCGCAAGTCTTGCTCACCCATAGCCAGGATCGCCCGTCGCCGGAGACCCAGGTCCTCCCAATGAGGCACACATCCCAGGGCGTTGATTGCGATCGGGCCATCGGGCAAAGACGGCTTGACCTTGACCTCAATCACCTCCCCCACCACGTTAAAGGCATCCTGATAGGGACAGGGCAAGGGATAATTCGTCGTACCATTCACCCCCAACAAGATAGCCTCGCCAATGCGGAGTTGGTTCACGCGCGACGGCATCTCACCACGTTCAATGAGGTCCAGGTCGGTGGTGTGGCCACCGGAGATCACTCGGAACCGGATGTTCAGGGCTTGTTCGATGTCCTCAGCCACATCCACGAGTAGTTGCAGATTCTCCTTCGTGGGCACCACGCCTCCGATACAGGAGAGATTTGTGCCAATGCCCGCCAAATCAATGCCGGGCAATCCCAGCATCGCTCGAGCCGTATCCACAGCCTGATCGGGCATCACACCCTCCCGACGGTCGCCCATCTCCACCATGAGGATCACCTGATGAACGAGACCACGGACCTGCGCGGCGCGAGACAGAGTGCGCACTGTGTCCACCTCGGAGTTAAGACTGGCCCGAGTTAGTCTGACCACCTCGTCGGCTTCGCTCAGACTTGGAAGGCGCAAGAGCATAACAGGCACATTGATGCCCGCTTCCCGCAGTCGTAGAACATTCTTCAGTCGCGAGTCCCCCAGCATGCTCACCCCGCCGGCTAGCATGGCCCGTGCTATATCGGGATGGCCACAGCAGGCCTTTGTCACCCCTACAACCTCAATCCCCTGGGGAGTACACATCCTGACAATCGCCTCAGCGTTGAGGCGGATACGCTCGCAATCTACCTCGATTCTCATCTTGACGTTGACTTGTATGAACTAGTTTACGGTGCCAAAGTGGGGTAGGCTTGAGACTTGCGCAACAAGTGATAATAATGTACAATATCCAAAGAATCGGGAAAAGTTGGTTAGTCAATATTGTATCACGAAATAATGGCTTTGTCAACACTATTATAGCGGTATTAATGATAATTTTCCGCTATTCTTTCAAGGAGGAGGTATGCCGTGCGCCTATCATTAGATGATCTTGATTTCGTCATTCTCGCCGAACTCGAAAACAATGCCAGAATCACAGTTTCCGAACTGGCAAGACGCCTCGGCAGTCCCAACTCTACTATTCGTGATCGGATCCGGGCACTTGAAGAAAACGAGGTGATTCAGGGGTATACTGCCATCATCGATCCAGAAAAACTGGGCCTGAGTATCAAGGCCATCATTCAGGTAGTCCGGGCCCCGAGCGTTTCTGTGGAGGCGATCCTCTCTGAGCCCATAGATCTGCCCGAGATCACCAACGTGCAAATCCTGACTGGTAACATTGACGAACTCATCACAATTTACGCCCGTGACGTGGATCATCTGAAGGAGATCCTATTTGAAAAATTCGGGCACTTTCCAGGAGTGATCAACTGGAGCACCGCTATCGTGTTGGACAAAAAGAGTTTTCCACTGACCCGTCGTTTTCGTCCCCAGGAGAGCGACCAGGAGTCGAGGGGCTCGTAGGGCATCGTGTTCCAATGACCAATAGACAGAGAGATCTTTGATTTGTGGGATCGGGCATGGTCATCAAGGTCAATATCCATCCTATCCAAACCCACGACGAGTATCGGGCCGCAGAGCGGCTCCAACGTGCGGTGTGGAACTTTGAGGACATTGACATCGTACCCGACCACTTGCTGCTCACCGTTTCGAAAAACGACGGGGTAGTGTTGGGCGCATTCGAGCCCCTGCCGGAGGGAGGGGAGGGACTCGTCGGTTTCATCTTTGGCTTCACTGGGCTTTCGCCTGACGGCAAGATGAAACACTGCTCCCATATGGCTGGCGTGGCCTCCGAGTACCAGGGTCAAAATGTGGGCTATTGCCTGAAACTGGCGCAGCGCGAATATGTATTGGGCCAGGGGATAGATCTCATCACCTGGACCTTCGACCCGCTGGAGAGCCGGAACGCTCGTCTCAACTTTCACAAATTGGGCGTGACGTGTAGAATTTATTTGCGGAATCTGTATGGAAGTATGCGCGATGGGCTCAACGTCGGGCTGCTCAGCGACCGCTTCCAGGTGGACTGGCACATCGCGAGCGATCATGTCGCCAGCCGGCTGCGTGACGATTGGATCGCTCCTTCGCTGTCGGCGCTGCAGGCCGAGGGTGTTCAGGTGCTCAACCTTTCCATCCCTGGTGACCTACCTCGCCCGCCACAGACCATCCTCCCTATCAAGGGAGACCGATTGCTCATCCAGATACCGGCTCGCTTCCAGGCCATCAAATTGGCCGATATGGGACTGGCCCGCGCCTGGCGCGAGCACACCCGTGTTCTATTCGAAGCCGCCTTTGCCAAGGGTTACACTGTGATTGACTTGATCTTCGAGAGTGGGCAAAGCTGCTATTTGCTGGAGAGAGATTGGATCAACCGGTGAAGATCGAACGCGTTGAACTGCGCTATATTCAACTGCCACTCAAACACCACTTTGAGACCAGTTTCGGTCGCTCTTTTCGGCGCGACACCATCGTCGCCCGTGTCTGGGCCGACGGCGTGGAGGGCTGGGGCGAGTCGCCAGTGGAGGATGGGCCATGGTACTCACCCGAGACGGTGGAGACCGCCTGGCACGTCCAACGTGACTTTCTGATCCCAATGCTGCTGGGCCAGGAGATTGAGACAGCGGACCAGGTCTTTGACCGGCTGGCACTCGTGCGCGGTCACAATATGGCCAAGACTGGCCTGGAGGAGGCGCTGTGGGACATCGAAGCACGACAGAGAAATCTTTCGGTCGCGCAACTTTTGGGTGGCACCCGCGAGCGCATTGAGAGCGGCGTCAGCATCGGCATCCAGGACACACTTGAGGAACTGCTGGAGCGGGTGGCCGGCTATGTAGAACGGGGCTACCGGAGGATCAAGATCAAGATCAAGCCAGGGTGGGACATTGAGGCTGTACAGACAGTGCGCCGGGCTTTTCCCGAGATGCCGCTGATGGTAGATGCCAATTCTGCCTACCGACTAGCCGACGCCGACCACCTGGCCACACTGGACGAGTTTGACCTGATGATGATTGAGCAGCCACTGGCCTACGATGACATCTACGAGCACAGCCTGCTCCAGCGCCGACTATGCACACCACTGTGCCTGGACGAATCAATCCACACACCGGCCCACGCTCAGGCGGCGTTGGAACTGGACAGTTGTCGCATCATCAACATCAAGCCGGGGCGTGTGGGCGGGCTTTCGCAGGCCCGGCGCATCCACAACCTGTGCCTGGAGCGGGGTGCACCGGTCTGGTGCGGGGGGCTGCTGGAGATGGGAATCGGGCGGGCGCACAACGTCGCCATCGCCAGCCTGCCGGGCTACACACTGCCGGGCGACGTCTCCGCCAGCGACCGCTACTTTGAGCGCGACATCGTCACCCCACCCTTTGCGCTCAACCCAGATGGCACCATCAACGTCCCCGCTGGCCCGGGCATCGGCGTCGAAGTGGACGTGGATTTCCTGGAACACGTGACGGCGCGGCGCGAACTGTTCACCTCGACAGAGATCGGATAGACGCCTGCAGTTCCACCGCACCGGGCCTCACTCCCCCAACGCTGACACGAATGCCTCACGCGCAAACGGGCCATCGTAGGCCACCTGAACCTGGCGAGCCCGATCCGGCGCTCCTCATAACTCGACTATCCGTGGCTCAACGCGACAGTGCTCGGCCCTGATGATCGCGAGCACATCGTCCACCGCCTGATCCAGTTCTCCATCCCGGTTGACGACGACATAGTCGAACTCGGATAATCGTCTCATTTCCTCACGGGCGGTGACGATGCGTTTCTGGAGTTGCTCGGGGGTATCGCCTCCCCGGGCGAGCAGCCGTTGCTCCAGTTCCTCCTCCGATGAAGCGGCCAGGAAAATCAACACGGCCTCCGGTGCCAGGCGACGGATAGTGGCCGCCCCCTGCACGTCAATACGCATGATGACGTCCTTTCCAGACACCAGCGCATCCTGCACATGCTGCCTGGGGATACCCTTGTGCTGGCCGTAAACCACAGCGTGCTCCAGGAGTGCCTCCTGTTCGATCATCCTGGTGAATTCCTCGGTGGCGAGGAAGAAATAATCCACACCGTGAATCTCGCCATGGCGCGGGGGACGATCAGTAGCGGTGACGACAAAGTGCATCAGGCAACCTCGTTCCCTCATCCGCTCCAACAGTGTGTCCTTCCCCACGCCAGATGGGCCAGAGATGACGATGAGCAATGGCTGATGCACAAAGTTATATAGTTCTTCCACGAATTGCTCCCACTTGCGGTATTGTGATAAATTGGTATACTGATTGGTAGATTGGGAATCGGTTGCCCAGTCTACAAATCTACCGTCATTGGAGGACGACGTGCCGATCTACGAGTACCGCTGTCACAATTGCAGTCGCCGCGTATCCATCTTTTGGCGCACCTTCTCCGAGGCCGGGGAAGGAACGCCGATTTGCCCTCATTGCAGCGGGACTAATCTCACCCGCCTGGTGTCACGTATCCGCATCGTCCGCTCCGAGGAGAGCCACCTCAATGATCTGGCCGATCCCAGCAATCTTCCCGATTTTGACGAAAATGACCCCCGCAGTCTGGGGCGCTGGATGCGTAAGATGAGCGCCGAGGCCGGAGAGGATCTGGGGCCGGAATTCGACGAGGTTGTGGGACGGCTGGAGGCTGGCGAGAACCCAGAAGAGATTGAGAAAACAATGCCGGAACTGATGGGCGGGGGCAGCGAAGACTTGAGTGGGTTGGACACCCTCTAACACCCAACATCCAGTCTTACCTGCACCAACGCCCTGATTTCCGCCTGCACCTCCTCCACTGAACGGGCAGCGTCCATCACCACCCATCGCTCTGGCTCCAGGTTGGCCAGTTCCAGGTATCCGGACCGCACCCGCTGGTGGAATCCCAGCGTCTCTGCATCCAGGCGGTTCCACTCCCCCCCACCCAACCGTCTCCGCTGCAACCCCTGCTGGGGTGCGATGTCAAGATATAGTGTCAGGTCGGGTGTGAGTCCACCGGTGGCGAACGCGGTGATCGCGCGCAACGTCTCCAGGTCGAGCCCTCGGCCATACCCCTGATAGGACAACGTACTATCGGCGTAGCGATCGCTGATGACAATTTTGCCGGCTGCCAGCGCCGGCCGGATCAGTTGAGCCACGTGTTGAGCACGGGAGGCAGAGTAGAGCAGTATCTCGGTCCGGGCATCCATAGCAGTATTGCGCGGATCGTGCAGCACGACACGGATCTGATCGCCGATGCTGGTGCCGCCCGGCTCACGGGTCAGCACCACCTCGTACCCCTGCTCGCACAACCAATCCGCCAGCAAGCGGATCTGTGTGGTCTTGCCGCTGCCGTCGGGTCCCTCAAGAGTGATAAACATCCTCGCTTACCCTCCGCTCGCATCGTCCACGCCCCTGACACACGTCGCAGTCCCTGGCGCATCATCTTATTGAGGTGCGCTCTCAGGCGATTGAAATATACCCCATCATACCGAACACAACAATGTCCACGTTATCGTCCGCACTACTCCACCCGATAGATACACACCCGCCGGTGGGGCTCTTTCCCTCGCGACTCCGATGTTAGATTGGCGGTGCGGGCCAGTTCGTGTTGGCGGCGGCGGGTGTAGGCGTTCCGAGGGCCAAGTACCACCTCCGGCACGCCCGCATGAATCTGCCGGATCGCATCCTCCGCCTCACGCAGTGCCTGGTGCAGATAGCCGGAGGGCTGGCCCTCCAGGTCAAAGATGTCGCTCAGGCAGGCCTCCATCTGAGCAACAGTGTTGGCCCGCAGGACATATATAGGCAGCCCCCGCCGCTCCGCATCCACGACCAGGCGAGGCCGCTTGCGGTAGAAACCCTTGGTGGTGATCAGCACTCCGGCCTGTCCCAGGTCATCCACCAAGCGGATTGGTACATGCATATGGCGGGCAGCCCGCTCTAGCCGATTGCGGGCGAGGCCGTAAGGAAGGACACGCACTGGCTCTATGTTCTTCGCCACTGGAGATACCGGACTGGGAGGCACAGCGCCAGACCGCCCGCTCTCTCGCTCCTCCAGGGACGGGGAAGTGGCTTTCTCTGTGTGGATCTTCCCGCCCGCGTCTCGATAGCGCAATTCCGCCTGCAGTGGTCGCCCACGGAGCATGGCGTCCACCGATTCCGCCACGCTATAGTGGATGAGAAGCCGTTGCCGCTCCTGAATCTCGACCAGCACATCGAAGGTGGGTGGTGCGCGCCGCTCCAGAATCGTCTTCTGGGTCCTCCGGCGGCGGGCCTCCTCGTCGGAAAGAGTCACACTCTCGATGCCGCCCACCAGATCGGACAATGTGGGGTTGAGCAGGAGGTTGTCCAACGTATTGCCATGGGCAGTGGCAATCAACTGTACCCCTCGCTCGGCAATGGTGCGCGCCGCCAGCGCCTCCAACTCCCGCCCAATCTCATCAATGATGATGACCTCAGGGTTGTGATTCTCCACCGCCTCGATCATCACCTCGTGCTGGAGAGAGGGCATCTCCACCTGCATGCGACGAGCACGACCGACGGATGGATGAGGAATATCACCGTCACCGCCAATCTCGTTGGAGGTATCCACGACGACAACCCGCTTCTTCTCTGCCAGGACTCGAGCCGCCTCGCGCAGCATTGTTGTCTTCCCCACAGCGGGCCGTCCCAGCAAGAGGACACTCTTGCCGTTCTCAATGATGTCCTGGACAATGGCGATGGTTCCGTACACAGCACGCCCCACCCGGCAGGTGAGGCCAACAACGTCACCCCTGCGGTTGCGGATGGCAGCGATGCGATGGAGAGTGCGGGCGATGCCGGCCCGGTTGTCGGCGTCGAACTCACCTACCCGGTCCACTACGTACTGAATCTCCTCCTGGGCGACCTCTGTCTCCCGTAGCACCATCTCTTCATCGGTGCAGCGAGCAGTAGGGACACGCCCCAGGTCGAGGATCACTTCCAGTAATTCATCTCGCCGGCCAATGCGCTGCAAGGCAACACAGATATCATCTGGCAGAACAGTCAGCAAAGCGTCCAGATCGTCGGTAATGTGGTTGTAATAACTCATTCTCGTACTGCAAACTCCCTACTCACTGTTGAGAATACAGGTGCGTCTCTCATCACCTCGTCAATGTCCTCTGGCAACCAAGCACCCTGGGGGGCACGAGGATTGTGCCACTCTGCGCCTGGAAGAACGACAACAAACTGACCATCATCCTCAGCACTAAACCAAAAACGGCGCTCGAACATATTGTACGGGGTAACATCCAGGCCGTCACTGAAATAGACGCCAACGTTCAGCGTTTCACTGTCGGACAAGACATTGATAGAGGAAACATGTCTTTTATAAGGTCCTTCAAACTGGATACCATCCATAGTGATATCCCATTTGATGGTGTAAGCGCTTCCTTTTTGTGAAGCATCATCGAGAAGAAAAGCCTCAGCCGCCCCGTTGTTCCATACATATGCGTAGGCATACGGACTGTCTGTTGGGTTAGTCACTTGCAGCGGCTGAGTGAACGTTCCCCCACGGGCATAAGCATAAGCATCAAGATAGTGATCATACGCTCCAGTATTCAATCTCCAGACCTCGACCAGTCTATCAAAATCGAATAAATCGCCGCGTATCACAAACATCAGCCTATCGTAATAGGCAGCCAGATTTTTGTCCTCAACCCTGTTATCCCCGGCAACCAGAGTCTCCATGTAACCATCAGGTACCGTTCGCCCAAAGTGGCCCACGCGCCAATTGGGGTCGGTAGGTGGCAACCGGGCCAGCAATGGATCCGCTAATCCCAGCAGATCTACGACATAGACCTGGTGCCCGGCAAAATAGCCGAAAAAGCCAACGGACCCTCTTTGAACGACCGGGGGGGCTTCTAGACGAGCCTGTCGCCCTTCCAAAGCCCAATCATGATCCGGCAGGTCTGCGCGTCGGAGAGCCATCAGAAGCCCAGTGTTACGATAATAGTTCGCACCTTCGTCCGAAATGCCCCGACTACTCACCCAACTCCCAGGGTCGAAATCAGCACGATGCTCAGGCACTGTGAGAACTGGAGAATACGGTGCACTCAAGCCAAGAACTAGAGCCGGTACGCAAAGCGCCAGGCAGTTTACCTTCCGAAGACAAAAAGGGCTACTGACCAGGACAGCAACAGCACATAACAACGGCGCGGTCATAAAGCGACCGCTCATAAAATCGCCCCCAATACTGACCACATAGAGCAAGTATAAGGCAAACCCAATCACAACAGGCAAAGACCGCCACGTTCGTGTCACAAAGGGCAGCCCAATGGCCGCCCCAATAACAATAAGCGTTAGAGGATCCACTTTGATGGAATTAAACAAATAGTACAGACCATGCGGGATCAGTTCCTGGCGGCCAATGAGCCCCAGGTTCAGTTTTGCAAAAGCCGTATTGGGAAAAAGGGCGCCATAGTAAAAAAGTGAAAACAACTCCCAAAGTATGACCGGTATGAAGCCCGCAGCCACAGCATATAACCACTTGACTTGGCGCAGCGTTACCAGGGCATACACAAGCGGCGGCAGAAAAAGCAAAACCGCGTCCATTCGGTTCAGCATACCCAGCGCGGCCAACAACGAGAGGGAAAAAAGTGTCCTGGGGCTGTTTTCAGATCTGATATAGACAAACAGGAATACCGCGAGCAGCAGATGCGTGAGGGGGTTCTCTAACCCCGACGTGGAATAGTCCACAAAAGCTTTCGACATCGTGAGGATTGTTATCCCCAGCAAAGCCGCAGTCGAGGAGTTGGCAACGCGAGTGAGCAACACGAAAACAGCAAGTAATGAGACAAAAATGGACAGCAACTGGCTCGAAAAGAACGCTTCCCGCGTGAAAAAGTACACAGCCGAAAACAGCAACATCCACAAGGGATGCGTGTAGGCCTGAACTCTCTCTACGACATTCCAGGTCAGCCCGTAACCGTTGATGAAATTGTCAACCGTTCTGAAGGTGATGTACGCATCGTCAGAAAGCCATGCATTCCGGGTCACAACCAGAGCAAAACACAACGAGAACAAAATTACGAGCAATTTCTCGCTCCTGGTTGTGGTCATGAACCATTCCATGTCGCCTACACCATCGTCATACCAAGTCCTCACGCCCAGCAAGACCCAGGAAATAACGATGGAAACGATCATCGTTCGTCAATTCGGGATGGAAGGCGGTCGCCAACAAGTTTCCTTGCCGCGCCGCTACCACCGTCCCGTCCTCAAGCCGGGCCAGAACCTCGACTCCTTCTCCTACCCGCTCAATAAGCGGGGCGCGGATAAAAACGGCATGGAAAGGTTCCTGCCCCAGCGCGGGTACGTCCAGGCCAACCTCGAAACTGTCCACCTGGCGACCGAATGCGTTGCGGCGAACCGCCACGTCAATCAACTTTAGACCTGGTTGGCCCGACGAACCATCCATCACTTCTTTCGCCAGCAGGATCATCCCCGCGCAGGTGCCCCATATAGGGCAGCCGTTTCCTGCCAGAGTACGAATCGCCTCCAGCAGTTGCCATTTCGCGGCCAGTTTGCCGATGGTGGTGGACTCACCGCCGGGGATGATGAGGCCGCCAAGCCCCTCCAACTCCCCCGGCAGCCGCACCTCCACCGGTTCCACGCCGATGCGCGCCAGGATGTTCTCGTGTTCAATGAAGGCCCCTTGTAGGGCCAAGACGCCGACTTTCATTCCTCCTACCCCTGTCTCAAATTCGCTTCGATTTGGGCCAGCACCTCCACAGCGTCGGGTGGCTCCCTGTCATATCACACCTCCCGCAATTCCACCTTATATTCCAGCCCTGGCAGAGGTGACCGCTGTGAGGAGGGCTTCAAACATACCTTGCCCTCTCAACATAGCCTCAACCTCATCTCATTGCTGTCTACAAATCCAAGCTCCTGGTACAGGGGCTGCCCCATCCCCGTTGTGTGCAGCGCCACATGCTGAATCCCCTGTTCCGCCAGCCACTTTAGCATGACCCGCATGATGCGACGGGCGATACCCTGACGGCGGTAGCGGGGAGCGGTAACTACGTTCATAATATACCCAATCTGGCCCGACAGATTGCTCGGTCCAGGCGGGTGCTGATCAACCACCACGCCACCGCTGCCTATCGCCATGCCAGCGGACGTGACCGCCAGCCAGCCGCAAAATCTTCCGGCAGGAATGGCCGCAGCAAAATAGTCCGCTGTCGCCGCATCGGCGATGTCCAGTTGCGCCGGATCGTCAAAACCCATCGCCTCAAACATCATCCGGCGCAGTCGTACCAGATCGGCAACGTCAACCGCGCTGGCCTGACGGATCGTGACCTCGTCGCTCACCAACCCCGCTCCGCCAGCCGTTCCGCCTGTGGAATCTCGCCGATGTTGATACCAACCATCGGCTCTCCCAGGCTGCGGCTGACCTCGGCCAATATCTCTGGGTTGTCGTAGTGAGTGACTGCCTGAACAATGGCGTGGGCACGCAGGGCGGGATTGCCAGACTTGAAGATACCGCTGCCGACAAAGACTCCATCCACTCCCAACTGCATCATCAGCGCCGCGTCGGCCGGGGTAGCGACACCACCGGCGGCAAAGTTGACCACCGGAAGACGGCCTAACTTTGCCGTCTCGACCACCAGGTCGTAAGGTGCGCCAATCCCTTTGGCATAGGTCATCAGTTCCTCAGGTGCCATCGTCGTCAGACGGCGGATTTCCCCCAGCACTGCGCGAGCATGACGCACCGCCTCGACGACGTTGCCGGTGCCGGCCTCCCCTTTGGTGCGGATCATCGCCGCTCCCTCGCCAATACGTCGTAACGCTTCGCCCAGGTTGCGACAGCCGCAAACAAAGGGCACCTTGAACTGCCACTTATCAACGTGATACTCTTCGTCGGCTGGAGTGAGCACCTCGCTCTCGTCAATGTAATCCACCCCCAGCGATTCAAGAATCTGCGCCTCGACAAAATGACCAATGCGGCACTTGGCCATCACCGGGATAGAGACCGCTTCCATGATCTCTATGATCTTTTCCGGGTCAGCCATACGGGCCACGCCACCCTGGGCGCGGATGTCCGCTGGGACCCGTTCCAGCGCCATCACAGCACACGCCCCTGCTTCTTCGGCGATGCAGGCCTGCTCGGCATTGGTCACGTCCATGATCACGCCGCCTTTGAGCATCTGCGCCAAACCGCGCTTCACCGCCTCTGTACCGACTTGCTTTTCCATTTATCCACCTCCCACAGTCTACTCAAAAAGTGGGTCATCACCGTTGACCCATCCCTATTGTACCGCTGTTTGGACAAAGCGTCAACGCTTCGCCTCCAATTGACAACCTGGCGATGGCGTGATAAACTTCCATCAACTAAACAAGGAGATTTGATGAACAAACAAACTTTACCTCGCCTGTGGGCCTTTCTGGGCATCGGCGTCGCGGTGATAGTCGGGCTGGGGCTGGTGCTGGCGTTCCTGGGGCGCGAGTCAAGCACGCCGGCTCCGACGATCCCCCCGATAATCTCTCCCCCCCCTGACGACCCGGTCGTAGCCAGCGTAGGAGGTCATCCCATCAGATACTCTTTCTGGATGGAGGCGGTCTTGATAGACCAGGTGATGAGCGGGCTGACCGGTCAACCCGCGCCCGCGCCAGACGAAACGCTACAGCAGTTGATCAACGAAGAGTTGGTACTGCAGGCCTTCCCACCGGAACAGGAACCGACGGAGAGCCAGATCGAGGCACAGATTGCCACGTTGGAGCAGACCTGGGGGATAGATGATGCCACTGTGACGACGACACTGGTGGAAGCCGGGCTCGACCGCGCTGCGCTCGAACGGGCGATGGGGCGGTTGTTGACAGTGCAGGCCAGCCTGGAAACATTGCAGAACCAGGGGTACGACACAAAGACATGGCTGGAGGAGCAGCGGGCCAGCGTCGAAATAGTGCTCAACGAGGAGTTCAAAGACGTGGCCGCGCCGACCCTCCTTAGCGCTCAGTCGCCGATTGCAACGCGGGTCACGTCTCCCCTATCTGCGCCGACAATCGAGTCTCCAGTCACCTTGCCCACTCCCGCTCCTGCGCCCGAGACGCCCGCCCCCACCCCACCTCTGGCACTTCCCCAAGTCGCGCCAGATTTCACCCTTGAGCAGGCCGGCGGCGGCACACTCACGCTAAGAGAACAGTTGACCCAGGGACCGGTGGTATTGGTCTTTTTCCAGAAATGTGGCTGAGGACCCGATCGAACGCAACTCGTGGAGTTGCAAATGAATTACGGAACATTTCAGGAATCCGGGGCAGAAGTGATCGCTTTGGCAGTCGCGCCCGTCACATCAGTGGATGGAGTACGGCAGACCACAAGGGCCACCTATCCCATGCTGGCCGACCACGCGCACGAGGTCGCCACCGCTTACGGCATATACAGCCTGCTGGGCGATGGTCTCGCCGCACCGGCCGTATTCGTTATTGAAACAGATGGGCGCATTGTTTGGAGTCACGTTGGCTGGAGCTCCAGCGACCGGCCCAGCGTGCAGACGATCTTGGAGCACCTGCCTTAGCCCACGTTTCGCACCTTGCAATGACATAAGAGACACACTGATGCCCGAGGTTACACTGACTATCCACAACAAAGTGGGCCTACACGCCCGGCCTCTTAAACTGTTCGTTCAGACCGCCAGGCGATTCAATTGTGACATCAAGGTCACGCACAATGAGCGAGAAGCAAACGCCAGGAGCATTCTGGCACTACTCAATCTGGAAGCCGTGCAGGGAGCCGTGATCACCATCCATACCGAGGGAGAGGAGGCTGACCAGGCTCTGGAAGCACTAAAGGCACTGATTGAGAATAACTTTGAGGAGAAAAGAAGAACGCTGCACGGTATCCCTGCTTCGCGTGGGATCGGCATCGGGCCAGCCTTCCACTTCCAACGGGCTGACCTGTGCTTTGAGCGACGCACGATGGAGGATCCCGCTGCCGAATGGGCGCGTCTCGAGGCTGCCCTGGAGACAGCCCGCGAGCAACTGGCCGACGTGTATGCCAAGGCGGAGGCCGAGTCAGGGTCGGAGCAGGCCGCCATCTTCCAGGCCCACGCGCTGATGCTCGATGATCCGGAACTGCTGGACACTGTACGGGCATCCATTGAGGAGCGGCACGTCAACGCCGAGGCTGCGTTGAGCGATGCGGCCGAGATGTACGCGCAGATGCTGGAAGCACTGGACGACGAGTACCTGAGTGCCCGCGCCGCAGATGTGCGCGACGTCGCGACCCGCGTGCTCCATATCCTCCTCGGTGTAGCCGAATCCCCTACCGCTGAACTGACGTTTCCCTCTATCGTCCTGGCCCACGACCTGACCCCCTCCGACACGGTGATGCTAGACAAATCGCTAGTGCTAGGCTTTGGCACCGCCGAGGGGGGCGCGACCTCCCATACAGCCATCTTGGCCCGGTGTCTGGGATTACCGGCTGTAGTAGGGGGAGGACCGGGCATCCTGGAGATTCCAAATGGTACAATGTTGGTGCTGGATGGCGGCGCCGGCACACTGTTAGTGGAGCCAGACGCAGAAACGATAACAACGTGCCGGGCGCGGCAGGCAGCGACTGTAACAACACTGGCACAGGCCTGCGAGCGAGCCCACGAACCCGCCGCCACCTGCGATGGGCACCACGTCGAGGTCGTCGCCAACATCGGCAACGTGGAGGGAGCGCAGGCAGCACTGGAGGCTGGCGCAGAAGGTGTGGGGCTCTTGCGCACAGAGTTCCTCTACCTGGAACGCGACCACCTGCCCAACGAGGAAGAGCAATACAGTGCCTACCGGGCCATCGTGGATATATTCGGCGATCTTCCGGTCATCTTGCGTACACTGGATATCGGCGGCGACAAGGAATTACCGTATCTGGAACTAGGCCACGAGATGAACCCCTTCCTGGGCCTGCGGGCCATCCGGCTGTGCCTGGCGCAGCCCGACCTTTTCAAGCCCCAACTGCGGGCGGCCCTACGAGCCGGAGCAGGGCGCAACCTCAAGTTGATGTTCCCAATGGTAGCGACGGTCGCCGAGGTGAGAGCGACCCGGGCAGTGTTAGAGGAATGTCGCGCCGAACTGCAAACCGAGGGACAATCAGCGGCGACGGAAATAGAGGTGGGAATCATGGTCGAGGTTCCTGCCGCCGCGCTGCTGGCCAACCATATGGCAGCCGAGGTAGACTTTTTCTCCATTGGCACCAACGATCTGAGCCAATACACGCTGGCGGCCGACCGCACGAACGCATCCGTCGCCCCGCTGGCCGATGGGTTCCATCCCGCCGTGCTGTGCCTCGTGCGCGACGTAATCAGAGCCGCCCACGCACATAGCAAGTGGGTAGGATTATGCGGCGAACTGGCGGGCGAACCGCTGGCGATCCCCATCCTGCTCGGCCTGGGGCTCGACGAGTTCAGCATGAACCCGCCCGCCATCCCCCTGGCCAAACAGATCATCCGGGCCCTCACGCTGGATGAGGCGCGGAAAGTAGCCCAGGAAGCGCTAGCATTGGACAGCCCCGACGCGGTGCGGGCATTGGTACGGAAGCGAGTACCCGTGGCCGACGTGGGCTGAATTGCGAAAACTATTCACACCTCGTCTCCATACAACATGCACTCCATAATCACTAGCAAATAGCACATATCCTTCTGGCTCGTAGCGTATTACAGTGTAAGGGAGAGCAAAACAATGGATCCGGAGATCATAACGATCATCGGGCTATGTGCGTTTCTGGCGCTGTGGTACGGTGGAGGGTATCTATACAACCGTCGCCGTGGACAGCGTCTTTTTTATTGGTTAGAGGCAGGACTCGGTATACTAGGCGGCAATACAGAGGCGGGATGGATGGGTTCGCCCGCCGCTGGCGCACGCGTCAATGTCACTCACGCAGCCCCTCCCTTCCGGCGGCTCGAAATCACCCTCCTGCTGGAGAATCGCGAGATTCTGCTGCTATGGCTGTTAAATCATTTGCGCGGAAAACGAGATTGGCTTATAATAAAAGCAACGCTGCGCTCACCGCGTCGAGGCGAGGTGGAGATTGTGCCTGCCAAAGGGCGAACGGCACAGGCTTTGCACAGAGAACAAGAGCAGTCCTGGACGTGGCAAGAAGGGCCTCATAACCTGACCATAGCATACCGGGGCCCAGGCGCACAGGGACAAGTGACGGGGCTGATATCTTGGCTGGAGGTATATGGTGAGCACCTGCACCGTTTTTCCTGGCGCAAGGCCGACCCGCACGTCCAATGGCAGATGAAAGTGGGCGGGCTGCTCACCACAGCCAGCGAGACATTCCTGGCCGACCTCCAATCCACGCTGGTGATGAGCGACGCACGTTAATAAGAGTACTTTGCACTTGAGCGAGTGTTCTCAAATGCGAACAGTAACTGATAAACACGGTGTTAGAAAACACCTAACCCCTCAAGACGAACGTCTGAAATGAGAACTATGTAACTATCTGACGTGAGAGCGATGGGATACTGACATCAAGTGATGCACGTTATTCGGGGGCGAAAGGAGGTGTAGAGAGAAGCAGAGAAATCTAAAGGAACTAAAACATGTGTTAAGTCGTGCTTTTCCATCAGTCGCTTTCGAAAAGGAGGGTAAAAGCGATGAATTCGATTATCGTACTGATCCTGGGGGCCCTGGCTATCGGTATCGGTTATGGTTGGTATGCGCGGCGCATTGATCGCGACATTGTCCAACCCGACCCGAATAAGGCTACCCCGGCCAAGATGTATATGGACGGAGTGGACTTTACACCATCCAGCCGCAACGTGCTCTTCGGTTATCAATTCAAGTCCGTTGCCGCCCTGGCTCCCCTTACCGGTCCCATCATCGCCGTGCAGTGGGGCTGGCTGCCGGCGCTGGTCTGGGTCATCCTGGGCACCTTCTTCATCGGTTGGGTGCAGGACTATGGCGCTATGATCATGGGCGTGCGCCGTGAGGGAGACACGATGGGTGCGCTGAGTTACAAACTCATCTCGCCCCGTGCGCGTAACATCCTCATGATCTTTATATACTTCTATCTGCTGCTGATCATGGGTGCCTTTGGCAACGCTGTGGGAAAGGTGCTTATGACCAACCCCAAAGTACCCTTCGGCATGATCGCCGTGGTACTGATGGGTGTCCTGGCCGGTCAGATGACTTACAAGTGGAAGCAAGACATCATCCTCACCACCGTCATCACCGTCGTGCTCACCTTCGTGGGTATTTGGATCGGCACACTGCCATTTATGTCCAACATCTTCTCGGGTCTTTACGGCCTGCCCGATTCTCCCACCCTCTTCCTGGGCAACACGCAAGCACAGGTCTTTGGCACCCTGCTTATGGTGATATTTTGCTATCTGGGCGCAGTGCTGCCTATATGGTCCTTTGCCCAACCGATCAACTACATCTCCTTCTGGATCGTCTCGCTGGGGATGGTGGGTGGTGTGATCGGTCTGCTGATCTGGCATCCAGGGATGGGCGATTTTCCGGTCTTTACCCAGTTCACCACCGACAGTGGCCCGCTGTGGCCTATGCTCTTCGTCACCATCGCCTGCGGCGCTATCTCTGGCTGGCACAGCCTGGTCTCCACCTCCGGCACGGCCCGCCAGTTGGAGAAGGAGACCGACGCGCTGCCGGTGGGTGGCGGCGCTATGTTTATGGAGATGGCGTTCGCGATCATCGCCTTCCTGACCGCCACCGTCGCCCTCGGAGGCTGGCAAGGATACCTGGACGCTGGCGGTGCGGGTAAAGCACTGGCAATCTTTGCTGGCGGGTTGGCCAACTTCCTGAGTCGCATCGGCATTCCGCAGGACTTTGGCGTGGCTTACGGCTCCGTCTTCCTGACTATCATGGCACTGACCATCATGCAACTGGTAGTACGTTTCATGCGCGTGGCCAGCGCTGAAATGGTAGGCGACGCGCTGCCGGTGATGAAAAATGTCCACGTAGGCACCACTGTGGCCCTGCTCCTGACGTTGCTTTTCGTCTGGATCATCCCCTGGCTGGCCATCTGGGGGGCCTTTGGCGCTTCCAATCAGTTGATGGCCGGTCTGGCCCTGATGCTAATCTCGCTGTGGCTAAAGTCGGAGGGCAGGAAGAATACCTGGGCGCTCTATCCCTCATTCTTCATGATCGTCACCGACTTCGCTGCCCTACTATATCTGGCCTACGTCAACTTCTTCAAGAAACTACCAGCCGCCGCGACGGCTCAGGCATCTATCGCCTCTGTCCTCGTCGGCATCATCGCCCTGGTACTGGTAGTGGCGGCAGGATTCCTCGTCGCAGATGGCTGGAAGGCACTGGGTAAGCCGAAGGAAGAGTTCGCATAGTCGCCTAAAGAACAGCATATAATGGGAGGGTAACCCCCGACCCTCCCATTTATTCCACTGGTGAACTGATACCTTGAAAAACAATTTGTCAACGTTACAGTGTGTGGGACGAGAACACCTATGCAGGTAGATATACGGGATAAGATACGCCAGGCCAGGAGGGCCATGGGCGAGATTCTATACGGGATGACCACCTTCGACTGGGTGCGCGATGTGCGACGGGAACGGGGAGAGGTGGAACGATTGTTCGTACTGATCACCTTCGGCGACATCGTTGGCCTCCCCATCCTGCCACCCTACTACACCCTGCGCCTTCTGCCTTACGCTGTCCCTACGATGAACCGCTGGAAGCGCAGCATCCTGCGCGAGCGCGACTGGACCGACCTGGTAGGTTTAATCGAAGGAATGGGCTGAAACACAGAGGCGGACACAGAAATCCGCTCTACAAGATGGAGGTAAAATGAGCGAAGAAGAAAAACAAGAAAGCAGACTGAAACGACTTGGCCGTTCGGCCAAAGAGTTCCTCTACGGCATGGCTGGCCACGATATGACCCGCTTCGCACTCAAGACACGCGGCAGCATGGAGCACCTGTTCATCCTCATCACGATGGGCGACCTGCTGGGCATTCCCATTCTGCCGCCCTACTACTCGCTGCGCCTACTCCCATACGTCGTCCCTCAGATCAGCACATGGAAGCGACGTATGCTACGCGAGCGCGACCTGACCGACGCGTTGGCATAAAGGAGAGAACATTGTCACTAGCAACAACCTTCAAAGAACACCCCAACCGCCGCTACATCGAGTTCGGTGGCAAGGGCGGATTGGGCAAGACCACCTTCTCTGCTGCAACCGCCTACTGGCTGGCCAAGCAAGGGTACAAGGTGCTGGTCTTCTCGGTAGACCCTCAGGCCTCCCTCTCCGACATCTTCGAGCGGGACATTTTCGGCAAAGGGGCGGTGGAGATTATGCCCAACCTCTTTGCCCAGGAGATTGACGCCGACAGGCACATCCATGAATACCAGGAAGAGATACGCCAGAAAATCCGTGATATGTACGGTATGGATGAGATACCAGAGGAGATTGAGAACTATATCCAGGCCGCCGCGGCCGAACCGGCGATGGAGGAAAGTGCCATCTTTGACGCTGTGGTGGACATTGTCGTCGGTGCAGAATTCGACTACTACATCTACGATCTGGTGCCTCTCGGCCACGCCCTCTATTACCTGAGCATGGCCAGCGTCTACGACCAGTGGATTGACAAGATCACCTCGCTGCGTGAGGAGATGCAGGAGTACGCCCAGGTGGCAGCCATTCTGGAGCGCAAGAAGGAATCGGAAGAAGATCAAATTCTCACCGAACTGCAGGAAATCAAGGAGCGCATCAACACCTCATCCAGCATCCTCACCGACCGCGAGAAGACAGCCTTTTTCTTTGTCATCACGCCAGAGGAGATGATCATCCTGGACACACTCAAGGCGGCGAAACTGTTCGCCAAGTATGATGTGCCTATCTCTGGATACATCGTCAATCGCATCATCCCGCCAGAACTGGCCCAGCGAGACATCCCCGCGTACCTGAGGAACCGCATCGAAATGCAGGAGAAATACATCGGGCAGATAGATGAGACCTTCGGCAATGAGGTGCTGACACAGGTGCCAGAGTTCGAGCGGGACATCACCGGCCTGGAGATGATCGGCAAGGTGGCGGACGCGCTGTTCGGAGGTGAAGCATGATCACGCAAACAACCAGTCAGTTCCTGCTCGAACATCCACAGATGAAGTACATCTTCTTCGGCGGCAAGGGTGGCGTGGGAAAGACCGTCATGGCCGGAGCGGCTGCGCTGTGGACTGCCGGCCAGGGGAAGCGCACTCTGCTGGCTTCGACCAACCCGGTGCACTCCCTCAGCAGTTTGCTCGATCAGGATGTCTTTGGCGCACCGACGCCGGTACGGGGAGCACCGAACCTGGAAGCCTATGAGATTGACACCAAAGACACTATTGAGAAATCGAAGGTAGAACTGACACAAAAGATCGAATGGTTCCTCAAATATGCCGACATCAAGACCAAGGCCGATGAGTTTGTGGAATCCGCCACTATGAATCCAGCCTTCGAAGAGTCGGCCATGTTCGAAAACATGATTGATCTTATGTTCGAGGACAAATATGAGGCCTATATCTTTGACACCGCTCCCACGGCCAATGCTCGTCGCCTGTTGGGTATGTCCAGTGTTTACGGCATGTGGGTGAACAAGATGATGCAGAGTCGTGAGGAAGCCAAGTCGCTGAAGGAACTTTTATCCTACAGCAAGAAAAAGGAAAAAGACCCCCTGATGGGATACCTCCTCGACCTCCGCACACGGATGGAACAAGCCAAGGGGCTGCTCACCGATGAGGAAAAGACCGCCTTCTTTTTTGTCACTCTGCCAGAGGCATTGCCCATCGCCGTCATCAAGCGCTTTATCAACTGGTTCCAGGACTTTGGCATTCCTGTGGGCGGCGTAGTGGTGAATCTGGTGATTGATAAAGAGGCGGTAGCCAAAGATGCGCCCGATTTTGTGATTAACCGCATCGCCATGCAGAATGACTATATGGAGGAAATCTGGCGCAGTTTCCCCGACGTGCGCGCCATCGTGCCACTCTTTGAGACAGAAGTACGTGGCGTGGACATGCTAGGGCGCGTCGCCAGTCACCTGTTCGCCTGACCAGCAAATGCATCCTTCCCTGCTAATACTGCTCGTCAGCCTGATCTATATCCTCGGTTTCGGCGTACTCTCCTTTATGCGCCGGCAGGGGTTATCCATTCGCTTCGCCGTCGAGGGGCTGATCATCACCGCTATCTTCGCGGCGCTCTCCTACGTTGTGCCAGCCAACCCAATCCTCTTCCTCGTTATCATCTACCTGGTCACCATGCGGGTGCGGTTGCTGGTTGACCTGGGAAACTGGCTCACCTCCAAAGGGCGGTGCGAACAGGCACTCAACCTCTACAGGTTCGCCCTGCGCTTGGGGCCAGACGCCACCAGCCGCCAGATTGCGCTCATTAATCGTGGAGTGACCCAGTTGCGTTTGCAGGAGCCAGAAGCAGCGTACCTCACGCTGGAAGAAGCACTGGCCGACGAGGAGTTACGCCCAGGTGCCAAGTATCTGGCTGCGGGGTATTATAACCTGGGTTTGGCCTGCCGACGCACGGAACGCGAGGTCGAGGCGATCCGTCGCTTCAACGAGGCGATTGACGCGCTGCCTACCTCAATCTATGCTCACGGGGCCAGGCAGGCGCTGAAGAAAAGGCCTTAGAAGAAACCAGGTTTTTCGGAAAAAACCTGGTTTCTCTTTCAAAAGGAGGCATCATCTTGCACGTAATCGAATCTGGCATCGGCGAACTAATCCACCCCCCAGATCTGGATGGTTTCAGAGAGTGGAATCGGGAGAAAAAGCCCCGGGCGCTGGTGGACAAAGTGATGACGGAAGCAGAGGCGATCTCCCGCTTCGTCTACGACGGCTGTTACATCGGCACCGAACTCTATGGTACGGTGCGCTGCCCGATGACGCTGGTACGAGAAGTCGTGCGCCAGGGCAAAAAAGACCTGCGAGTGGCCGGCCAGGGCGTGACCGAACTCGACCTCTGGCTGGGGGCTGGGCTGGTCAAGACATTGGACATCACATACATCGGCCTGGAGGTCTTTGGTACCTCCCGCGCACTGCGGCGGGCCGTGGAAAGCGGGCAGGTCGAAAAGGTGGTCGAGTGGTCCAACGGCGGCATCACCTGGCGCTTCAAGGCCACATCCATGGGCGTACCCTTCATCCCCGTGCGAGCAATGTTGGGGACTGATACCCTCAAATACAGCGCCGCCAAGGTAGTCGAGTGCCCATTCACCAATATGAAGGTCTGCCTGATACCGGCGCTGATCCTCGACGTGGGCCTCATCCACGTCCACCGCGCCGACAAGTACGGCAACGCTCAAATTGACGGCATCTCTGGCTTTGCCTTTGAGATGTCGCGAGCCTGCAAGCGACTCATCATCAGCACCGAAGAAATCGTGGATACCGAGGAGATTCGCCGCCATCCAGACCGCACCATCATCCCCTACTACCTGGTAGACGGGGTCGTGCATGCTCCCTTCGGTTCTCACCCCGGCGAGATGGTCTACTGTTACGCCCGGGACGAAGAACAACTGCGGGAATGGGTCGAGGCGTCAAAGACAGAGGAGGGAACCCAAGAGTACCTGGACAAGTATGTCCACGGCCTGGCGAACCACCAGGAGTACCTGGAACTTTTGGGCCAGGAGCGGTTGCAGCAACTGCGGGCCGAAGAGGAGGGATGGCGATGAGCGACGTAGAATACAATCCTACGGAATTTTTAATCTGCATCGCGGCGCGACAGATGCCCGACAGCGTGACCGCCTTTATCGGCACCGGTATCCCTATGCTGGCCGCCAGTCTGGCACAGAAAATGCACGCGCCCAACCTCGTTCCTATCTTTGAGTTTGGAGGGACCGGGGCGCAGTTGGTGCGGCTGCCTCGAGCGGTAGGGGAAAGCCGCACATTCTACCGGGGAGTGGCCGCCTCCGGCATTTGTGATATCATGGAGACTGCCACGCGGGGTTTTATTGACTATGGGTTCCTGGGAGGGGCACAGATTGACCCCTACGGCAACCTGAACTCGACCATCATCGGCCCCCAGCACCACCCACCCAAAGTGCGACTACCCGGTTCCGGTGGGGCCAATGACGTAGGGTCTCTCTGCTGGCGCAACATCATCATCATACGACACGACAAACGCCGCTTTGTGCCACAAGTGGATTTCATCACCACACCAGGCTACTTGACCGGCTCTGGCGCTCGCGAAGAGGCTGGCCTCCCGACCGGTACCGGCCCCTATCGCGTGGTAAGCACGCTGGCACTCCTGGACTTTGAGCCGGAGACAAAGCGCATGCGGCTCCTGGCCACCCATCCCGGCGTCACCGCCGAGCAAGTGATCGAGAACACCGGCTTTGAGTTGCTCCTGGCCGACGAAATTGGTCACAACGAGCCACCGGCGGCCGAAGAATTGCGCCTCTTGAGAGAAGAAATTGACCCTGAGGGATTCTACATCTAATGTCCAAATACAAGGTCATCGTCAATCCAACCTCTGGCAGGGGGTATGGCGACGAGGCCATACCCCAGATTGAGCGCCTGTTGAGCGAGTACAACCTCGACTTTGACCTGGTGCGCACCGAGCGACCCTGGCACACCGCCGAATTAGCCCAAGAGGCCACCACTGCAGGATACGACGTTGTGGTCGCGGTGGGCGGAGACGGCACCGCTAACAAAGTGCTCAACGGCCTGATGCAAGCTAAGCGAGTCGGCGAGTCGGCGAGAGGAACGTGCAATGGGTATCGTGTGCGTCGGCCGACTATCACACAACCCTCGTTGATGATCTCGATTATGAACGGCCAGCGTATGGGTGGAGGCTTTTTCATGGCCCCAGACGGCAAACCGGACGATGGCATGCTTGACCTATGCATCGCCCGCGAGGTGAGCCGTGCCCGCATCTTTGGCCTCGTTCTCCACTTTATGCGGGGCACACAGGCCACCCAGGAGCCTATCAAGATGGGGCAGGCGCGGGAGATTGTCGTCACCGCCATCAAAGGCGCGCTGCCCGCCCACGCTGACGGAGAGACGCTGTGCACCGATGGGCAACGGCTGGAGATGGAACTGCTGCCAGGCCAGATCGAGATCATCTACCAACCACCAGAGGCCATATAATGCCCCCCATCCCCACTCTTTCCCCCTACGAGGGGGAAGGGAAACCAATGACGCTCACCTACCGGGTAGTAACCTCGGCGATCAAGGGCCTGACACGTTTACTCTGCCGGATGGACGATGCACAACTGGCACGCGTGCCAGACCAGGGGCCACTCATCATCGTCGCCAACCACATCAACTTTCTGGAAGCGCCCGTACTATACACGCACTTGCAACCCCGCCCAGTGACCGCCCTGGGGAAGATTGAATCCTGGGACAACCCCGCCATGGGGGCACTGTTCGACCTGTGGGGCATCATCCCGATACGCCGAGGCGAGGCCGATGTGAGCGCCATTCGCCAGGCGTTAGAGATGCTGAAAGCGAGTTACATCCTGGCTGTGACCCCAGAGGGTACCCGCAGCGGCGATGGGCTTCTGCAGCGAGGACACCCCGGCATCGCGTTCCTGGCATTGCGCAGCGGCGCGCCCTTGCTGCCCATAGCCTACTATGGTGGGGAACTCTTCTGGCACAACCTGGCCCGCCTGCGCCGCACTGACTTTCGCATCGTTGTGGGCCAGCCGTTCTGCCTGGACGCCCTGGGGGGCAAGGCGACCCGCCAGGTGCGCCAGCAGATGGCCGACGAGGTCATGTACCAGATAGCAGCGTTGTTGCCCCCGGCCTACCGGGGAGCCTACTCCGACCTGACGGCGGCCACCGAAACGTATCTCCGCTTTCTCCCCGGCGCAGAGAGCAACCTCCGTCGCGTGTAACCCTCATCCCCGCCCTTTCCCACTACGAGGAGGAAGGGAGACAATCTTCGTTGAGTTGCACTTGAGCCCAAGCGTGATACAATTGGGACAATAGATTTGTTGCAGAATAAGGTTTTCGACAAGTTTAATGGGTACTACGCCCCACAATGGGGGCAAATCTGGCGAAAAATAGGGCAAGCACACTCAAAATAGCGCGTTTTTGCATGGTTTTCCCCACTAACTCTATTGTGCAACGATTCTAATGAAGATAATGCATGAGAGAAACTGAACACCTGCAGCACTGTATATGCAGGTTTCATGAAGCGAGGTTAGCGAGGTTGAACAATGGATAGAATATTGACGACCGTTCCAGCTCACTTCGACGGCACCCAGGTTCGACTGGATGTGGAGATAGGACTCAAACCTAACACGCGCCTGCTCGTCACCATCCTTGATGAGGAGATATCCAACGAGACGCTGGTATGGAGTGCGATGAAGGCTTCGGAAGCCGCCTTCGCCCGCGTGTGGGACAACGAGGAAGATGCCGTTTATGACCACCTATAGGCAAGGCGACGTGCTCCTCGTCTCATACCCCTTCACCGATCAGAGCGGGGGCAAGCAGCGTCCAGCTGTGGTTCTGAGTGGCGACAAGTACAACCAAACTCATATTGACGTAATCCTCGCCCCGATCACAAGCCGGATCAGGCATACTCCTGACGAAGTGAGACTGGTGGACTAGCAGGCTGCCGGGCTGCTGAAGCCAAGCGTCGTCAAGCCGATCCTCTCATCCTTCGACGTCCATCTGGTGCGGCGCAGGTTGGGAGTACTGTCCGCCTCCGATCGAGCGCGAGTGCGTGCCCTGTTCGCCCAGGTGCTCGACCTGCCGTAGGCCTTATGCAGCGGGTGGCGAACTGACTATCTTCACGGCCCTCGACAGGGAGGGCTTTCAAACGCAGGGATGAGGTAAGCATTCACGGGGGGGCCAAGAAACCGGGTTTTTCGTACAGGAAGACCTCCCCGGCAGTGAGAAGCGCCCGCAAGCAATACTACTCGCTTGTGGAGCACTAAAAACCCTGTTTCTGGTCTAGCGACTGAACGGCATTTGCCTTCCGAGCAAACTCGGGCTAAACTGAAGTGTGTTCCTTACAAGCGGCTGGAAGTGGCCCAAGGGGCTGTACACGTGGTTTGTTGCATTGGCGTCCGGATGTGATGCCCAAGCCTTGGAAAACAACGCGATACTGCTTGAGAGTGAAAAGCGTGTATTTCAACAAGTGCTCTTGCCAACCCTATTGCCCCCGTCAACGCCAACGCCAACGCGACCGCCAAAGCCAGTGCCGACGATACCGCCACCTTGATGATTTATGCATAACCAACGAAAGGAGCAAACCCAATGGACCCTGCAACTCTAGCCGCGACCGCCGTCACGCTGCTCAGCCCCTACCTGGCAGAAGCGGGCAAAACCGCCGCGAAAAAGATCGGCGAGTCTGTCGGAGATGCCGTTCCCAAACTCTACCAGGCCATCAAATCCAGGTTCGCCCAACAGCCCGCCGCCGCCGAGGCCCTCGCCGACCTGGAGAAAACCCCCACCGACAAAGATACCCAGGCCGCCGCCCGCGTCCAACTTAAGAAGATACTGACCGAAGACGCATCCTTCGCCGAGCAACTTGGGCAACTTCTGGAGGCGGCTCAATCTGCCGGTGACTCAACCGTCGTCACCGTCACTGGCAGCGGCGCAGCCGCCGTCGGCGACAAGGCCACCGCCATTGGCGAACACGGTGCCTACGTCGGTCGGGACGCCCACGGCCCCATCCGCACCGGCGACGCCTAGACTTCTCTCAGACCTCGTCCCGAGGGCGTCTTGGGCAAGAGCATTGCACTCCAGGCAATTGTTCGCTGCATGGGACGTCCCCGAGACGGAGACTGGGAGCACTTTTTACTGAGAACCAATGCAGGTATTGGTATTCCAATGACAGAAGAAAGCCACGACCAACCTACAACCACTCCCACCACACCTGGGCCACTATCCACGTCCGTTAGTGTCCAGAACGGCGGAACCGCCGCCGTGGGTAATGAGAGCATCGCGGTCGGCGAGCATGGCGTTTACGTGGGACGCGACGCCCAAAGCCCCATCCACACCGGCACCGGCAACATCATCCAGAACATCACGCAGTACATCGTCAATCCGCCGCCGCTGCAGGTAATCTATCAAGACCTGCGCCGTTTTCTCAGCCGCAACCGCTGGTTTTTGGGCCTCGTCATTGTGCTGGAAATCCCCCTGGGCGTTCTTTTCTCCCTGTACAAGGACCGCTTCCTGCTCTCCTGGTGGGCCTACCTGGCGACGGCCATCCTGCTGGCAATCGTCGCCTGGAGTTGGGTCAACCTGTTTTATGTCCGGTCTTCCCAGGCTTCCCAGGAGAAAAAGACCCCAGCCCGGCGTCCTCTTCTCGTCGCTATCATCCTCACTGTGGCCTGGTGTGGCCTACTGAGCGTGCAGGTTCGGGCCACACTGTTCCCCCGCCAGTTTTCGCCATCCCAGTTTGGCATCGCCATCGCCACCTTTGGCGAAGGTGCCGACTTCCACGTCACCCGGCTCGGACGCCAGGTCTCAGGCCTGTTGCACAATCAGTTGGACGAGGCTATCACGACAACCCCCGAGTTATCGGACGTTGTTTTGACCTCTATCGGCGTCGTCCGTGACGCGGAACAGGGACTGGTTGATGGAGAGCGCGTAGGGGCCAAACTGGTCATCTGTGGACAAATCCTGGAAAGAGACGAAGGAGTAATCATCCACTTTCAGGTACTCCAAACCCCAGGTATGACCGACAACCCGTCCTTTCCCCACGTCATTCCCATTGTGCGACGCCCCTTGCAAACCAGCATAGACGTCGAGACCGCCGACAGCATCAAAGTCAAACAAATCGCCACCCGGCAAAGCCTGGCCATCACTGCCTTCAGCCTGGGCCTGTACTACTATTTTGACCCGAATTACCCGCACGCCGCCGAACAATTCGAGATCGCGCGGGCTCACCTGGAGAGTGGGCCAGGACCGGCCGGCGCGACCGACCTGGGGCTGGTCTACTACTATCTGGGAAAAAGTTACCAGATGTTGGGCAAGTTCGAACAATCTCAGGAAATGCTCAACCGCGCCGCAGAACTCAACCCCGGCGACCCGGCCGCCGTGTTGGGTCAAATGTACAACTATCGTGTTTTGGGACAGGAGGAACTGGAGCAACAAGCACTGGAGAGAGCAGTTGCTCTCTGCAATCAACTACCGGGTGATCACATCGCAGCCATCTACGACCGGGCCATCGCCTACGAAGCAATGGAAGACGACGAAGCCGCCCTGGGAATGCTCCAGGAAGCACAGGCCCTGGCTGAGGGCGATCCCGCCAAACAAGTCTGGCTACACCTCGACACAGGCCGGGTGTACGAGAAGATCGGCCAGACCGAAACGGCCATTCAAGAGTACAACCAGTCGATTGATCTAGACCCCACTTTGGTCACCCCCTACTTTTACCTGGCGAGCCTTTACGATGAACTGGGAGAGACCGATGCAGCCTGGCTCAATTACGAGAACATCATTGACATCGGCTACAATCCATCCTGGGCGCAAGAACTCTTTGCCGGGTTCCTATATCGTATTGGCTACTATGAGCAGGCCATTGAACATTATCTCGAAGCGCTGCGCTACCCGGTATACGACGCCTCTCTGCTACACACTCACCTCGGTCTGGCCTACGCCTCTGCAGACGAAGAAGACGTTCCAGATAAGGAAGCGCGCGCACTGGCCGAATTCGAGGCCGCCTTACAGGACCCGGGCTCGAACGAACACTATATCTGCAGCGTCTATGGCAACGTTCTGGCCCAATTTGGGCACGTTAACGAGGCCATTGTCCAATTGGAACGCTCCCTGGAACTCGACCCAGAGATAAGCATTGAGACCATGCTCAACCTGGGACAGATGTATGAAGCGGTTGGAGAACCCGAAAAGGCACGCGCCCTCTATCAACAACTGGTCGAACTGGGCGACCAGATCCCAGCAGATAGATTGCATCTGGCTCAAGAACGCCTGGATCAATTGGAGGAATGACTATGTCCACAAAACACCCCAAGCCATCGCGTATACGAGCACTCATCCTGTTCGTTGTCAATGTGGGCATTCTCTCCTGCAATATACCCATCTCGACCCAGACTCCTACCCCAACTATAGCGCTGGAACGTTTTTCCCCACCGCGCTACGGCCAAGTCGCCGCCTCGGAGGCGATCGTCCGGGAATCTGCGGATGTCTCCAGCCCCGAAACTGTGCGACTGTCCGCTGGAGCGACCGTCTCGGTAGTAGCGCGCCGGGGGGACTGGGTTCAAATCCAAAGTCCAGACATTCCGTCCGGCACAGGTTGGGTACTGGCCCATCTCCTCGACATCCTGGAATCTTCACCTGTACCCATCGCCACAGTTGTGTCAACGCCAACCCTGTTGCCACCGGCAACACCAACACCCACGAACACACCGGCAGCATATCTGCCCACGCCAACAATGGACACGTCTATTTATTCCAGCGGCTCACTTGACATTCCTCAAACTTGGACAGTAGACCTCGATGAGGGCGTGGTGGGTGCCGGTTCCGACGCCGACTTGTGGTTTCACGCCGTGACTGCCGCCGAGCGTTATGTTGAGCCACAGAACGGGGCCACGATCGCGGTAGTTGGTACGTCTTCCATAGGACGTGGCGGCTGCATAGTGGCACCGCTGTCCACTGCGCGCATCCACGTGAATGATCTGCCAGCAGGCACTTGCGTCTGCGTGCTCACCAACATGGGCCGCTATTCAGAGTTTCGTGTCACCGTGCCTATCGGTCCAAGTCCCGGGACACTCAGCATCGTCTACACCACTTGGTAGACCATTTCGCACCCCAGGCGTACATAAAAGCCAATACCTAACCACGAAACCAGGCTTGACAAATCATCAACTTTCCGCTATAGTAACAATAATCTTCCCGCATCCCGCGGTGAGAGTGGAGGAGTGACCTTACCCCAATGCAATCCTGGCGACTGATACTCGCTGCTGTTCTCTTGGCGGCAATAACAGTTCTAGCGCTTCCCTACCCCGCTCTCGCACAGAGCGGGAATCCCCCTGATACCTCTGGTCTTTCCCCCTACTGGGACCCTGCGGTCACCCGGTGGGAGGATACCATTATCCAGCATGCTCAAGGGCGAAACATAGACCCAGACCTCGTCGCCGCCGTGATCTGGAAGGAATCCCTGGGCCGACCGAGGGAGCGCGGCCCGGCTGGGGCCGTCGGTCTAATGATGTTGATGCCATTCCCCTGGCGGCCCAGCGCCGATGAACTGGAGAATCCGTGGACGAACGTGTTCTGGGGCACGCGTACGCTCTCTCACATCATCCGTGATGGGAACGGCGACCTGTATTATGCGCTGGCTGCCTATAACGGTTCGTGGGAACAAATTCACCTGAGCGTCACACGCAGCTACGCAGCCTCTGTGCTGGATCATTATGCCCGCGCTGTCGCCGTGCGTCACAAATTACCAGCCGACGGCGCATGGATCGCTATCTTTGCCATCGAAGGAACACATGGCCCCAACACCATCACTGTGCTCGGGCCCCACCGTCCGCTGATTCGCTACACCGAGCGGGCCTGGATTCAGGCCGACATCCCCACCGCGCCGGCCGGCATACCCCCCCACGCCACCGCCATCACTTTCGTGGATGAGCGGGGCGCAGAGTGCCGGGTGAACGTATGGCTGGCCGCAGAAGATGGCTCCCCACTTGTGTCCTCCGCACTGCAACCTGGTTCCCCCTCACACTTTCTGGCTGCGGGAACAGCGCTCAATGTACGAGGAGAGACATCCTCCCTACATTCCTGGAAGTAACACCTCGGGGAACTGCACCCAGCCCAAACTAACTATTGACCTCCCTTGGCCTTTGTGCTATCATACGCCTGACTCTGCGTTGTTACGTCTACCTGGAAATGAAAGCAGATATTCTTATTCACTCCGCCGCACAACTATGCGTCATACCTCCACAAAATGAAGGCCCCCAGCGGGGACGCACTCTGGGCAACCTGGGGCTCATCAAGGACGGGGCGGTGGCCTGCGCCGACGGGCGTATCGTCGCCGTCGGCCCCACGACCGAGGTACGCGCCGATTGGCAAGCCGCTATTGAACTGGACAGTTCCGGCAAAGTTGTCTGCCCCGGCTTTGTGGACCCCCACACCCACGTCGTGTGGGCCGGTGACCGGGCGGCCGAGTTTGAGCAGCGCGTACGCGGCGCGACCTATATGGAGATTATGGCCGCTGGCGGTGGCATCATGTCCACTGTGCGCGCCACGCGCGCCGCAACCATCGCGCAACTGGTGGCCGAGACTCGCCCACGCCTGGATCGTATGTTGGCCCACGGCTCCACCACCGTCGAGGTCAAAACCGGCTATGGGCTCACCACAGCCAGCGAACTGAAAATGCTCAAAGCCATCGCCACGCTAAACGGTGACCATCCGATCACGCTCGTCCCCACCTTCCTGGGGGCCCACGCCATCCCCCCCGAGTACAAGGATGACCCCGACGGCTACGTGGATCTGATCGTGGAAGAAATGCTGCCAGCGGTCAAAGCCCAAGGCCCAAAGCCCAAAACCCAATTTTGCGATGTTTTCTGCGAGGAAGGCGTCTTCTCGCTGGCCCAGACCCGCCGCATTCTCGAGGCCGCCCGCGCAATGGGATTTGGACTGAAGGTGCACGCCGACGAATTTGAACCTCTGGGCGGCACATCACTGGCGGTGGAACTGGGGGCCATCTCGGCCGATCATCTGGTCTACACACCGCCGGAGGAGATCAAACGGCTGGGCCAGTCGGATACGGCCGCGGTACCGTTGCCAGCCACGCCCTTTGGCCTGGCCCACCAAGATTACACCCCCGCCCACGCTATCCTCGGCGCCGGTGGCATCTTGGCCCTGGCGACCGACTGCAACCCGGGCACTGCCTGGTGCGAATCGGTCCCTTTCGTCATCGCGCTGGCCTGTCGTTACCTGCGCCTCACCCCAGCCCAGGCACTCGTCGCCGCGACGCTCAACGGGGCCCAGGCCATCGGGATGGGGAACGCGGTGGGGAGTCTCACGGTGGGACGCGCCGCCGACATACTGGTGCTCGACCTGCCCGACTACCGCCACCTGGGTTACCGCTTCGGTACCAATCCAGTCGAGACGGTCGTCAAGAGCGGGCGGGTCGTGGTTGGATAGTTGATGAACGCACTCACCGTCCGCTTCCTCGGCACATCCGCCGCCCGTCCCATTCCCCGATGGGGCTGTACCTGTCCTCAGTGCAGTGCCGCCCAGGCAGACCCTCGCGCCCGGCGCACTCGCTCCGCCATTCTGGTCAACGACGCGCTGCTGGTGGACGCCGGCCCGGACATCTACGCCCAACTGCGAACCCTACCATACGAGAATCTGGCCCGCATTGACCACATCCTCATCACCCACCCCCACGCCGACCACTACCTGGGGCTGGACGACCTGGCTCCACTCCGCCGCATCTCTCGGCTCCCCATCCTCCCCGTATATGCCCTCTCCGACGGATGGGACCGCATCCGGGATGGTTTCCGCCACCTCATCGCCGCCGAGATCAGCGAGTATGATCGGCGGCCCTTTGCCCGGCGCGAAATGCGCCTGAATGAGCCACTCCATCTCCCCCAAGGCCTCCGGGTGACTCCCCTGGACACCCACCACACACAGCCCTTTGCCACCGCCGGCCTGCTGATCGAGAGGAAAGGCGTGCGCGTCTTTTACGCCCCCGATTTTCACCGCACCGACCCGGCTCTGGTACGTCCCCTGGACCTGTTGATTCTCGACGGCTCCTTCCTCACTCGCGAGCAGATGGACGCCCGCTACACACCACTGTTGGAGGAAGGCCAGGGTCGCCATCTGCCCATCGTCGAGGGAGCCCGGTGGGCCAGGCTGGCCGGTGCCCGGCGGGTCATCTTCACTCACATCGGCCACCTGCAGCGCACCCCGGACCAGGTGCTGGCCTTGTTGCCCGGTGACGGATTCGCGTTGGCACACGACGGCCTGACGGTTGAGTTATGACTTTACTGGCGGTGCTATAGTGTACAATAGCACACACGCTGACTGAGGCTTTTCTTGACAAACGTCCATCCCGATACTATCATGGCGCTGGTGTACATTATAGCCAAAGGAGGCAGGAATGCCTGAGAGGACGATAGGTGTAGCTGAGGCACGAAACCTTTTCTCAGAGTTGCTGAATCGGGTGGCTTTTGGACGAGAGCGGGTGCTACAGGACGCTGAAGAGACATTTCGGGTAACACGTTAGCCGCTGGAGGCCTGCTTTGGCCGGGGAAAAAACGTTGCAACAACGATCATCTCGTCCACCAAACCAACAACAAGCGGTCCGTGAACTGTTCCGCAACCGCAACTTTAAACTGCTCTGGATCGGACAGTTGCTCTCCCAAGTCGGCGATCAGTGCCTGCTGATCGCAGCGATCACACTCATATCCAACCTCTCCAGATCACCGCTGGCATTGCTCATCCCTGCCATCTCAATGGCCATCCCACAACTCATCTTTGGACTGGTGGGTGGAGTGATGGCCGATCGTTGGAACCGTAAACGGGCGATGGTTGGATCCGACCTGTTGCGCGGGCTCATAGTCCTCTGTATCCTTCTCGTCAACAGCGTCCAACACCTATGGATTCTCTACGTCGCGGCAGCAGGTTTGACACTGGTGGGCGTCTTTTTCTACCCAGCACGCAATGCGGTCATCCCAAATATCGTACCAGGCAGCCTGCTCCTGGCAGCCAACGGCCTGGTCCAGGGCAGTTACATCATCGCCCTGATCGTGGGACCGGCCATCGCCGGGGCAGCGGTCGAGTTGTGGATGCCGTCGGCCATCATCTTTGATAGCGCCACATTCTTCGTCTCGGCCATCGTCATCGCCATGATGAATATCCCCACAACGATGCCAGATCAGACACGCGCGGCCGAAGGAGACAGCATCTGGGAAGATATGAAAGCCGGGCTCAACTTCATCCGCCAAAACCGAGCCCTGAGCCAGGTGTTGCTCATCACGGCCATCGCCACCCTGGGAATCGGGGCGATTGTGCTGCTGGCTATTCCTCATCTGAAGATACAGGTGGGAGCAGGCGGCCTGGAATATGGATTCGCGATGAGTATGCTGGGCATGGGCTCTGTGCTGGGCGGGTTGATGGTCAGCCGGCTATCACGGCGGCTCTCTACGAGCACCATCGTGGGAGGAATGCTGATCCTGGCGGGAGCAGCCATCGTCGCCTTCGCCTTCGCACCCAACTACACTGTCGTACTGGTAAGCATCACCATCATCGGCGCGTGTGTCGTGATAGCCCGTGGGGCACTGGACACTATTGCCCAGACGCTCTCACCCGATGCGGTGCGGGGGAGAGTGCAAGCGGCAATCAACATGATTGTCGTCGCAGCCACCGCTATGGCCGAGGGGCTATCAGCCCTGCTCGGCTCTCTGATAGCAGTACAGACCGTATTTGTGATGGCTGGGGTTACGACAGTGCTGGCAGGCGTGGCGTCTATCTTCGTCCTGCGTGGTGCAGCCCGGCTAATGAGACAAGCCACTATAACGTGAGGAGAGAGCAGTGGATTGTCATAACAAGAACGCCATTGTTACCGGTGGGTCGAGCGGCATCGGCAAAGCAATAGCCAAACTACTGGTGCGGCGCGGAGCCAACGTGGCCATCATCGCCCGCCGGCAGTTGCTGCTCGACGCCGCGCTGCAGGAATTCGAGACCATGCGAATGAAGCGGACCCAGGTCTTCCAGGCCTTGTCCGCCGATATCTCTGACTGGGAACAGGCGCAGACTGCTATTAGCACCGTCACTGCGGACGGGCGCACACCCGACATCCTCATCAACGCAGCGGGCCTGGCTCACCCTGGTTACTTTGAGGAACTGCCCATTGAGATTTTCCGCCGGACTATGGAAGTAGACTTCTTCGGCACGCTCTACCCCTGCAAACTGGTCGCGCCGCTGATGATTGAGCGGCACAGCGGGCATATAGTCAACTTTTCCTCGGTGGCTGGCTTCATAGGTGTCTTTGGATACACCGCCTACGGTGCAGCCAAGTTCGCCATCCGCGGCTTCTCCGACGCGCTGCGCGCGGAACTCAAGCCCCATGGAGTACACGTCTCCGTCGTCTTTCCACCCGACACCGACACGCCACAACTCCATTACGAAAACCAGTTCAAGCCACTAGAGACCAGGCGACTCGCCAGTAGCGCCGGGCTGCTGAAGCCGGAGCAGGTAGCGCAAGCAGTGATCAAGGGCATCGAGAAAAACCACTATGTTATCACTCCTGGCTTCGAGAGCACGTTCTACTTCTGGCTCACCAACGGCCCCTCCGGCCTCATCCGCTGGTACACAGATAGAGTCGTCGCCAGAGCACGCAAGGAGAGGAACCGGCAACGAGTGCGAGAGACGGAGATATCAACAAGATGAGCACCAAATATGTCATCGCCCACGACGTGGGCACGAGCGGCAACAAGGCAGTGCTGGTGGACACAAAGGGAAACATCCAGTCCAGCGCCCTCCAGCCCTATCCAGTCCATTACCCCCGCCCCGACTGGGCCGAGCAGGAGCCGGAAGACTGGTGGAACGCAATCACCGTCACCACGCACCAGGTGATAGAGCAATCCGGCGTCGCGCCCCGGGACGTGCTGGCGATGGTCTACACCACCCAGATGCTGGGCATCGTCCCGATGGGAGCAGATGGCCAGCCGCTGCGCCCGGCCATCATCTGGCTGGACGGGCGCGCACCCAGACAGGCGGAGCGAATTATGCGCAAGTTCCTGGGGCAACGGGTCTTCGCCGCCGTCGCTGGCGCGGAACTTTCTGGCAAGGACGGCCTGCCCAAATTGCTCTGGCTCAAGGAAAACGAGCCGGAGATCTACAGCGGGATGACCTGCTTCCTGGACGTCAACGGCTATCTCACTTACCGGGCCACCGGCAAGATAGTCTTCGAGTGGTCGTGCGCTTCGGCCATCGGTTTCGATCTGAAGAAGAAGGACTGGCTACGGGGAATCATCCGCTACATTGGGCTGGACCCGGGGAAATTTCCCCCGCTAGTGCGCTCGATTGACCAGGTGGGCGGACTGACGGCGGAGGCGGCGCAAGCATGCGGGCTGCTAGAGGGAACCCCCATCTTCGGCGGCGGGGGAGACGCCCAAGGGGCCGCGGTCGGCTCCGGTGCGGTCGGCGAGGGAGAGGGCCACATCTACCTGGGCACCTCCGGGTGGGTGGGGGTCGTCACCGCAAAGACTCCCACCGGGCGCCACGGCGTCGTCTCCATCCAATCCGCCGACCCCGACAAAGCATTGCTCTTTGCCGAGATGGAGACGGCAGGCGCGTGCCTCAAGTGGATCGCCGACGAGTTCTACCGCCACGAGCAGGCCAACCCCACAATCCCCAATGTCTACACGCTGATGGATCAGGACGTAGTAACCATCCCTCCTGGATCCGAATATCTGGTCTTCACCCCGTGGATGTACGGGGAGCGAGCGCCTGTCGCTGACACCTGGGTGCGATCCACCTTTTTTAACCTCAGCGCTGACCACACCCGCGAGCACTTGCTACGTGCAGTCTACGAGGGTGTGGCCTACAACCTGCGTTGGATCGTCGAGGTTGTGGAGCAAACCTTCGGCTTCCATCTCCCAGTCTTGCGAGTCATTGGCGGTGGGGCACGGGGCGCGCCATGGATGCAGATCATTGCCGATGTGACCAAACGGAGCGTCGAGACAGTAGCACAGCCACAGGAGGCAGGGGCGGTGGGCGCTGCGCTCACAGCCGCGGTCGGGTTGGGGTTGTACCCGGACTTTGGGGCGCTCAAGGACATCGTCCACGTGGAGCAGGAGTTCGAGCCCCAGGCAGGCAACGCCGAGGTGTACGACGTCCTCTATGGGGCCTATCAGCATATCTACGACTCCCTGCGCGACCTATATCGGGATGTAAACCAGGTGCGGTTCCGGGAATAACAGGAGAGAATAATCATGGATGCCAGTAAGTTTATGGAAGAACTGGAGCACTCTCTCAAACCATACAAGGATGATTTTAGTGCCCTCTCTCGTATCCCCGAGGTCGGCCGCGACAGGGAAGAGATTCTCAAGATGATGGAAACGTTCAGATCCATAGAGGAGGCCAGGTGGAAAGAGGGCTTTGCTTCGGGGGCTGTGTATCACGGTGACGATGAGCACATAGATTTTCAGAACAGGGTATATGCCATCAATTCACAGAGCAATCCTCTTCACACTGACCTGTGGCCCAGCACCACGAAATTCGAGGCAGAAGTGGTGGCGATGACAGCGAAAATACTGGGCGCAGACATCTCAGATGGCGAATTCTGCGGGGCCGTTTCATCAGGAGGCACAGAGAGCATCCTGCTGGCTATGAAGACATATCGGGACTGGGCTAGAGACAAGAAGGGCATCACCAAGCCCGAGATGATCGTCCCTTCCACCGCCCACGCAGCGTTCGACAAGGCGGCTCAGTATTTCAACATCAAGATGATCCATGTCCCGGTAGACGCCGACTACAGAGCGGATGTAGCCGCAACCAGAAGGGCCATGACCAAGAACTCCATCGTCATCGTGGGATCGGCTCCTTCGTTTCCCCACGGCATAGTTGACCCCATTGAGGAACTGTCCGAACTGGCAAGGAAAGCAGGGATCGGTTTTCACACGGATGGCTGTCTTGGTGGATTCCTTCTCCCCTGGGCAGAGAAACTGGGCTATGACGTGCCGCCATTCGATTTTAGATTGCCCGGCGTGACTTCTATATCAGCCGACACGCACAAATATGGATACGCTGCCAAGGGAACGTCGGTCATCCTATATCGCAGTTTGGAGCTGCGCCACTATCAGTACTACATCACGACGGACTGGCCGGGCGGTCTGTACTTGACTCCCACGTTCGCCGGCAGCCGTCCGGGCGCTCTGAGCGGGGCGTGCTGGGCGGCCATGGTAGCCACGGGGGAGCAGGGATATATGGAGGCCACGAAAAAAATATTGGAGACGGCTGCGCTGATTAAAAAGGGGATCGAGGAGATTCCAGATCTTTATGTGCTCGGAGATCCTCTATGGGTCATCGCATTCGCATCGGATACGTTGGATATCTATGCGATTATGGACTATATGGCCAAGAAAAAGTGGAGTTTGAACGGCCTTCAATTGCCTCCGTCTGTCCATATCTGCGTGACCCTGAGGCACACCCAGCCAGGTCTTGCGGAAAAGTTCATCGCCGATTTGAAATCGGCTACAGAGTATGTCAGGATGAACCCGGGAGTGCAGGGGATGATGACTCCCGTGTACGGTTTAACCGCCAACGTTTCCCTCAGAGGTGTGGTGCATGACTTCCTGAAAGGGTTTCTGGACCTGGTGTACAGAGTGTGACCTATCTCAGGTGGGAGGGGGTTGGTCTCTTGGTCAGACTGACGCAGCCGGAAGCGCTGCTATTGACGTCGCGGCAACACGTGGAACGCGTCGTCGGGGAGATCCAGAAACACCCGGCTCCCTTCCTCAAGAACATCCCCCTGTTGCGGGTCGTAGATCACTACTGATATGAACTGGTCGTGGGTCTCGACCTCGTACTCCACGGTTGAGCCCAGATAGACAGTCTGCTTGACCTCGCCCGTCAAACTCCCCTCTTGCCGGCTCAGCCGCACCGCTTCCGGCCGGATGACCAGGTAAATCGGATCACCGGCGGCGAACTCTCCCTGGGGAGCAGGGATCGTCAGTGGATGCCCGAACAGGTCGAACGTCATCCGCCCATCCACTTGCCCCTGGACGGCGCTCTCGATAAAGTTCGCCTTGCCGATGAAATCGGCGACGAACAAAGAGGCAGGTTGCTGGTAGATCTCGGAGGGCGTGCCGACCTGTTCGATCTGGCCGTCGTGCATAACCACGATGCGGTCGGACAGGCTCATCGCCTCCGCCTGGTCGTGGGTGACGTAGACGGTGGTGATGCCCAGCCGCTGTTGCAGGCGGCGGATCTCGACGCGCATTTGCACCCGCAACTTGGCGTCGAGGTTGGAGAGCGGCTCGTCGAAGAGCAATACCTTGGGCTGCATAACCAGCGCCCGTGCCAGTGCCACCCGCTGCTGCTGCCCACCAGACAGTTGGTGCGGCATCCTGCCCCCCAGCCCCACCAGGTTCATCAACTGCATCACGATTTCGACACTCTCACGGATCAGATCCGGTGGCTGCTTCTTGACCTTGAGGCCATAGGAGATGTTATCGAACACCGACATGTGTGGGAAAAGGGCATAGTTCTGAAAGACCATGGCCATTGGCCGCTTGTTGGGCGGCACGTCGTTGATCGCCTCACCATCAAGCAGAATCCGGCCCGAGGTAGGGAACTCGAAACCAGCGATGAGTCGCAGCGTCGTCGTCTTGCCGCAGCCTGAGGGTCCCAGTAGCGTGACGAACTCGCCCTGGTTAATTTCGATATTGACCCCATTGACGGCGCGCACTTGACCCCGGCGGCCAAAGGTCTTGACCAGACTGTCTAGTACGAGAGTGGTGGATTCCATAACTATAGCCTCACGTTTCGACGAGCCGTTCGGCCCCGGTCGTGGAACCGACGACACCGTACATCAGGCCGATGGCCGAGAGAACGATGGCGATCAGCACGACGCAGTAGGCGGCGGCATTGCCAAAGCGACCCGTCTCCGCCTCATTGAGAATCTGCGAAGTCATAATATGCCAGCGCGGCGTGACCAGGAATATGATCGCCGAGAGCGAGGTCATAGAGCGGGCAAAACTGTAGATCAGTCCGGTCAGGAACGCCGGCCGGATCAGCGGCATCGTGATCTTGCGGAAAGTCGTGGCCGAACTGGCCCCCAGGCTGGCCGAAGCCTCCTCCATCGCCGCGTCAACCTGTTGTAGCGCGGCCACGCCTGAGCGCACGCTACCCGGGATGGAGCGCACCACGTAGGCCAGCACGATGATGAGTGCGGTACCCGTGAGTTTGGGGATCAGCCCGCCCCACGCCGGCTGGTTAAAGGCCAGGATGAAGCCGATGCCCACCACCGTACCAGGCACCGCCAGGCCCAACACCGAGGTAAAGTCCACCAGTCCGCGGCCCACGAACTCCCGCCGCACGACCAGGAAGGCGATCAACATGCCCATCAGTCCGGCCACTGGCGTGGCAATAGCCGAGAGCAGCGTAGTGTCGGTCATGGCCTCGGAGCCGTAGCCAAACAGGACAAAGTGGAAATGCTCCAGCGTGAGGCCGTAGTTGATGCCCCACACCTTGGTGATGGCCCCCACGAAGATGAAACCATACATCAACACAATCAGGCCCGATATGAGCAGGCACAGGGCAAAAAGCGGCCACTTGACCCACAGCGAGCGGATCGGCCGGTGGTGCCCCGTCGGCTTGCCGGTGACAGAGACATAGGAACGCCTGCTCACCCAGTAGTGCTGAAAGAAAAAGACCGCCAGGGAGGGCACGAGCAGGATGAGCGAGAGCACAGCGCCAGCGTTCAGGTCATACTCACCGATGATCGCCAGGTAGATGCGCGAGGCCAGGACGGTGAAGTTGCCGCCGATGAGCAACGGATTCGCCAGGTCGGCCAGCGCCTCTACGAACAGCAGCAAGAAGGAACTGGCCAGGCCCGGGGTAAGCATAGGCAGCGTCACGGTGCGGAAGACGCGCCACCTTCCGGCCCCCAGGTTGATCGCGGCCTCCTCCAGCGCAGGGTCCAGCGCCCGCATCATGCCCAGCAGCGTCAGGTAGGCGACGGGGAAGAAGGAGATCGCCATAACGAGGATCAGCCCGTCCAGGCCGTAGATGTCGTAGCGGATGCCCAGCAGCCGTTTGGTGATCAGCCCGCTGCGGCCAAAGAGCACGATGGTAGACATGGCCACGGCGAAGGGAGGCGAGATGACCGGGAGTACGCCGACCAGGTTGAAAAAACGCTTGAAGGGCACGTCCAGTTTGACCTGGACGAAGGCGAACAGGAAACCGAGCAGCGTGCCCACCGACGCGACGCCCAGCCCCATCCACAGCGTGTTGAGGATGACCCGCCACGTGCCGCGCGCGGCCAGGAGACGCTGGTAGACGGCCAGCGCCTCGCTGCTCAGGCTCACTGAGAGTATCCTGACCAGAGGGTAGACGACGAAGAGGCCAAGGAAACCCAGCGATATCAACAATCCAACGGCCAATACGCCATCCTGGGCCAGACGCCGGTATTCACGCACACGGAGGGTGATAAATTCGGACATGGATTACTCCGTCTAAAGACCTCCGAGGTTTTTGAGAAACCTCGGAGGTCTGAACACTAGGCAGATTTCTATCCCTCGGGTGGAGCGGCACCCTCGCGCACCTCTTCCCCGAACCGCTCCGATAGTTCGGCTCGTAACTCGCCGGCCAAACCATGGTCGTAGTCGAGCAGGTTCACCTGATCCAGAGCAATGGCCTCTGGAGGTACAGGCGTGTCAGGGTTGGAGGGCACCTGGTAGGACTTGACAGTAGGGGCAATCGCCTGTGCTTCGGGGCTCAATGCCCAGTCCATCCATACTTTGGCCGCCTCGGGGTTCGGTGCACCCTTGATGAGCGCCTCGCTCCCAATTTCGAACCCGGTCCCCTCCGCGGGGAATGAGGTCACCAGATTGGCACCGGTTTCCTCGCGGAACTTGACGCAGTCGTGTGAGAAGATGATGGCCACGGCCACCTCGCCAGCCGCCGCCATACGCCCGGGCGCGGAACCGCTCTTGGTGTATTGGAAGATGTTTTCGTTCAACTGCTTCAGGTACTCAAAGGCCCCGTCCTCCCCTCTCAGCGCGACCTGGGTGTAGAGGAAGGTGTAGGCCGTGCCCGAAGTCCGCGCATCGGCCACGGCGATGTTCCCTTCTAGCGCGGGGTTCAGCAGATCGTCCCACGAAGTCGGCGGGTCTACACCCAACTCGTCGAGCAGATCCTGGTTGGAGCAGAAGCCCAACGCACCGACGTAGATGCCGGTCCAGACACCATTGGGGTCTTTCAGGCCATCGGGAATCTGAGCCGCATTGGGCGGGGCATAAGGCTCAATTAGCCCTTCAGCATAGGCGGCACTCTGGCCTTCGTTGGGGCCGCCCCACCATACGTCGAACGAGGGGCTGCCAGCCTCCGCTTGCAGGCGGGAGAATGCCTCGCCCGAAGAGAGCCGCACGTAAGAAGTCTCGATGCCGGTCGCCTGCTCAAAGGCCGCCACCATGGCTTGCGCCCAATCCTCCTGGGGGCCAGCCAGAACCGTCAACGGCCCGGTGACCTCCGGCGGTTCCTCAACCGGATCTTCGGTTGGCTCTTCCGCTGGCTCCTCGGTGGGCTGGGCTGCGGCCTCGGTAGGTTCCGGCGGGGCCTCCGTCGGCTCCGGTGTCGCCTGCGAACCGCCACAAGCACCCAGCAGCAGGGCCAGGATCAACATCCCGGCCAGTAGAAGAACAATGCGTCGCATGATCCACCTCCTTGGTTTTGGGCTTTCGTGAGAAAGCGGTGTCCGAATACGACGCCAGTGTAACACGAATCCCGCCCCCTGTGGTTACCCGCCGGTCACAGATCGGTCACAGTTTGGTTACAGAGCGGCCAGACGATCATTCGATTCGCCAACGTCAAAGCGATACCCCACACCCCGCACGGTATGGATGAACGATGGCTGAGTCGGGTTCGGCTCCAACTTCTGTCGCAAGCGATGTATCTGCACCTTGACCATCTCTTTGCTGCCTTGCCAGAGGTCGAGTTGCCAGACATCTTTCAGCAGCGCCTGCCAGGTCAGCACACGACCAGCGTTGGCGGCCAGGCAGGCCAACAACCGATACTCCAGCGGCGTCAGTTCGACGGACAGGCCATGGAGCGTGACGTGATGCCGCTCAAAGTCTACCCGCAGCGGGCCGCTTTCGACCACCGTCACTTGCCGGATGCGCGTGCGCCGCAGCACCGCCTGGACGCGCAGCACCAGCTCGCGCGTGCTGAACGGCTTGGTCATATAGTCGTCCGCGCCCAGTTCCAGCCCCTTGATCACATCCGCCTGCTCGTCTTTCACCGTCAGTAGCAGCACAGGGATGGTCGTCTCACTGCGCACGCGCCGGCAGACCTCGAAGCCGTCAATGCCGGGCATCGCCACGTCAAGAATCACCATGTCGGGATGGTGCTCCTCAATCTGATGCAGCGCCTGGAGGCCATCGTAGGCCATGATGACCTGGAACCCGGCCGTCTGGAGCGCGTAGGCGATGACGCCCACCATCTGCGGTTCGTCGTCCGCGACCAACACTATAGGTTGCTCTTTCACGTGGTGCTCCTTGTCTTGTCGAACGGCAAGGTGAAGTAAAAACTGGTGCCTCGTCCCAGTGACGTGTCCACATAGACCTTGCCGCCGTGCCACTCGACGATCTGCTTGACGATGACCAGCCCCAGTCCGGTGCCTTCTCCCGAATTGGCCTCTGAAGTCGAAAAGCGTTTGAACAGTTGGCGGCGATGCTCAAGCCCCATCCCGGCGCCGTCGTCGGTCACGGAGACGAGAAGGGCATAGTCGTTCTGGGCAATGGAGACGACGATGAGGCCGCCTTCAGAGGTGTGGCGGCTGGCATTCTGGATCAGGTTGATCAGCACCTGGCGGATGAGGCCCGGGTCGGCTGGCGCTGGCGGCAGTACCTGCGGGTAGTAGGTGCGAATCTGCTGCTCGCGCTGCTTTATCAGGATGCGCATGTCGTTGACCACCAACCGCACGATGCGCCGCAAGTCCACGGGCTGGGTCTTGGGGGAGAAGACACCTGACTCCAGCCGCGCCTGGGTGAGCAGATTCTGCGCCAGCGTGGCGATGCGCTCATCGTTCTGATAGATGGTCTCCAGAAAAGTGCGCTGCTGCTCAGTCAGTGGCCCGGCCGACTCGTCGAAGAGCAATTCAAGCGAGGCGCGCATCAACGTCAGGGGGGTACGTATCTCGTGTGACAGCATAGAGAGGCGGTCAGACCTAACCTGGACGGTCTTCTCCAACTCGGTCCGCGCCTGGCACTCGCGCTCGTGCTGCCAGGACAACGCGGCGGTGATGCCTGCCAGTCCAAGCCAGAACAGGAGACGCACGCTGGCGGCGGGCCGGTCCCAGCCAGCGGTCATCGTCAGCAGCGGCACGAGTGCGTCAACGGCACCGGCGCCGAGGCCAAGCAGCAGTGCGATTCTCCAGCCTGCCAGGATGCCATCCGCCACGATTACCAGCCCGAAAAGCAGGCTCAGCGCCTGGTCGAGCCACAGGGTCAGGGCTGCCACCAGCACAAAGTCGGCAAGCGCGACCCAGGCAGCGAAGCGATGCTGTGGTCGGTCTCCGACCGTGCCCCTTGTCTGCCGCCAGCGCTGGACCACCTCCAACGCGACAAGTATGAACAGCACGACAGGAGCGAAAAGCGCAGCGCGCGCAGCGTCATCTGGCCCGCCCCGGACGGCGCAGAGCAGCAACACACCGGCGTAGACCAGCCCACGGGCCAGCAAGACAAAGGGGTTTACCTCATCCACAAAACCGCGCCTGCGCGACAAGAACAACTCCATTGAAGATAGTGGTACCATTGTACCCCAGCACCCGCTGGCCGTCAATTCACTTGACAGCGACCTCTTTCCTCACCTCTTGAGGGAGAGCCAGGGTGGGGGCTGGAGGAGTCCGGCTGGACATCCCGCAAGTTCCGGGTATACTTCCTCGTTATACACGTCGCGAAACAGAACAGAACCCATCCGAGACACTTTCTCCCGAGAAAGGATTGCCCATGATCGCACTGCTCAAGCTGACCCTCGTCTTCGCCGGCATCGTGCTGTTGTTGAGCCGCAAGTGGAACCTGGGGTTGGTGCTCCTGCTCGCCTCCGTGGCCATCGGACTTCTCTTCGCCTATCCCCTCCCGGAGATTGGGCGTGATGTTCTCCTGACCGTTGTAGACCTGCTAACACTACGGCTGGCGCTGGCCGTCGTGTTGATCATGACCCTGAGTGAACTCCTGCGTCAGACCGGCGGTCTGAAAGGGATGGTCGAATCGCTACAGGCGCTGATCCCCAACGGGCGCATCGTCATCGCGGCGCTCCCGGCGCTGGTGGGGCTCCTGCCGATGATCGGTGGAGCTATGTTCTCAGCGCCGATGGTGAACGAGGTAGGCAACCGCCTGGATGTGGACAGGGAACGCAAGACCTTCATCAACTACTGGTTCCGCCACATCTGGGAATATATTTTTCCGCTCTATCCCTCCATGATGCTGGCAGCGGCATTGCTGGGCCTAACAACCACCCAACTGGCAAGGGCAACGTGGCCGTTGACGGTGGCGGCAGTGATGGGTGGCTTGATCTTCGGGCTGCTGAGAGTGCCCCGGCAAGGCAGCAGCAATCCGCACTCGATCCCTCGTGCACAAAACCTGCGCACGCTGGCGATGAGTATTTGGCCAGTAATATTGGTCATCACCCTCTCGCTAGCCCTACCTGTTGACGAGCGCTTCAAGTTGATTCTCAGTGCACTGGTGAGCATTGCCCTGATGTTGATAGTCAAGCGTATCCCGCTTCATAACCTATGGACGATACTCCGCGAACACATTCCCTGGCAGACGGTAGTAGTTATCTTCGGCGCACTAGCCTTTCGGTGTTTACTGAACAACAGCGGCGCTGTCATCGCAGTCTCGGATGCTCTGACCAACCTGCGCGTACCGCTGGCAGCGGTTGCCTTCGCGGTGCCTTTCATCGCTGGGCTGCTGACCGGCGTATCGGCGGCAGCCTTTAGCATCGGCTTCCCGGTGGTACTACCGCTAGTGGCGAGCGGAGGAACAATCGCACCGGCGTGGGCGGCATGGCTGATGGCAGGAGGTTTCCTGGGAGTGATGTTCTCCCCCGTGCACCTCTGCCTGGCACTGACCCGCATATACTTTAAGGCCGAGTGGGGACCAATCTACCGCCTCATCACGCCATCCGCGCTTGTCGTGGCAGCGACGGCCGCCGGACTGCTGCTACTGGCATAATTCACACACTTGCCCACCTGCAAACTCAAACTTGCCAACTTATGGTTCCTGTGCTACAACATCTATACTATAGGAATAAGGAGTCAACTATGCCCGCTATTCCACCGTTTATACTCAAGAAACTTTACGTCAAGGGATCCCTGCGCGTAGAGAGCGACGGCTTTGCCCTAGACATCAAAAACACCATCGCTCCCGCCACTATCACCACCTTTACCAATCTCGACGCGGACAGCCAGGCGATAAATCCCACGCAGGTCACCATTATCCCACCCGGCGGTAACCCGCGCTCAATGGACAAGATCACCACCGAGGAACCACTGCTCTTTCCCGTCGGCGCGACCGTCACGCTGCGCTTCGCCGGCAAGATGCTTGAGCCTGGCCCACATAAACTTGCCATCCGCGTCGTCGTCCAGGAAGTCGGCATACTCGACATCCCCATCTCCGATACGCTCGACTAGCCAATGCCTATCCTCAGTGCCCTTGAGCGCATCTACGGCGAGGCGGTGGAGGCACAACAAGCCCGTTACTCCGCCGCGCTGGAGACCTATGCCGGCATCTATGGCCATGGTCCCACCCGCGTCTTCCGCGCTCCTGGCCGGGTCAACCTTATCGGCGAGCACACCGACTATAACCACGGCTTCGTCCTGCCGGTACCGCTCGACCGTGACGTGCTACTTCTCGCTCACCCACGCCCCGATGCGACAGTGCGCCTGCACAACATCGAACCCAGTTTCGCACCACGCACCTTCACCGCCAGCCCAACCATTCCTTCGGCTCCCCAGGGTGACTGGTCGAACTATGTGCGGGGGGCAGCGCAGATGGTCGCTCGGCAGGTGGGCTCACCTATGCGCGGGATGGATGCATTGGTGGACGCCGCCCCACCCTGTGGCATCCCGCGCGGCGCGGGATTGAGTTCATCGTCAGCACTGACAGTGGTGGCGGCGTTGGCACTGGCGCACGTCAATGACTGGCAGCCCGACCTTGTCTCTTTTGCCCAGACGTGTAGCGAGGCCGAGTGGTACGTGGGGACACGGGGCGGGATTATGGACCAGTTCATCGCACTCTTGGCCCACCCTGGCCACGCCCTCTTCCTCGACTGCCGTCCGCAGACCTTTCCCCGATCCCACCATAAGAGGGGAGATAGTCCCCAATACACATTCGCCCACGTCCCGCTGCCGCTGGACCATCGCTTCCTGGTGACCGATACAGGCGTGCGCCACACTAACGTCCGAGGCGAGTACAATCTGCGCGTCGCCGCCTGCCGCGCCGGGGTCGCCTGCCTGCGCTCCCGCTATCCCGGCATCACGCACCTGCGCGACGTGCAGGGCGTGGCCTGGGCCGAATTGGCCCCACTCCTGCCAGAGGTGCTGACCGTGGCCGAGGCTCGCGCGCATTTTCATCATGCCGGCCTGGACGACGTGCCACTCTCCACGGAAGACGCCAGGTTGCGTGTGCGAGCCTGCTGCCGCCACGTCCACAGCGAAAACGATCGGGTGCAGGCCACCGTTGCCGCGCTGGAGGCGGGCGACATCGCCACGGTCGGCCATCTCCTGAACCAGGCCCACGCCAGCGCCCGCGACGACTATGACATCAGTTGCCCTGAACTGGAGATGTTGGTCGAGGCAGCCCGCAGTGTCGCTGGGACGGCCGGGGCACGGCTGACCGGCGCTGGATGGGGCGGCTGCATCGTCGCCCTGGTGCACCAGAAGGCCGTATCCGACTTTGAAGCCCAGGTGTCCCGCCACTATCAAGAGCAGACAGGCCGGAAGCCAACCATCTTTGCCTGCTGCGCCGGGGGTGGTGCGGGGCTGGTTTTCACTATGTGAAACTTTGCCTCCTGCTTCTTGCATCCTGCCCTCTCCCTGCTATAATGCCTCTCGATGGATCACACCACACCCACCGGGCGTCGGACGTCGGGCTTTGAACTTTGGTCTTCCCACTATGTCGTGGCGCTGCTGCTCGTGCTGCTCGTCGCGGCGGGACTACGGCTGTACCGGTTGCCTGAACTTCCCCTCGGCCTCCACTACGACGAGGCGGCCAATGGCATCCTGGCCGGCGAAATCGCCCGTGGCATCAAGACCCCCATCTTCATTCCCTCCTACACCGGCAAAGAAGTGCTGTTCTTCTACTGGACTGCTCTGTGGATGAAATTGCTCGGCGTGACGCCACTGGCACTGCGGCTGAGCGCGGCCACGGCCGGGTTGGCAACCGTTGCAGCGACCATCTGGGCGGTACGCGAGTTGCTGCACGGGCAGCGCGGCGAGAGGTGGGTAGCGCTCCTCACCGGAGCCTTCCTCGCCACCTCATTCTGGCACCTCGTCCTCAGCCGCTACGGGTTCCGCGCCGTGACCCAGCCACTCTTGCAGGCGTTGACCGTCGCAGCACTGTGGCGGGGGCTGCGGCTAGCCGGGGAGAGAGAGGAGAGAAGAGAGAGGAGAGGGGCCAGGGGGGGACTCCTCTGGCTCATTTTGGCCGGTATATTCTGTGGTCTGACCGCTTACACTTACCTGGCCGCCCGCGCCTTCCCTATCCCGCTGGCAGCGGCGCTTCTCACCCTCCTCGTCGCCGACCGAGGCCATCGCCGCGCCCGCCTGGGTCAACTCGCCCTATTCGTCGCCGTCGCGGCCCTCGTCCTGGCCCCTATGGCCCACTATTGGCTGACCCACCCCGGCAGTTTCCTGACCCGCACACAACAAATTGCCGCCGCCAGTTGGACCCAAGTCTGGGCCGGCATCCGCGCCTGCCTGGGGATGTTTTTCCTCCAAGGCGATCCCTACATCCGCTTCAATCTCCCCCGTCGCCCCATATTCAACCCCATGGCCGCCGTCCTGTTTCTCCTTGGTCTCACCATTGTTATCTGGCAGTTTGTCCACCTGCTACGCGGCGCACCGCCTCGCGTTCCTCGCTCCCCCTCACCTTATCACCAGGTCACCCTGTCACCTTGTCACCTTGCCTCTCGCATCTTCCTGCTCACCTATCTCCCTATTATGCTACTTCCCAGCGCCCTTGTCACCGGAGACATCACCCCCAGCAACCTGCGCACCGTCGGTCTCCTACCGTTTACCTACCTATTCCCTGCACTTGGTCTATGGACAATCATTGACATTGTCCGCCGCTTTTTGGCATCCAAATTACACTCAGCACTCTGTGCTCTCTTGCCCCTTGCTTCCTGCTTCCTGCTTCTCGCCATTTCGGGCTTTATTACCATACCCATCTACTTTGACCAATGGGCCACCTCCGAGAACTTGTACTATGCTGCCGACGGTGATCTGGCCAACATCGCTGCTTACCTCAACCAGGCCGATATGACCACTCCCCCTCCCTACGTGGCCAGCATTCACTACCGCCATCCCACGCTGGCCTTCCTGGCCGAGGATTATGGGGCAATCCGCTGGCTCACCGGTGGGCGCACCGTCATCTTCCCGGCGGAAGGGGACGCGCTCCTGATCTTCCCCCGTTCGGCTTCGGGGAACCTGGCCTGGGTAAAGTCGGTGCTGCCGGACGACTCGCTTGTCATCGCCCCCCCGGGCCCCGATGGCGCGCCCGCCTTCCACGCCTACCGCGTCAACTCTGCCCCCGACCTGGCACCCACCCACCCGCTGACGGCCAACCTGGCCCACGCTGCTCTCTTGGTCGGCTACGACGTCGTCGGCGAACCACGCTCCGGCGAGAGCACCGGAGTCGCCGTCTGGTTCCACGTGCTGAACATACCCGACCGGGGAGACTATGGCCCCATCGCCCATCTCACCGATCCCTGGGGCTCCGTTTGGGGGGAGACCCAACCCTTCCACTACCCTTCCGAGCAGTGGACGCCCGGCGAGTGGGTAGTGGACTATCTTTTGATCCCGGTCGCCCCAGGTGCGCCCCCCGGTGAATACCTGATTCGTTTCGGTCTCTACTCTGCGAGCGCCAACGCCTCACTGCCCATACTTGACGATGCTAGCCGCTACGCCGGCACCAGCGTCGAACTGCCCGTCAGTCTGGCCCGCGCCGCCACGCCCCCCTCTATCAACGACCTGTCCATTCACACCCGCCTGGACACTCACGCTGGCGGCCTGACCCTGCTGGGGGTCAATCTGGATACGACCAGCGCCCGGCCCGGCGAGCGAATTTACCTGACCCTCTTCTGGCGGGCCGACGAATCCCCTATGCCCGATTACGACATCCACCTCAGCCTGAACGACCAAACGCTCTCCGCAGGCGCTCCCGTCCACGATACCTACCCCACTTCCGGCTGGGCCGCTGGAGAGATCGTCGGGGACCGCTATGACTCGCGCCTGCCGCGCGACATACCCCCAGGTGACTATACTCTACAACTCCAAGTGAGCGACCCTTCGACAGACTCGGGGCATAACCTGGCACTTGATCTGGGCACTGTTACCGTGCAGGCCATAGAGCGCACCTTTGGCGTCCCGTCCATCTCCCATCCGCTCACCGCCACCCTCGGCAACCAAGTCGAACTTCTCGGCTACGATCTCTCGGCCGAGACTGTCGCGTCTGGAGAAAGGCTCACCCTCACTCTGTACTGGCGGGCGCTGGCCGAGATGGACGAGGACTATACTGTCTTCGCCCACCTCGTGGCCCCAGACGGCTCAATGACCGGCCAGCGAGACAATCAACCGATTGGTGGCACGTATCCCACCAGCCTGTGGTTGGCTGGTGAGGTCGTCACCGACGTCTACGAAATTCCTACCCGTGCCAGCGCCACGCCGGGCGCACACCGGCTAGAGGTGGGGATGTACGTCGCTAAAACCGGCGCCCGCCTCCCTATCGCTACCATCCCCAACGACGCCGTCGTCTTGCAAACGGCCACCATCACCGGCCCGTAGGCTCGACACGGCGTGCCCAGTATTCATAGATTCGTGATTCGTAGATTCTGTTTGGCGAGGGGCGAGCGGGTCGCTATATCTTGATGACCTCAGCCCCAAAGTCGGCCAGGATGCGGGAGCAGTAGGGGCCAGGGAGAAGCCGGGAGAGATCGAGCACGCGCACTCCGGTCAGCAGGCTGTCGTTCGTCATCAGGGTGACTCTTCCTCTTCTTCCTCCGGTGGATTGTAGCCAGGACCGTAGTGATAGGCAGCGCGGCGAGGGATATACTGACTTACGAAGGTGTCGTGATAGAGCAGATCGCCTGCCGCATTGTAAACCTGCCGCTCTACCGTCGCCGTCAGCCCGTTCACCGCCGACTGCCAGCGGATCACCGTCCCCGGCTCCAGTCCCTCGTCCAACTGGTAGATGGGTGGGTCAGGCTTGGTCTCATCGCTGATCACCGTTTCCTCCTTATCCACCCGCCGCCCGTCGTCGGTGGAGTAGAAGAGAAAGACCAGCCGGTGAGCCGTCTCCTCGACTTTGGTTTCGATCAGCAGCGGGTAGGGACGGTCGTTGGTGAAGCGAAAGTCAACCTGCGGCGAGTAGACGGTGGCATCCATCCCTACCCCCGCGCCCATCAACTCATAGTAGCCCACCCGATAGCGATGGTACCAGCGATTGACGATGGGGTAGCCGCCCCAGAAAGCGGCGCGGAAGACGGTGGTGGAAACCTGGCAGATGCCACCGCCAACCTCAATGGCCAGTTGCTCCCCGGCGGTGATATAGGACTCATCGTACCCCGCCTCGGCAGTCACTTCTCCCAGGTAATGGTTAAAAGAAAAAGTCTCCCCCGGTGCAACGATGATGCCATCGAACTTGGGAGCCGCCAACCGAATATTGTGATCGCGCCCGGAGGGGGAGCCGATGAAATAGGAATCACCTTCGGCCACTAACGTGACGATACCTAACTCTTCCGCAGTAGCGGTGTCAGGGTAGCGGGGCGGAACAGCCTGTACAACGAGAGGGACGTAGTGATTGCCCGCCGCCACTTCCTGCACAATGCGCACCAGGCTGGCTCCCACGTCGAGGACCCGGCCCTCTGTACTGGGGCTGATGGGCTCCAACTGTCCCGTCCCCTCGTTAAAACGAAACCGGGCATCCACTGGTTCGATCACCAGCGCGGGTGCCAACTCCTCCAGATAGGCTCGGAGCACATCCTCATCCAGCGCAGCATGCAACACTCCATCCTCCGCCCGCGTCACCAACATCGTGGCCAGTCGCTCCAGCGGAAAGGTCCACGGGCCAGGATCGCCTTCGCGAGGATGAGCGAGAACGAGCGTAAGGGGATCAGACAGTAACACCTCGGCTTCAGCGAGAGCCAATCCAGCATCGGCGATGGAAGGCGGGATCTCGTTGACGACCAGTTCAACCTCGGCGGCAGCCAGTCTGGTAGCGACCGGGGTCAAAATCTCCAACATTGCCTCCACGTCCAGGTAGTGCCCAGGCTGAGCAGGGTTGGCGACCGGCGTAATACCATTGAGGGAGAGGGTGGCGTTAGTGGGAGAGAGATCCACATGCTCAGCCAGTGTCTCCAGGTAGGAACGGGCCAGGTGCTCGTCGTAGACGACGACAGGGGAAAGATTTTCGCCGTAGGCCAGCAGCCACAAGTGAGTCAGCAAGTTGCCCGCCCATGAGCGATCGCGCCCTAATCGGTAGGCCAGTGACAATGTGGCCTGTGAGTCGAGCCGGAGGCCCACATCGGTGGGACGGACAGACCAAGAGCGATCTGGCCCGCGCAGCGTCACCAGTGGGACGTTGAGCCCCAGGCCATCCTCCAGCGCGGCGTCAGCCTCTTCTGGTCGCTTCCCGCCCACGTCCACATCCCACACCCACACACCCGGGTAGATACGGTCCGCGTAGTAGAGTTCAAAGGTCAACACGGAGCCGAGCAGGAAGATGAGAATAATCCCCAGGAGAAAACGGAGAACGCGCATTAGTAAAGTCACGAATATCTATTCCCGCTCCCTCTTTTCCTCGCCGGGATGGTAGGGCACAGGAATGTACTGTACCGATGGGCGGCGTTGGCCAGGCTGGCGGTAGAGAGTCATCAACTTGTAGATCAGTTCGGGTATCTCGGTACTGACCGGGAGTCCCAGTTCCCGTGCCTCCTCCACGGTGATAGGGTAGTCGTGGGTCCAGCGCCCCTCAGAAAGCGTCTGGGCCAGTGCCTGCGCCTGCTCCGCTGGCAAATGCTCAGCCAGGATTGCCTGCGCCCGAGCCTTGACCTGGGCGATGGCCTTGCGAGCCACGTCCGCCAGGATGAGCGTCTTGTCGTCAACCTCGTTGATGTCCTTCTGCTCCATCACCTTGAGGATAGAGACGGCTGGGTACTCCCCCAGTTGGGGGTCTACCGGTCCCAAGACAGCATTCTCATCCATCACGATTTCGTCGGCGGCAAGCGCCAGCAGTGTACCACCCGACATTGCATAATGCGGCACAAAGACAGTCACCCTGGCCGGATGACGGCATAGGGCGTGGGCAATTTGCTCAGAGGCCAACACCAAGCCGCCCGGAGTGTGCAGTATCAGGTCAATCGGCACATCGTCGTCGGTCAGTTTGATGGCCCGCAGCACCTCCTCGCTATCCTCAATGTCAATGTAGCGGAAGATAGGAAAGCCCAGCAGAGCCATCATCTCCTGGCGATGGATAAGAGCGATGACCCTGGTGCTACGTTGCTTCTCCAGTTCGCGCATCAGCCGCAGCCGTGTCGCTTCCAGCATACGCTTCCGAATAGCCGGTAAAAGGCTACTGACAATAAAGAAAATCCAGAACAAGTCAAAGATGGACATTGGAATCTCCTCCACTGCGAATCGTTGTTCGTCACCACGGTTTATATTCGTCTACATAAGTGCGACAGGGGCGGGGGCAGATGAGTCGGACCAGGGTCAGTCCGAAGACAAAACCTCCGATGTGTGCCCACCATGCTACGCCGCCACCCTGCAGGACATCCACAGCAGCCAGGGCAAAGAGGCCATTGAACAACTGGGAAATGAACCAGAAGCCCAGGTAGACCAGGGCCGGAAGTTCGACGATGCGCAGGAAATAAAACACGGGTATAAGGGTGATGACACGAGCGTGTGGAAAGAGCACCAGGTAAGCCCCCAGCACGGCCGCGATGGCTCCGCTGGCCCCCACCGTTGGGATAGGTGAGTCAGAATAGGCCGCCAGATGAGCCGCACTGGCTGCCAGGCCGCCGAACAGGTAGAACAACAGGTAGCGGAAATGCCCCAGGCGATCCTCGACGTTGTCACCGAAGATGTAAAGAGCGAGCATATTGGATATCAGGTGCCACCAGCCAGCGTGCATGAACATCGAGGTGAATAAAGGCAACCAGCGGCTCAGCACCCCACCCTGCCAGAAGTAGGCCGGCACCAGGCCCCAAAGCCAGATAAGCCGATCCAACTGATCTGGGCTCAGGGTAGACTCGAACAAAAAGACTAACACGTTAAGGCCAATGATAGCCGTGTTGACAATAGGAAAACGGCGGGCGGGGATAGTGTCTCGTAGCGGGATCATGGTTGATCTCCTTTGAACGCCTGCTCAGCCAGCGATCACCTTAACCATAACTTTGCGGCGACGTGGGCCATCGAACTCGGCCAGGAAGATGCCCTGCCAGGTGCCAAGTACCAGTTTGCCCATGGCGACTGGCACGAATTGCGACGCACCCACCAGCGAGCACCTGAGATGCGCTGGCGAGTTCCCCTCGCCGTGGCGATACTCGGGCCGTGGAGGGGCAATAGTGTCGAGCCCTACGCCGATATCGTGCTGCACATCAGGGTCCCAGTTCTCGTTCAGCGTCATACCGGCGGTGGCGTGGGGGCAAAAGATGAAGCACACGCCCTCTTGCACCCTACTGCGGCTGACGATTGTCTGCACCTCGGCCGTTATGTCGTGGAATGCCTGATGACCACGGGTCGAAACCTCAATCTGCTCCATCATATTCACACACCCTACATCCCAAGTCCTACGGTCCTTTACTCACGTTTCGCGCACCACAGGTTTAGTATAACACTTTGTGTGAGGTTTGACAAAAGGAAAAAGGCTGGTAGAATTGAGTTCGCATGGCCCCATCGTCTAGTGGCCCAGGACGCCGGCCTCTCAAGCCGGAAACAGGGGTTCGACTCCCCTTGGGGCTACTGCCCAGCAGCATCTTCTGGCTTCTCCCCCATGGGCTGCTCCAGATAGTACCGCACAAAGTAGGGGTACAAGTCCTGCGCATCATTCAGCGTCTCAGGATCCAGCGGGCAACTGGGCGGCCAGACGATGAAGGGATGCCCCTGTGGGCCACCCAACCCGCCATGTGTCGCCACCTGCTCCTCAAAGGCCACGACCTTGCCATCCGACTCAACCGCCCCCAGCACAATCAGGTCACCGGCGTGGGGGAAATGGGCCAGGCGGTGAATCTGAGCGGCAGCGGTGGCTGTGTCGCCAAAGGGCGCAAGTGGATGCGAGCCCTCCACCATCTCGCGCTCACCCTCAATAACCAACGTGCCGCCTGCGCATCCCAACACAATCGTCCGCTCCCCCGCCCGCCCGATTATAGCCCCAACGCCAGGTGTGACGAGCAGGCTATCCAGCAATTGGGGATACAGGAGCAGCACCTCAATCAGATCAAGCAAGCGGGGGCTGACATTGGAATAGATGTGAGCCAGTGGGCCAGAAACGCATACAACAACATCCTGTTGCCGTCCCAGGTCGTAATCCAATTCCTGACCAGCCAACACACGCCGGTCTACATAGTGCCGGGCTGCAGCGAGCATCCGGCGCAAGTGGGGTGAAAAGTGGACCTCCAGGCTACGCAACTCATCCAACAAATAGTGCGCCTTGTCTGTCGAATGTGTGTACACAGCAGCCTGCTCTCCTACTGAAAACCCCTCCCCGATCTGAGCGAGAATGTACTGTCCCAGACTCATCCCATTGCGCCAACTGAAGGGCACCGAAGACGTGTTTCCGTGATCGGAGAGGATGTAGAGATCGTACTCCCGCCGGCGGTAACGGGCGCACATACGATCTATCTGGTGGATGCGCTTGTCTACGCCACGCAGGACGCGGAAAGCAGCCGGGTGATCCGGCCCCAGTTTATGGGCGACTTCGTCGTAACTGTTATAATTGGCATAGATGGCCGGCACACAGCGATAAATGTCCAACATTACGCCAAAGGTTTGCACCTCGGTGAAAAGTACATCGCTGACCGCGTGCAGAAGCGGAGAAAGAACATCGAGGGGATTAAGAACACTGGGATGCACCAGGGCAACCAGACGTCGGCCTAACCCGGTCAGATAACTCAGCGTCATCAACCCCAGCAGACGCAGCACACGGAACGGACTGAGAAGGAATAGAAGGAACAATCCCATCCCACGCACGCTCTCAAAAAAGTACTGCGGATGGAGGGCGCTGAGTGTGAAAAGGGCCAGATCCGCGTCACCGTCCAGCATATTCACGTAACAGGATCCCCCGCGCAGAATGCCTGGGCGATCGCGACTGATGCGCTCACGCACAGCCTGAATCTGGTCTGGTCGCTTGGTCAGCACAGTCAGCTGTTGCTCCTTCTCGTACCAGCGGAAACCGGGTATATCGAAACGATTGCCAAACATAATACCGGCCTGCACAGCCGGAGTGGTGCTGGGCAACCCACAGCGCCAGGATGCTACATCCAGACGACGCCCGGCCAATTGCCGGCCTAGATAAGGCATATAACCAGCGTCAATCGCTTGCCTGAGATGGTCATAAGACAGCCCATCAATCTGAATGATGATAAATCCACGCCGCCGATCCGGCCCGATACCAGGCCGACCCAAGCGTCGAGCCATCGCGCCGTACTTGCGCGTATAGTAGGCGTTGGTCAGTGCACCAACAAAGTCAAGGACACGCCGTGCAAACCAGGTGGACATAGTCGAACCAATTCGCTCTCCGTAGTAAGTTTGTGCCAGTCCATACCGACCCAGTATAGCAGACTTGGACAATTTGTCACTTTGCTTGACAGAATAGTGAAAGCCGGTATAATATGGTCGCCAATGGATGGACAAAGTCTCATACTCGAAGCGCTGAGTAAGAATCTCATGCGCTTCTTTTTCGCATGTTGCTGAGGTTTAGCCGACAGGGGGGATGATGAACGATAGAGAAGAGAATATACTAGAGGCACAAGATTTCAGAACACTGCGCATTAGCCTGGCATCACCCGAGCATATCCGCTCCTGGTCCTACGGTGAGGTTACCAAGCCTGAAACCATCAACTACCGCCGCCTGCGTCCTGAAAAAGACGGACTATTCTGCGAGGCCATCTTCGGCCCCAGCAGAGACTGGCAATGCTACTGCGGCAAGTACAAGAACGTCCGCTATAAGGGCATCATCTGTGATAAATGTGGCGTTGAGGTGACCCGCTCATCAGTGCGGCGCGAGCGCATGGGGCACATCGAACTCGCCGCCCCAGTCGCTCATATCTGGTACACCCGTCGCGTCCCAAGTTACCTCGGCACGCTGCTCGACATCTCCAAGCGCAATATGGACCGTGTGCTCTACTTCGCCCAGTACGTCATCACCAACGTGGATGAAGAAGCGCGCCAAAAGGCCCTCAAGCGACTGGATGAGGAATGCACTGAGAAGCAGAAACAACTGGAGGGCGTGGCCCAGGAGGGTATCACAGCGCTGGAACAGCGGCTGGCCCAGGAAGAAACCCGCATCCAGGAGCAATTGCAGATAGCCCGTGCCAGTCTCGACGAGGAACTCGCTGAGGTCACTGAACAGGTGATAAAGGAAGCCCAGGCGTTGCAGAAGAAGATAGAGAATCGCCAGGGCAAGACCCGCCGGACGAGCATCGTCTTCAAGCCTACCGGGGCCATCGTTGTTGAGAAAGGCGCTACGCTGGGACGCGAGCACCTGACGCTGCTTAACCAGATCGTACAAGACCACCTCAGCCAACTTGAGACGGATGTACGAGCGCGGCAGGAACAAGCAATAGCCCCCCTGGAAGCAGACCTCGAATACTGGCATGAGGCAACGGCCGACGCGGTCGCTCACATCAAAGAACAATTGGAGAGCGACATCGTCGAGTCGCGCGCCAAGTCCAAGGCCGATCGGGAAGAGTTATTGGGACTGGCTGAACTCCAGTTCCTTGGCGAGCCCCGCTTGCGGGAACTCAAGACCAAGTGGGGTCAGGTCTTCAAGGCTGGCATGGGAGCCGAGGCATTCTATGAGACTCTGTGCAACTTGAACCTGGACAAATTGGCCGAAGAGTTGTGGCGCGAGGTACGCCAGGGCAAGTCCAAGTTACGGCGCAAGAAGGCAACCAAACGGTTGCGCGTCATCGAAGCGCTGCGCCATAGCAACAACCGGCCTGAGTGGATAATCCTGACTGTCCTGCCGATCATCCCCCCCGACCTGCGTCCAATGGTGCAACTTGACGGCGGGCGTTTCGCCACCTCTGACCTGAACGATCTCTATCGTCGGGTCATCAACCGCAACAACCGTCTCAAGCGCCTACTGGAACTGGGCGCGCCCGACGTGATCGTGCGCAACGAGAAGCGCATGCTCCAGGAGGCGGTGGACAGCCTGATTGACAACAGCCAGCGCGGCAAGATGCTCTCCCGCCGTGGTCGCCGCGAACTAAAGTCACTGAGTGATATGCTTAAGGGCAAGAAAGGTCGCTTCCGCCGCAACCTTCTCGGCAAACGCGTGGACTACTCCGGCCGCTCCGTCATCGTCATCGGCCCCAAACTGAAACTGCATCAGTGTGGACTGCCCAAGAAAATGGCATTGGAACTCTACCGCCCCTTTGTCATCGGCAAACTGGTCGAATACAACTATGCCAGCAACGTCAGAGCTGCCAGGCGGGTCATTGAGCATGAGCGGCCTGAGGTGTGGGAAGTGCTTGAGGAGGTGATCAAGGACCGTCCGGTGCTGCTTAACCGCGCCCCCACTCTGCATCGCCTGGGCATCCAGGCCTTCGAGCCAGTGCTGGTCGAGGGCAAAGCAATCCATCTCCACCCCCTGTCCTGCGCTGCCTTTAACGCTGACTTTGACGGCGATCAGATGGCCGTCCACGTGCCACTCTCAGACCAGGCTGTCGAAGAAGCCCGCAAACTGATGCTGGCTTCCCATAACTTGCTCAAGCCCTCCTCCGGTGAGCCTGTCGTCGGGCCGAGCAAGGATATGTGCCTGGGAGTTTACTATTTGATGATGGAAGACCCAGCCCTTGCCGAGGACAAGCGCAGGCCATTCGTTGACTTGGACGAGGCCGAGTTGGCTTACTCGCTGGGGCACGTTGGCTTGCACACCCCGGTCACTGTGGCACAAGTATACGACCACAAACCCCCTCCTTCCAAACCCATTGAGACTACCGTGGGACGCTGCATCTTCAACCACATCCTGCCCGATGAACTGCGTTTCATAAATCAGGCACTGGACAAGAGCACGCTTCAAGAACTGATTGGAGTGTGCTACCGCCGGCTAGGCCGTGATGTGACGACGGAACTGGCGGATCGTATCAAGAACATCGGGTTCAAGTATGCCACTCGTTCCGGTGCGACCATTGCCATCTCCGACCTGAGCATCCCGACCGACAAGGCGACCATACTTGAGGAGACACAAAAGATTGTAAACGAAGTAGACCGTCAGTACCGGCGAGGCCTACTAACTGAGGATGAGCAATACAACCGCACCATTGAACTATGGTCACGGGCACGCGAGCAGGTCTCAGACGCAGTATCAAGGGCGCTTGACCAGACCGGTTCGGTGGCAATCATGGCCAAATCTGGGGCTTCCAAGGGCGGATTTAGCCCTATCGCTCAGTTGGCCGGTATGCGTGGCCTCATGGCCGACCCATCAGGGCGCATCATCGCGCTACCTATCCGCAGCAATTTGCGTGAGGGTCTCTCAGCACTTGAGTACTTTATCAGCACCCACGGCTCGCGCAAGGGCCTGGCCGACACGGCGCTGCGCACTGCCGACGCCGGATACCTGACACGCCGCCTGGTGGATGTGGCACAGGACGTCATCGTGAACGCCCACGACTGTGGCACCACAGCCGGTACCTGGATCCGTCCTGAGGATGATGTGGGGGGGCAAAGCATGTCCGAGCGACTGCTCGGGCGCATCACAGCCGCACCTGTGGCTCACCCTCAGACCGGCGAGGTGCTCATTGAACGCAACGAGGAAATTGACGAGGACATGGCAGCCACCATCGAAGATATTGGAGTTGATGCGGTACTGTTGCGCTCCCCGACGACCTGTCAACTCCGCCAGGGCATCTGCGCGCTGTGCTACGGGCGTGACCTGGGGAGGGGCAAGATGGTGGCCATCGGCGCTGCGGTCGGTATTGTGGCCGCACAGTCCATCGGTGAGCCAGGCACACAGTTGACGCTGCGCACGTTCCACACCGGCGGCGTGGCGGCAGGTAGCGACATCACCTTCGGCCTCCCACGTGTCGAGGAACTGTTCGAGGCCCGCAAGAAACCCAAGGGGGAGGCTCCCATATCAGAAATCGGCGGCAGTGTGCACATCGTCAAGTCTAATGGCCAGCGGCGCGTCATTGTTGTGGATAGCGAGATTGAGCGGTTTGAGCACGAGATCAAACGAGGCTGGAAGATCCTGGTCGAAGATGGAGACGAAATCAAAGCAAGTGCTGCAGTTGCCTCCTGGCACGATCAAAAGCACATCGTGGCGGAAAAGGGCGGTCGAGTGCTCCGCAAAGATCGCCGCATCACTATCGTGCACGAACGGCGCGATGAACAGGAGTACGACATTCCCGCGACCGGTCGGCTGCTGGTCAAGGAAGGACAACCCATCAAACCTGGCACACAACTGATCGAGGGAGTCATAAACCTCCACGACATCCTCCGCGTCCTGGGCCGCGAGGCCACGGAGCGGTATCTGCTCTCAGAGGTTCAAAAAGTCTATCGTTCACAGGGTGTGAACATCAACGATAAACACTTTGAGGTCATCCTCCGCAAGATGCTGAGCAAAGTACAGATCACCGAGGCAAATGATACAAAACTTTTGCCCGGCGAACTGGTGGATCGCCTGGAGATGGAGGACATCAATCGCGAGGTGGTCGAAGCAGGTGGACGACCTGCCAAAGGCTGGCCTGTGCTGATGGGAATCACCAAAGCCGCCCTGAGCACCGATAGTTTCCTCTCTGCTTCATCGTTCCAGCACACGATCAGGGTGTTATCCGGTGCAGCAATCGAAGGAAAAGAGGATCCACTTTTAGGATTGAAGGAGAACGTCATCCTCGGCAAGCTGGTACCTACCGGCACTGGGTACCGGGGTGACAATCTTTTTTCTGATGGACCTATTGAGAGTTTCGAGGGCATACCGTTGGGTCCTTCCGTGCCCACTCAAGCGCAGGCAGAGAACGAAAATGAAGTAGAAACAGAGGCTGCCAGCGCGACCTCCGAGATACTAGGGCTCGTCACGTCAGCGTAACTCGAGCAGTGCCAAAGTGCCCCCTGCGGCAGCGCCTCCAGTTGGCGCTGCCGCGTTGTGTGAGTGCCGGAAGCCACAGCGTCACACGCTGAGATGGTTGACAAAGTGACTTGCCCATGCTACCATAAGAGCACTCTGCTCAGACAATGGAAGGGCCAAGATGAAAATGCGCAGTATCGAGTGGCACGACGACAAAGTATGGATGATTGACCAGCGGCTATTGCCAGCCGAGCTCCACCTGGTTGAGTACGAGGACTACCGGGAGGTAGCCCGAGCTATACGCACAATGGTTATCCGGGGCGCGCCGGCAGTCGGAGCGGCGGCAGCCTTCGGTATGGCCCTGGCTGCGCAAAAAAGTCAGGCCCGGGACCGGAACGGACTACTGGCCGATCTACAAGCAGCAGCCAGAGTCCTCAACGCTGCCCGCCCCACGGCAGTCAACCTGTCCTGGGCTGTAGCACGCCTACTGCGACTGGCCGAGGCCGAGACCGACCCCACTTCTATCCCTGGCGCGCTGCTGGCTGAGGCTCAGGCACTAGCCGACGAGGACGTCGAGATCAATAGGCGCTTGGGGGGGCACGGTGCGGCGCTTGTCCGAGACGGCGATACAATCTTGCATCATTGCAACACAGGCGCACTGGCGACAGTGGACTATGGCACAGCATTGGGCGTGGTCCGTGCCGCACACGAGCAAGGAAAACAAATACACGTGCTGGTAGATGAGACACGACCGCGCTTCCAGGGAGCACGGCTCACCGCCTGGGAGTTACAACAACTGGGCATTCCCTTCACGCTCATCGCCGATAACGCTGCCGGTCATTTTATGCGCACTGGCCAGGTGGACATCGTGTTGGTGGGAGCCGATCGGGTAGCGGCTAACGGGGACGTGGCCAACAAGATTGGCACTTATAAACTGGCGGTCTTGGCGCAGGCTAACGGCATCCCCTTCTATCCGTGCGTGCCTAACTCCACGATTGACCTCTCACTGCCCACCGGCGACGATATCCCAATCGAGGAACGGCCGGCCGAGGAAATAACCGGAGCCACGTACCAGGGCCAACCCATCGCACCGGAAGGGGTGCACGTGGCTAACCCGGCCTTCGACGTGACGCCACATCGCTACGTCACCGGCATCGTAACAGAAAACGGCATCGCCTATCCACCGTTTGAGGTAAGCCTGAGACAAGTACGGAGATGAGTCGTGACATCTGATACAGAATCCATCTCCGTCGTCATTCTCTGCGGCGGGATGGGCATCCGCATGGGGCACGAGCAACCCAAGATGCTGACCGAGGTGGGTGACCGCCCCATCCTCTGGCACGTGATGAAGATTTACGCCTCACAAGGCTTTACCCGGTTTATCCTGGCACTGGGCTACCGGGGGGAGGATATTAAGAGATACTTTCTGGAGTACGGCCCGCTGACCCACGACTTTACGCTCACACTGAACACTGCGCCGGCTATCAAGTACCACGCTTCGCATCCCGATGAGGGCTGGCACATCACCTTTGCCGATACCGGTCTGCACACGCAGACCGGGGCTCGCATCCGCAAAGTAGCCCCCTACATCAAAAGCGATACTTTTTTCGCCACCTACGGCGACGGTGTGGCCAACATTGACCTGGCAGCGCTGCTGGCCTTCCATCGTCGCATGGGCCGCATCGCCACCCTGACCGGCGTGCACTCATTCTCCCGCTTCGGCGTAGTGCAGACCAATGGTCAAGGACTGATCACCGGCTTTCAGGAAAAGCCTCTAGTAGACGCACTCATCAACGGTGGTTTCTTTGTCTTTGAGCAAGAGGTACTCGATTATCTTGAGGGTGGTGATGATGTGATTTTGGAAAAGGAGCCACTGAAACGATTAGCCGATGAAGGTCAACTGGCAATCTACGAGCACACTGGCTTCTGGCGGGCGATGGATACCTTCAAAGACGCTCGGGAGATGAATGCCTTGTGGCGCGAAAGCGCACCTTGGAGAATCTGGAAGTGAAAAACTCTATGACCTCTGACCTTCAACCCGCGACTCGTTATTCACAATTAACAGACCACAGACCACTCTCTGTCTGGCTCGACCGTCCTGTCTTCGTCACCGGATGCGCCGGGTTGCTGGGCTCATGGCTGACCATCGCCCTGGTCGAGGCGGGAGCCACTGTCGTTGGCCTCATCCGCGACGAGGTACCCTTCTCACACCTGCACAGGTCCGGCTATCAAGATCGCATAGCCGTCGTCCGTGGTGACGTGACCCACTATGAATTGATTGAGCGGACACTCAACGAATACGAGATTGATACCATCTTCCACCTGGCAGCCCAGACCATCGTCACTATTGCAAATCGGGCTCCTCTCTCCACCTTCGAGGCCAATATCAAGGGCACGTGGACCGTGCTGGAGGCAGCCCGTCGTTCACCCAAAGTAACCCGCGTGGTGGTCGCTTCTACCGACAAAGCCTACGGCATACACGATAAATGGCTCTACACCGAAGATGACCCATTGTTGGGCTGTTACCCCTACGACGTATCCAAAGCGTGTGCCGATCTCATCGCCCGCGCCTACGCTGCCACCTACGACCTGCCGGTTGCCGTCACTCGCTGCGCAAATCTCTATGGTGGCGGCGACCTGAACTGGAGCCGCATTGTTCCGGGCACGATACGCAGTGTCATCCGAGGCAATCGTCCTATCGTCCGCTCTGACGGCACACCCATGCACGACTACCTTTACGTTCAGGACGCCGTCCACGCCTACTTGACGCTGGCCGAGCATCTGGATGATCCTGGGATGAAGGGCGAAGCGTTTAACTTTAGTATGGACAACCCCAAATCCGTCCTGGAGATGGTGCAGTCCATCGTCGCGGTCTCCGACCACCTGGAATTGGAGCCGGTGGTGCTGGCCAACGCACCTCACGAGATTCAGGCCCAACACCTGGATAGCAGCAAGGCCCACCGCGTATTAGGCTGGTCGCCCCGCTACTCTCTTGAGGAGGGGCTGCGGGAAACGCTGAATTGGTATCGAGAGTTTCTGAACCGGTAGGTTGGTAAATTGGTAGATTGGGCAGGAGAGCGCGTCCTCATCACCGGAGCTACAGGTTTCATCGGACGCCACCTGACCCGGCGGCTGGCCGAGGATAGTGCAGAGGTTTGGGCTGGGGTCTATCCCGGAGAACTGCCGGAGCGAGCCGCCAGCCTGCCCCCCCAGGTCGAGCATGTTCCCCTGGATGTGCAGGACGCCCAGAGCGTCCGGCGAGCAGTGGAAATTGCTGCCCCCGACCTGGTGTTCCACCTGGTCGCCGTCGGCGTCACCGAACCTGGCGTGAACCCAGCATTGGCACTGGTGGTGAACGCTGGCGGCACAGTACATCTGCTGGAGGCGCTGCGGAAGCGGGCCGTCCGGCGAGTGGTGCTCGTCGGCACATGCCACGAGTACGGGGCAAGTCAGCAACCAGCAGTCGGCGGTCGGCAAGTAGCAATTGAGGGATTGGACCCCTTTAATGCCTACGCCGCCTCAAAGGTGGCCGCCTGGGCCTTTGGGCGGATGTACTGGCGGGCACACGGCCTGCCCGTCGTCACCGTGCGACCCTTCCAGGTCTATGGACCGGGGCAACCGAGCCACACCCTGATCCCCGCCGCGATCCGCGCGGCACTGGCCGGAGAGAACTTTCCAATGACACCTGGGGAGCAGAAGCGAGATTTCATCTACGTGGAAGACGTGGTGGAGGGCATGATGACCGCTGCCCAGGCACCGGGGATCGAGGGGCAAAGCCTCGATCTGGGGACAGGGCAGACCCACACAGTACGCCATGCAGTAGAGCACATCTGGACGATCACGGAGGCTCGGGGGCACATTCTGGCAGGCGCTTTGCCCTATCGCTCCGGTGAGGTGATGCACCTGGTCGCCGATGCCGACCGCACTGCCCAATTGATCGACTGGCAGGCACAGGTAGGGTTGGAAAAAGGATTGAAGCACACAATAATCAAAATACAGGATGATTCCCGATAACAATCGCTGTTTCCTATGAGTGATTCTGGTGCCAATGCTATCCATCAACAGATTGTAAATTTGGTGGCCGAATACTACCGCCAAGTCCACGCCGACCGCTCTTTTGTCCCCGGCAAGACACGGGTCAATTACGCCAGCCGGGTCTATGACGAGCAGGAACTAATCGGAGCCGTGGAGGCCTGCCTCGACTTTTGGCTAACCGCAGGGCCACGCGCCGCATCGTTTGAGCAGCGGCTGGCGGAATATACCGGTGTGCGCCGGGCCCTGGCGGTCAATTCCGGTTCCTCGGCCAACTTGGTCGCTATGACCACCCTTTGCTCCCACCGCATGGAGCACCCGCTGGAACCAGGCGACGAGGTCATCACCCCGGCGATGGGCTTTCCCACTACTGTCGCCCCCATCGTGCAGAATGGCCTGATACCGGTGTTCGTGGATTGCCAGTTGGGCACATATAACCTGGATCCGGCGCAACTGGAGCCTGCACTATCCGACCGCACTCGTGCCCTATTCTTTGCCCACACGCTGGGCAATCCAGTCGAGCTGGAGCCGGTGATGGACTTTGCCCGCGCCCATAGCCTCTATGTCATTGAGGATGTCTGCGACGCGCTAGGAACCACCTACGGTGGACATATGGTGGGCACATTCGGCGACATGGCGACTCTCAGTTTCTATCCTGCCCACCACATGACCACCGGCGAGGGAGGCGCGGTGCTCACCAACGACCCACATCTGGCCCGTCTCGCCCAGAGCGTGCGTGACTGGGGCCGTGACTGCTGGTGCAATCACAACAGCCCCCCAGAGGGAGCCTGCGGCCGCCGCTTCAAGTGGCAGATTCCCGGCCTGGAGGAACCCTACGATCACCGCTACCTCTTCGTGGAAGTCGGCTACAACCTCAAGATGACCGACGTGCAAGCCGCCATCGGGCTGGCTCAGTTGGACAAACTGCCAGACTTTGTCGCGGCTCGCAAAAACAACTTTGCCCGCCTCTACGAGGGGCTAAAGCCCTACGAAGAGTTCCTGATCCTGCCGACATGGAGCGAGCAGGCCGACCCATCGTGGTTCGCTTTCCCCATCACCGTACGCCCCGGCGCGCCATTCACCCGCCGCGACCTGCTCACCTGGCTGGAGGAACGCAACATTGAGACGCGGCTCCTGTTCGCTGGCAACATCACCCAACAGCCCGGCTACCGGCACGTCGCACACCGCACCGTGGGAGACCTGCCGAATTCTGATATTGTCCTGCGCTCCACCTTCTTCGTCGGGGTCTATCCTGGCCTGGACGACGCCCGTATCGCTTACATACTGGAGACCTTTGCCGACTTTCAGTCATTCGCAGATTCGGTATGAAACTATCTATCATCATCTGCTGCTACAACGAGCGTCAAACGGTTCTCGATGCCATCCATCAGGCACACGCTGTTGATCTTGGCCTCGGATGGGAAAAAGAGATTGTCATCGTGGATAACTTTTCCACCGATGGCACGCGCAAACTGCTCAAATCTGTGGACCTGCCAGGCGTACGCGCCATCTTTCATCCGCGCAATTTGGGAAAGAGCGCCTCAATACTCACTGGCATCGCCGAGGCCAGCGGCGACTATTTCGTCATCTTTGACGCCGACCTGGAATACGAAGCGAACGACCTGCCGCGAATGGTCGCCAAAGTCGTCCCCGGAGACACCGTCGCCGTTTTGGGTTCGCGCACCCTGGGCGGGCAAAGGGTCTACGAGTACGCCAAAAACTACTGGGGAGTGCGCTTTCTCACTATGGTTGCCAACCTGCTCTACGGTGGGCGGCTGACCGACATCGCCGTCGGCACCAAACTGGCCCGGCTGGACGTAACACGCTCGCTGAATCTACATAGTTCCGGCTTTGACCTGGACTTTGAATTACCCTGCAAACTGCTCAAGCATGGCTATGACATCTCTGAAGTGGCTATCGCCTACCACCCACGCACCATCGCAGAAGGGAAAAAACTAAACACACCATTTCGCACTGGTCTGCGCGCACTGTGGGTCATCCTAAAGACACGCTTCCATCAGTAACTGCCGCCCAACAAAAGAAATACGAAACGTGAGATGTGAAACCACTATGAAACTATCCACTATTATCTGCGTCTATAATGAACGGGACACCGTTTTGACCATCCTGGAACAGGTGCGGTCGGTGGACCTGGGGCCGGGGTGGGAGAAAGAGATCATCATCGTGGACAATTTCTCTACCGATGGAACCCGGGAACTGTTGCAAAGGCTAGGTATGCCAGACGTGAAGGTTATCTTCCACCCCCGCAACCTGGGCAAGGGCACTTCGGTGCGTACCGGCATCGCCCACTGCACCGGTGACTATGCAGTTATCCAGGACGCTGACCTGGAGTACAGTCCAACCGAGTACCCCATCTTATTGGAACAGGTCACCAATGAGCACCCACCCGCCATCTACGGCTCCCGCACCCTCGGCAGGAGAGCGGTCTACAAGTACGCGACCAACTACCTGGGGGTACGCCTCCTCACCTGGCTGACCAATCTCCTCTACGGCACACGATTGACAGACGTGGCAACCGGCGCCAAGATGGTACGGGTGAACGTGCTCAAGTCGCTCCGCCTCACCGGCTCAGGCTTTGAGCTGGACTTTGAACTGACCGACAAAATCCTGCGTGCTGGTCACAAGATCATCGAGGTACCCATCACCTATCGCCCCCGCACCATCGCCGAGGGGAAAAAGATTCGTCTCTGGGACGGGCTGGGGGCGCTAAAAGTCATCGTTCGCGACAGGCTGACCCCAATGAGTCAGGTCATTCAGGAGGAAAAATGAACGTCATCATCACTGGCTCTATCGCCTATGATTATCTGATGTCCTTTCCGGGCCGCTTCGCCGAGCACATCCTGCCCGATCAGATTGAGCACCTCTCCGTCAGTTTCCTGGTGGACGAGATGCGACGGCAACGCGGGGGCTGTGCAGCCAACATCGCCTACAATCTAGCGCTCCTGGGCGAGCACCCGCGCGTGATGGGCACCGTGGGGCAGGACTTTGGCGAGTACCGCGCATGGCTGGAGCAGCACGTGGTAGATACCTCGCTCATCTGCGACGAATCTGACCTGTTCACCGCTTCCTTCTTTGTCAGCACAGATCAGGATGGCAACCAAATCGCCAGTTTTTACACCGGCGCGATGGCCCGCGCCCGAAATCTCTCTTTTCACGACCTGGACGCTGGACAGGTGGATCTGGTCATCATCTCCCCCAACGACCCGCAGGCGATGGTAAAGTACGCCGCCGAATGTCAGGCATTGAACATTCCATACCTCTACGATCCCAGCCAGCAGATCATCCGCCTGAGCGGCGACGAATTGCGGGCCGGGCTGACCGGGTGTAACGTCCTGGTCGTCAACAAGTACGAGTTTGAGATGCTGCAGGAAAAGACAGGCCTCGCGCCGGAGGAGATCCATGCCGTGCCCGCTCGCGCCTGCGTCATCACGCTGGGGGCGGAAGGGTCTCGCATTTGGGCAGAAAGAGCCGTATATAACATCCCAGCGGTGCCCCCCGAGCATACCGATGACCCCACCGGCGTGGGGGATGCCTTCCGGGCCGGATTCATCAAGGGGCTGAGCGCCAACCTGCCGTGGGAGATCACCGGGCGGATGGGGTCTTTGGCCGCGACCTACGTCATCGAACAGCCCGGCCCGCAGAGCCACCACTATACCCTGGCTGAGTTCGTCGCTCGCTATCGGGAGCACTTTGACGACAAGGGGATGTTGGATATGCTACTGGGGGCAGGGAGTGGGTGAGGAGAGCAAGTGAGCTGGAGCAGAACGAGACGCACAGAATGCTTTTGACCCGCTCACCAACAAACCAGCCAATCAACAACTCAGGAGGAAACCATGACCACTGACTATGATATCAAAGACCTCGACCTGGCCCCCGCCGGTCGCCTGCGCATCGAATGGGCGGAGCGGGAGATGCCGGTACTGCGCCTCATCCGGGAGCGTTTTGCCAAAGAAAAGCCTTTGGATGGTGTGCGACTCTCCGCCTGCCTCCACGTCACCACTGAGACGGCCAACCTGGCCCGCACGCTCCAGGTCGGTGGGGCGGAGGTGGTGCTGACCGCCTCAAACCCCCTCAGCACACAGGACGATGTGGCGGCGGCGCTGGTCTCCTACCACGAAATCCCCGTCTTTGCCATCAAGGGAGAGGACAACGAGACCTACTACAAGCACATCCACGCCGCCCTCGACCATCACCCGCAGATCACGATGGACGATGGGGCCGACCTGGTGAGCACGCTCCACAAGGAGCGCACCAACCTCATCGGCGACGTCATCGGCGGCACCGAGGAGACGACCACCGGCGTCATCCGACTGCGGGCCATGGCAAAGGAGGGGGTGCTGCGCTACCCTATCGTCGCCGTCAACGACGCGATGACCAAGCATTTCTTCGACAACAGATACGGCACGGGGCAATCCACCATAGACGGGGTCATCCGCGCCACCAACGTCCTCATCGCCGGCAAGACTGTCGTCGTGGCCGGGTACGGCTGGTGCAGCCGGGGCATCGCGCTTCGCGCCAAAGGGCTGGGCGCTAACGTCATCGTCACCGAGGTGAACCCGCTGCGGGCGCTGGAGGCAGTGATGGACGGCTACCGCGTGATGCCGATGTCGGAGGCTGCACCGCAGGGGGATGTCTTCATCACCTCCACTGGCGACGTCAACGTGGTTGACCAACATCATTTTGAGGTGATGAAGGATGGGGCCATCATCGCCAACTCGGGTCACTTTAACGTGGAGATCAACACCCCGGCGCTTGCAGAGATGGCGGGCAGGCCACCGCGCCGCGTCCGCCCCTCCGTGGATGAGTACACCCTGCCCGACGGGCGGCGCATCCACATCCTGGCGGAGGGCCGCCTAGTCAACCTGGCCGCCGCTGAAGGCCACCCCAGTGCGGTGATGGATATGTCCTTCGCTAACCAGGCGCTCTGCGCCGAGTACATACTCAACCATGCCGACGAACTGGAGCATGCCGTCTACACAGTGCCAGAGGAGATTGACCGGGAGATTGCACGACTCAAGTTGCATGCAATGGGAGTTGAGATTGACGTGCTGACGCCGGAACAGGAAAAGTATCTGGCGTCGTGGGAGGAAGGCACGTAGGGAGATCCCAGAAGAGAGCCTCAGGTTACCACGTTTCAGGTTCCAGGCCGGACAAACGCAAAGCCCCAAACCCGGAACCTGAAACCCCAATCACAGGGAAATCACCCGCCAAATCTTTGTTTGGAAGCAGGCTTGGTCTTCGTCTCGGGAACCTGCAGGCGCGACTGCGAACTGGCAGCAGTGGCGGCGAGGGTGGTCTCCATCAGAGTATCCTGGCCACTCAGCCCATAGATCACAATCTGGCTGCCCTCCTCGCGCCCGATACGCTCCAAGACGTTGAGCCGATACATCTCCATCGCCCTGGATCCCAGCATAGAGGCGGCCTCTTGCAGCTTTTGCGCGATGGCCTTTTCCGCTTCGGCCTCGGCGATCTTGGCCTGCGCCGCCCGGCGCGATTGGGCCAGCACACTCAACTCCTGGATCAAATCCGCAGGCACGTGGATGTCGGTGATCTCGACCGAAGAGACGTCAACCCCAAAAGACGCGGCAGCCTGGTCAATGATCTGCTTGAGTCTCTGAGAGACCTTGTCGCGCTCACCCAGTAGATCGGTTAATTCCAGCGTGCCGACGGTGTCCTTCAGGGCACTGTTTGCAGCCTGGAAGACAGCCTCGGTGTAGTTGGCTACTTCTAACGCCGCGCGTTGTGGGTCCTCCACGCGCCAGAAGATAACCGCCTCGCACCCCACGGGGACATTGTCGGCGGTGAGGGTCTCTGCAGCGGTGATGACGCGGGTCTGCACGCGCATGTCTAACATAGCCGCCACTGATTGGTAGAAAGGAGGGTAGGGGATGACCCAAAAATTCCCTGGCCCCTTCACGCCGATGAATTTACCCATCTTGAGCACAACAGCACGCTCAAACTCGGGGATGACATAGAGGCATCGGCTGACCATACCTGGGACGACGAGGGTTACCAGGCCACCCACGACAAGCGCCACGTAACCCAGGGGCTCCAACACCATGCTCAAGAAAAACGCCAGGATGCCTGTAAGGACGGCCAGCAAGATTAACAAACCGAACCAGAGCATGGTGCGCAGTACCCGCTGGACGGCACGGAGAGAGCGGTTTCCTGTTGATCTGCGTGTAACATACGTAACCTTTGAAGTAGACATAGTCCCTCCTTAAACTACTAGAGAATCCGCTGAGCATACATTTGGAGAGTATACAAAATCATCGTCTCATTGTCAAATCGTCAAAGCGAAAGTTGACAAAATGACCACATATAGTAACATCTCGCTATGGAGAGAAACGCTGAATCAAATCACACCACGGCCATCATCCTACAACCTATCGGCCACGTGGAACGGGACGATGGAGATGAGAGCCTCTCAAGCGACCAAATACGCACGCGCCCAGCCAGCATCGTGCTTGATCCGGCATTGACTGATGGATTGCTGGGGCTAGAGCCTGGCAGCGATGTCGTCGTGCTCTTTTACTTTCACCGCTCCACCGGCTACGACCTGCAGGTACACCCCCGGGGCGATCTCACCAGGCCGTTGCGAGGGGTATTCGCCGTCCGCAGCCCCCGCCGTCCCAATCCCATCGGTGTGACCACCGCCCGCGTCCGGCGCGTCGAGGGTAACGTGTTAGAGGTCGTTGGGCTGGACGCGCTGGACGGCTCGCCGGTGCTCGACATCAAGAGTTACTCTGCGTTCTACGATACTCTGTACTCCGGCTAGGAAAAGTGCGACGCACCGGTTCAGAGTGCGTCACACCTAACCTCGCTACTGGCTAAACTCACGGTGCATAACGGAATGGATGGCGCGCTGCCGCTTTCTCGTTGATCAGTTCCTCCACCGTGGGGCGGCCCTCAAATGCCTTGCGAATAGCGTGGCGCATGGCCTTGTAATTGTTGAATTCCACCCGCCTGGCGATGGAGGCGGCTGGGTGCACAAAGACGTTGGCAATCAGCACCACGTCATCCAGGATTGCCTCAGGCAAAAAACCGTCCTTGATGCTCAGCCGGATGGCCAGGTTGACCCCCTCGGCAGCGTGTTCGTAGAAGAGACGGCGCCGCTTGGCTGTGCGGATGGTCACGGTGGGCACCAGCAACGTGCGCGGTCGCTCGTTGACGATCCGCAGGCCCCGCTCCTCCCCCCAGCCCTCCATTGAGCGCTCAATGGCTCGCCCCACCGGACCGTCCTTCAGACCCAGCAACAAGTCCACGTGAGCCAGTTCCTGGAACGGCGGGCCAGCGAACCCCTCGCCCACCTTTAGCCTAAAGCCAGAGATCGTGCGCCCCGTCTGCGGCGTGGCCGCGATCTGGGTCTCCACCCGCTTGTCGCCCAGGTCGTAGACTACACTGGCTGGGGCGAGCTTGCCCAACGCCTCAAGTTGCAGGCGCAACTCCCCGTAATCCTCCCGCTTGAAGCCACCACCAGGCATGATCGGGTGGCGCGAATCGCCGATGGGCAGCCCCATCATACGCAGCCCTTCTTTGACCGCCTGGGTCGAACTGCAACGCACGACGATTCGCACCAACTTCTGTACCTTCTGCTGCCACTCCTGCGCTGTCGCCAAATCGCCATCCAACGTAGCGCGGTAGACCCGCTGCCAGACGTCGGGGATGAGATTGGCGCTGGCCAGGATGGCTCCGTCGGCGCCAGCCGCCAGCGCGGGCTGTACCACCTCGTCGTGGCCGACAAAGATGGACACCTTACCCTTTACCTTCTCGAACATGGCATCCATAAAGGGCAGATCGCCGGAAGAATCCTTAATGCCGATAGTATTGTCAAAGTCGAGCAGGCCGCCTTCAGCGGTCCACCACTTGAGGTGGGTGCCGGCGCACTGGGGGATGTTGTAGAGCACCAACGGCAGGCCCACTTTGTCCACTGCTTGGAAGTGATCGTAGACCTCATTGAAGGTGGGCTTGAGAAAGTAGGGAGCAACGACCAACGCGCCGGACACGCCTGCATCCCTGGCCCACTCTGTCAGCGCCAACGTCTCGCGGGTAGATTGACAGCCAGTGCCAGCCAGCACCGGCACACGGCCGTTCACCTCGTCCAGGCAGACCTCGGTGGCCCGTTTGCGCTCCTCCATCGTCATGTATGAAAATTCGCCAGTCGTGCCGCAGGGCACCAGGCCGTTCACGTGGGGCAACACGAAACGGATCAACTCGCGGTAGGCTGCCTCGTCCAGTCTGTCATCCGCGGTGAACGGTGTCACCAGCGCGGGGAAAATCCCTTTGAACCAATCAGTTTTGTAGCCCATGATATCTCTCCCTTCAAAACCCCAAGGGTTTTCTGAAACCCTTGGGGTTTGTTACGAAAACGCCTGGGCCAACGCCTGGGTGGCGGCGGCGTGGACGCTCAGATAAAGCGCGTGACGATCCAATGCGCGGGGATGCACCGTCGCCAGGGCGATCATTACCTCCCCGTCAACAGCCCGGGGGGGAATGCGTCCCACTTCCAGCGCGTCCACGATGGCTCGCGCCAGTGCCGACTGTGTGGGGCCGTAGATCATGTTGGCCTGACGCAGGTTCTTCTGTGGCAGCGTTGGCAGGAGCAGCGTGGCAGGGCGCACCGTGAGCGCTGGTTCCAGGATGGTCGTCAGCGCCTCGCGCCCGTGCAGCGGATAGGTCAGTTGCAGCGCGTAGGCGTCGCCCAGTGGCGTCTCCTTGCCCCCGGCGACGAGATCAATCTGGACCTTGTTCAGCCCCTCGCCAGCCGTTCCGCTACCGATATGCATGGCATACGAGGTGATAATCTCCGGCGTGATCTCCAGATCGCCGAAACGTTCTACGAGCGGGCCGTCGGGGTACTCGAACGGTGTCTCCGCGACCGGTATCTTGCCCAGTTTTTCCAGTTCGAGGCGGATTTCGGCGCGGGTCTCGTGGATGAGCGCTCCGCCGACACTCTTGAGCGGCTTGCGCGGCGGCCCCATATCGAGACCCATCATCTTGAGCGCTGCCTTCACCGCCACGCCACCGCCATACCGGCAAAAGATGCGCGAGAGTTTCTGCACGCTGCGCTGGAGAGCGCGGGCCTCTGCCAGTTTCCCCTCACCGGCCAACCGGAAAACCTCCTGCCACACTTCCGGGTAAACCTGAGCACTGGCCAGAATCATCCCACTCACACCGCCGGCCAGTGCGGGCAGCACAACTTCGTCGTGGCCGACGAATATGACGATGCGGTCACCGGCGTACTCTAGCAACTCCATCGTATAGGTCAGGTTGCCGGAGGAGTCCTTGAGGCCAACGACGCTTGGCAGGTCGGCCAGGTCCTCGACGACGGTACGCGGCAGATAGCGGTCCATCACCTGAGGGATGTTGTAGAGGATGATGGGCAGATCCACGGTGGTGGCGATGTCGTAAAAGTGTTGGTAGACTCCCTTGTCAGAGGGGTGGAGAAAGTAGGGAGTGACAATCAGCGCCGCCGAAGCGCCGGCCTCTCTGGCGTCGCGGGCGAGGGTGAGCGCTTCCCGGGTGGACGAAGCACCACAACCGGCGATGACCGGCTTGCCGCCCGCCTCCTCCACGCCGATGGTGACGAGCCGCCGCTGCTCATCGCGGGTGAGGTAAGGAAACTCGCCCGTCGTGCCGCTGGTGACCAGCCCATCCACGTTGGGCAGGCAAGAGCGGATGAGACGGCGGTAGGCTTGCTCGTCCACCTCCTCTGTCTTCCTGACAAAGGGGGTGACGAGGGCGGGGAAAACCCCCTTGAGCCACGGAAGTTTAATCGGCATAGGTGACCTCCTTGGGTATTGGGTATTGGGTATTGGATATTGGTTATCAGGTATTGGGTATTGCGCAACCGTCGTGCATCATTACGCTTTACGTTAGCACAAAAGCAAGAAAATGGCAAATGGCTCCGTTGTGCATTTGCGCAAGTGGGGACGCTCGGCTATAATCGGGGTTGAGCCTGCAACCAAACGGAAGGGATTGGATGTCTGCACAACAACTTGAACTGCCAACTATCCAACGATCTGTTACACCGAGCCTCGACGCAAGGACTAGAAGTATAACGAAATCCAACTGTCGAACGCAGACCAACAACTGTGAGCCCCATCCCTTTGCCGGAGGAACTTGTGACTATGACAACGTATCCTAAAGTGAGTGAAATCATCAACATCCTACGGCAAAATGCACATCCAGTTGGCCCGCACGCGGCTCAGTGCATTGAGGAACTCTATGGCCTTCTTAACGAAGCCCTTGACTGCGTAGATGCTGACGAGCAGACCAGGTTCGAATCATGGCCCCAAGAAATAGAGTGCGGCGATCTGGTCCTAGACTTGGGTGACCGTATCCGCAGAGTCCTGGCATGACCTTGGTACGCATCAGACTTGAATGCTTCCCACAACGTTATCGTAACGGCTGAACCTCTACCCAGCCGGATAACATCAATTGCATTGGGCCTTGACGACCTGATCTGGCAACCTGGTGCTGCCGAAATGAGCAACGAACAACAAGCAAAGGCAACCAAAATGGAGACTGTTCGCGCTTTCATCGCCATCCCCCTCCCCCACTCGCTGTTGGAGAAACTGACCGCCCTCCAGCAGAAACTGGAGAAGCAGGTCCCATCCCGCAGCGTGCGCTGGGTGCGGGCAGAGGGGATTCACCTCACGCTCAAGTTCCTGGGCGATACCCTCACGGAGAAACTGCCTGAGATCGAGCGGGCACTGGCAGCCGTGGCTCGACACGCCCCCGCATGCACCTTCGCCGTCGAGGAATTGGGCTGCTTTCCAAATCCGCGCCGCCCCCGCGTCGTCTGGGTCGGGGTGCGGGAACCGACAGGGCGGCTGGCCGCGCTGCAGGACGCCATCGAGGAGGCGCTGGCCCCCTTTGGCTACACGCCGGAAGGACGCGGCTTCACCCCCCACCTGACACTGGGCCGGGTGCACCGCCGCGCCTCCCGCAGCGACGCGGCCCAGGTGGGCAAAGTCGTCACCAGCATCACGGTGGGCCTGCTGGCCGAGGTTCCCGCCGACCATTTCGCCCTCATCCGCAGTGTGCTCAAGCCTACGGGAGCAGAGTACACCGTGCTGGAGGAGTTTCTGTTGCACAGAGGAAACATCTAATGGGACCCATCGTCGCCGTCATCGGCGGCTCAGCGCCGACGGCCGAGGAGACTGCGGCAGCGGAGGCCCTGGGCCGTGCGCTGGCCGAGAGGGGCGCGGTTCTGATCTGCGGAGGGCGCGGCGGGGTGATGGAGGCCGCTTGTCGGGGAGCCAAGTCTGCCGGGGGTCTCACCATCGGCGTCCTACCTGGTACCGACCGGAGCGAGGCCAACCCCTACGTGGACATTCCCATTGTTACCGGCATCCGCTGTGCGCGCAACGTGATCATCACCCGCACCGCCCAGGCGGTGGTCGCCGTAGGGGGGAGTTACGGCACGCTGAGTGAGATCGGATTCGCGTTGTCGTTCGGCGTGCCGGTGGTGGGGCTGGGGACGTGGGAACCGAGGCGCGAGGGACACCCGCCTGTGCCCATCATCCGCGCTGCCACACCGGAGGAGGCAGCCGCTCACGCACTGGCGCTGACACGCCAGAAGAAATAATAAAGGAGCCTGGCAATGTACCAGGCTCCTTTTTCCCTATTACACTCTGCAGGTCCGCATCTGTCTTCTGACAAAACCTACGGCGTGAGCGTCCACTCCAACGCCACAGAAAGGTCCACCTCGTATTCCTCGGCCAGGGCATTGCGATCACAATCCTCCGCCAGCAGGTCATAAGTGCCCATTGGGACCTGGAAGGTGCGGCTATCACCGGAAGCGATTACCTCCTCAGCACCTAACCAGTCATCACCCCAGGAGGTGCTGTCAGACGGAGAAATGTAGACGTAACACACACCCACACCTGAATTGTTGGACAGGGTCAACGTCGCATAGTCCTCCAGGTATAACGTCCACTCTACATCATCCGAGATGTATTCGTCGAACCTGGTGGCCATCACGTTATGATTCTCGTCCTCTGCCTTGACGTCAAAAGTTCCTGCAGTCAACTCAAAAGTATAGGACTCGTCCGCCGGTATCACATCACTGCCCAGCCAATCATCCCCCCAGGTATCACTGGTACTTGGCGAGATATAGATGTACCAGATTGACGTATCTGTATAGTTGTACACCGTCAGTGTCGCGGCCTCGCCTCCGGTGGGGTTGATAAGCCAATCAATATCTTCGGAGATTGAAACCCCATATTCCTCAGCCAGCGCGTCTTCGTCGCAGCCCTCAGCCAACAAGTCGTACGAGCCGACGGGTACCTCGAAGGTATAGGACGTGCCGTCCGGCACGATGTCAGCACCCAGCCAGTCAGATCCCCAGGTATCACTGGTGGCCGGAGAGATGTAGACGTAACACACATCCCAACCCGAATCGTTGAACAACGTCAGAGCAACCGTATCGTCAACGTCCTCTACGTCACTAAGCGTCCATTCCAACGCCCCGGCAATAGAGATGTCATACTGCTCATCTAAATCGTTGCCGTCGCAGTCCGCAGCCAGCAGGTCATAAGAACCGGCAGGCACATCAAATTGACGATCAGAATTCGGGGGCACCGTCTCCTGCGCCCCCAGCCAGTCGTCACCCCACTCATCTTCGGTGACTGGCGAGATGTAGACGTAGCAGACTTCCTGGCTCGAATAGTTGGCCAGCGTCAAGGTAGCCGAGCGACCAGTTACGCCACCACCTCCCTTACGGCCGCCGGGTTCACCACCGCCGACTGGCACTGCGGTAGGCACGGCACCGGACTTGCCGCCTCCTACCTCTGGCGTAGCAGTGGGGGGTTGTGTGGGAGGTGGTTGCGTAGGTGGTAGTTCAGTGGGCTCCGGCGGCTGTGTAGACGTCGGGGGTGGGGGTGTAGATGCAGAACCGCCACATGCCAGAGTCACTAGCAGCAGCACACCCATTGCCATTCCAATTGCTTTTTGCTTTTTCATTTTTTCCTCCTGTTTTGGCGAGTTGGTCCTGTCCCCTGCACGTGTTGGTGCCATCACAAAATGTAACAAATTGTCTGCCACTCACATCTACCAACACTCTGTTGGGATACTACCTGGCTCGCGGGGTTAGCATAGATAGTATAACCCAAAGCCGGTATCTTTTAGTTTCATTCACGTTACAGTACCGTTTCAGATTGAGAGAAGAGATGGTTCTAGTTGGCATTCTCACTCCAATGACATCACCTCCCTGTGGCTCAGCACGCCATCTTAATGGTTTGCCCCCTCTGCTCCCACATCTTCTGCCTCCTCCGCATCCTCTGCTTCTTCCGCTTCTTCTGCTCCCTCCACTTTTGCTTTACGCTCCTTGCGCGGGCGATACGGCAGGTTCAGCCCCAGGAACACCAGCCAGCCGACCAGAAAGGCCAAAAGCCCAATCGCCCCGATCCCAGCCAGTTGAGCGATCAATTGACCCGGCCCATCACCGATGAAACCTGCCGCCGGGAAATAGCCTGTCACGCCCTGTCCGGCCACGATGTGGTATTCCTCCACCCCCACACCGTTCCAACCCTGCCCCCAGCGCCCATCGGCAAAGAGCGGTACCGCCAGCGATCCCCACAGCCCGCCCATGATACCCAGCGGCACCGCCGCCGTCCCATCCGGGAGGCGCAGCACTCGCTCCACCAGGTAGACCCCCAGTGGCAACAGCAAGCCAGCCAGCGCACCAATGATCAGCGCTGCCCACGGGGGCACGAACGGCCCGCCGGCCGAGATGGCGATGAGCCCAGCTGCCGCCCCCCGTGCCGCCATCAGCGCGTCGGCGTGTCCCACCGTGATCCAGCAATAGGCTTGGGAGACGAGACTCCCCCCCGCCCAGGCCAACAGCCCATTGGTAGCGATGTACGGCAGGCTCAATTCCGCCCCCGCCACGTGGAAGGGAAGACTCAGCGACCAGCCCAGCCATCCCAGACCAAATAGCAACACGCCCAGGTTCGCCAGCAGCGGGAAATGGGCCGGCGGCATCTCCGCCGGCTCGCCCGGCTCGCCGCGAGGCAATCGCTGCCCCAACCCCACCAGTGCCCCCAACGCAGCCATCCCACCCAGCAGGTAGACCACCCCGGAGCCGGCGTGGTCCACGAATCCGTGCCCGCGCTCAAGCGTGACACCCAGGTTAGAAAGCCAGCCACCGCCCCAAACCCAACAAGCCACCACAGGAAAAAGCACCGCTGCCACCACCAGTCCACCGACAGCGACCTGCCAGATGCGCGCTCGCCCGCTCAGGCTCAGCACCAACAGCAGCACCGCGGTTGCCACCAGGGGCAAATAAGTCACGAACAAGGCCAACGATTCGGGCGTGACGGCTTCGCTGGTCAAGAAAAAGCCCGCCAGGCCAATCAACCCCCACTCCAATTCCCCCTCGCCAGCAAAAAGGCGCACCAGTCCCTCCAGGCCCGGCTGGTCGCTCATCAGGCCTGCGCCGCCCAGGTGGAAGGCAAAACCCACTGTAAAGTACCCCAGCGTTGCCAATGCCAGCGCCAGCGCACCCACCGTCGCCGACCGGCGCGCGCGTTGCGGTTCCATCCCGCCCCACGCCAACAGGAACAGCCCCGCCGGGATCAGGTAGCCCAGCAATGCGGGAAGCCAGGTCTCAATTGTCATAATTGTCCCTTTCAAGTAGAATGGTACACAGATAGATTAGTCACCGACTGCCAAGTTCCAGTTTTCCAATCTTACCAGACTCTATCGTTTTCGCCAAGTATGATGAATGACGAACCACTGCGCCTCCTGGCTGATGGCATGCTGGGGCGACTAGCAAAATGGCTGCGTCTGCTGGGCTATGACACCGCCTACGACAATACCGCCAGCGACCATGAACTGGCCCACCGCGCCCGTGCTGAAGGTCGCGTGATGCTCACCCGCGACCGTGAACTGGCGGCCCGCCGTGGCCTGCGCACGCTGCTGATCCAGTCAGAGGTGCTGGAGGAACAAGTGCGAGAAGTACAGGACAGACTCGGCGGGCCACCCTACCCGGCTCTATCTCGCTGCTGTGTGTGCAACGCGGTGCTGGCATCCGTCTCTCCCGCCGAAATAGCCAAATGCGTACCGCCCTACGTGTTAAAGACCCAGACCGAATTCCACCGCTGCCCCGGTTGCGGGCGGATCTACTGGCCAGGCAGCCATCTGCGAGCGATGCGTGGCCAGATAGAAAGGTTCAAAACATAAAGCGCAAAGAGTAACGCGTAAAACAGCCGCACGCCAGAGACGGGACACGGGGCCCACCTCGCGCTTTACGTTTTACCCTTATCGGGTATAATCAGTGCCAAGCCAACGATGGAACAAGGAGACAACAAATATGGAGTCTGCAGTTATTGCTGAGCCGACGCCGATTGAGCAGTTACGGCGACAACTCGCGGATCTGATGCGCATCGAGGAATACACGGTGATACAGCCACCCGACACGGTGATCAGTTTCCGAGGCCAGGTGTACGGCGACACAGAGACCGCCTTCGAGCATATGGCACAGCGGTTTGCCGAGCACGGTTACACCGCCTCGCTCCGTGATCAACCGGGTGGCGGCCACGAGGCCGTCGCCGTCAAAGGCGTGCTTGAACGCAAGCCAGGCCGGACGTGGATCAACGTTGCGTTATTTCTGGCCACCCTCTTTAGCGTGCTCTACATCGGTGCCAGATACACGCTGGGAGACGCCAATCTGCTCACCGGCGAATCGCTGCCAGCAGATGTGTTGCTTATGCCTTTGACTCATCTTCACTGGGGGCTTCCCTTCGCAGGCACGCTGCTGGGCATCCTCCTGACCCACGAACTGAGCCACTACTTTGTCGCCCGGCGGTACGGCTCGCCGGTCAGCCTGCCTTACTTTATCCCCATGCCACCGCCCAACATTCTGGGGACGATGGGTGCGGTCATCGTACAGCGAGCGCCGATCCGTAACCGCAAGGCATTGTTCGACATCGGCGTCGCCGGCCCGCTGGGGGGCCTGATCGTCGCCATTCCCCTGCTGGTCCTGGGACTGGTGCTCTCTAACGTTGGGCCACCTCCTCCCCACATAGACACCGCTCTGCAAGAAGGAAATTCGCTGCTCTACGTGGCGCTCAAGTATCTGGTATTCGGAAGGATTCTGCCCAGCAACGGGGAGGATGTCTGGCTGCATCCGGTCGCTTTCGCCGCCTGGGCTGGCCTATTGGTCACAATGATCAACCTGATCCCGGTGGGCCAACTGGACGGCGGGCACGTCAGTTACGCGCTGCTGGGCCGTCGAGCCAAGACATTGGGCTATGTCCTCATCGGGGCAATGGTGGCCTGGGGAGGATGGCTATCGTTCATCCAAGGCAACCAGGCCGGCGGGTTCTGGATGATGTGGGGCTTTCTGAACCTGATCATAAACCCGCGCCACCCACCGCCGCTCGACGATACCACCCGGCTTGATGGGCGCCGGGTCGCCCTGGGGCTGGCAGTGTTGGTGATCTTTATCCTGCTGTTCATGCCCGCGCCATTGCGGGAGATTCGCTTGTAATTAAGGAGCATCCAATGATAGACGGCGTCGAAATCAAAGAACTGGTGACCCGCACAGACGAGAGAGGCTTTTTCCGCGAGGTTGTCCGCGCCAGTGACGCTATCTTCCCGGAGGGCTTTGGCCAGTGGAGCCACACTATGTCCTACCCGGGCGTCGCCAAGGCGTGGCACGTGCACCAGAAGCAGACGGACTGGTGGTACGTGGCGGTGGGCACCATCAAGGCCGCCCTCTACGACACCCGACCTGAATCACCCACCTGCGGTGAACTGCAAGAGTTGCTGATGGGAGAGGGCCAGCCCTCGCTAGTGCTGAAAATTCCACCCGGCGTGGCCCACGGCTACCGGGTGCTGAACGGGCCAGCGCACGTCTTTTACATCGTATCGCACGAGTACGACAACACCGACGAGGGACGCATCCCTCCTGACGACCCAGAGATTGGCTACGACTGGACGGCGGGGCCGAAAATCACCTAGGCGTCAATCCTCCTCATTACCCACCTTCAGTGGGCCTTCCACCGGCTGCTGGGCACGTTCCCCCAGCAGCCGCGATTTTTTGTAGGCTGCCCAGATGGCCTTGGAAAGTATCGTGCGCATTCCCCCCTTCTCCAACTGGTAAATCGCCTCAGCACTGGTCCCGCCAGGGGAGGTGACCATGTTCCGCAGTTGGGCCAGATGGAGGTCCGAGCCCTGAGCAAACTTGACAGAGCCGAGCACCGTCTGGGCGACGAGCAAGCGCGCCTGGCGGCGGGAGAAACCCAGGTGCACCGCCGCATCCACCAGCGCCTCCATCAGCAAGAAGACGTAGGTGGGGCCGGTGCCGCTGACGGCGGTCGCCATGTTCAGCATGTCCTCGTGGGTGACATACATCTCCAGGCCCATCGTCTGTAGGATAGCCTGCGCCTGGGCGCGCTGTGGTTCAGTGACCACTGGCGCAGCGGTCCACACGGTCATCCCCTCGCCGATCTGGGCTGGGGTATTGGGCATGGTACGCACGACGGCCGTGTGGTCAAGCCCGGCACAGATGGTGGCGATGGGCATACCGGCGACGATGGAGAATACCAGCGCGGTGGACTGCACGTGGCCACGCAACTCGGTCAGCACCGGGAGCAGCACCTGGGGCTTGACCGCTAGAACCACGATATCAGCCCCGCTGGCGGCGGTGACGTTATCGGTGGTGACGCGCACTCCGTAGCGGATTTGTAATTCCTCACCCCGTTGAACCCGCGGGCCGCTGGCGAAAATCTGTTCCGGGGTCACCTCACCAGCGCGCAGGAGCGCCTGGATCATGGCCTCGGCCATCGTCCCGCTGCCGACAACAGCGAGTCTCAATCCCTGCAATTCGTCGGTGGCCATATCCCCTCCTCAACAATCACTCTATTATTACCGCCCAGCCATTGCTCCTAATCCTAAAGTCGGTCAGCAACCAGCGGGCAAAACTCTGTCATAACTACTCGGGCTCTTCCCAAAACAGGCACACATAGAACACGGATACACACAGATGAAACGGGTTCTCACGGATTTTTTATTCTTTATCTGTGTACATCCGTGTGATCCGTGTTGATCCACGTCCCATTTGTATCTGGATGGGCAGTTACCCTCCGTCAACGTATGATCCGCTGCTCCAGTTCGCCCAACCGCAGGTCGGCAGTGTCCACAGCCGGGACACCCAATTCACGCCCGACGAACCCGCCATGGCAGTCGGAGCCACCGGTGATAAGCAGGTTGTGGCGGTTGCACCAGTCCAGGCAGAAGCAGGTTGTGGCATCGTCGTGATAGTGGGAGTAGCATTCCAGCCCGGAGATGCCAAAGTCGAGGAAGGGGTGCAGCGTCTTTTCGCTGACACCCTCGTCGCGCAGGCTGACGCCAGGATGGGCCAGGATGGGCACGCCGCCGGCCTCTCGAATGGCAGCCACGGCCTCGGCCGGGTGAGGAAACAATGGCCATTCGGTGACCAGATGGGCCCTCAGATTGCGGATATAGTCGCCCACGTCGGCGCAAAAGCCCCGGTCAATCAGAAAATTGAGCACCTTCCAGCCCCCCCGGGTGCGGTCGTGCTCATAGGCGGCGTAATCGTCGAGGTCAATCTCATAGCCAGCAGCGATCATATAGTGAATGGTATCCTCATTGCTCTGGTCCAGTTTGGCCCTGTTCTCCCGCAGCAACGTGGCAAACGACAGGTCGCCCAGGTTAAAGCCATAGGCCAGGACGTGGAAGAGAGACCCTTCCAAAAGAGTAGAGACCTCAACGCCACGCATAAAGGCCAACCCCACCCCGCGCGCCAGTGATTCGGTCGGGAGCACATTGGCGACAGAGTCGTGGTCGGCGATGGCAAAGAGGCCGATACCCCGAGCCTGAACCTCGGCGATGACCTGCTCCTCCGTCCAGCAGCCGTCGGAGGCGATGGTGTGAATGTGTAGATCGGTGCGCATAGAACTCGGGTTAACAGAACACGGATTACAGGATAGTAACGGATTTACGAATCACTGATTCATTGGGCGGGATTGTACCGCAGATGGGCAAAAGAGGCAAGGGGGACAAAACAAAGGCGAATGACAAAGCCCAAACACCGACCCACTAGCGCCACACGATGATCTCTGCCTGGCCGGGCTCGGCGAGATCAATGACCAGCCCCCCTCCCTCGGCCCGCCAGCGGTCGTGCGGGCGGTGGTTGACGCTCACGCACCAGGCGGAAGGGAGAGCGTTGAGAACCACCATAGGAGGGAAGGGCAACGCGCCAATAGTCAGCCGCAGCATAGCCTCATCGGCGGTATAGGAGATTTCGACCGGCGGTGTGCCCTCATCGTAGAGGGTAAAACGTCCACCGTCAGCAGGGTAAATGTCAAAGACCAAACTTGTGCCAACGGCCTGGGCGGTGTGATCCACCTCTGGCCCCAGCGGGATGATCGCGCCGCGCCGGACAAAGAGAGGCAGGATCTCCAGCGGCGCGGGGTAGTTGAGCCACATCGGCCCTTTATGGACCTCCCGGCTCCAATAATCCACCCATTCCCCGGCCGGCAGGTAGAGCAAACGCTGCCGTGCTCCCCGCTCTAATACCGGCGCGACCAGGAAACTATCACCAAAGAGATACTCGCTATCCAGGTGGCGTACGTTGGGGTCGTGGCTGTACTTGAGCACCAGCGCCCGCACCACAGGCAGCCCCGTCTGCGTGGACTGCACAGCGGTGGAATAGATATAGGGCAACAACCGATAGCGCAGTTTGGCGTAACGACGAAAGATGGCTTCGGCCTCCGCGCCAAACTCCCATGGCTCGCGGGGGGTAGTGCCGTGGCAACGGCTGTGGGAACTAAAGAGGCCAAATTGTGCCCAGCGGACGTACAACTCGGGGTCGGGCTGACCGGCAAAGCCGCCGATGTCATGGCTGTAGAACGGGATACCCGAAAGGCCAATGCTGAGCGCCGCGCGGAGTTGGTTGGCCATACAGGGAAAATCGGCGATGGGATCGCCGCCCCAGCAGATGGGGTAACGCTGCGACCCGGCCCACCCCGAGCGACCCCACACCAGCCCGCGCCCGGCCATCTCCTCGGTCACCTCAAAGACGGCCCGGTTGTACAGGAGCGGGTAGAGATTGTGCACCTCCCGCCCGTTCATCCCGCTGTGGTAGACGCCATCCTGCGGCGCGGCCTCGCCGAAATCGGTCTTAAAGATGGCCACACCCTGCTCCAGCAACGGGCGATGGAGCGACTGCCACCAACCAACCGCCTGCGGGTTGGTAAAGTCCACCACCGCTACCGGCGGGACGACCTCGGCCCAGGCGCGGACAGTGTACGGTTCGCCCGACTCATCTTTGACAAAGTAACCCCGCTCCCGTCCCTCCTCAAAGATTGGCGCGCTCTCGGTCACATAGGGGTTCTCCCACAGGCAGAGCCGCAGACCGCGCTCGCGCAGATACTCGATCATCCCAGTCGGGTCGGGGAAGCGGGTTTCGTCCCACCGCAGACCACACCAGTTGTTCGGATCACCCATCCACCAGGGGTCAATGTGGATCACGTCGCAGGGAACATCGTGACCGCGTAGATCATCGGCCACCTGCTCGACCTCGGCGCGGTTCTGGTAACCGCAGCGGGACATCCACAGCCCAAACGACCAGCGCGGCGGGGCTGGTGCGTAGCCGGTGAGGTCACAGTAACGGCGCAAGATGGCGGCCGGCTCCGGGCCGTAGATGAGGAAGGCATCCAGTTCCGGCCCCTCGTGGGTAAAACCGTGGGTCAGCAGGGAGACGGTGGCCAGGTCAAAGGTGACACGGGAGGTAGTGTGCACGAACAGGCCATAACCGTGGGTGGACCATAGAAAGGGAATGTTCTTGTAGGTGGCGGGGTGGGAGATACCGTAACCGTTAGCGGCCCAGAGTTCTAACCGCTGGCCGACGCGGTTGATGCGGGCGAACTGTTCGCCCAGGCCGTACAGGTCCTCGTCGGGGGCCAACTCAAAAGTCTGGTGCACCGTTAAACGCCCGCTGGCGGGGTCGCGCAGAAAGCCCAGGTCGGCCAAGGGGGGAGCCTGGCGGATCTCGGTCAAACCATCGTCCGTGCGCTCGCTCGCCTCGCGGCAGACCGGGTCTCCACCGGCGTCCAGGAGACAGATGCGCCATGGGTCACGCGCCACGTTGACCCGCAGGAAGCGGGTCGCCAGGTGCAGCCGGCCGTGATCCTCCGCCAGGAGAAACGGGACAGGGTTCCACTCCTCTCGCGCGAGGAGGTGGTGGCGGGCCGGGGCGAGGGTTCCCGGGCTCATGCGAAGCCGCACCACCTCGGGCATCACAAAATCCAGCGCGACCTCAACCGGGGTGCCGGCGCCGGTCTCGGCCTGGAAGCGCACGCCGTGGGGGGTGCGCTCAAAGTCGCGATAGCGGGCCACGCGCTCGTAGCCGGGTGCGGCGGTGATGGTCTCCATACAATCAGGTTCCCTTTTGGCTATGATTGCACCTAGTATGGCGCAAATTGGGATTTTGGGCAAGTGAGCAAGGCCTCGGGCTTCCCCTACCCGGTGAAACGTTTGGCGCGGGCCAGCGCGATTTGAAGTTCCAGGCACATGTCTTCGACAGGCCTACCGCTCTCGTCCAAGTGTGCCGATGGTCGGCGACGAAGATTGGCCTGTGAGGCAGCGGCCGGGCCGTAGAAAACACGCTGGTAGAGCCAAAAGCCTCCTCTGGCCAATCGCTGCAACGCATACTGGTTGACCTGCGGTGGGATGTATACCCCGGCCTGGTAGATGAGAGTCTTGCGGGAACCGGCTCTAAGCGAACCAAGAGAGCATCGGCTCCCGGCACGCCAGCCACCGTCCAGCGCTCCATCGTATCCAGCCAATAGGCTCCCGCCAGCAGCCAGACCGCTGCCCCCTCTGGAGGTCTGGAAAAACGATGCCGTTGCACCACCACATCTCCCGCGGCCAGCGTCAGTGGCGAGACCCCCAGCCCGTCGGCCTCGCCCATAGTCTCCCCGTCCGACGAGACCAGGTGCGCCATGATAGAAAAGGGACGGGAGATCGGGTCGTCAGTTACCATCCACCAGGTTTCTACCTCCAGAACCTCCCCCTCAATATAGGTCTTTGTACTCAAGAAGGTAAGAGGACCATCCAACGCGACCGGGTTGCTCAACGGCACGTAAGCCCCCAGCATAGCAGGCACTGCCTCGGCCGGGACAACGTAGGCCATTGACGGAAGAGATAGTTCTGCAGGGGCCGATGTCATCTCATAAAGCACAAAAGCCGGCAACTGCCCGCCGTGTACCTGCTCAAATGAGAGGCGCGCCTGCGTCAGACGGCGGGTTATGAATGGATCATCAGGGACAGGGGGGCAGGGCAGGAAAGAAGGCAAGCAAAGCCCTGACCCATCAACAAGATCGTGATGTAGGACATAGATTCCCGGCGCTGACCCGCCGCCAGGATAAAGCCATGCTCGGGTGCAGTCGAACTCTACATTACGTAAATCATCTCGTCCCATCCCCGTGGCAATAGAAGCGTCATCCAAAGGAACAGCCGGTATCCAACACTGTGCGGCCCAGTCCATCTCAAAAGGGGGCACGTCATATACCAGCAGACCATATTTGAGTTTGGTCTGCGGTTCCCAATGCCGAAACCACTCGTAGGCATAACGATCGCCAATGCCCACACCTTGTAGATAAGAGGCCCCGACGAGATAAGACCCTGGTGAGGGGCGAAACTTGGAGGTGGGAGGCTCGGCTCGTACGTCTGGATGCGCCTGCAAATAGGCATCCCGGACCCCGGTAGATTGCCCCCAATCCACGTTGGAGTCGGCCAGATAACGATATCCTCCCTCTGGCCCCCCGACCAACTCGTTGAAATAGGCAATCTCGTAGGGGAAGATGCACACAGTCGCGGCCACGTACCACACTCCAAGAATCATCAAAAGCCATCGCCTCCAAGAGCGGCCCTGCCCCCCCCACCCCCATTGCCCCAGCCCACCCCCTATCGTCAGGTACAGGAAAGGATGGATCGGCAGCATATAACGGTAGCCGACGTTTATACCCTCATAGATCGCTGCACTGGCATAAAGCAGCGGGAAAAGACCGAGAGCCAAAAAGCATGACCTGGAAGAGGAACGTTGCAAGAGCACCACCAGGCCAATAGCCCAACCGGTCAACAAAGGCAGAGGATTCTTGATCAAAAACGCCAGCGGATAGTACCACCACCAACCACCGTACTCCCATTGCCCCAGGGCAAAAAACACGTCCGCATACTGATCCAGATAGAGCAAACTCTCCCAATGGGTGGGCGCGGGCACGGGGAAGGGAAAATCACGCACCATGCCCCAGTCAAATCCATAGCCCGCCCAAACTATAAGCAGGCTCAGCCCACCAGCGGCGATGCCATGGATCAGGAGCAGGACGTCCCGGCTCTCCCGTCGCCGCCAGATTATTGTCCCCAACACGATCAAGCCAGCCGCTGCCATCCAGAGGATACCGGACGCCTTGGCCAACATTGTCAGCCCCAACAGCGCCCCTGTTCCCAGCGTCCAGCGCCAGGAGGGATTCTCCGCCCAACGCCAGGTGGTATATAGAGCCGCCGTTCCCAGGGCCGTCGCACCTGCATCCGAGTTCGCTAGCCGCCCATGGGCTAGAAGCGTGGGGTCAAAGACCAAAGTCAGCAAGGCCAGCAACCCGGCTCTGGGGCCCCACAGATCTTTTCCCCAGCGAAAGACAACCGCTCCCAGGGTCATTGTCAGCAGTATGGTGGGCATCCGTGTCACTGTTTTCGTCCGCTCCAGAGGGAGTAAATAGGGCTTGAAATCCTGGATGAAGGAAGCGTACCCTGTCGGCCAGCCTGCCAGTTGCTCCAGGGGAATGTTGGGGTCAGCCAGATAGAACAGCAACGCCTCCATCCCAGGGAGCAGAGGTGGATAACCACGCTGAGGGAGGATCCAGAACGCTTCTTTGCCTCGCGCCAGGAGAGCATAACCAACAGCGGTGTAGGACGGCTCATCCGTGGTCAAAGAAGTCTGCCGTGATCCTAACACCAACAAGGCAAACAAAAAGAGAAGCAATCCCACCCCAATGAGGCGGACCATCCACTTATCTCTCAATCTACTCCCTCCTCAGCCTGGTTGGCGACACGAAACTGGACGGAGGCCCCGATTTATCGGGGAAACCCCCGGCTGAAGCCGGGCCTCCAGTCCCGCCTCTTCAGGGCGGGACGACAGGCAGCACCCTACTCCCCCATTCCAAACACCACCACCACCGGGTCGTGGTCCGAACAGTGACGCGGGCTGGGATCGGCCGGGTCTGGGGGCGGGTAGTCAGCGTTGATATGCAACACGTTCACGCGCACCTGGTGGGCCGCCAACGATGGGGTCACCAGGATATGGTCTAACAACTGGGAGACACCCTGGAAGATGTAAGAGTACCGTTCCTCAGGGGGCAACGCACCCGCCACGTTGACCAGCTGCCCGCCGGGGGTGTCGCCCTGGGTCAGCGCCTGCAGTGGGGCCGAGTCGTAATAATCGTTCAGGTCGCCCATAACGACGACGTAAGCGCCCGGGTCGGAGGTCAGGATACGATCCACCAATCCCGCATTCCACTGCGCCTCCATCACCCGGCGTGGCTCAGTCAGTGCCTCACCACCGGACTTTGAGATAAAGTGGTTGACGATGCCGTAGACGGCCACGTCGCCGGATGAGGCAGTGTGTACAGTGACAGTGATCATCAGCGGTGGACGGCTAAAGAGGCCCTCGGGGGCCTGGTACTGCCCCACCCCCTCCAGCGTCGCCCGGTCGCTACGCACCAGGAAGCCCACGTCAATATCGCGGCTGCTGGGTCCCTCGATCAGCGCGGCCTGGTATCCATACCCGGCCAATCCAGGCTGGGCGGCTATGTCCTCCAGCACACCTATGTTCTCCACCTCCTGCAGACCAATGAGCGTCGGCGTGCCCAACGCCACGATCGTCTCCACGATTTGGTCACGCCTCCGCTCGTACTCGTCGCGCGTGGGCCTGGGCGGGTCGCTGGGCAAATGCGGATCTTGGTCGTCGAAAAAGTTCTCGACGTTGAAGGTGGCGACGCTGAACTCGTCGGGGCCGGGCTGTTCCAGTTGCGGGAGCGGGCCCTCGACCACAGGGATCATCGCCGGTGGACCCAGTGGCTCAATCTTATAGTTGTCAAAGGTGAAGGCCAGAGGACCAGTCAGATGGCCAACCCCATCGCCGGTGCGGACAGTGTAAGGAAGCGTCGTGTTGTCGTCGTGCCGGATCGCAGACCCGTCGTCCACTATGATGAACAGCCCCGTCTCCTGGCCACGCAGGACACGCTTGACCCCGTGCTCGGCCCGCACGAGGACGTACTCGCCGTACTTTGAGGTCGGTGCGACGGCGACGGCCGGGTCGGTGACGCTCACAAGCATACCCTCCAGCGGCTCATAGTAGGCCATGGCCACCCCGGTCTCCACCGGCGGATCCAGTTCGACCGGCTCAGGCATCTCTAGATCGGTGGCAGTGACGACTACATCCTCAGGTGTGGTGATGTGTAGTTCGGTCTGGTTCGAGCGCTCGCGCACACGGCCGTGCACCTCCACCCGGTCGCCCATCTGCACCTCGACAGAGTGAGCGCCGGTGAAGACGAACAGCCCCTCGGAGGTGACCAAGTCACCGTCAGGCTCCAGATTCTGCATCCAAAAGCCCTCCAGTTCAGGAAAGATCCCAGTGACCACCCCATCGGTGTTCACAAAGTCCAGTTTGTAAGGAGAACCAGATCCTGGCCCCTGGATGGCGTAGATGGGAACACTATCACCGATAAAGGTGAGCAGTGGCAGGTTCGTCTCGTGGGTGGGCCATTCGTTGGCCCAGGCGGCGTAACTCTTGACAGAGATGGTGCCCGCGCTGCCCGTGGCGGTGACGGCAAAGTGGACACTGCGGCTCTCGTGGGCCGGCAGCGGAGTGATCGTCCAGCGCAGCGTGCCGTCCTCCTGCTCACCGCCGTCCTCGATAGCGGCCAGGGCAGCGTTCTCGGCCGGCAGTGTGCTGGTAACAATCACGCCGGTGAAGGGTGCGTCGGTGTGATTGAAAATAGTGAAAGTATAGGTCAACGTCTCGCCAGGCAGGACGTTGTGGGGCGCGTCCGCCTCGATCGCCAGTACGGGCGGAAAGACCTCGGCGATGTCGGCGGGTATACGGGGCTTGAGTTGGAAGGTTTCGTCGTACATCTCGCTGATGCCGGCGATGGTATACTGGTAGCCGACCTCGACTTTTTCAATCTCCAGTTCCATCCCGGTCAGTTTATCCACGTAAACCAATACGACCCTGCCCTGGTCGTCGGCCAAATCCATCTCGTAACTGTAGGTGAATTCCTCGACGCGGGTGGCCTGGCCAGTGACGGCGATCAGCCACCCCGACACCGCCGGGTCACCTGTGGCTTGCGCGACGGTGGCCTCCTGAGTAGCAGGAGGCTCCTCCTGGCCGAGGATGACGACGTCATCCTGGTTGCTGCCCGGCACGATCTGCATCGAGTTGCGGTAAGCCCCTACTTCACCGGTCACCTGTACCCGGTCGCCCAGCGCCACCACCGGCGGCGTGCCGTTGTCGTCGAAGCACTGAATCTGGAGACCGCCGCTTTCGTCCTGGATGTAGAACTTGGCGTTGTTTGTTCCAGCATAGTAGCCGCCGGTGTACATCGTGGCAACCCCCTCGACAGTGACAATCTCGCCCATCAGTGTACGAGCCGTCCCGATGGGGACAATACCCCCCTCAACGCGGGTGCGCACCGGCGCACCCATCGCCGGCTGAGGCCAGCCGCCGGCCTGTACGCTGTACTCCCGCGCTATCAGCGTTACGTAGGTCAGCGGCGTCTCCACGGTCACGCGGCGGGAGACCACCTCGCCATCGGCCATTTCCGCCAGCGTCCACTGTACCACCCCCCCCGTCCCTCCAGAAGCGGAAAGTCCGCTGGCCTGACCACCGTCGGAAGTACTGACGACGGTCAGGCTGATGGGGATGGTGAACTCAATCATCACATCGTGGGTCGTGTTGCCGGTGTGGTTGGTCACCTCCAACTCATAGTCGAACTGCGTGCCCGGTTCGACGCTGGATGGCGCAACGAGTGTGATAAAGAACCTGTCTGCCTCGACCGGCGTAGGCAAACTACCAACATTCTGTGGATTCGGCGCAAGGTTGACGGCGAAATCGGCAGAGTTATCGCCGGTATCCTCAAAGTTACCCTCCTCGCCGCCGGGGAGGCGCTCGATAGAAGTGTCGTTTTCGGGCACAGGGGCCGGGCTGCCCTCGACAAAAGCCTCCGGTGCGTTACCCCATCCGACGCTGTCTATGACCTGGCCATGCGCATCCAGCAAGGCCAGCCCGCCGCCATTGGTGTTGAGGGGCTGGTCAAACTCGGCATCTGGCACAATACCGACCGCGTCCTCCTGACCAAACCGCACCAGCAGGTAGTGGCCGTGGGCCGGGATAGAGGCGCTTTCGGCCCAGGCATAGATGGGCGCGTCCTCCTGGCTGGCCGCCAGCCGGTAGACCAGGGCGTAGCCCTCCAGTTCAAGCGGCGCGGTGGTCGCATTGTAAAGTTCGACGAACTCCAGATTGTTGTTGCCGGTCGCGCCGGCCTGCACCTCGCTGATGACCAGCGGCGTGGCAGGCAGGGGCGTCTCGGTCGGAGAGGTAGTGGGCGTTTCCTGCGGCGCGCAGGCCGCCAGGGCGAGCAGAAGGACTGTCAGGATGCTAGCCAGGTATTGTCTGGACATTGTTTCTCCTCCGTCGGGATTGATACTCTGCGCCAGCCGCGCCGCCGTGGAACAAGCGGTACTGGGTTATGAAACAAACCAGCATCGGCTCTTCCAGGCCGGTGCGCCTTTGGCACGGCGAAAACTGAATAACAGCGTATCCGACGATTATGGGACAAATTGCGATTTTATGCAAGTGGGCTGCCCTGAACAGACACGCCCTCAAGAAACGACCCGCAATGGACAAAAACGTAACACTGACCTATAATCGAGTGCCGGGAGCACTCTGCCCGCGTTGTAGCAAAAGGAGGACAAGTGATGCCTGAAGACATCTACCGCAAACTGGCCCAGCGACTGGACACCATCCCCAATGGCTTCCCCGCCACCGAGAGCGGCGTGGAACTGCGCCTGCTGGCCAAGATCTTTGCACCGGAGGAGGCGGCACTGGCAGTTGTGATGCGGTTGACCCGCGAGCCCGCCACCGACATCGCCGCCCGCGCCAATGTGGACCCCGACGCAGCCTACCGCATGCTCAAGGGGATGGCCCGCAAGGGACTGATCCGCGCCAAAAGGGGTGAAGATCAACTCATCTTCGGGCTGATGCCCTTCGTCGTCGGCATCTACGAGGAGCAGTTGCCCCGGATGGACACGGAATTGGCGACTCTGTTCGAGCAATACTATCAGGAGACGCAGGGCGGCATCATCATCCGCGATATGCCCGCTGTCCACCGCGTCGTCCCCGTCGAGGAGGCAATCCCCTTCGACCTGGAGATCTTCCCCTACGAGCGGGCCACTGAACTGCTGGAAGGGGCCAAGTCGTGGGGCGTGCGTGACTGCATCTGTCGCGTCCAGCAGCGGCTCGTCGGCAAGGGATGTGACCACCCGGTTGAGAACTGCCTGGTTTTCGCACCGGTTGAGGGTGCTTTCGACCACAGCAAAGTAGACCGCGCGATTACCAAAGAGGAGGCACTGCACATCCTGCACGAGGCCGAGGAGGCGGGACTGGTGCACTGCCCCGGCAACTACCGGGACGGAGTCCACTACATCTGCAACTGCGGCACCTGCTGCTGTGGGATACTGCGCGGCGTGGCCGAGTTCGGTATCCCCACCGCCGTCGCCCGCTCCAACTTCTATGCCCTCGTGGATGCCGAGGCGTGCATCGGCTGTGGCGAGTGCGTTGAGCGCTGCCAGTTCGAGGCGCTTGCGGTGCCGGAGGACATCTGCGTAGTGGACTACGCCCGCTGCGTTGGCTGCGGGCTGTGTGCCACAGTCTGCACCACCGGCGCGCTGCGCCTGGAGCGGAGGCCCGAAGGCGAGGGCTCTCCGCCACCAGCCGACATCAAGGAGTGGATGATCCAGCGCGCCCAGGAGCGCGGCATCTCGATCTTCGACGTTCTATGATTAGGGTTTGGTCACCGGGATTTGGGATTTCGCGCTCCCGCCATCCCCACCCCAGCCACCGGCGTGCCGCAGTCGGGGCAACTCCCGTCGGGCTGGACGTGGTTCTCCAGAATCCAATAGCCGGAGCGGCGGATCAGCAGACAGCCGCACTCGTGGCAGAAGGTATTGGCCTCGCCCGGCACGTTGCCCACATAGACGTAGCGCAGCCCCTCCTCCAGGCCGATCTCCCGCGCCATCTGGAGCGTGGCGACGGGCGTGGGTGGCACGCCGGTCATCTCGTAAGCGGGGAAGAAGCGGCTGATGTGCCAGGGGGTCTCCACCCCCAACTCCTGCGCCACAAACTGGGCTGCATCCCGCAGTTCCTCCGGGTCGTCGTTGATGCCGGGGACGACCAGCGTGGTCACCTCCACCCAGACACCCAGCCGCTTCATCACTTTCTGGGAGATCTCCCAGTTCTGGCACCAGCGGCAGCGAAAGTTGCAGCCTGGCGTAGCGATAGAGTAGGCGGTGGAGCCGGGATAGAAGTGCAACAGCGGCTTCTTCTCCACCGGGTCCACGTGCTGGGAGATAGTGCGTCCGTAGACCAACGTGTACAGAGCACCCCGTCCTGGTTCTCCCGCACAAGGCAGACACCTCGCTTTCCGTCGGCGATCACACAGCGGTGAGCGCACAAGGCGCAGCGCACGCGGTCGTCCGATAACTTCTCGTAAAGCATAGCCTCTTGCATCCCACATCCTCCTCACTCCCGCATCCACCGGAGGCGACGCCTTCTCAGCCAGCGCCTCTCCCCTGCCTCCTCCCATACGGGCACACATACCGCAGACCCTGACACTCACCTGCTCCTCGCGCTGGCGAAGATATCCAGCGCACTCGAAGACGTCGAAGCGGGCTGCACGGGGCTCTCCGGCCTGAAAGTTCCTGCCGGTGAAAGCGTGGGCCGGACAGATCTTCACGCACTCCACACATCCCCCGCAGCGCTCCACCAGTGGCTGACCTGCTGGGAGGGGGGCATCGGTCAAGATGCTGGCCCAGTGCCGCCGTAGGGTCAATGACGTGAACGGCGGTGCGATTTGATGTTGTCGCTTTCTCTCATTAAACGGCCCGCCACCCCGCTTGGGTCAACGAATATCGCTGGCGGCAACTCAGCCCCGGCTGCTTCCAGGCGGGGCACGAAATTAGGCCGGATACCGGTTGGTTTTATCTCACCCTCCACCCTGTCCCCTTCCTCGCTCAGGGCTTGGGCTTGAAAGATGAACACGTCTTGCAATACCACGATATCACCCTCCATCCCCTGCACCTCGGTGACGCGCGTGATTTTACGCGAGCCATCGCGCATCCGTTCCTGCTGAATGATCAAGTCTATGGCCGAGGCGATCTGAGCGCGCGCTACCTTCAATGGCAGATCGAAGCCGGACATCAGCACTAGCGTCTCCAACCGGCTGATCGCGTCCCGGGGAGTGTTGGCGTGCACTGTCGTCAGGCTGCCATCGTGACCGGTGTTCATTGCCTGCAGCATATCGAGGGCTTCTCCTCCACGCACCTCACCCACGACAATGCGGTCAGGCCGCATGCGGAGCGCGTTGATGACCAGATCGCGGATAGAGACCTGACCAGTGCCGTCCGGTTCCGCTGGTGCTGTCTCCAGGCGAACGACGTGTCTCTGGTGCAACTGGAGTTCCGCCGAGTCCTCAATAGTCACGATGCGTTCGTCGGACGGAATGAAGGACGAGAGCACGTTGAGCAGCGTGGTCTTGCCAGATCCCGTTCCTCCAGAAACCACGACGTTCAGGCGTGCCAAAACACATGCATGGACGAATTCGGCCACCTGCTCTGAGAGCGTGCCCAGGCGTATGAGTTCCTCTATGGTCAACCGCTTGCTTGGGAACTTGCGGATGGTGAGCACCGATCCATCCAACGCGCAAGGAGATATGATCACGTTCACACGCGACCCGTCGGGCAGTCGCGCGTCCACCATCGGGCGGCTGCGGTCCACTCGACGTCCTAAAGGCTGAATGATACGTTGGATGATCTGCTTGACGTGAGCCTCGTCCTCAAAGCGGACATCTGCCTCAACGAGTTTGCCATCACGCTCAACATAGATCAGGTGAGGACCGTTCACCATCACCTCAGTGACGGTGGGATCGCGGATGAGTGGGCCTATGGGACCATAACCGACCACATCATCTGCTACCTCCTCCACCAGCCGTTGACGGTCCGCATCGGTCAGAGTCACACCCGCTTGCCGGAGAAGAGGTGCCAACTCTTCCTCGACCCAATGGAATGCCTGGGAGGTTATTCCGACATGAGACAGTGTTGGCATATTCTGAATCTGATCGCAAGCCCACTGATTGAGCCTGGCATATTGCTCCTCATTGAGCTCAACCGCTGCTTGATCTGTAGTTGGTCTGACCACCGCCATCATTGATTCTCCTTATGCCCTGATGCCTGCGCGGAGCGATAAATCTCATGCGCCAGCGCTTTTAGCACCTGACTGGTTGGACTTTCCGGGGCGCCGAGCACCAGCGGCACCCCTTGCTGGATCGCCCGGTAGAATTCTTCTGAGGTACAGTCAATGACTGCGTACAGCGGATGCTCCAACTGAGCCGACACTGCGGACTCGTCTAGTTCCCTGGCAGCGCCCCAACGATTGACACATACGGGCAATACATTTTCTCCAGCGATGCCCGTCCTGAACAGAGCAACCAGGATGCGCTGAGCCTGAGTCAATGCCACGCGGTCGCTACCGACCACTAGGGCGATAGCGCCGCAATATGGAAGCGCAGCACGGACGATCGGGCCGAATCTACAGCCCAGGTCAACAACAGTCACTTTAGCCATATCAGATAAGGCCGCCAGAATAGCCTTTGCTCGATAGGTATCGAGACTGGGTAGAGCACTCACCGATCCACTCAGCACGTGCAACCCGCTAGGATGGTCCACCATTTCGGCGGAAACCGTGGCTCGGCCTATACTCTCGACGTGACAGGAAAGCAAGGCCCCGATACCACGGGACGTCTCCAGCCCCAGATGGACGCTCACGGACCCGTCGGGGACAAAGTCAGTCAGAACTACTTCCCGCTCCGCGACTAGAGCAGCAGCGACGTTGACAGCCACCATCGTCGTTCCCACTCCCCCCTGGCTGCCCAGTATGCCAATGGCAGTCCCTGGTGCGGTCGGTAGAGGCATCGGGGCTGCCCGTTCCAGTACGGCTTCGATACGCTCAATCAATTCGCTGGGGCGAATCGGCTTGACCAAGTAGCCGTCCACGCCACAACGGAAAGCCTCAACTTGACTCTCTACCTGAGCCTTGGCACTTAGCACGACTATCGGGACATGCGCTGTACGAGGGTCAGTGCGCACATGGCGACACACCTCATACCCATCCATCACCGGCATCATCAGATCAAGCAGCACGAGGTCGGGCAAGTTGTCCTGCATGGCCCTCAGGGCTCCAACCCCGTTTGACGCCGTAAAAACCTGGTGGCCCTGCCGGCCTAGCACCAACTCAATCAGTTGTAATGTGCCAGGGTCATCGTCTACAAATAGTATGCGACTCATACCTATGACCTCCCTTCCATCGGGCTCGCACCACCTGCGAACCGAACAACGGCCTGGTCCATAAACCAAGTATACCAGATTCGGCGCGTTGCGTCTTTGGGACAAAGACCCATCTTGCAGAAAAAACGGCCCCATTTTTAGGTTGCCCGGTTCGATTCTTGGGTACCGTCGAGAGCAGATTGCCCCAAACCCACGAAAAGGGGATAAAAAACAGTGCCGCCACGCAATGCGTGACGGCAACATAATCCAGAGAATGGATCAGCCTTTACCAGGATGGACAGTCTCGAAAGCCCACACCCCGTACTACAGGATAGATTCAGATCAGTATAGACTACATTACGGCAGCATACGTCGTAACCTGCCCATCCACACACTCCCTGCCAGCAGCGCCGTGCCGCCGACGAGTGCCAGACAGACCAAAGGCGAATCCTCCACCCATTCGGCGGAGACAAAGGCCCCCTGCACATGCACAACTGCGACCAGTAGTAACACCAGTATTACAATTATACCAGCCACGCATACAAAACGGCGCACCATACCACATCACCTCCCCAGAAGCGGTGAAACGATGAAAATGAAATACCACAGCGTGCACAGGCAACCTGGGATGACACTCAAGAGAAGGGCGATCAAGGCACGCCGGGACACCTGGGCATCTCGCTCTCGGCACCAGGCCAGGGTGATACCCCCAGCGCCACAGGCAATCGCCCCCAGGCCAACAGGTAGCCAAAAGAGCAGCATGTTGGCCAACGAACGACGAGCATGCGAGACTCCCTCCCACCGAGCCACCGGCCTGGGAAGTGCCGAATCGTCGGTGAGGGTCGCAGAGACATACAGAGGAGAAGGCTGTGTGAGCAGCAAGACGATGCCGCCCCACAGCGCCAAACAGGCGAATACGGCTGCCAACAGGCTAAGATTGCCGCCCAATCGGGCCAGGCGAGTCATACCACTCGCTGGGCCTTCCATTTCCGCCCCCCTCCCCTCAGCATACGTTATGCCTGGGATTCAGATACAGACAACCAGATGGTAGCCCGGACGGGGACTGGGGCAACGGCGCTGTGCTCACCTCGATTTACTCTCCAGGCCACTCATATAGTTGCCCTACGTCCGGACCTGGCGCTGGATCGTGCCTGGAGGCCGATTCACACCGGCACTCATAGAGTATCACAAATCTGGGCAGGTTGCTGGACGGGGATCTGCCGTCTGTCCATCGGGTGAAGAACGCAGAGCCAACGCCAGCCCAACGCTCACCCTACGCGCACTCGTCGGAACGTGAGCAGTTTATAGTGATGACTTGTGAACCTGCGTGGGGCAGGCAGTCGCCACTATGACCACATATCGCATCCGGCACGGATGAGAAGTTGGAAAGCACGAGCGGTCAAGACGGGACGCAGAACGGAGCCGGGTGGAAGTTGGTCGTTGAGAACAATAGTCAGACCTGGGTGGGCTTGCGCCTCGTCCAACGGCCACTCATCACGGGAGAAAAAGTCGGCCAGGGCGCGGCTCTCGACGCGCAGCAAGCCAAAGAGGTCGCGGGGCACAGGCATACCCCGGAGGCGGGTGTGGAAGGCGACGATGGCCAGATGATCGGGGATGCCGGGACCTCCCAGGCGCGGAGGGACAAGAATCACCATAAGAGGTGTGGGACGCTTCTTGCTGGGCGGGAGATTCAGCGTGTCAACGATCTGCCAGTCGTGGATCAAGTAGGTTTGACGGGACAGTACAAGGCGCACCCGCACGCCGAGTTCCTCCTCTGCCTCGCGCCTCAGGCAGGCCATGACAGATTCGCCCTGCTTGATTGTCCCACCAATACCACCTACGCCGACGATGGTGGTGGTTGTGGCGTCGCTCTTGTACTGCTGCCAATACTTGGGTTTGCCGACCTCAAAGTAATATGCCGAGTCAGTGTACGCGATGGTTGAGATGCCAACGAGAGCAACCTTCTTACCGCTCAACAGAGGATAGCGGCGCAGAGCAGGGAAAGCGTCAAAGAGATCCACGCGCTGGTTATTCCCGGAAAGCCAACAAGGAGCCCAAGAGATCGTCCAACACGATGGTGGCCAGGCAACAGCACTTGTCTGCCCCGCCGTAGTAGACGTAAAGCACCCCATCTCGGACTATGGCTCCCTCAGGAAAAACGACGTTGGGCACGTCCCCCACCCTCTCATACTCCTCCTGCGGCTCCAGGATGGGGTACGGCGAGCGGGCGATGACCCTGGAGGGCTCCTCCAGGTCCAAGAGCGCCGCCCCAGCCCGGTAGACGTGAGCAGCATCTACACCATGGTAGATCAGGAGCCAGCCGGCATCGGTCCTGAGCGGCGGCGGCCCGGCCCCGATCTTCTTTGCCTCCCACTTGTACTTTGGCCACATAACTGTAGCCTCCTCGAGAGCGGCCTGGTGTGCATTCCAGAAATCTTCTCTCGGGTTAGTCAACTGCTCCAGGCTATCAAAGTACACGATCTGGATATTGGGTGTCACCCGATGGAGCATCGCTATGCGCCCTCCGATGAGTTCCGGGAAGATCACTGCGTCCTTGTCCTCCAGGTCGAGTATCACGACACCGTGCTTGTGGAAAGTGTGCAGATCCTCCGTCGAGGCCAGCGCGACCCGATGTCTAGCCCCGTAGAAGGCCGGGGTGGAGAGCGCAGTGTACGTGACCAGATACGAGACCCGCCCACCAATCTCCAGACGAGTCACCCGGGGGTCCTCGCAGCCGAACCTCTCGTACTCCTCCAATGGCTCGATCACAGGATGTGCGAAGCGGGTAAGGTGATACCCATCCTCGCTGATAGCGCAGCCAATGGAGGAGACATAATCATCGTACCCCGCTCCACCAGGCTTCTTGGTGTAGCCCTCAGGTATCGCCCGGTACAACAGATAAATCGAACCATCTGCACTCACCGTGGCCCCGCAGTTAAAGACCGCCCCGGATTCCCACTCTCTTTCAGGATTGGCTTCTAGGATCGGGTTGTGTGCGTAGCGAACTAGTTTCACGTCTTTAATTAACTCCTTTCAGATAGGAGCGCGGGAACCATGCCCCTACTGTTCTTTGTGCACCCGTATCCCAGGTGCCAGGACGAGGCTGCATTATACCCCGACGTTCCATCCGATGCAAGAGACAGAGACCACCAGTGCCAGCCTAGACATCGGTGGAGCGGTTAGCACTTTATGAGCCCGTGCTCTGATACCGGTTGATCCCCGCCCGCCAGAAAGCGTAGGCAATGGCGAAAAGCCCCAGCCCCACCAGCGGCGTCAGGTAGGCGAAGACGGGGGCAAAGAGAGTATCTCCCGTCCGGTTCAAGAAAAGTGTCGCCGGATAGTAGCTCATAAACCCTACCGGTACGATGAATATCATCAGGAACTGGAGTGCGGTGTTGTAGATGTCCAGCGGGTAGAGGGCAAAATCGTCGCTAAACGTCATGACGACCCATCTTAGTCTGCCCACTCAGGTTCATGGCCTGTTCCTCTCCCTCATCGGCATCCCCCAACGTACCCACCGGCGTCGGAGCGCGCGTTCTCTAACGCGCCCATCGGCGTCCCTCAACATACCCACCGGCGTTGGAGTGCGCGTTCTCTAACGCGCCCGTCGGTGTTCTCCAACGTGCCCGGCGTTAGAGAACGCCGGCTCCTTCTCTTTCAAAACCAATCCGTGTCAACTTCAATCAAGGTCTGGTTCCCTAACACATAGTCCCGATAGCTGGAATAAGGGTAATCTTCAGGACACTCAACTAACCCGGCTCGCAAAGGATTACGGTGGATGTAATTGAGCTTTTGGCGCAGTGTACGCTCGTTGTAGATGATCTTGTCCCAAAAACTATCTTGCCACACCTTGTGTTCCCCGCGTCCCGTTTCCTCACCGGCGGCTCTAAATGCATCAAGCCAGGCTTGATTGCCCTCGACTTTCGCTTGGCGTGCTAGCCTTCCTGAAATGAACCGCTTGTAGTCGTGCATAATCTCGGATACTGTGGATTCCCCATAAAGCCAGATGATGAGGTAGAGATGATCGGGCATTATGCAATAGCCGAGAAGCCTGAATCGGTGCTGGTAGCGGTAAAAGTTCAGGCTGTCAATCAACGGTATCACGTAGGCCGACTTGGTGAAGATGGGCAAGCGGTTGTAAACGACGGTAGTAATGTAATAGACATGGCCCTCAATGTGAAACCTGGGTAGAGACATTACCCTTCCTTCTTGTTCTATCGGCGTTAGAGAACGCCGACTCCTCATCATGCAACACAATCCCAGTTCAGGTCTTGGACAGTGATTATCGGAGCCATCCTGTATCCTATCAGCCATCTCTTCACAAAGTGCAGCCAAAAGGAATAACATATTCGACCCACACCAAGTATTACGCTCGGGGAGGGAGCGAGTGGCAAATCAAAGGGATAGGTGTCGAGATGACCACCTATCCCTTCGCCCTG
>JAXHUO010000030.1:0-37437 GCA_034189605.1 Chloroflexota bacterium
ACTCTGTCTACCGCCGCATCACATTGGTGGGGGCAATCTTTCTGGGCGGTGTGGCAGTGTTGCCCTATGTCGTGGATCTGTTCTTGAAAACACAGGTGCTGCTCATTACCTCTTCGGGTCTTTTGATTGTGGTCGGTGTGGTGTTGGATACGATGCGCCAATTGGAGGCTCAACTCTTGATGCGCCACTATGAAGGGTTCATCAAGTAGGGCTGTATTTATCCGAGAATGCTGGATGGGTTCCCACGCCCGACGTTCGGCGACGTGAAAGTGGTTGGAAAGTAGTCATTGATCACTCTGAAATCGGCAACCGAGATCAACAAGATGCGCCAGGCCGGCAGGATTGTGGCCGAGGTACTGGGGACGATGCGGGAACGGGTCGCGCCAGGCGTGACGACGGCGGAATTAGAAGAATTGGCAGATGCGGTGATCAGCAAGTACAATGCCATTCCGTCGTTCAAAGGGTATCCACCCGGCAGTGCTCATCCTTTCCCGGCCAGCATTTGTGCCTCGGTGAACGAGGAACTGGTGCACGGTATTCCGAGCCCGCGTGTATTGCGGGAAGGGGACATTATCAGCATAGACGTCGGGGCCATACTGGATGGTTATCATGGCGATGCGGCAATTTCGTTGCCGGTGGGCTATGTCAGCCCGGAAGCGCAGAGGCTGCTGAAAGTAACTGAAGGTGCGCTCTGTGCAGGGATCGCTGCTGCCCGGGTGGGGCACCGTTCCGGTGATATTTCCGCTGCCATCCAGTCTTACGTGGAGAGTCGCGGATATAACGTTGTGCGGGAGTACACCGGTCATGGTATTGGGCGGAAGATGCACGAGGATCCACAGGTACCCAACTTTGGCCAACCGGGAAAAGGGGTGCGCTTGCGTAGAGGGATGACCGTGGCGTTGGAACCAATGGTGTTGGCCGGAGACATTTGTGTGCAGGTGCTGGATGATCACTGGACTGTATCTTCGTGCGATGGTGAATTGACGGCCCATTTTGAGCATACCATCGCCATCACAGATGGTGAGGCGGAGATTCTGACACGTTTGTAGGTGGGTAGTGGGTGGGTTTGTAGGTGAGTAGGATGGGAGGCTCGACATGAAGGTTTCAGCATCAGTAAAGCGGCGTTGTTCAAAGTGCAAGGTTATTCGGCGGCGCGGCGTGGTACGGGTGATTTGCGACAACCCAAAACACAAGCAGCGTCAGGGATGAGTTCAAACCCCAAATGTTGGGGTTATAGTGTTGTGATTTGGGGTTTGGTCATCGGGATTTCTGACCGGAGGGAAGTATGGCACGTATCGCAGGGGTAGACCTGCCACGAAACAAACGAGTAGAAATCGGCCTGACGTACATCTATGGCATTGGGCGTAGTCTGAGTAATGAGATTCTGCGCAAGGCCAAAGTAGATCACGATACGCGGGTCAAGGATCTGACGGATTCAGAGATCGCTGCGTTGCGTGAGGTCATTGACCGTGAGTATCAAGTTGAGGGCGATTTGCGGCGTGGGGTGCAAATGAACATCAGACGGATGGTAGATATTGGATGCTACCGGGGTCTGCGTCACCGCCGCAACTTGCCCGTGCATGGCCAGCGTACGCGGACGAACGCTCGCACCAAGCGTGGCCCTAAGAAGACGGTGCCTGGCCGTGGACGACGGCGTGGGATGAAGAAGAAGTAGTTGTAGGTTCGACGCGGGAGGGGTAATGGCGCGAGAGAAACAGACAGGTCGGCGTCGCGGAGGACGCCGGGTGAAGAAGAATGTGCCGCGTGGGCAGGCTCACGTTCAAGCCACTTTCAATAACACGATTGTGACGGTGACGGATCTGCAAGGGAACGTCATTAACTGGGCTAGTGGAGGGATGGCTGGGTTTAGGGGATCACGCAAGAGCACCCCCTTCGCGGCTGGGCAGGCTGCTCGGAGAGCAGCCAGAGATGCTATGGGCAATGGGATGGTTGAGGTAGATGTCTACGTCAAGGGCCCTGGCCCTGGACGAGAAGCGGCGATTCGCTCCCTTCAGGCGGCAGGCCTGAAGGTGCGCTCTATCACCGATGTGACTCCATTTCCACATAACGGCTGTCGTCCACCCAAGAAGCGGCGGATGTAATCAAGTATTACGGCAGATGGCAGGCGGATTAGACGCTTAGGAGTAAGAGTATGGCCAGATATACCGGCCCGGTTTGTAAACTGTGCCGTCGTGAAGGGGAAAAACTGTTTTTGAAGGGTGAGCGATGTCTCTCGTCCAAGTGCCCGTTTGAGCGAGAGCGTGGCTACCCACCAGGTGAACATGGTCGGCTAGCCCGCTTCCGCCGTCGTCGCCCATCTGACTATTCGCGTCAGTTGCGTGCGAAGCAAAAAGCACGGCGCGTCTACGGAGTGTTGGAGCGCCAGTTCCGGCGTTATTTCTATGAGGCGGAGCGTCGGGCGGGCCTCACTGGTGAGAATCTGCTCATGCTGCTAGAGAGCAGGCTGGACAACGTTGTTTACCGGCTGAGGTTCGCCGACTCACGGGCCCAAGCGCGTCAGTTGGTGCAGCATGGTCACTTTGTCGTCAACGGTCGCCGCACAAACATTCCATCCTATATCGTTCGCCCGCAGGATGCGATCGCAGTGCGAGATGGGAGCCGTGGGCGGACCTACTTTAAGGATCGCGCCGAGCGATTAGATGAAGGAGCGATACCAAACTGGTTGAGTCTAGATGCGAAGACAATGACGGCTCGAGTGTTAAAGTCGCCTGCGCGAGAGGACATTGAGACAGCATTGAACGAGCAGTTGATTGTGGAGTACTATTCGCGCTAGGGAGGTATCTAACCTCTCGCTTCTTGGCCTGAAGTGGTGTCCTTACTTACACAGGCCAGAGGCTAACTGAACATGGGAGGCGACGGTTGTCAGTTCCAGTGTTGCCGAAAATTGAGACGGATGCAATTTCCCAGACTTATGGCCGATTTGTGATCGGCCCGCTGGAGAGTGGTTTTGGGATTACGTTGGGCAATGCGCTTCGACGGGCGTTGCTCTCCTCGCTGCCTGGCACGGCGGTGACCTCGATCCGCATTTCTGATATTCCACACGAGTTCTCCGTTGTCCGAGGTATGCGAGAGGACGTGATGCAGTTTATACTGCAAGTCAAACAACTGCGCCTGAAGATGCAAAGTCAGGAGCCAATGTGCATGTCGCTTCAAGTGCGAAGCGAGGGTACGGTGACGGCTGGCGATATTCAGGCCCCGCCAGAGATCGAAATTCTGAACCCGGATCTCTATCTCTTTACTGTGGATTCCAACGATGTGCATCTTGACATTGAGCTCACAGTTGAACGAGGTCGGGGATATATGCCGGCCGTGGGGCGTGGTCGGATGCCCATTGGAGAGCTGCCCGTGGATGCTATATTCAGCCCCATTCGCCGCATAGCGTTCGATGTGGATCGGGCGCGGGTGGGCCAGATGACCAACTATGACCGCCTGACATTGGAGATCTGGAGCGATGGGCGGACTGCGCCCCTGGATGCGCTCAGGGAAGCGGCGCATATCCTGGTGACGCATCTACGGCTGGTCGCTGGTCTTACCCTGGAAGAGGAGAGCGAATCGGTTGAGGAAGAGGTTGCCCTTTCTGGTCAGGTCTATGAGATTCCTATTGAACAACTCGATCTGAGCGTGCGTGTATTCAACTCTCTCAGACGCACCGGCATCACTAGCGTGGGTGAAGTGCTGGAGATGCTGGAGCGGGGGGAAGACACGTTGTTGACAATCCGCAACTTTGGGGATAAATCGTTGACTGAATTGAAAGCCTGTCTCCGGGAACGTGGCTTCCTGGAGGAGGAGACAGAGGAGAGTGGAGGTGTGTAGATGCGACATCGCGTCGCAGGAAAGAGACTGAACCGCTCCAGCGGTCACCGCAAGGCTTTGCGCCGTAATCTGGTGACGGCGTTGTTCTATCACGAGCGCATTGAGACGACCGAGGCGAAGGCCAAGGCGATCCGCGGGCAGGCGGAAAAACTGATCACACTGGCGAAACGAGGCCTGACGGTTGAGCACGAAGACCCAAGTCGAGGTGTTCACGCGCGTCGCCTGGCAGCCGGTCGCCTGAATCGATGGATGATTGAGCCTGACGGCACGAGAGTGGATGTTTTGGCCAAGTTGTTTGAGGAAATCGCGCCGCGTTATATGGACAGACTCGGCGGCTACACTCGTATCTACAAGTTAGGACCGCGTAAAGGCGACGGCGCGCCGATGGTCCTGTTGGAGTTGGTTGAGGAGTAGGGCAGGTTTACATAACTGCTGTGGCAGGAGGTGCGCAGGCGCGACGTGATGCGGGTGCGGGCGATCATTGCCTATGACGGGACGGACTATAGTGGATTCCAACGTCAGGCTAACGCTCCGACTGTTCAAGCAGCATTGGAAGCAGCGCTGGCGCAGGTGTCTCAGGAGAGGATCACCATCCTGGCGTCAGGGCGTACGGATGCCGGAGTTCACGCGGCGGGGCAAGTCATTGCTTTTGATACGGCCTGGCGGCATGGACTGGGTGATCTGCATCGGGCGTTGAACGCGGTTCTGCCCGCTGATATCGCTGTCCAGGTAGTTGAGGGTGCCGCGCCAGACTTTCACCCGCGCTATGATGCTCGCAGCCGGTGTTATAGGTACACGCTTTACAACGCGCCGGCGCGTTGGCCTCTGGCCCGGCGGTACAGTATGTACGTCGCTGCCTCGCTGGACGTGGCAGCGATGGATGAGGCGGCCAAGTACCTGGTGGGCGAGCACGACTTTGCTACCTTCGGGCAGCCACCGCAGGGTGAGGTAACAGTGCGACGGGTGCTGGCGGCGGGGTGGGGTAAGAAGCCGCCCTTTGGTTGTGCTCAGGGTGGCCACTGGCTGACTTTTGACATTGAGGCCAACGCTTTTCTCTACCATATGGTGCGCAGCGTCACTGGCACGTTGCTCCAGGTGGGGCGGGGCAAGATGGGCGTGGAGGAGTTCATAGCGGTGTTGGCATCGTGCAATCGCCATCGTGCCGGGCCAACGGCCCCTCCGCATGGCCTTTGTCTGATGGAAGTAAGGTATTAACGTATGTTCATCGGGAGTGGCATATTTTGGATGGGAGCATGAGATTGTGAAAAAGACTTATGTGACGAGAGAGGAGGACATCCAGCGCGAGTGGCACGTGGTGGATGCCACAGGGCAGACGCTGGGCCGCTTGGCCACTCAGGTAGCACATATCCTGCGCGGCAAGCACAAGCCCATCTATTCACCAGCGGTTGACACTGGCGACTATGTGATTGTCGTCAACGCCGAAAGAGTTCATGTGACTGGACGCAAACTGGATCAGAAAACCTACTATCGCCACTCGGGCTATCCGGGGGGCCTCAAGGCGATCACGCTGCGCAATCTGCTCCAGAAGCATCCCACGCGGGTGATCGAATACGCAGTGCGGGGTATGTTGCCAAGGAATCGACTGGGGCGTCGGATGTTCAAGAAGTTGAAGGTATACGCTGGCCCGGAGCATCCTCACGCGGCACAGCAACCCAGGCAGTTGGAGTTGGGAGGGTAGGAGGGACAATGGCAATGGAGTATTATGAAGCGGTCGGGCGACGCAAGACGGCTACGGCGCGGGTGCGCATCTTTACCGAGGGCACTGGTGCTATCACTATCAACGGACGACCGCTCGAAGAGTATTTTGCGCGGGAGGGGGACATTCTCTGCCTCAAGGAGCCGTTTAAGATGACTGCGACGGAGAACCGCTTCGACACCAGTGTGAAGGTAAGTGGTGGGGGAATGAGTGGGCAGGCTGGGGCGATCCGGCTGGGCATCGCGCGGGCGTTGTTGAAAATGGACCCAGATATGCGGTCTATTCTGCGCAAGGGAGGCTTTCTTACCCGCGATGCGCGAGTGAAGGAACGTAAGAAGCCTGGGCTCAAGGGAGCCAGGAAGGCACCGCAGTACACAAAGCGTTAGGCCAGGTAACGGACAGGTATGTGTGGGGCAAGGCAGAATTCTGCCTTGCCCTTTTCGTGTCTATGTTTCACGGAGGTGTTCTATGTGCCCAATCACTATCATTGGCCTTGGCCCGGGTGACCCGCGTTACCTGACGCAGGAGGCCTGGTCGGTGCTGGAGGTAGTCGGGGAGATCTGGCTGCGCACGAAGCATCACCCGATCATGCCTGGATTACCGCCTCACTTGACGTTACATTCTTTTGACTACCTTTACGAGGAGGCGGAGGATTTTGCACAGGTCTATGAGACCATCGCCAGCGAGATGCTGCGATTGGGGCAGCGCCCAGAGGGGGTTGTTTACGCTGTGCCAGGCCATCCACTGGTGGGGGAAGCCTCGGTGAGATTGATTCTGCAACGGGCGGAGGAGGCTGGCCTGGCAGTCCATGTCGTAGAAGGGCTAAGTTTCATCGAACCCACGCTCACATTGCTGCGGACGGACGTATTGGCTGGCCTGCAGGTCTACGATGCGGTAGAATTGGCGGCTCGCTATCACCCGCCCTTGAACCCGGACCTGCCAGCGCTGGTGGGGCAACTTTACAGTCGGGTGCTCGCCACCGACGTTAAACTCACGCTGATGAACCAATATCCCTACGAGCATAAAGTGGCGCTGGTGCACGAGGCCGGCACCCCTGAGCAGCATGTCGTTCGTTTACCGCTCTATGAACTCGACCGCCAGGATGACATTGCTCACATGACTGCGCTCTATGTACCGCCGCTTCCCGGTGTCAGCGGTTTTGAGGGCTTACAGGATACTGTGGCTCACCTTCGTGCACCGGATGGTTGCCCCTGGGATCGCGAGCAGACCCACGATAGCCTGCGCGCGGGGTTGCTGGAGGAAGCGTACGAGGTGGTGGCGGCTATTGACGCAGGTGACGTGCAGGCGTTGCAGGAAGAGTTGGGTGATCTGATGTTGCAGATTTTACTTCATGTGCAGATTGCCACCGAGGAAGACGAGTTCCAGATGGCGCAGGTCATCGCAGACATTGACGCCAAACTAAAGCACCGTCACCCGCATGTGTGGGGCGGGCAGCGGGTAAAAGGGACCGGGGATGTGTTGCGGCGTTGGGAGGAACTGAAACGGGAGGAGAAGGGAGGAGAGCGCTCAGTGCTGGATGGCGTCCCGGCAGTACTGCCAGCGTTACTGCAGGCCAATACTTATGGCCAGCGGGCGGCCCGCGTGGGCTTCGATTGGACTGAAGTGGGCGGCGTGACTGCCAAGATCCGGGAGGAGATTGTCGAGGTGGAGGCTGCGGTCACTCCAGAGGAAGAAGAAGCAGAGTTGGGTGACCTGCTGTTTGCTGTGGTCAACTGGGCCCGCTGGCTGGAGGTGGACCCAGAGACAGCGTTGCGAAAGGCTAATGCTCGCTTCGCACGTCGCTTCTGTGGGGTAGAGCGGATGGCTCGCGAACGAGGGCTGGATATGTTGGCGTTGACGGTTGATGGGTTGGAACTATTGTGGCAGGAAGCGAAACTGAATGACAGTGACAAGCGACAAGATGCCTAAATGACAAGACCCCACCTGGTAAGGGGGGTCTGTTAGTCAGTCGGGGCGCGGGGATTTGAACCCCGGACCTCGCGGTCCCGATCCGCGCGCGCTGGCCGAGCTGCGCTACGCCCCGAAAACGTCGTTATTATACCCCATTCAGGCTGTTTGGCAAGGTCGGACTTGACACATTGGGATTTATACAGTAATATATAAATACTTTTTTATGAAACCGATCTTTATGCATTGTGAGACTGTAGATGGTGATATGGCTGCTCAGCGGCACGAGGTGTCCAATGAAGAGTTGCGGGAGATGGCACGCTATTTCTACGCGCTCAAAGATACCATGCGCCTGCGCATCTTTGTGACGTTAGCCAGTAACAATGAGATGACCGTGACAGAGTTAGCGCGGGCATTACACGTCAGCCAGCCGCTCGTGTCTTTTCATCTGCGCCCACTACGCTTACTCGGTCTGGTTCAGGTCCGGAGGGCCGGGCGGGAAGTTTATTGTTCATTGAACCTGTCCGAAATCGAACGCCGCCATGCCGAATTCATCGCGTTGCTGGACAGGGTGATGGCATTCAAGTCGCTATCGGTGTAACTCAACGCCGATGAGGCCGATACAGGTTACAAGTGGAGGCAATCACGTATGGTGAGCAGCGCGCAGCAGGCAAAGTGCGAGCGGAGCGTGAAACAAAGGCGGGAACGCGGACGGTGGGATTCATTCACCGATTGGGCGCGTGCCCAGGCAGGGGTTATCCTGGTCCCCATCGCCCGTGTCATGGCGCGGCTGGGTATCCATCCCAATACCGTCACTCTCGTTGGGTTCCTGCTTCAGGCGGGTGTGGGGGTAGTGTTTGCTCTAGGCTATCTTATGCTAGGCGGCTGGTTGCTGCTGGTCGTTGCGCCAGTGGATGCGCTGGATGGAGCATTGGCGCGGTCTATTGGACAGAAGAGTCGCTTTGGCGCGTTTCTTGATTCGACCTTTGATCGGCTTTCGGATGCCGCGCTTATTCTAGGGCTCACGGTGCACTACCTGCGCCAGGGATCACACCTGCAAGTTGTCCTGCTCCTCATCTCACTGGTAGCGGCGATGATGGTCAGTTACACCCGCGCACGAGCCGAGGCGCTGGGTTTCCCTTGTAAGGTCGGGTTGCTGACTCGCCTGGAGCGTATAGTTCTCATCGCTGCGCTGTCGGCGGTCGGACTGCCCATTGTGATGATCTGGGCTCTGGCGGTGCTTTCTGTATTCACAGTGGTTCAGCGCATCCTTTACGTCTATGCGGTCTCTCGGCGGGAAGGGATGGGTAGTTAGGTCGAAATAGCCAAGGGATTGTGAAACTGCCGGGTGGGAATATTTGCCCGGCAAATTTCTTTTAGGGATTTCTTTTTGCCCGGGTGTGATTAGTACTCTGTGCCCATTGTCAGGATGGCCTAGTGTTGGTATAATGACGACGTCTGGGTTTGATGTTTTTCCTGTTTCTCATAGAGTGGAATGAAAGACATGTTCGTCGTTGTCCTGCAATCTATCATTCTAACCAATCGTGATGATTGAACTGGTTGGCCTGACGAAAAAATTTGATGGCTTCACTGCTGTAGATCAGGTGACGTTCTCAGTAGCGCCGGGTGAGATTCTGGCGCTATTGGGCCCCAATGGGGCTGGCAAGACGACGACTGTGCGTATGCTGGCGGCGATCCTGCGTCCGACGATGGGGCATGCATCCATAGCCGGGTACAGTGTGATCGAGCATGCACAGGAGGTCCGGCAGCGGGTCGGACTGTTGACCGAGCAGCCAGGACTATACCTGCGCATGCGGGGTAAGGAATATCTGGACTTTTTTGGTTGCCTGATGGGCCTGGATGCCGATGAGCGTGAGCGCAGAGCCAAAGATTTGCTGGCTCGCTTTGGGATGCCTGAGGCGTGGGATCGGCGTACGGGGACGTACTCGAAGGGTATGCAACAGAAGATGGCACTGGCGCGCACGATGTTGCACGACCCGCCTGTTTTGTTGCTGGATGAACCGACCTCGGCGATGGACCCCCATAGCGCCAAGTTAGTCCGGGATGCCGTTATTGGTCTGCGCCATCACCGGAGATCAATTATCATCTGTACTCATAACCTGGCGGAGGCGGAGATTCTGGCCGACCGTATTGCCATCATCCGACGTGGGCAGATCGTCGCGCTAGGGACCCCGGTGGAGTTGAAGACATGTCTCCTTGGCCCTCCGGTAATGGAGTTGCGCTTGTCCCATCCGGTCAGTGACCTCGTGAAACTTGTCTCGGGTCTGGTCGAGGTCGAGGCGCAGGGAGAGGATTGGCTGCGCTATTCCACCGCCAAACCGTGGGAGACCAACCCTCTTTTGCTCCAGATGTTGGCGGAGCATGGGGTGGGGGTTATTGCCCTGAGCAAAGTGCCACGCAGTCTGGAAGACGTCTATCTGCGGGTGGTGGAGGGGTAGGAGAACATGGCGGTAACTGGGCGTGCGCGTGCGACGATGGGCGATTCGTTTCGCCTGGTGTTTACGTTGACCAGGCGCGAGGTCAGGGATACACTGCGGGACTGGCGTATTGTCGTGCCCATCATCATCCTGACGCTTCTTTTCCCCGCACTGATGAGTTTCGTGGCCGATGTGGCGCTGGGCTGGGTATCCAGGTATGGTGCGCCGGCCATCGGTGAGCGTATGCTCTCTTTTCTGTTGATGGTGGCCGGGTTTTTCCCTATCTCGGTCTCGCTGGCGATCGCGCTAGAGACATTTGTGGGGGAAAAGGAGCGCATGAGCCTTGAACCGCTCCTGGCTACCCCTTTGACGGATGTACAACTTTACCTGGGCAAGACACTGGCAGCGATGATTCCTCCCTTGTTGGCATCCTATCTGGGTATCACAGTCTACCTGATCGGGTTGTATTTTGCAAAGGGCTGGACCCCGCCACCGACTCTATTGCTGCTGATCGTCCTGCTGACGACGGTGGAGGGATTGGTGATGGTCTCTGGCGCGGTGGTGGTCTCCAGTCAGACGACGAGCGTGCGAGCGGCCAACCTGTTGGCTAGTTTTATCATTATCCCGGGGGTACTTCTTGTACAGGGTGAGGCCGCCATTATGTTTTGGGCCGACTATAATGTGCTGTGGTGGATTTTGCTTTTTCTGGTAGTCGTGGATGTCATCCTGGTGCGGATGGGTATCCACATCTTTAGTCGCGAGGAGTTGCTGGGACGTGAGATTGATCAGTTGAACGCGGCCACTCTGTGGCGCACGTTCTATGGACATCTGCGCTGGGAACGTTGGTTTTTTGGGCTGGATTTGCAAAAGGAAAGTGACGAAAGGATGCCAGCCTGGTTGCGCTGGATGGGGACGATAGGCGGGCTCTATAGGCACGACATCCCGGCTATCTTATTCCATTCGCGGCTGGCTTTCATGGTGGTAGTGGTTGGGCTGTTGTTTTCAGTCTGTATTGGTTACGCTTTCGCCGCCCGCTACCAACTCCCGCCGGAGATGCTGCAACTGGAGCACATTTCTGCAGAGGCATTCGCCGATCTGCCAGCTGTGGACTGGCTTCCCACTTTTACCACCTGGGGCGTGTTGGTCAACAACGTGCGATCGCTGATCTTGGCAGCGCTGCTAGCGGTATTCTCTTTCGGCACGCTGGCCGTGGCATTATTGATGACTCCATTGGCGATCGTGTTCTTTTTTGTCACCCAGGCCGCGTATGCGGGTTATAGTCCAGCGCTGTTCTTCGCTGCTTTTGTACTACCCCATGGATTGCTAGAGTTGCCTGCTGCGATCATCGCGACAGCACTGGCTGTGCGTCTGGGGGCGGCCTTTACGTCGCCTCCACGCGGGATGACAGTGGGTGATGGATGGCTGTGGGCGTTGGCTGACTTTATCAAGGTTTTTGCTGCACTTGTCCTGCCACTATTGGCGTTGGCGGCCGCCATTGAGGTCCACGTGACGCCGGCGATTGTGGTGTGGGCCTTTGGAGGATAGGCGTCTGTGGCCCGAGTAGTGGTTTTGGGGAGTGCGGCGGCAGTGCCGGATGAGGCTCACGCTAACACTTACCTGGCGGTCGAGGGTGAACATGGCTTTTTCCTGATTGATTGTGGGGATAGCCCTCTCGTGCGGATTCAGCGCGCCGGGCTCGCGCCGGAGCGTCTGCGTGGGCTGATCATCACGCACTTCCACCCCGATCACGTTTTCGGCCTTCCCATACTGTTGATGAATACGTGGCTGTTGGGGCGTACCGACCCGCTGCCTGTGTATGGCCTGCAAGATGCACTGGAGCGGTTTGAGGTTCTGATGGGCCTGTTTCGTTGGCAAGAATGGCCTGGCCTCTTCCCTGTGTCCCCCAAGGCCGTGACCGAAGAAGTGGGCGCGCTACTGCTGGAGGACACAGATTTCCGTATCACCGGTGCGCCAGTGAAGCACTTGGTGCCTACCCTGGGCCTGCGAATAGAAAACAAGCGCAGCGGGAGAGTAGTAGCCTACTCTAGCGATACCTCACCCTGCGACGCGGTAGTAACACTGGCGCGAGGTGCTGATGTCCTGATCCACGAGGCGGCGAAGAATACGCTAGGTCACTCCAGTGCTGCCCAGGCTGGGGAGGTCGCTCGCCGGGCTGGCGCAGGCCGGTTGGTGCTGATTCATTACCGGCCTGCCCCATGGCGGTACGACCACTGGCTCGAAGAAGCCACCACCGCTTTCGGTGGGCCGGTGGAACTGGCGCAGGACTTTGGAGAGTACGTTTTCTAATATCTGTCACGTCGCTGTCGTTGTCCAGGGCCGATCAATCACGTGCGTTACAGTGACACTCGGTATCTCCCACCACATCCCCACATTCCTTTTTGACCTATCTTGCCCCTTGTGGTAAACTTCCAGCATCCAGTATCACGCACGGAGGTAATTCTATGTCTCGTGTTATCCATCCCCCCACGGGGACCGATCTGCACTGCAAGAACTGGCTCATTGAGGCTGCTTATCGCATGGTCCAGCACAATCTTGATCCTGATGTGGCTGGTGACCCGGAGCACCTCATCGTCTACGGTGGGCGAGGCAAGGCGGCCCGCAACTGGGAGTGTTTCGACGCTATTCTGGAATCGCTGCGCAATCTAGAGTCCGATGAGACGCTCTTGGTCCAATCTGGCAAGCCGGTGGGCATCTTCCGCACCCACGAGGATGCTCCCCGTGTCATCATCGCCAACTCGAACATTGTCCCTGCCTGGGCCACCCAGGAGAACTTTGACAAGTGGGAGCGGGAGGGGCTGATCATGTACGGCCAGATGACCGCTGGCTCTTGGATCTATATCGGCACCCAGGGCATCCTCCAGGGCACCTACGAGACGCTGGCCTCTGCCGCCGAGACCCACTTTGGCCAGGGGGTCTCCCTCAAGGGCAAATTCGTCCTCACCGCCGGCCTGGGCGAGATGGGTGGTGCTCAGCCGCTGGCCATCACGATGAACGAGGGAGTGGGCCTCGTCGTAGAGGTGGATCCCCACCGGGCGCAGCGACGGCTGGACACCGCCTACGTGGATGTGGTGATGGATGATCTGGATCAGGCATTGGCGATGGTGGAGGACTATAAGCGGCGCGGAGAGTCAGTCTCCATCGGCCTCATCGCCAACGGTGCCGACGTGTTCCCCGAACTGGTGCGCAGGGGTGTGATTCCCGACGTCGTCACCGACCAGACCCCGGCCCACGACCCGCTGATGTACGTGCCCAACCGGATGACGCTGGATGAGGCGGTGCGCTTGCGGGTGAGCGACCCGAAGAAATACCAGGAAGAGTCCATGCGGGCGATGGCGGAGCACTGCGCTGCGATGGTCGAGATGCAAAAGCGGGGTGCGGTCATCTTTGACTATGGCAACAATCTCCGCCAGCGGGCCTACGATACCGGCGTGAAAGATGCTTTCTCCTATCCCGGTTTTGTCCCTGCTTACATTCGTCCTCTCTTCTGCGAGGGCAAGGGGCCTTTCCGCTGGGTAGCCCTCTCCGGTGACCCAGAGGACATTTACGCCACCGACGCCAAGATACTCGAACTTTTCCCGGAGGACAGGCGTCTGGTGCGCTGGATCAAGATGGCCCAGGAGAAGGTAAAGTTCCAGGGGCTGCCCTCCCGCATCTGCTGGCTGGGGTACGGCGAGCGCGCCAGAGCAGGTCTGGTCTTTAACGAACTGGTTGCCAGTGGCGAGGTAAGCGCCCCCATTGTCATCGGACGGGATCATCTGGACGCCGGCTCCGTAGCCTCCCCCAACCGGGAGACGGAGGGCATGCGTGACGGCTCCGACGCCATCTCCGACTGGCCGCTTTTGAACTTTGCGCTCAACGCCGTCTGTGGCGCGACATGGGTCTCTTTCCATCACGGCGGTGGGGTGGGCATCGGCTATTCCCAGCACGCCGGGCAGGTCATCGTCGCCGACGGCACGCCGGAGGCGGCGCGGCGGCTGGAGCGGGTGCTGAACGCTGACCCGTGGAGCGGTGTCGTGCGCCACGCCGACGCGGGGTACGAGGAGGCTATCGAATTTGCCAGGGCGCACGATCTCAAGATTCCGATGCTAAAGTGAGGGCTGGCAGGATATGCGCAGAGGCACTCCACTCCGCGCCCCTTTTTTGTGACACTCGTCACTTTACAACCGGGTGGGAAAGGGGTATGATAGAATATAGAAGTGGTGAAGAGTCCGCGTGTGTTCCGTACTTTGCGGTAGTTGTTGACCAAGATGATGAGATATTCATTTTGCGCTGGTGGGCGGCAACCTAACAACTGCAAACCGAGAGTTGGGTTAAAGTATGCGGACGACCTGAAGCAGAAGCACTGTAGAAAGTAATGGAAGGTTGCTCTTGCTCGAGTGGGAGGATTGGCCAAGTTATGGTCGGCGGGGCGGTCGCCCACCTCGCTGTGGCTTGACCAACGGCCGGTTGTACAAGTAGTGAAAACAACGTGCGCTCGGAACTTGTAATGAACGATAAAGAATTGCCCCTAAATCAGATACTGCAAGGGGATTGCATCGAGGTGCTGAGCGCCTTGCCCGAAAAATCCATTGACCTGATCTTTGCCGATCCGCCCTACAACCTTCAACTTCAACAGGCGCTGTGGCGGCCCAACATGACCAGGGTTGATGCGGTCAATGACAAGTGGGATCAATTCAGTAGTTTCCAGGCGTATGACGAATTCAGCCGCCAGTGGTTGAGTGGTTGTCGTCGGGTATTGAAAGACACCGGCGCAATCTGGGTCATTGGCTCCTATCACAATATCTACCGCGTCGGTGCTATCATGCAAGACCTGGGGTATTGGTTTCTCAATGACGTGGTATGGACCAAGACAAACCCTATGCCAAATTTCCGCGGCGTGCGCTTCACCAATGCTCACGAGACGTTGATCTGGGCCAGCAAGGCCAAAGGGGCAAAGTATACTTTTAACCATCACGCGATGAAAGCCCTCAACGACGACAAACAAATGCGCAGCGATTGGTCGTTGCCGATTTGCTCTGGCGCGGAACGCATCAAGGTCAATGGCAAAAAAGCGCACTCTACCCAGAAACCAGAGGTCCTGCTTTATCGAGTGATCCTTTCCTCCAGCAACCCGGGTGACGTGGTGCTGGATCCCTTCTTCGGAAGTGGCACGACTGGCGCGGTGGCGAAAAGACTGCATCGCCATTGGATTGGAATTGAGCGGGAGGGCAAGTACATTGAGATTGCCCACAAGCGCCTGGATAGTATCATCCCGGAATCGTTCGATGAAGCGACGTTTGATGTGCGGGACAAAAAACGTCTGCAGCCTCGTCTGCCATTTGGTAGCCTGTTGGAGAACGGCTTGCTCAAACCGGGCCAGGTACTGTTTTTCCGGTGTGACCGAACAAAGATTGCTCGCGTCAAACCGGATGGCAACCTGATACTCGCTCTTGATGGTTTTGAAGGCTCAATCCACCAGGCTGGTAAACATCTCATGGCAGGCAGTCCTTGCAATGGGTGGGATCATTGGTACTTTGAAGCAGAGAATGGCAAATTGCTTCCCATTGACGACCTGCGCCAAATCGCGCGGGAAAGACTCGGTGGATCCAATCCTGCTCGGCATGGATCCCTTCGGTAGACTCAGGACAGGCTGCCAGATCCAGGCCAGAAGCGAGGGTTTGACAATCCCCTCGGAGCAATTTTGGATCCAGTGAGACAGGAGAAAGATTTGGAAGAACAAGTCAACGCTGTAAAAGTAGCCGAATTGTGTTTTGTGAGGTGAGCCCTAACGGCATCTTGACGGAGGAGGAATATGCCAAAGGCAAAAGGAATGGTTGTGATTGACGAGGACCGTTGCAAGGGGTGCGGCCTGTGTGTGACCGTCTGCCCCGTGCACATCCTCCAACTGGCAAAGGGACGGTTCAATGTCAAGGGGTACTGGCCTGTCGAGGTGACGAACCCGGAAGCGTGCACCGGGTGCGCCATGTGCGCCACCATCTGCCCCGACGTGATATTCACCGTATATCGGCGGAGGCGGCGCCCTGTTCGACAGGCTCAGGACAAGCCCAGACGGGCGCTCGCTGCCGCGTAGGAGGTAAGGAATGGCAAAAGAACTGCTCGAAGGGAATGCAGCCATCGCTGAGGCTGCCATACGGGCGGGGGTCGAAGCATTCTTTGGCTACCCCATCACGCCCCAAACGGAAGTGTTGGAGCATTTCTCCAGGCGACTGCCTGAGGAGGGGCGCGTTTTCCTCCAGGCCGAGAGCGAGGTCGCATCCATCAACATGGTCTACGGCGCGGCCTGCGCCGGCGTGCGGGTGATGACTTCCTCATCTAGCCCCGGCGTCAGCCTGATGCAGGAGGGTATCTCCTACATCGCCAGTTCCGAGGTGCCGGCGGTGGTGACGAATATCATGCGCGGCGGGCCTGGTTTGGGCAACGTCCAGCCCGCACAAGGGGACTATTTCCAGGCGGTCAAATCCGCCGGACATGGTGACTATCACATGATCGCCCTGGCTCCGGCTAGTGTGCAGGAGGCGATTGACCTGGTGGTGCTGGCCTTTGACCTGGCGGACAAGTATCGCACCATTGTCATCATTGTCGCCGATGGTTCCATCGGCCAGATGATGGAACCGGCGGAACTGCCGCCCAAACGGTCGGTTCGCCCGCCTGAGAAGCGGCCCTCCTGGGCGCTCACCGGTGCCAAAGGACGAGAGCACAACATCATCACATCGCTCTACCTGGGCGCCGAGAGCATGGAGCAGGTCAACCTGCGGTTGCAGGCCAAACTCAAGGAGATCGCTGCCAACGAGGTGCGCTGGAAGGAGTATAACACCGAGGACGCCGACATGTTGTTGGTAGCCTTTGGCACCATGGGGCGTATCTGTCAGACAGTGGTGCGGGAGGCGCGGGCACAGGGGATGAAGGTGGGGCTGTTGCGGCCTATCACCCTCTGGCCCTTTCCCAGTGCTCGCATCGCTGAGTTGGCCGAGCAAGTAAAAGGCATCTTGACGGTCGAGATGAACGCCGGGCAAATGGTCGAGGATGTGCGCTTAGCCGTCGAGGGGACCTGCCCAGTGCGATTCTATGGGCGGATGGGAGGCATTGTCCCACTGCCTGATGAAATACTGCCCGAACTGGAGAAATTGGCCTCTGAGGTCACGGGCAGGCAGGAGGGTTAGCATGGCAATGGTTGAAATTCCTACGGATATGGAACTAGTCTACAAGCGACCGGAGAGCTTGACTAAGGCCGACACTCACTACTGTCCCGGGTGCACCCACGGTACTATCCATCGCCTCATCGCCGAGGTGCTGGACGAACTGGACGTGCGGGAGCGCACCATTGGCATTGCCCCAGTGGGTTGCTCTGTGCTGGCCTACTACTACTTTAAAGTGGATATGGCCGAGGCTGCCCACGGCCGCGCGCCAGCGATGGCGACCGGCATCAAGCGCGTCAGTCCGGACAAGGTGGTCTTTACTTACCAGGGAGACGGCGACCTGGCGTCTATCGGTATGGCGGAGATCGTTTGTGCGGCTAATCGGGGCGAATTGTTCACTACCATCTTTGTCAACAATGCCATTTATGGTATGACCGGCGGGCAGATGGCTCCAACCACGCTGCCAGGTCAGGTGACCACCTCGTCGCCCACAGGCAGGGATGTGGAGACAACGGGTTTTCCGATCAAGATGGCCGAGTTGCTGGGGGGGCTTCCGGGCGCGGCTTACATCACCCGGCAGGCAGTGCTGGACGTGCCGGGCATCCGGCGGACCAAGAAAGCGATCAAACTGGCCTTCCAATCCCAATTGGCAGGTCTGGGCTTCTCGATGGTTGAGATTATCTCCACCTGTAACACTAACTGGCGTTTGGGGCCGGTACAGGCATTGGAGTGGGCCAAGGAGCACATGGTGGCCTACTTCCCGCTGGGCGACACGAAGATGACAGATGGGGTGCGAGTGTTGAAGGGGGGAAAATAACGATGCAGCAAGAGGTTATCATTTCTGGCTTCGGCGGACAAGGTACGCTCTTCGCCGGGCAGTTGCTGGCTTACGCTGCTATGGACAGTGATCACTACGTGACGTGGATCCCCTCCTATGGCCCGGAGATGCGTGGTGGCAAGGCCCGCTGCACCGTCGTCGTGGCTGACGAGGAGATTGGTTCTCCGTTGGTGCGGCGACCCAGCGCGGCCATCGTGCTCAACATCCCCTCAATGGAGGCCTTTGAGCCGGCGATCAAGCCTGGTGGTGTATTGGTGGTCAATAGTTCCCTGGTGCCACAGAAGAGCAGTCGCACTGACATCCGTGTTTTTTATATCCCTGCCACTGACATGGCGATCGAACTGGGGAACGCCCGGTTGGCGAACGTTATCTGTCTGAGTGCGTTGGTGCAGGCCACTGGGATCGTGTCGTTGGGAGCGGTGAAGCAGGCGCTAGACGACCACCTGCCAAAGCGGCACCACAAACTGCTGGGACTGAACAAGGAGGCAATGGACAAGGGTGCGGCGTTGGTGAGTGGTTAGCAAGTGGTGATCAACGGCGGCTAGTGGCTGTTGTTGAAGAGGGTTGTCTAATGGCCCTGACTGGCGTCAGGGGAAGAGGATTGGCAGAGGTGGAAATAACCCTGACCGACGTAGAAAAACTAGAGGCCGAGTTTGAAGAGAAGTGTAAGAGTTAAAGATGTATCGTCAAGTAGTTGTCCCACTGGATGGCTCAGAACTGGCTGAGGAGGTACTGCCTCACGTCGCGGAGATGATCCGCGGTCAGGATAGCCATGTCTGCTTGCTCTCTGTCACCCCGACGATGAGAGGGGTGGCGTCGTCTGGCGTGGACTTGAGCCCTGACGCCAGGGAGCGGCAGCGCGTCGAGCAGGAACTGGAAAAGTACTTGCGCCAAGTGGCCAGGAGATTGGAGCCGGCGGCCGCCGAGGTCGAGGTGACTGTACGCTCCGGCCGGCCGGCTGACGAGGTGCTGGCCTTTGCCGACTACGTAGGTGCAGACCTGATCGCGATGACCACGCATGGGCGCTCTGGTATTCGTGATTGGATCTTTGGCAGCGTGGCCGACCGGATACTGCGCGGTGCCACGTGCCCGGTGCTGTTGGTGCGGGCAGGGCAGGCCAGACTGCGAACGACCTATCAGCGCATCCTGGTGCCACTGGACGGTTCTGAACTGGCGGAGCAGATATTGCCCTACGTGAAAGCGTTCATCCATCCTGATCGGATCTTTCCTCTGGAGGATGAATTGAGGGATGGCACGCGTGTATTCCTCGTCTCGGTGCTGACGGCCGGGCTGGGTGATCGCACGGTGGCGCTGTTGACCAGTTATCCACCGGGGCTACAACTCTCCACGACGGCGCTGCGTTATGCGGAAGTCGAGATGCGTCGCTACCTGCGCAGCGTAGCGGCGGTGCTGCGCGACCACGGTGCGGTAGTGCACATCGAAGTCCGACAGGGCGCACCGGCCGACGAAATCTTGGACTATGCCGCCCAAGTCGAGGCAGACCTGATCAGCATGACCACTCACGGGCTTTCTGGCCTGAGTCGTTGGGTGTACGGAAACGTGGCGGGCAAGGTGCTGCAAGGGGCATACAGTCCCGTGCTTCTGGTCCGCCCTGCATCCGAAACCTGACATGTTTTCCTAAACCTGTCAGGTTTGACCTGAGCAAGGAGGAGTTGGAATATGAACATTGGCATCCCGAAGGAGCGCAGGGATTTGGAACTGCGGGTTGGACTGACCCCCTATGGGGTGGATTTACTCACCCGTGCCGGTCACATTTGCTACGTCGAGAAAGAGGCTGGCCTAGGGGCCGGTTTCACTGACTATGACTATGAGCGGTCTGGCGGACATATAGTCTATTCCGGTGAGGAGGTCTATGGCCGGGCCGGCCTGGTGGTCAAGGTGATGCGGCCCACCAATGAGGAACTGGACTGGCTCCGTGAGGGACAGATCATTGTCGGATTTCTGCACCTGGCCGCTGCCCGCCGTCGCACAATCGAGGTGCTGCTGAAAAAGCGCATCACCGCTATCGCCTATGAGACCATCGAGGAGGACGACGGGACCTTGCCCGTGTTACGCACGATGAGCGAAGTGGCCGGACGTATGGCCCCGCAATTGGCCGCCACCTTCCTGCAAAGCGACCACGGCGGGCGGGGGGTGCTCCTCAGCGGCGTGCCGGGTATCCCGCCAGCCAGGGTCGCAATCCTGGGAGCAGGGGTGCTGGGCACCAACGCCGCCCGTACCTTCCTGGGGCTGGGAGCCGACGTGTTCGTCCTCGATCGTAATCTGGAAAGACTTCGCGAGGTAGATCAGCAGTTCAACGGTCGCATCACCACGATGGTTTCCTACCCCTTTAACGTCGCCCGCGTGGCCCGTTTTGCCGAGGTGTTGGTTGGTGCGATCTTGGTGCCGGGAGCCAGAACCCCTGTCGCCGTCACCCGCGAGATGGTCAGTTCGATGAAGAGAGGAGCGGTCATCCTCGACTTTAGTATTGACCAGGGTGGGTGTGTGGAAACCAGCCGGCCTACCACTCTGCGAGACCCTGTCTTTATTGAGGAAGGGGTAGTCCATTTCTGCGTCCCCAATGTGCCTGGGGCAGTTCCCCGCACAGCAACCCACGCTTTTAACAATGCCGTCTGGGCCCACCTGCGCCGCGTTGCTGAGGTGGGGCCGGAGGAGGCGCTGGGAAAAATGCCAGATCTGGCGCGAGGGGTCGCTACCAGAGACGGCAAGATCGTGAACGAACCGCTGGCCGCAGCATACTATGCCGGAACGGGGGAGTAAACGATGAGTTGGATGAAAACCTACGAGAGCCGTGTCACCACTGCTGAGGAGGCCGTAAAGGCCGTCAAGTCGGGAGATCGTATCTTTCTTACTGGCAACTGTAGCGTGCCGCAGAAGTTGATGGAGGCGTTAGTCGCTCATGCTCCTGAACTGGAGGACGTCGAGATTTGCCACGCTCTCACCATCGGATCTAGTGATTACGTCGCGCCAGCGATGGAGGGACATATTCGTGCCAACTCGCTCTTTATCGGCCCCAACGTGCGCCAGGCGGTGCAGGAGGGGCGGGCCGATTTCACCCCTGTGCTTCTCTCGGAGTTTACGCTACTCTTTAAGCAGTCCACCTTGCCACTGGATGTCGCCTTTGCCCACCTTTCACCACCTGACGAGCATGGCTTTTGCTCCTACGGCATTGAGACCGGGCTGACCAAGTCGCCGGCCGAGGCGTCAAAAATCATCATCGCCGAGGTCAACGAGAACATGCCCCGTTGCCTGGGCGATTCGTTCATCCACGTCAGCCGCCTGGATTACATCGTGCCAGTGGACTATCCCCTGCTGGAACTGCCGATGACGGAGGGCGGGCTTTCGGATGTGCACGTCAAGATCGGCGAGTATATCGCCGAACTGATCCCCGACGGGGCGACGATGCAGATGGGCATTGGCGCGATTCCCGATGCTGTGCTCAATTTCCTGCACGACAAGCGGGACCTGGGGGTTCATTCTGAGTTATTCTCGGATAGCGTGATTGACCTGGTGGAGGACGGTGTGCTCACCAATGCCCGCAAGACGCTACACCCCGGCAAGATCACGGCCGGATTCATGCTGGGCACGAAGCGGCTCTACGAGTGGGTGCACGACAACCCACTTATTGAACTACATCGTACCGAGTACGTCAATGATCCCTTTGTCATTGCGCAGAACTACCGCCAGGTGGCACTTAACTCAGCCATCGAGGTGGATTTGACGGGGCAGGTGTGCGCCGATTCCATCGGCCCCAAGTTGTACAGCGGCGTGGGTGGGCAATTGGACTTTATCTATGGGGCATCTCGCTCTGAGGAAGGCGTATCCATCATCGCGCTCCCTGCTACTGCTAAGAGCGGTCAGATTAGCCGCATTGTGCCCATGCTCAAGCAGGGGGCGGGAGTGGTCACCACTCGCAATCACGTCCACTATATCGTCACCGAGTATGGCGTGGCTGACCTGTATGGCAAGACGATCCGCCAGCGGGCGCAGGCGTTGGCCCGCATCGCCGCTCCTCAGTTCCGGGATGAACTGACGCGAGCGGCTAAGGAGTTGCACTACATCTAGTCTTGTTTTTCCTTATAACACTCTACTCTGTGTGTTCCTCCTCAAACTTTTCTACCTGGTAGGTGTATACTTCGAGGTTGGGATACCGATAGGCGTCGTCGGGAAGGAATGCTTTGAGGCATAGGTGTTGCAGGAACTGGTGAGGGTCCGGTATTTTCTCCCATACTTGAGGGAGAAAGGTGGCTCGTTTCCAGCCCTGTTTGATGACGACGCCGTCCACGCCTGGGCGCAATTTGGCGATGAGGTCGTCAGGGCCGTCATAGGACAGCGGTTGAGGGGTGCTCAACGCGGAGATTTCGATGTGTAGGTCGTCCAATTCCCTCGGGTGCACAGGGGGGAAGCGTGGGTCGTGAAAGGCTGCACCGAGACCATTCTCACGCACATCAAGCGCCAGCGGTCGCCGCGCTTCCAGCGAGCCTATGCAGCCACGCAGCTGTCCATGCTTGGTCAGCGTGACGAAACAGGCTCCGTCACTGGTGAGAGACTCGGATAGCGCGTCCAGGTCCACTGGCAGTGGCTCCTCCCCGCGCAGGTGGCGGGCGATGGCCTCGCGGGCTAGATTCAGTAGATACTGGCGGTCTGCGGGTGAAAGAGACATAGGCGGTCTCCTGTCTGTCTAGAAGACGACGGCGGCGTAGCCGACAAAGTCGGTGGCCGGCCCTCGAGGCATGACGTGATGGCTGGTGGTGTACTCTAGCAGATAACCCTTCTCCGCCCCCAGCGCCCGGGCGGCGGCGACCGTTCCGGCCACTGCTCCCCCTCCGCAAGCGTTATGGTGGGCGTTGGTCTCGGCGACGATTTCCTCTGCTTGCATGGCCAGGATGAGATTTATGACTCGTTCATCGTTGGCCCGCACCCACTCTAGTGCTCGTTCGCCTGTACCCTCTGGTGCAAAGCCATAGTGCGTTGCGCCATAGTGGGTCAAGTCAGTAGTGCCGACGACGACGATGGGTCTCTGCACCGTGCTCACCGTCTGCCCGATGACCGCGCCAGCGCGGGCGGCATCTTTGTCGGGGGGGATCATGATGGGTAGGATCTTTGCTTCGGGGAAGAGGTGTTGGATAAAAGGCACTTGTACCTCAATAGAGTGCTCGCTGGAGTGAGCCTCTGGGGCGTTGATCAACAGGCCATCGCCGGCCTCAATGACGGCCGCTGCCAGTTCCTCGTCCACCTCGACCACGCCTAGGGGGGTAGCCCAGCGACCATAGGCGTAGATGGCCGGCTGGGATGTGCTCCATCGGTGCATAGCACTGACGAGGACAAAGGTCTCAGGAACCCATTGGGTGTTGATAGCGGCAAAGACCCTGGCAGCAACAGCGCCGGAGAAGACCCATCCAGCGTGGGGCACCAGGCCAGCGACGATTTTTTGGGGGAGGTCAGGGCTGGGTCCGGCGGGTAGATACCGCTCGATATCTCTGATGCAACCCGCGCGGTCGCTGGGGTAAAACTGGCCGGCGACTATAGGCCGACGGGCAGGTAACTCTGACATCAGGCACCTCCCATATCAATGAAAAATGAACCAACTAACAATGGCCAATGGCAAATCTCAAGGGCAGATCACTAACGGCTATCTGCTGACTGCTAACCGCTGATTACGACCACACCCCCGAAATGGCACAGCCGCACTGGGGACACACGCCGCGTTCACGCCATAACTCTTTCACATTGTACCAATGACGCTGGATCAGTTTTTGCCCGCACTGGGGGCAATATGTACTCTCTCGGTCCACATCCATCACGTTACCTACATAGACATAGTGCAGCCCGGCCTGTTTGCCGATTTCGTAGGCGCGGGCCAGCGTATGCTGAGAGGTGCGCGGCCGATCGAGCATCTGGTAATCGGAGTGAAAGGCGGTGACGTGCCAGACTAGATCCTGGCCCACTTCCGCCAGCCACGCCGCCAGCGCCCGCAATTCGCCCTCAGCGTCGTTGAGGCCAGGGATCAGCAGCGTGGTGATCTCAATCCAGATGTCGGTCTTGAGAGCGATGTGGGCGATGTTGCGCTTGACCGGTTCCAGCCGCGCCTGGCACTGCTCGTGGTAGAACTCGTTGGTGAACGCCTTGAGGTCCACGTTGATGCCGTCCAGGTAAGGCTCAATCATATCGAGCGCAGCCTGTGACATGTAGCCATTGGAGACGTAGACATTCTTTATCCCGTGCTCATGGGCCAGTTTTGCGGTGTCGTAGGTGTACTCGAAAAAGACGGTGGGCTCGTTGTAGGTGTAGGCGATCATCGGAATCTGGTCTCTGAGACAGGTGTTGATGAGTGCTTCAGGCGGGGCATTCTGTCCCAGATAGTTGCATTGATCCAAGTCGCGCATCTGTGACATCTGCCAGTTCTGGCAGAAGGGGCAGCGGAAATTGCAGCCAAAAGTGCCGATGGAGAGAGCGTTACCCTGGGGCTTGAAGTGGAAGAGGGGCTTTTTTTCGATAGGGTCTATGTGGACGGCGATGGGTTCTCCGTAGACGACCAGGTAGAGTGTGCCGTCAACGTTTCGGCGCACGCCGCACTTGCCCGCCTCACCTGGCTTGATGGCGCAAAAGTGCTCGCAGGCCTGGCACTGCACGGTGTCACCAGAGAGTGGTCTGGCCAGGTAGGCCTCTTTATGCATCGGTCATCTCCCTCCAGCCGATTTGCGCCAGCGCCACCGCCGCTGCTCCCAGCACGCCTACGTGGTCGCCCAACTCGGCTCGCACAACCTGCACCTCCCGCGCTGGTGTGCGAAAGGCACGCCGGGCAATGACTCGCCGCACTGGCCCGAAGAGTAGTTCTCCGATGTTCGTCAAGCCACCGCCGATGACAATGAGTTGGGGATTGAACAGGTTGACCAGATTGGCCATCCCTATGCCCAGGTAATTCATCGCCTCGGCCAGGATATCCTGCGCTTCTATGTCTCCCCGGCTGGCAGCCTCAGCCACCAGTTTTGCTGTGATGCGTTCTGGGATACCTTCTGCCAGGTCGGCTATCAGCGTTGGCACACCGTGGGTCACACGCTCGCGTGCCTGGCGCGCTATGGCGGTGCCGGATGCCAGTGCCTCCAGACAACCTCGGTTCCCACAGCCACAGCGCGGCCCGTTGGGCATGATGGTGATGTGGCCAATCTCGCCCGCCGCGCCGCTGATACCGTGATACAGTTTCCCATCGAGGATTAGCCCCCCACCGATGCCAGTGCTGACCGTGACGTAGATCATGTGCTCTGTGCCTCGCCCGGCACCGAAACGATGCTCGCCTAGCGCCGCTGCATTGGCGTCGTTCTCCAGGAAAGTCGCGATTCCCAGTTCGTTTTCGACTAATTGTTTGAGAGGCACGCGATCCCAACCGGGCAGGTTGGGTGGGGCCATCACCACGCCTGCTTTAATATCAAGAGGGCCTGGCGCGCCGATGCCGGTCGCCACAACCTGCGCCTGGGTCACTCCAGCCTGTGCCATCACCTGGCGAGCGCTGTCCAACATGCGCCTGATGACTGCCTTTTGGCCCTCTGCTGCAAGGGTTTCCCGGTAGTCGTGAGCGATGATCGTGCCAGTGTCGTCTGTCAGAGCGGTGCTGATCTTGGTACCGCCCAGATCTATGCCGATAACAGGGTGCTTGGGAATCAAGTTGTCCTCCGCGCTGCTGTCTATTCTTGGCGCAGGATAGCATAGGGCCTTTGCTTTGTCAAGCCGCCCCTGGGGGGGGATTCTGCATCAAGTCTGAGGATATCAGTATGAACCTCTTGCCTCCGGCTACACCAATCGCGATTTCCTTGCAATTTCCAATTCACGGATTGTCTTTTTGACACGCTCTGTGAAACGGTACGTGAAACGGTGCGTGAAATGGCTTGTTGCTAAGATAATAATCAGTCTCTTGACCCACAAGTACGCTGAACGCCGAATGCTGGTTATGTTTTCTGAGAGCAAGAACTTGGGAGGTAAAGTAATGTGAGGAGGTGAAACATGGTTTATCTCATGGATCCGCGAACGAGAGAATTCTTGTGGTATTGTCCTCAATGTAAGGAGCGTATTCGCTTCCCTAACTTATTGGCACTCCGCCTGGCTGAACGAGCAGGAGGCTGCCAGGGTTGTCGGGCCAAGGCTACATTTGAGAAAAGTCCGGGGCTCACCGGTCTCTTTCTGGACTTTTGGGCCCGTGTTGATGCCTGCCCCCAAAGCCCTTCCTGGATAGAGGCTATTTCTGTCATTGCCTGATCTGGCAGGGAGCCGTTCAATCGAAAGTCATTGTCTTATTATGAGAAAGGTTATCGTGCGTGCTTTGGCCAGCGGCTCTGCGGGCTGAGTGGATGGGTTGCCCCAGATGATCACTGCGTCTTGGGCAATAAGTGGCCGTAGATAAGAGAAGAGATGGTCTTCTGTGCAAAGGGGAGCATTCCAGAATGGAAACCGCCGGGCCTATGGGACGACCCGGCGGCTCTGTCGTCGCAGCGGATGGTTATACCTCCGCGAACACAGCGTCTAGCGTCTCGTCCGGCACGTCCCAGACGACGTCGTGGGGCGGGAGTTTCTCGTACTTCATAAACTCTGGCACCCGGTCGTCCGCCTTGGTGAAGCCGGCCGCTGCGTTGAAGGCCCGCTCCGTGTCAATGATCTCCTTGCCGATACGCAGCACGTCGTCCGCCGTCCAGTTGGTGCCCAGGACACCGTTGCACTCCTCGATCATGCCCTCGTAGCCACTGGGAATGTCCAGGATGGCGAAGGCGATAAAGAGGCAGTGGCCACTGGTGTCAATGAAGGCGGTCGTGTGCTGGAAGGCACGCACCAGGTTTGCCTTGTCCACGTCGAACTGGTCTACCTTGCCCATGACTCCCAGAATCTCCGGGGCGATAGTGTAGCCGGAGGTGTGGTCGGCGCCCATCGTGCTGATGGCGTAGGTCATGCCGATGCCCTTGATGGCGCGGGGCTCGTAGGCGGGCATGGCCTGTCCCTTGACCGTGGGCGAGCGGGTGACGCCAAAGGCCCTGGCGGTGAACGCCGTTCCCTGGCCCAGTATGTGGCCCAGTGGTGTGCCCTGGCGAATTTCTTCTAGCAGCCCGATGGCTTTCTCCCCGTCGCCGAACTCGGCCAGCCCGGCCTCCATCGCCACGCCGATGGTGGCGCCGGCCTCAATGGTGTCCAGCCCCAGGTCGTTGCACATCCAGGTCAGTTTTCCGATTATATCCAGGTCATCAATACCACAGTTGGCCCCCAACGCCCAGGTGGTTTCGTACTCGATGACGGAGACCATCTCGCTGCCATCAGGGTTGGGGATGATGTTGGAGCATTGGATGATGCATCCAGGGTGGCAGGGGTGGCCCATCGTGCCGACGCCGCCCCGGGTCTCGCAGTACTCGGACATAGCCTCGCCAGAGATTTTGGCCGCACCCTCGAAACGACCTGTGCTAAAGTTGCGGGTGGGCAGGCCGCCAGCCTCGTTGATGATGTTGACCAGGACGGCGGTGCCGTAGGAGTTGAGGCCGCCGCCGGGCTTGGTGATGTCGTGGCTGCGCAGCGCGTTTGTCATCTTCTCGCGTCCCTGGTCAAAGAGTTCCTTGTTGGCGATGGGCACCCCGGGCGCGCCTGCTCCGTCTATGACAATAAACTTGATGTGCTTGCTGCCCATTACTGCGCCCAACCCGCCGCGGCCGGAGTAGCGGCTGGGACGCTTGTCAATGTCGTTGAAGCAGATGCCGGAGTTGACCATCTTCTGCTCCCCGGCAATGCCGATGCTGGCAATGCTGACCTTCTTGCCGAACTTGGCGAACAGCGGTGGGTAGACCTCGTAGAGGCCCTTGCCAGCGTACTCGTCGGCGGGGAAGAACTCGACGTTGTCCTTGGTGATGTGCAGTCCCCACCAGCCGCTGTCCTGAGGGTAGCCCTCAACAACGATAGCCTTGATGCCCAATCGGGCGGCCATCTGGCCCCAAGCGGTTCCGGCGTTTGACTCCTTGATGCCGCCGGTGAGGGGGGACTTGCCACCCACCGAGACCCGACCTGACGTCGGCGCATTGGTGCCGGTGATGATGCCCGGGGCGAAGACGAGTTTGTTGTTGGGGCCCAGGGGATGGCAAGTGGGGTCCACCTCGTCGTAGACGATGGTGGACGTGAGGCCGCGACCACCGAGGAGATTGTACTTTTTGGATACATCCTCGTAGGTGGCGGTGCGGTCGGTCATGTTGATACGTAGGATTTTGGACATTTTACCTCCTTTGGTTTATGAAAATGCTGTATCTTATTCCCAGAGATCTTTGGCTACGTCCTCCAGACCAAGCTCGGCTAGCTTATCCCTGGAGGGCTTGCCGCTTTCCCAGTCCCAGCCCATGAGGCGGTTGTACTCCTTTACCATGTCCTCCAGGTATGGAGCGATGCTCTTTCCCTGTGCGCCTCCGTCTGGAGGTGGTTCCAACAGCCTCGGCGAAACGTCCAGGTCCATCTCTGGCTTGAACCCATGCCTGACGTTGAACGCCCGCTGCAGGTTTGCGATTCTCTCGCCTATGGCATAAGCTTCCTCGACGGTCAGGGGCCAGCCAGTGAGGGCCTCATACGCTTTGAGCGTAACGTCCATGCTCACGAAACCGAACATACACACTCCCAGCGTGTCCTGGAAAAGCTTCTTGATCTGCGTCTTACGGGCCGAGAGAGGCTTGGGATCTGGATCGAAGCGATCTTCGGGCGCCATAGCGCCGAGTTCAGGATCTGGGAGAAGGTCCATCCCCATACTCTCCCAGCGAGGCCCACCGCCGGAGACACACAATCCCAGGAACTGACCCCACAAGGCTCTACTGTCGTGGGCGTGTTGTGTTTCTCCCTTAAAGTGCACCGCGAAGGCGGCTGCTTCTTCCCCGCCGATCTTTTCCGGTCCCTTCTTTAGCCCCAGGGCGAGGGTATCGCCTATGCCTTCTCTGTAAACGATCCTTCTCAGCAACTCTGCGGCCGCCTTTTCGTCCCCCCAATGGAGTTCCAGCCCTCCGAGAGCGTCTTTGGTGAGGATGCCTCTTTCGTAGGCCTCCATTGCCCAGCCCACCATCGCCCCTGCCCAGTTGCCGTCGAGGCCTAGCCTGTCTACATAGTCGGTCAACCACATCACGGCTCCCGGGTCACTCACACCGATGTTGGATCCCAGGTTTGAAAAGTCTTCATATTCGGGCTCCTCTCCTACGAATCCTTTGTAGGGTCCCTCCGTGACTGTCATCGTGTGACAGTGTGCCAGGCTGCATCCGTAGCAGGGGTTTCGTTCCATCTCGAATGTCTGCCTCACGTATTGTCCCGACAGTGTTTCAAACTCTGGGAAGACGCCGGTGGTAAAGTTCTTCGTGGGCAGATCTCCGATCTGGTGGACTGTGGGAACGTATCCTGCTGTTCCAAAGGCGTGGACCAGGCCCCCCAGTCCGGTTGTGAAGCTCTCCTCGCGCCACTGTTTGGCGAGATCTTTAAATTGATCGGGGTTCGTAACGGGCACTTTTCCGGTTCCATAGACGGCGATGGCTTTGAGGTACTTGGAACCCATGACGATGCCGGTGTTCCCCTTAGCGGCGATGTGTCCATATTCATTCTCGATCATCGCCGCGGCACAGAGGTGCTCGCCGGCAGGGCCGATAGCCACGACTGAAGCCTTTTTCTCTCCAACATCTTCCTTGATAAAGTCTTCGGTTTCAAAAGCGTCCAGCTTGCCCCAAATTCTACTGGCATCGCGGATTTCGTATTCTCCGTCGTGAATCCACAGATAGACAGGTTTTTCGGCAGCGCCCTGGATGACTATGCCGTCGAATCCCGCGAACTTGAGACGTGGTCCCCAGAAGCCATGAGAGTTACCGACAGCAAAGTGGCAGCCGGTGATGGGGTTCAGTGATATTACCTCAAAGTTGGAAGGGGACTGCACACGTGTACCTGTAAATGGGCCAGTGATGAAGATGAGCCTGTTCTCCGGGTCGGTGGCCTTGACTTCGGGGGGAACCTCGTCGTACATGATTTTTACACCGACACCGATCTGTCCGCCGTACTTTTTCAGCATCGCCTCGTCTAGATCTTTTTCCCACATCTCTTGGGTGGTCAGATTCACCCTCAGAATCTTGCCCAGATATCCTCCACTTGCCATCTTTTTCTCCTTTACTTGATTTGCGGTACCATCTGAATCAGGACTTGTACCTAAAGAGTTTCTTGGGCTATTGTCGTTCAGGGCTGGCTTCTGCAGGCCCCGGCTTACCCTCCGGCGACGGCCAGTATGAAAAAGTACTGACCACCCTCCGTCAGTGGCTGAGCAAGGTTGTTGACCACAGTACCGTTGGCGAGGATTCGAACCATGGGAGCAAATGTCTCTTTCTCTCGGTCCCACATGTGATGAGGGATGTTGTCTGCGAAGCGCCGCCCGATCTCCTGCATCAGGTCAGCCGCCGTGGCTTCCTCTGGTAGTTCCAAATCCACCTGTGCCTGACCGGTGTACGCGAGCATGAGACTGGTTAATTTGGCTGTTACTTTCAAGTGGTCTCTCCATCGTTCGTGCGGAGCGAAACCCAACGGTTCGTTCGTTTCTAGCCAAAGAGGTCATGAGCCACATCGTCCACGCCCGCTCTCAGCACTCTCTCTCTTTGGTGGGGTTGCCTGTGGCGGGTCCCAGCCCTCATAGTGGCCAGAACCGAGGATACCGGGGAAACTGCGTTCTGTGGCTACCATCACCTCCTTTCGCTTTGTGGCTCAAATGTCAAAAGGAGGCATACCCCCGTCCCCCTGGTGGCTATTCCGATAGCCGCTGGGGTGGGCGGGAAGTCTGCCTCCTTTGCAAACACGGCGGGCGTGAGAATTACTCCCCACACCGTATCGCTCACCCGTCCCAGAGGGAACGGGATGAGTCGGAGGGTTATGACATTCTTCTTTATATAATATGCTAGAAGTGCTCGCTTGTCAAGCCACGGAATGACATATTCGCGGGGAGGGTGAGTGATTACTCCTCCGGTTTGGTATATGCGTGGTGTATCCCTCGATCCTGGCGCTGACGGAATGTCTCCTGGAGTTCAGAGGTCAGGCCAGCACCGAAACGGTACTGGAAAGGCCACATGCTCTTGCGATGGGAGATGCCTACCCGGTCGTCATCGTGTAGCACCATGTCGCAGTCGGTATCAAGGCCAGGCAGCGCGGCCAGGTTGCCGTTGACAAAAGTGATACCTCTCTCTTCTCGTGGCAGCCCCAGGTGGTTGAGCAGGTCTTGCATTGTGCTGCTCTTGGGCAGTTCCAGGTGTAGTTCAGCGTAACTGCCCTGGCTTTGCTCGCCGGCATAGCGCGCTAGTGGCCCGTAGAGCCAGATTTGAACGTGGATGGTCTCCATGATTGCAAACTCCAAAACACAGGTAGGCTATCGGCGGCGTTTTCTCACTCTATGATACCGTGGGTTTATTCAGGTGAGTATCCGATATCTGGTCATAGTACCAGTTTGGCTATGGTGACGCCGGCGCCGCCTTCTCTGTCGTCGCCGGCCTTGTAACCGCTGACTAGAGGATGGTCGGTCAGGAAACTGCGCACGGCTTGCCGCAACGCGCCGGTGCCCTTGCCATGGATAACGCGCACCCACGGCAACCCGGCCCGCGACGCCGTGTCCAGGTAGCGATCCAGCCGCTGCAGGGCTTCCTCACTGGTGCAGCCCCGCAAGTCGAGGCGCACGCCAGGGGAGGGGACGGTGTAGGTGCTGATGGTAGGCTCCTCTGGCTTGGACGGCGGCGGGGTGCGCAGTTCCAGTGCTGTCAGTCTCACACGTATGCGGGCCTGGCCCACCAATACCTCGGCTTCGTCACCGTTTGTCTCTGTGACCTGCCCCTCTGCGTTCAACGGGCGCACCCAAACGGTGTCACCCGGGCGAATGGTCCGTTGCGCCAATAAGCTGGCGCTTCCAGGCGGAGTGGAGTGCTCTAGTGGTTCTGGTTCAGGCACGGTGGATTCCAGTTCTGCTATGGCTTCCTCGACCGCAGTCACGGCCTCTAGAGGCGCAGCGGTAGTCTGCAGGCGGCGTCGTAGACCGCGCACCTCGACTCTCAGCCTCTCCAGTTCTGCTGTTGTTTCCTCCCGGGCTCGCTCCAGGATCTCCTGACGTTCCTGCTCAATTGTGGAAAGCCGCTCGCGCAGGTCGCGTGTTAGTTTTTGGGCCTCGGTGCGGGCTTCGTTGGCCTCGTCACGTGCCTGGGCCGTCTGTATACGCAGCCGATGAATGTCGGCCAGCATATTCTCGGTATGCAAATCGGCCGGCGAGACCATCTTGCGCGCCGCCCCGATGATCCCTCGTGGCAGCCCCAGCCGCTGGGCGATGGCAAAGGCGTTAGAACGGCCGGGCAGCCCAATGGTCAGTCTGTAGGTTGGGCTGAGTGTCTCTGGGTCGAACTCGACGCAAGCGTTGCGCACGCCAGGAGTGAGTTGGGCGTAGGTCTTGAGTTCGGGGTAGTGGGTGGCGACAAAAGTGGTTGCCCCACGATGGCGAAAGTGATCCAGCAGCGCCCTGGCCAGCGCCGCTCCCTCGGCCGGGTCGGTGCCCGCGCCCAGTTCATCCAGCAGCACCAGGCTGTGTTCGCCGACCTGATCGAGGAATGAGGTGATGTTGTTTAGGTGGGAGGAGAAGGTGGAGAGGTTCTGCTCTATGGATTGCTCGTCGCCGATGTCGGCGTATATCGCTTCGAAGAGAGAGAGGGCCGAACCATGCTCGACTGGGATGTGCAGCCCTGCCTGGGCCATCAGCGTCAGCAACCCAACGGTTTTCAGGCTGACGGTTTTGCCGCCAGTGTTGGGGCCGGTGATGATCAGCACGTGCGTCTCGTCGTCCAGCACGACGTTTATGGGCACGACGGTGGCGGGGTCGAGCAGGGGGTGGCGGGCGCCAAAAAGGCGAATTGTTGCTCGGTGTTGGACATTGGATATTGGGTGTTGATGGAAGGGGATGAGTTCTGGAGCGGTGGCATCAATGTCGTCGGCGTATTTTGCTTTGGCAAAGGCCAGATCCAGTGCGGCCAGTGCCTCCACGGTTTGCTCGACCTCGGCTGCACTCTCGGCGACGAGGTTGGAGAGATGGGCCAGGATACGATGTACTTCTTGTTGCTCTTTGAGTTGGAGTTCGCGCCAAGCGTTGTTCAGTTCGACGACAGACAGGGGTTCGATGAAGATGGTCGCGCCGGAGGCGGATGCGTCGTGGACGACTCCCCGGATGCGACCCTTAAAGTCGGCTTTGAGAGGAATGACGTAGCGGCCTTCGCGTTGCGTGATGATCGGCTCTTGCAGAAAAAGAGCGTTGTGAGGAGAGTGGACGATGTTTTGCAATTTATCCTGTATCCGGTCGTGTGCGACACGCACCTCGCGGCGGATGCGGGCCAATTCAGGAGATGCGTTGTCGCGCACGTTTCCACGTTCGTCCAGACAGCGGTTGATCTCCTCTACGACCTCAGGGCAGGGCTGGATGCGACCGGCTATGTGTGCCAGGTTGGGGAATTGGGCCTCCAGGCGGCTCAGAGTGCGGTGGAGGTTGCGGGCGGCAACGAGGGTGTCGCGCACATCAAGTAGTTCTGGTGGCGGCAGCACGGCCCCGCGTTGGGCAGCCGTCACCAGGGGGCGGACGTCGTGCGCGCCACCCAGAGTGGTGGCCGGCTTGGTCTCCAGCAGGATGCGGGCTTCGCTCGTCGTCTCCACACGCCAGTGGGCCTCCTGCAGATCGGTGGCTGGAGTGAGCGCGTGCGTCAATTCTGCTCCAGCGGAGAAACTGGCATAGGTCGCCAGACGGGCTGTGACCTTGGGAAATTCCAGTGTAGCCAGGTGTTTAGCGTCCACGCGACAGATCCAGGTCGTAGGCGTAAATCGGAGGTGGTCTCTTGGGGAACCAGAATGACTGGGTGGTGTAGTACATATTGAGCACCTGGTTGAATCTGGGGCGGAGGAAGGCTTTGTCGTGCGCCCGGCGGCCCAGCTGCCCATAGCCGATAGAGTTGAACAGCAGGCTGGCGACTAGTACGCCGATGATCAGATAGATGAACATGCCCCCCAGGTTGTCCAGGATGCCTAGCGCTGGCAGATTTGTGTCCCGGAAGGAGGTCCGGCTGAGGACTCCCAATGTGATCCAGATGGCCGCCGTCAGCACGCCGAAGGAGAGGGCCAGGATGTTGCGGTTCACTTCATCGCCAAAGGGAGCGCCGACGAAAGGGGCGGTCGTTATATAAAAGGTTGCTGCTACACCAGTGGCGATGTATAACATAACAACGCTCATAAAGCCACGGATGATGTTTTGTGTGTAGCCTATTGCACCGAACACGACCGCAACGAATAAAAGGGCCATTTCAATAGGCTGCAGACTCGGAATGAGGGATTTGAGTATTATGATCCCGGCAATGCCTAGAACGCTGATAACCAGTGGCATTGTCAGGTCTTGGGTCGAGCGTCTTTTTTGGGGAGCCTGATGTACGATCACGGTTTTCTCCTTCCGTAAGCGTTGCATCTGATTGGCGTGGTAATTACGAATAACAAACGACCGGTATACCAATTTACCGGTTTCCTAACCTATCAATACTATACCACACGCGGGGAAGGGCGCAAGTCACACGGTCATTCAGGATTGGTCGCTGACGATAGGCCACGGGCGATGCGGGTCAGAGATGCAGGGTCGCGCCACAGTACACTGCCAACCTGGATGGCCGTAGCACCGGCGCGGAGGAGGGCCAGGCTGTCTGCCACGCTGTGGATGCCGCCGCAACCGACGAGTGGCACCGGCACGAGTGTGGCCACGCGGTGCAGGGTGTGCAAAGCCAGTGGCAGCACAAACGGCCCGTAGAGGCGGCCTGTGACGAAGTGGTCGCTGGGTGCATGCCAGATGGTTCCCCGGGGTGGGGCGGCGACGGTGAGTGCGTCTGCGCCAGCCTCGACGGTCGCTTCGCACAGCATTGCAGCCCAGACCAGCGGCAGCCGCACGATGAGGGGTTGGCTGGCGGCGGCGCGGGCTGTCCGGACGATGTCTGTGACTTTGTTAGCGTCGCCAGTGTCAGGTAAGCCCAGTTCGATGCCGGCCACCGCTTCGATGCTCGCTAGCCGCCGGCAGCAGGAGGCTGCTTCGCCAGGGGAGGTGCCGGCCACGTGCACGATGACGGGCACGGGGGAGCGAGCCCAGGCACGACCGTAGCGGCGCACGACGGTGGTTATGCCTGGGTTGGCCAGCCTGGTGTGGAGCAGAATCCCCCCGCCCCCCCCGAAGCGGGGGAGAGCATCTCCCCTGGCTTTTCCTGGGAGGGGGGAAGAGGCAGTGTGCGGGGTGGTTCAGCCCCATGGCGCGGCCTGGCGGTGACCGGCCCGACGACGACCGCCCCTAGCGTCTCTACCTCGACCAGTTGGTCGTACTCCTTGCCAAAGCCGAAGCAACCGGCCGCGGGCATCACTGGGTTAGCCAGCGTCAACCCTGTTTTGTGGTTGGGAGCCAGGTCAACGACAGTTTCTCTACTCATCTGCTTCAGAAGGCGGTTGTCGTGGATTCAGAGGTGGGTTGATCGTGTGTGCAGCCATTGTACCAGGCTAACTATGTTATGGGCGTGATATGCCAGTTCACAGCGAAAGTCATGCTGTTTCGATTTGTTCAGATGTGTTTTCGTTATGTGTGTTTATGGCTCGGTGAGGAAATTGCCCTACCACCATTTTTCACTAAAAACGCGGCAGTGTCAATAGTGCAAAGTGAGCGGTGCAAGGTAACGTAACCAAAACGTTCTTGTTGCCTGAGTGCCAGAAGCGGGTATAATAACAGGTGATGAACTCGCTGCGCATCTTGCTGGTGGACGACCATCTGCTGTTCCGCAAGGGATTGGCCCGGTTGCTCGACGCTCAGCCCGACTTTGAGGTTATCGGGGAGGCCAGGGATGGCCTGGAGGCGGTCGAGCAAGCGGCATCGTTGCATCCAGATTTGGTGCTGATGGACATCCGCATGCCCAACTGCGACGGCCTGGAGGCCACCCGCCGGATCAAGGCCCAGATGCCAGAGGTGCGGGTGGTGATGCTGACCGTCTCCGACGACGAGCGGGACCTGGTGACCGCCGTGCGGTACGGGGCGGACGGATACTTGCTCAAAGATCTCCTGCCGGAGGTGCTCTTTCAGCAGTTGCGGGGGTTGGCATCGGGCGAGGCGCCAATGTCGCGGGCGATGACGGGAAAACTATTCCGCCAACTGGCGCAGCAGGGCCAGCCGGCTGTGCAGCCAGCTGCCAGCATCCTGCTCTCGGCACGCGAGTGCCAGGTCCTGGCACTGGTCGTGGGTGGCTGTTCCAATCAGGAAATCGCGGGGGAACTGGGTATCACCCGCAACACGGTGAAGAACCATCTGCGCCGCATCCTCGCCAAACTGGGGGTCAGGAACCGGGCTCAGGCGGCTGCTTATGCTGTGAGCCATGGGCTGGTGTGTTTGCCCACTGATAACAGTGGCTCCACAAGCGGCAACAAGGACTAGCCCTAGTGGGCTATCCAAATCCCATCTATGGCCCAATGGGGCTATAGACGAACCATTGCAACGAGGGTATAATTGATACCAGTTTGCTGACCGGTAGTCAGACTTTGGTGAGCTAGTCGAATCGTCAATGCATCCCACTCGTGTATTCATTCTCACCAGCCAGCCACTTTTCGCCCAAGGCGTCCAGAGCCTTCTTTCTGGCCAACCAGGTATCAAAGTTGTCGGGGTCGCCACTGTCGGCCCTGATGCCTTTGCTCAGGTGCAGGCAACCGAGCCCGACGTGGTGATCATTGAGGCCGGGGGCGAGGAACAGAGCCGCCTGGTGGCCCATGTGCTAGAGTATATCCCCAGCGCAAGGGTTGTCGGGCTGACTCTGGAAGACAATCGCATCCATACCTATTACCAGCAGATGAAGCATGGCCGCCGCGTGGAGGACCTTTTGGAGGCGATTCGCGGGCCGGGGGATTTGTTTAGCCGCAGCCCAGAGATGCTGCGGCTATTTGTTTTGTTCCAGGGTCACTATGGTCAGCGGATACTGGAAAATATTCGGTCTTTCGCTCCCGAGACTTGGACGGTAGAGGACTGGCGTGTTTCCTCCGATCTCCCTCTGGTGATAGACGATCCGGTGGTCTTTTCATCAATCTCAAGGTTTCTTCCTGTGCACCTTCCTGCGGCCGACATGGTGCTCTCGCTAGGGGAGAGCACCAGCGCGGCCCGACTTTTGCCCGGCGTGGTCGAGTGTACTGGTGCGCGGGCAGTCATCGCGCCGGTGGACAATGTGGCCTGGCTGCCAGATGGGCTGGCCCATCAACTTCGCGGTTGCTTAATGGAGATGGGAGTGACCGCTGTTTTCCCCAAGCCTTTTTGCTCTCTTACCGAGCAGAGTTACAACGCCCCCGGGACGGGGGCTGAGAGCGGTGCGTCCCCTGGGACGGGGGCTGAGAGCGGTGCGTCCCCTGGGACGGGGGCTGAGAGCGGTATGTCCCCCGGGACGGGGGCTGAGAGCGGTGCGTCCCTTGGGATAGGGGCTGAGAGCGGGGTGTGCCGGC
>JAXHUO010000030.1:37537-60301 GCA_034189605.1 Chloroflexota bacterium
GGGACGGGGGCTGAGAGCGGTGCGTCCCCTGGGACGGGGGCTGAGAGCGGTATGTCCCCCGGGACGGGGGCTGAGAGCGGTGCGTCCCTTGGGATAGGGGCTGAGAGCGGGGTGTGCCGGCACGAGGGCTCGTTTGAGGATCCTTGGATCAGCGAGTTTGCCCGTTATTTTGGCCGGCCGGAGTTTAGAATTGATTTTGACGACCAGTGGATTATTAAGGTGGATGTGGAGAGGGATGCGCCTTGTGGGTGTGCTCGGGCCGTTGCTGATCAGTTGGTCGGTGTGGACGTGCGCGAGGCTGCCGTTCGGGCGGGTCTATTTCACCATCATTACCCTTGCCTGGCTACGACGCGCGTGGACCCCAGTCTGGGGGAATCGCTAATTCAGGTTTCAGGCGAATTTGTGCGGCGGGCGGTGGAGATCGAGGTTTCGCCGTGTTTGCCGCAGATGGCTTAGAAACCAGGTTTTTTGGAAAAACCTGGTTTCTCAGTCCAGTAACAAGTATCAAGCATCTGGTTTGAGTTACTCGATAAAAAATGTCACAAGGAATCTCAAAGGAGGAAAAAATGCCCGTCAAACAAGTTGAACCAGTTCCCAGCGACATAGAGGTCGCACAAGCAGCCGAACTTTTTCCCATCGTCGAGGTCGCCAAGAGCGTTGGACTCTCTGAGGACGACATTGACCTGCACGGTAAATGGAAGGCCAAGGTCCACCTGGACGTACTCGAAAAGTTCAAGGATCGGCCCAATGGCAAGTACGTTGACGTGACTGCCATCACCCCCACGCCGCTGGGCGAGGGCAAGACGGTCACCACCATTGGCGTCAGCCAGGGGTTGCACTACATCGGCAAAAAGGTCTTCACCTGCATCCGCCAGCCCTCCCAGGGGCCGACCTTCGGCATCAAGGGTGGGGCAGCCGGTGGCGGCTACGCCCAGATCGTGCCGATGGAGGACTTTAACCTGCATCTCACCGGTGATATCCACGCCGTCGGCGCGGCCCACAACCTGCTGGCGGCGGCGATCAATAACCGCATGGCGAAGGAAGCACGATGGAGCACCAGTTTCCTGGCCAAGGCGCTCTGTCCAGACGACGAGTACACGCCGAGCATGCGCAGGCGGCTGGAAAAACTGGGCATCGAGTCGGAAAAACCCTCCGACTTGAGCGATGAGGACAAGGAGCGTATGTTCCGTCTGAACATAGACCCCGACGCAGTCCAGTGGCGGCGGGTGGTGGATGTGAGTGACGCGGCGCTGCGTAACATCGTCGTCGGCCTGGGTGGTACCGGCAATGGCGTGGTGCGCGAGACCGGGTATGACATCACGGTCGCTTCCGAGATCATGGCCGCGTTGGCGATGTGCAGCGGTCTGGAAGACCTGCGCGAGCGCATGGGCCGCATCATCATCGGCACCAGCAAGAAGGGTGGCAACCGTTCGGTTGGCAAGGTGGAACCGATCACGGCCGAGGATCTGAACGTGGCCGGCGCGATGACCGTGCTGCTCAAGGATGCCCTCATGCCCAACATGATGCAGACGCTGCCTGGCAGCCCAGCATTTGTCCACTGCGGGCCGTTCGCCAACATCGCCCAGGGCAATTCCTCCATCATCGCCGACAAGATCGCGCTTAAGCTGGTGGGGCCCGATGGTTACACAGTTACCGAGTCCGGCTTTGGCGCCGACTGCGGGATGGAAAAGTTCATGAACCTCAAGAGCCGCTATAGTGGGTTGATCCCCAACTGTGTGGTGCTGGTTTGCACTGTGCGCGCGCTCAAGATGCATGGTGGTGGCCCCAAGGTCGTCGCCGGCAAGCCGTTGGACAGGGCTTACACTGAGGAGAACCTGGAACTGCTGGAAAAGGGTCTGCCCAATCTGCTGCAGCACGTCGAGAACGCGGTCAAGTTCGGCGTGCCGGTGGTGGTGGCGATCAACCGCTTCAAGTACGATACTGACGCCGAGATTGAATTGATCCGCAAGCGGGCCAAGGAGACAGGCGCCGAGGATGCAGTGATGCACAACGTCTGGGCCAAGGGTGGCGAGGGTGGTGCTGACCTGGCCCGGGCAGTCGTTGCGGCCTGTGAGAAGCCGAACAACTTTCACTTCCTCTATGACGATGATATGTCCATCAAGGAAAAGATCGAGACCATCGCCCGCGAGATCTACCGCGCCGATGGGGTGGACTATACGGACGAGGCAGAGGCCAAGATCAAACTCTTCACCAACATGGGGTTGGCACACCTGCCGCTCTGCATGGCCAAGACGCATCTTTCGTTCTCGCATGACCCGGCGCTCAAAGGTACGCCGCGTGGATGGCGGTTGCCCATCACCGATGTGCGGGCTAGTGTCGGTGCAGGGTTCATCTTCCCGCTGTGCGGCACGATGAAGACCATGCCCGGCCTGCCCACCCGCCCGGTCTTTACCGATATTGACATTGATGTGGAGACAGGCAAGGTTTTGGGATTGTCCTAGTGTTCGTAAATCCGTAGATTCGTAAATTCGTAGATTCGGGGGGCGGACTTGCCGAATCTACGAATCCCGAATCTGTGAGTCCCGAATGTATGGAGGTAACGAAATGGAGAAAGTGGTACTTAAAGTACCGACCCTCTGGGCGGATCATCATGTCCTCAAGGTACGGGACGCACTGATCAATCTGGAGGGAGTGGATGGTGTGTACGCCAGTTCAGCCTGGAAGCAGGTACTGGTCAACTATGACGCAGCCAAGACGGATCCTGTAGCCATTGAGAAGGCACTGGCTAAAGCCGGATACCCGGTGGGCGAGGATATCCCTATGTTGGTTCAGCCCAACGACATACGTCGAGACCCGCAATGGGCGGTGTTGGGCGCGCGGATAACTGAGACCAATCAGGCCGATCTTGAGATGTCGGGCGAGTTCCGGCGTTACTAGGTAAGAAACCAGGTTTTTCAAAAAAACCTGTTTTCTCTGGGAGGTAATAAAATATGGCGAAAAAGAAAGCACGAACACCGGAGGAGGCCAGTTGGGATCAGGCCTCAGTTGCCCTTTTGGAGCGGGCTTGCCGGATTGAGGCGGAGACCGCTTTCGCGCGGGCCGACGCGCTTGCCCCCTGTCCCATCGGGTCCCAGGGGCTGTGTTGTAAGAACTGCTCAATGGGGCCCTGCCGCCTGACGGGGAAGACCGAGCGCGGGGTCTGCGGCGCGACGGTGGCGACCGTGGCGGCCCGCAACTTTGCCCGCGCCGTGTCAGTGGGCGCTTCGGCCCACTCCGACCACGGTCGCGGGCTGGCCTACACACTGCTGGAGGCAGCCGAGGGACACGCGCCGGATTACGGCGTGCGCGATCCCTTCAAGTTGATGGAAGTGGCTGGTTACCTGAATGTCGAGACGAAAGATGAAGAAGGAGAGCGCCGACCCATAAATGAAATTGCGCGGGATGTGGCCCTGGCAGCCCTGGGCGAGTTCGGCAAGGTTGAAGGAGAGGTGCTCAACCTGAAACGCGCTCCGGCCAAGCGGCAGCAGATTTGGCACGATCTGGGGATTGCTCCGCGTGCCATAGACCGGGAAGTGGTGGAACTTCTCCACCGCACACACGTCGGCAACGATCAGGACGCAGAACATATCCTGGATCAGACAATGCGTTGCGCGTTGGGCGACGGCTGGGGTGGCTCAATGCTGGGCACTGATCTCTCGGACATCATCTTTGGTACCCCCGCCCCGGTGCGCTCGGACTCCAACCTGGGCGTGCTCAGCGAGGACAAGGTCAACATCATCGTCCACGGTCATGAGCCGACGCTGTCAGAGATGATTGTAGCGGCATCTTTGGACCCTGAGATCATCGAGTACGCCAGGAGTAAGGGGGCCAAGGGTATTCAGTTGGCGGGCATCTGCTGCACAGCCAACGAGACGGTCATGCGGCAGGGTATTCCCCTGGCCGGCAACTTTCTGCAGCAGGAACTGGCTATCCTCACCGGCGCGGTCGAGATGATGGTGGTGGACATCCAGTGCATTATGCAGGGTATAGCACCGCTGGCAGATAAGTTTCACACGGAGGTCATCACTACCTCGCCCAAGGTAAAAATCGAGGGCACTACGCACATCGAGTTCGACGAGCGCAGAGCGTTGGAGATCGCCAAGGAGATCGTACGCCAAGCGATTGATCTCTTCCCCAAGCGGGGAGAGACTGCCATCCCCGGCGACCATCACCCACTGGTGCCCGGTTTCTCCCACGAGTACATTGACTACGCGCTGGGCGGGTTCTACCGGGGCTCCTTGCGCCCGCTCAACGACGCCATCATCGCCGGGCGCATCCGGGGCGTGGTTGCCAACATCGGCTGCAACAATGCCCGCGTGCGCCACGACGAACTCTTCCACCACGTCGTCACCGAGTTCCTCAAGAACGACATCCTGGTGGTGGAGACCGGCTGTGGAGCTATCGCCAGCGCCAAGCAGGGATACATGACGCCCGAGGCGGCGCTGGAGGTGGCCGGGCCGGGTCTGCGCGAGGTCTGTGAGACGGTCGGCATCCCGCCGGTGCTCCACATGGGCTCCTGCGTGGACAACTCCCGCATCCTCACCGTGCTTGCGCAGATGGCGACCGAAGGGGGGTTGGGCGAAGATATCGCCGACATCCCTGCCGTCGGCATGGCACCGGAGTGGATGAGCGAGAAGGCGCTCTCTATCGCCACCTACTGCGTGGCTTCAGGGGCTTACGTCATCCTGGGCGGCAGCGACGGCCCCGTGTCCGGGAGCGAGGAGGTGCTTCGGGTCATGACCGAGGTTTGGGAGGAAAAGATCGGCGGTCGGTTGGAGTTCATTGAGGATGCTGAGGAGATTGTCCGTCGAACGATAGCCCACATTGACAAGAAACGGGCCGATTTGGGCTTGGCCGAGTACGATCCCAGCAAGTGGGGTCGCAGCGGTGACCGACGTTTGCCGGAACTGCTCGAACTTCCGCTGGAAGAGCGGATAGAGGCGATTTATGGTATGGCAGGAAAGTAGGGAGATGAGAGAATATGTCTAAATATATCGCAACGCGCGCGATCCGTGGCGCTAACGCCCTCGTGGCTGAGGCGGACAGTATGCTTCGGCAGGCCATCGCCGATAAGGGGGCCGAAACCCCCGTGGTTTTCCCCAATACGGCCTACTTTCTGCCGGTCACCTACGGTATGCTGGATCACAAGGTGCAAACACTTGGGGATTTGGTACCGTCGTTGGATCACGCCAAGAAGATGTTACACCCGGTTCCAGATGATAATCTGTGGGTACCGTACCTGGGAGAGACACTCGATAGCGGTATGGCGACTCTTCTGGCTGCGGAGGCCATCGAGGGTATCCGCTTTGTCTACGGTGAACAGCCGGAACTCTACCCGGGACTTGAACTTGTCGGCAGCACCGTGTACCCGGATTTCTCAGGCGATGGTCACCTCAATGGCCCCATTGACGACATCCAGTTGCGCTCCTGGGGTATCCAGTTGGTGGACGGCCGCATGCCGGGTTTCGCCGCCCTCGTCGGCGCGGCCCGCACCAACGAGGCTGCGGTCAGCATCGTGCGGGAACTCCAGCAGCGCAACATCCTGATCTTTCTCTGTGGCAATGCCAATGGGCGTTCCGTTATTGACCAGTTGCGCGAGGAAGGGGTGGAGATGGGGTACGATACTTATATCGTTCCCTTTGGCAAGGATACCCTCTCCGCCATCTATCCTCTGGGCTTTGCCACCCGCTCGGCACTGACATTTGGCGGTTTGAAACCTGGCCAATGGCGGGACATCCTGCTCTACAACAAGTTCCGTGTCTTTGCCTTCGTCCTGGCGCTGGGAGAGGTGGACGACCTCAAGTACGCTGCCGCCGCCGGAGCAATCTCCTACGGCTTCCCCACCATCGCTGATACCATCATCCCCGAGATCCTGCCCACTGGTGTCACCCGTTACGAGCACGTTATCTCAATGCCCTGGGACGAGATCGAGGCGGATACCGACGCGGAGCGAGCCGCCAAGTTGGTACAGCGAGCCATTGAGGTGCGTGGCGTCAAAATCCGGATCACCGATGTGCCGGTTCCCGTCGCTTATGGCTCTGCCTTCGAGGGTGAGGTCGTGCGGCGGGCCGATATGCGGATCGAGTTTGGTGGTAAGCGCAGCCGCGCCTACGAGTACCTGCGCATGGCGCCAATGGATGAGGTGGAAGACGGTAAGATTGAGATCATCGGCCCCGGTTTCGAGGAACTGGAGGTTGGTGCTTCAATGGACATGGGCATCCTGATCGAGGTGGCCGGCCGTAAGATGCAGGAGGACTTTGAGCCGGTGCTGGAGCGGCAGGTGCACTACTTTGTCAACGGCGCTTCCGGCATCCAGCACATTGGCCAACGGGACATTGCCTGGATCCGCATCAGCAAGGCAGCGGCCGAGAAGGGTTTCAACCTGCAGCACTTTGGCGACATCCTCTACGCCCGCTTCCACGCCGACTTTGGCGCTATCGTGGACAAGGTACAGGTCAAGATCATCACCGATCCCGAACTGCATGCCGAGTGGCTGGAGAAAGCGCGAGCGGCGTATGACTTTCGCAATCAGCGACTGGCCAATCTGACCGACGATGCGGTTGATACCTTTTATGATTGCACTCTGTGCCAGTCGTTCGCGCCTACGCATGTCTGCATCATCAGCCCACAGCGGTTGGGGTTGTGCGGGGCGTATAATTGGCTCGACTGCAAGGCTTCTAACCAGATCAACCCCACCGGCCCTAACCAGCCGGTGCCCAAGGGGAAGGTGCTTGATCCGGTCAAGGGGTACTGGACCGGCACCAACGAGGCGGCTGTCAAGAATTCGCAGGGGACCGTCCAAGAGGTGGCGATGTACTCCATTATGGAGAACCCAATGACCGCTTGCGGGTGCTTCGAGTGCATCGTGATGTACATCCCCGAGGCGGAAGGGGTGATGGTTGTCAGCCGTGAGGACCCGAGTATGACCCCGGCTGGGATGACTTTTTCCACCCTGGCGGGCATGGCCGGTGGTGGTCTGCAGACGCCTGGTGTGATGGGAGTGGGCAAGTTTTACATGACCAGCCCCAAGTTCCTCTCGGCTGATGGAGGCTTTAAGCGTGTCGTATGGATGTCCAGTTTCCTCAAGGAGAGCATGGCGAACGAGTTCGCCGCTGTGGCGGAGCGGGAGGGCGTCCCCGATCTGATAGATCGTATCGCCGATGAGCGTAGCGCCACCACGGTGGATGAGTTGGTTGGGTGGCTCAAAGAGAAAGAGCATCCGGTGCTTGAGATGGGCGTGATGCAGGCAGAATCGGGGGTGGTCGAGGAGGTTCCCGAAGAGGATATCCCTGTGCCGGTAGCCGAGTCGAAGGTGGAAGAGGTGGTCAGGGAGCCCGAACCTGTGGTAGCACAGGTTGAACCTGCGCCTGCACCCGAGCCGAAACTGGTCGTGCCGCCGCCTGCTCCCGTGGCTGCGCCACGGTTGCCGGCAGACGCTGACGCTCAGGCCATCGTTCAGGCCAGTGCTGAGATTGTCCTCGGCAGTATCCGCCGCGCGTTGGAGGCTGCGCTGGTGGAGTTGGGTGGGGCCGTGCCGGCTATGCCAGCGATGCCCATTACCCCGGCTCCCGTGACTGCACCCGCCGTGCCAGAGGTCACTGTACCGAAAAAAAAGGCTCGGGTTTTAGTACCTCCCTGGTCTGAGGACAAGGAGACAGGCCTGGAGATTCTCAAGGAAAAGTGGGTGGGCAGTGTCGGTGAGGTCACGCTGGGCGCGACTGTGGCCGAAGGCGGCACGCGAACCAAAACAGTCACCGTTGGAGGTCAGACTGTTATGCCTTTCCTTGACTTTGAGGGCGAGATTCCGCATAGGCCGGTGATCGCCATCGAGATCCAGGATCGCAAACCAGGCGACTGGTCGCCGTTGCTGATGGAAGCCTGGGGGGATGTGACGAATGACCCTGGCGAGTGGGCCAAGGCTGCCGAGAAAGCCGGCGCTGACCTGATCCTGCTCCAACTCAGTCTGACGGACGCCGATGGTAAGCCCAACACGCCTGAGAACGGTTGCGCAGTGGTGCGCAAGGTGCTCAAGGCCACCGGTCTGCCACTGATCGTGATGGGGCCAGGGCAGGTTGATGCTGATAATGAGTTGCTCGTTCCCGTGGCCGAAGAGGCGGTCGGGGAGCGGATCGCGCTGGGTATCTGCGAGGAGAAAAACTATCGCACGATAGTTGCAGCAGCGCTGGCCCACGGTCACCTGGTCACTGCCCGGACCGCTATGGACGTCAACCTGGCCAAACAACTCAACATCTTGATCAGCGACATGGGCTTGCCCTCTGACCGGATCTTGATGGACCCGACCTGCGCTGGCGTAGGTTACGGTATGGAGTATGGCTACTCGGTGATGGAGCGATTGCGGCTGGCTGCCCTGCAGGGCGACAGCATGACCCAGTTGCCGATGATTGTCACCGTGGGCTACGAGGCCTGGCGACAGAAGGAGAGCAAAGTCGGTGAGGGTGTGCCAGAGGCCTGGGGTGAGTGGGAGGAGCGGGCGATCAACTGGGAGACGGTGACTGCGTCCACTCTGGTTGAATCGGGTGCTGATATCATCGCGCTGCGCCATCCCGAATCTGTACGGCGTATTCACACGATGATTGATGAGTTGATGGGGGAGGTGTAAACAATGGCACTTTCAGGCATCCAAATCTACAAGATGTTGCCTCAGACCAATTGCAAGGACTGTGGCCTTCCTACCTGCCTGGCCTTTGCGATGAAATTGGCGGCCAAGCAGGCCGAACTGGACAAGTGTCCTCACGTGTCCGACGAGGCGCGGGAAAAGTTGGCCGAGTCTGCCGCGCCTCCTGTCCGGCTGGTGACTATTTCCGCCAACGGACGGGAGGTAAAGTCAGGCAACGAAGTCGTGCTCTTCCGGCATAATAAGACGTTCTACAATCCTGCTGGGATATTTATCCGCGTCCGCGACGAACAGCCTATGGATGAGATCAAGGGTACGGTCGAGGAAGCGGCATCCTACTCGGTTGATTACGTCGGCATGACGTTGACGATTGACGGCTTTGCCGTCGAGGCGACGGGGGGGGGGAACACGTTCACATCTACCGTCAAGGGTGTGTTGGACACGGCCAACCTCCCGTTGGTTCTCATCGCCGCCGACCCTGCAGTGATGGCGCAGGGATTGGAGGCTGCGGCTGGAACGCGCCCGTTGATCTATGGGGCCACGGCGGATAACTGGGAACCCTTTGCCGACCTGGCCAAGAAACACGAAACACCGATGGTCATCCGTGCCGAATCGTTGAGCAGCCTGGCCGAACTGACAGAGAAGATCAAAGCCACTGGGGTGGAAGAGATTGTCCTCGATCCTGGGGTGCGTGATCTCAAGTCGTCGCTGGCGTTGAACACGTTGATTCGCCGTTTGGCGCTAAAGAAGAACTTTCGGCCACTGGGCTTTCCGATCATCAGTTTTCCCGGTGAGTGCGCGGATGACGAGGGCATGGTATCGGTCGCGGCGACTCAGGCGATTACCAAGTACGGGGGCTTTATCGTGCTGGACCGGTTCAGCCCGGCGACGATCTACCCTCTGCTGGCCCTGCGGACCAACATCTACACCGATCCGCAGAAGCCGATCCAGGTTCAGCCGGGTGTGTATGAGATCAACGATCCCCAGGCGGACTCACCAGTGATGGTAACGACCAACTTTTCGATCACTTACTTTTCTGTGGCGAACGAGGTGGACGGCAGCGGCAATCCCGGTTGGCTGCTAGTGGCCGACGCCGAGGGCATGAGCGTGCTCACGGCCTGGGCTGCGGGCAAGTTCGACGCCGAGCGCATCGCCAAGGCAGTCAAGTCCGCGGACATGGAGAATAGGGTCAGCCATCGCAAGTTGGTCATCCCTGGTCACGTGTCGGTGCTGATGGGCGAACTGGAGGAGGAACTGCCAGGTTGGGAGATTCTGGTCGGGCCGCGTGAAGCGGTAGACCTGCCAGGGTATCTCAAGTTGTGGCAGGCATAGGTCTGGGAATCATAGATTCGGGACTCGTAGGTTCGGGATTCGGAGCCCCACACGAGTCTACGAATTTACGATTCCTGAACTCACGGATGTGGTGATGATGACGTGCAAGGTCCGGTTTCTGCCCTTTGACCGGGAGGTCGAGGTGCCGGCGGGGACTTGTATTGGTGAGGCTGCCCAGCAGGCTGGGATAGAGATATTGATGCCCTGTGGTGGTCAGGGGCGCTGTGGACGGTGTGCGGTCATCGTTCAAGAGGGGGAGGTGCGGCACCGTTCTACGCAGCGCATCTCCCCTGAGGACGTGGCGGCGGGCTACGTTCTAGCCTGCCAGACGGCTGTCGAGGAAGACCTGGTCGTCCTCGTGCCACCGCAGGAAAAAATCGAGCGGCGACTGAAGGAGGGCAAACGAGCCGAAAAGGTCGAGCTGCCTTTTCCCTACGACCTGCACGACCAGTCGCTGCGCAAGTATGCTATCACACTGGAACTGCCCTCCCTGCAGGATCAGACGGATGACTGGTCTCGCCTGCGGAGGGAGCTATCCCGCCGCTACCCGGACCTGGATGGAGCACAGGTTTCCTTGCCGGTATTGCGCAGGCTGGGCCGGGCGCTGCGGGAGGGGGAGTGGACGGTCACGGTGGTGGTTGAACTAGACCCTTTGGGTTTCGGAGAACCGAAAGGGCCTCCACTCTTGATAGATGTCCTGCCCGGTGAGCACCTGGAGAGTCTGTGGGCGGCGGCGATTGACATCGGGACGACCAGTAACGTGGTCTGGTTGGTGGACCTGATCAGCGGTGAGGTGATGGCCCGGAAGGTTGATTACAATGGCCAGATTGCCCGAGGGGAGGATGTTATCTCCCGCATCATCTATGCCTCCAAGGGGAATGGTCTGGAGGAATTGCAGCACTTGGTGATGGGGACGCTCAATCGGTTATTGCAGCAGGCAGCACAGGAGCGGTCCATCAGTACCGACGAAATCTACAAGGCGGTGGTGGCCGGGAACAGCACGATGATCCACCTTTTCGCCGGTCTCCCCCCAGAGTCGATCCGCCTGATGCCCTTTATCACCGGTGTCAACCAGGTGCCGTTATTCCCGGCCCGGGAGATTGGCCTGGGGATAAATCCCGGGGCGATGGTGGACTGCCTGCCCTGCATTGGATCCTACGTGGGAGCGGACATTACGGCGGGCGTGGTGAGTTCCAATATGTGTGGTACAGGGGAGCTGACTCTGTTCGTGGACATCGGGACCAATGGCGAGATAGTGCTGGGGGATTGTACCTGGCTGATTGCCTGTGCTTGCTCTGCCGGTCCGGCCTTCGAGGGGGCCGGAGTGGTGCATGGTATGCGCGCCACCGCCGGGGCCATTGAGGAGGTATGGATCAAAGGTCAAGTTTCAAGTTCCAAATCCCAAATCCCAAGTGGCGAATCAGGGGCTTACGAGGCTACTTACCGGGTCATCGGCGACGAGAAACCTCGGGGCATCTGCGGCTCCGGGCTGATCTCTCTTATGGCGGAGATGTTCGCCGCCGGGGTGGTGGACAAGAGTGGCAACGTCAATTTGAACCTGCCGACGAAACGTGTGCGGAAGGGAAAGCACGGAGCAGAGTACGTGGTGGCCTGGGCCGAGGAGACGGCCACCGGCGAGGACATCGTGGTCACGGCAGTGGACGTAAACAACCTGATGCGGGCCAAGGCGGCCATTTACGCCGGGTTCTCCATTCTGGCCCGCAGTGTGGGGTTGAGCATAAGTGATGTTGGACAAGTGCTCATCGGCGGAGCCTTTGGCCAGTACATCAACGTGGAGAGGGCGATCCAAATTGGCCTGCTGCCCGACAAGCCCTTCGACGACTTTCATTTTCTGGGCAACACCTCAGTGCGAGGAGCATATATGGCGCTCCTTTCGCGGGGGCTGCGTCAGCGGATGAGTGAGGTGGGGCAGATGATGACCTACCTGGAATTATCGGCCGACAACACATTCTTCGACGAGTTCAACGCTGCCATGTTCCTGCCGCATACGGACGAGAGTCAGTTCCCCTCGGTGGCGGCGATGCTTACTGGAGATCGGGAGCGGGCGTTCGGGAGAGATTGATTTGACGACGACTATTGCATTGGCTGGCAAGGGCGGCACTGGTAAGACCACCGTCGCCGCGTTCCTGGTGCGTTATCTGATTGAGGAACAAAACGGTTCTATCCTGGCGATTGATGCCGACCCCGCCAGCAATCTCAACATGGTGTTGGGGATGGAGGTGGAGCAGACGGTCGGCGACATTCGTGAGGGTATGCTCGATATGGTACAGTCCAGTGGTGCGCTGGCTGGCTCAATGCCCGGTGGGATGAGCAAGCAAGAGTACCTGGATTACCAGGTGCAGATGGCGCTGGAGGAGGGAGAGCGTGTGGACCTGCTGGTGATGGGGCGACCAGAGGGCCCCGGCTGCTACTGCGCGGCCAACCAGATGTTACGTGTGATCGTGGATCGGCTCGGCAAGCAGTATGACTATGTGGTGATTGACAACGAGGCTGGGATGGAACATCTTAGCCGCCGCACCACCCGCGACGTGGATGTTCTGTTGTTGGTGACCGATCCGACGCAGCGCGGCCTCGTCACTGCACAGCATATGGCGGAGATGGTGCCGGAACTGGAAATCGGCGTGGGCCACACCTACTTGATCGTCAACCGGCTGCGGGGGGAGATGGACGCGCGACTGGCCGATGCAGTGGTGCAGACTGGGCTGGAGTTAGTCGCCACGGTACCGGAGGATATATCTATGGCGGAGTTCGAGTTCACCGGCCGGCCATTGGTGGAACTGCCAGCGGAAACGGCGGCCTATCGGGCTGTGTGGGGGATTGCCAAGAAAATAATGGGATAGAAAGGGATTGACTGGGTGTAGCGTTGATGCTGAGTTTGTGGCACGAATGTTACAGCGCCGGTATAGTTGTGGGTGAGTGTATCAGAAGACTGGTCAACAGACAGAATTAGGAGGTAATCAGAATGTATATAATTGCCGAAAATATCCATATCATCTCCCCCAGCGTCAAGAAAGCCGTCGCCGAGAAGGACGCCGGGTTCTTCCAGGATTTGGCGGTACGTATGGTGGACGCCGGGGCGAGTGCGGTGGACCTCAACATCGGCCCGCAGAAGAAACATGGTCACGAGATTCTGCCGTGGCTGGTTGAGGTCGTCGAAGAAGTGGTGGATGTGCCACTGGTCTTTGATACCACCAACCTGGCGGCCATTGAGGCGGCCTGCGAGACGGTGAGCAAGGCGCAGCCTATCATCAACTCCACCGACGCCCGGGCGGAGCGGTTGGCGACGGTCCCCGCCGTGGCTAAAAAGTTCAACACTCGGTTGATCGCGCTGACGATGGCCGAGGGTATGATCCCAGTCGGCGCCGACGAGAGGGTCACGATTGCGCTGGAGACACTGATCCCACATATGCTGGAGATAGATTTCCCCATCACCGACCTGATAATTGATCCGCTGGTGTTGACTGTCTCTGGTTGTCAGGAGTACTGCCCGGAGTGCATTGAGGCGGTGCGTATGCTCAAGTTTGCCTGGGACCCGCCCCCGCTGACCAACGGCGGTCTCTCCAATGTCTCCAACGCCGTCCCTCACGAGATGCGCCCGCTGCTTAACCAGACTTGTATAGTGATGTTGATGGGGGCGGGCATTGATATGGTCATCGCCGATCCCCTTGATAAAGAGTTGATGGAGTGGATCCGCGTGGTCGAGGAACGGGACGAAAGCACGTCGCTCAACAAGTTGCTGCTCAAACTGCACGACCGGGTAGAGGCGATGGAGGAGTTGCAGCCGGAGGACGTGGATATGTCGGATCCACAGCAGGCCGACATCTGGAAGACGGTGCAGGTATTGCTGAACAAGGTCATCTACACGGATTCGTACCTGCGAGTGTGAGGCAGAAACCAGGTTTTTTTCCGAAAAACCTGGTTTCTCGAAAGGAGAGATATGACAGCAAAACTGATTGATGGCAAGGCGACGGCGGCTGCGATTCACAAGGAGATCAAGGCCGAGGTCGAGCGGCTCGAGACAGAGCATGGCATTGTGCCGGGGTTGGCGACCGTGTTGGTGGGCGAGAATCCAGCCTCTCAGTTCTACGTGCGTTCCAAGCAGAAACGGTGTGCCGAGGTCGGCATCCAATCCTTTGGCCACAGCCTGCCGGAAAGCACCAGCCAGGAGGATGTTGATGGCTTGGTGGCGGAGTTGAACGCTGACCCGGAGGTACACGGCATCCTGGTGCAGTTGCCGCTGCCCAGGCACTTGAACGAGGAGCAGGTGTTGGCTGCTATCGGGCTGGATAAGGACGTGGATGGGTTTCACCCTGTTAACATCGGACGGCTCTCAATGAAGGGCCGTGACCCGATGTTTGTCCCGTGTACTCCCTCTGGCTGCATCGAGTTGCTTGACCGGTACAATATTGAGATTGAGGGCCGGGAGGCGGTTGTGCTGGGCCGCAGCAACATCGTCGGCCTGCCGGTGGCGATGCTCCTGCTGCACCGGAACGCCACCATCACTATTTGTCACTCCCGCACGCAGGACTTGGCTGGTACCTGCCGCCGCGCTGACATTCTCATCGCCGCCGTGGGCCGGCCCGAGATGGTCAAAGCGGACTGGGTCAAGCCGGGCGCGGCCGTGATTGACGTTGGCATCAATCGCGTGGATGATCCTACCAGGAAGAGGGGGTACCGCCTCGTGGGTGACGTGGATTTCGAACCGGTGAAGGATGTGGTGGGATACATCACCCCTGTGCCGGGCGGCGTTGGGCCGATGACCATCGCGATGCTTCTGCGGAACACGCTGACTTCGGCCAAGCGGGCCGCAGGGCTGGTGGACTGAGGAGCAGTAACCAGGTTTTTCCAAAAAGACCTGGTTTCTGAGAGCGGGAGATGATATGCGAGTCCAAATCTCGATTGACAAAGTGCGCGGCACCTTCGTGCGCCAGGTAGAGGAGATCAGCGGTCAAGACTTGCTGGATTGCAACCAGTGCGGCAAGTGTAGCGCCGGCTGTCCGATCGTGGCGGCGATGGATCTTTTGCCTAGCCAGGTCATCCGTATGGCGCAACTGGGAATGGAGGAGGTCTTGGAGAGCAATACCATCTGGATTTGTGCCTCCTGTCTGACCTGCGTTACCCGTTGCCCCAAGGGGGTGGATCTGCCCCGGCTAATGGAGGCGCTGCGCCAGGTCGCTCTGCGCCAGGGGGCGGCAAAACTGGACCTGAGTGGGCTCCCGCCAGAGTTGGTGCGGGAAGTGCCACAACTGGCAATCGTCGGTGGGTTCAGGAAGTATATGGGGTAGACCGGTACGTTGGTAAATTAGAAGACTGGTAGTTGGTCTCCGTTACCAATCTGCCAGGTAACAGTTTCCCATCTCTTGGAGATGACAATGAGCATTTCTTACTATCCGGGTTGCACGCTTTCTACGAAGGCGAAGAACTATGACCGCTCTGGGCGAGCGGTGGCGGCTGCGCTGGGGATGGAGTTGGATGAATTACCCGAGTGGCAGTGCTGCGGGGCGACGTTCCCGTTGATGCTGGACGACTCGATGGCGCTCATCGCTCCGACGCGGATTCTTTATCAGGCGCAGCAGGCTGGCGAACGGGTGGCTACGCTGTGTGCCATCTGCTTCAACGTCCTCCGCCGCTCACAGGCACTGCTAAAGCGAGACCCGGAGATGCTGGAGCGCATCAACTGGTTCACCGAGCAAGAATATCACGGTGGGGTGCACGTGGCGCATTTCCTAGAGATTCTGCGGGATGACCTGGGCTGGGAACCGCTGGCCGAGCGGGTGTCGCGCCCGCTCGCCGGACTGCGGGTGGCCCCCTACTATGGCTGTCTGCTCCTGCGTCCCTACGAGGAGATTGGCCTGGACGATCCGGAGGATCCGGTCATCTTGCATGACCTGGTGCGGGCACTGGGGGCGGAAGTAGTGGATTTCCCTTACAATATCGAATGCTGCGGCTCCTACCTGACGGTCAAGGAGCCTCAGATATCCGAGACGCTCTCAAAGGACATCGTGAACTCGGCACGGGAGCACGGCGCGCAGGTGATTGTCACTGCCTGCCCTCTCTGCCAGTTCAACCTGGAGTACCCGCAACGGGAGACGGAGGCTGGCCGCACTGGAAATGAGATACCGGTACTCTATTTCACCCAGCTGCTGGCTGTGGCGTTGGGACTGCCGGAGGAAACGTGGGGATTTGATGAGCACTATGTGGGCCCGAGGCTGCTTCTCGCGGCAATGACAAATGACGAATGACCAATGACTACATCCCGACAGTCGCTTGTTGAGGTTTGGTCATTGGGATTTGGGGCTTGAATTAATGAATAGCAGGGCATTGGTGATAGGTGCAGGGATCGGCGGAATGCAGGCCGCCTTAGATATCGCCGATAGTGGCTACGAGGTCGTCCTGGTCGAGAAGGAGCCTTCCATCGGTGGTCATATGGCGCAACTTTCGGAAACTTTCCCGACCCTGGATTGCTCTCAGTGTATCCTAACCCCGCGTACAGTCGAGGTCGGACAACATTCCAATATCAGGTTGATGACCTGCTCTGAGGTCATCTCCGTCGAACCGATAGACAGGGAAACAAGCACATTCACACGTGAATCAGTGGGAGGAATGGAATCTCACCAGTCTACCGATCTACCAATCTCCCAACTTACCAGACCACCATCTTTCCGCGTGCGTATCCGTCGTCACCCCCGTTACGTCATTGAGGGAAAGTGTACCGCTTGCGGCGATTGTGCCCAGGTCTGCCCGGTCATCGTGCCCAACGAGTTCGACCGGGGGTTGGCTGCCCGCCGTGCTATCTACATTCCTTCTCCCCAGGCTGTGCCCGCGGTCTATCGGCTTGACCCCGATGCCTGCATGGGTCTCTTTCCTTTGGCGTGTGGAAAGTGTGCGGATGCGTGCGAGGCACAGGCCATTGACTACGATATGGTCCCCGAGATCGTCGAGGTGGAGGTAGGGGCGATCATCGTTGCTACAGGCTATGAACTCTATCAGGACGAGGCGGTGATGGCTTATGCCTATATGGATCATCCAGATGTGATGGATGGGCTGGAGTTCGAGCGGTTGCTTTCTGCCTCTGGGCCGACCGGCGGTAAGGTGATCCGTCCTTCAGATCACACTGTTCCCAAGGAGATAGTTTTTATTCAGTGCGGTGGTTCTCGCAACCCAGAACACGGCGTGCCATACTGCTCCAAAATCTGCTGTATGTACACCGCCAAGCACGCTATCCTCTACAAACACCGTGTCCCCGATGGGCAGGTCTATGTGTTCTACATAGACATCCGGGCTGGAGGCAAAGGATACGAAGAATTTGTCACGCGGGCAATGGAGGAGGATCATACAGTTTATATCCGGGGCCGGGTTTCCAAGGTCTTTCCTCATGATGGTCAGATAATGGTGTGGGGAGTGGACACGCTGACCGGAAGCAAAGTGGAGATCGCCGCTGACCTGGTGGTGGTGGCGTCGGCGATTATCCCCTCGGAGGGGAGCCGCCACGTGGCGGAGATACTGGGCATTGGCGTGGGTGAGTATGGCTTCTATACCGCCTCAGACGCAGAGATGACACCGGTGGAGAGCGGGGTGCCGGGGGTCTTTCTGGCTGGGGCTGGCCTGGGGCCACAGGATATTCCAGAGACGGTGGCGCAGGCCTCGGGCGCCGCCGCTAAGGTGCTGGCACTGTTTGAAGCGGCGAAGGTGGAAGAGAGGGCTGCAAGTGGCGCATAACGAACTGCGAAAGCGGTATAAACTCTTTATTCCCGGCCCATGCGAGGTGGATGAGGATGTGTTGGAAGCGATGGCGCAGCCTACCCTCCGCCACTATGGCCCTGAATGGCTTGAGGTCTACCACGAGGTACTGGGTTCCCTGAAGGAGGTTTTTCAGACCCAGAATGACATCTTTTTGGTGCCTGGGGCCGGGTCAACTGGATTGGATATGGCCTTGGGGAGCCTGCTGGCGGCTGGTGGGACGGTGGTCGTTGGCGACAATGGTTTTTTCGGGGAGCGAATAGGAACGATAGCCGCTGCCTGCGGGTTACGTGTCGTTTCGTTTACCGCGCCTCCTGGTCAGCCTCTGGACCCCGGTGACCTGCGGCGAGTCCTGGCCCAGGAGCCGACGGCACAGGCAGTAGCGCTGGTCCACCACGAGACCGCCACCACAGTCCTCAATCCACTGCGGGAACTGGCGCAAGTGACTCATCAAGCCGGATTGCCCATCATCGTGGATGCTATCTCTTCTTTGGGTGGGGTACCGTTGCCGGTGGACGAGTGGGACATTGACGTCTGCGTGACGGTGACGAACAAGTGCCTGGAGTGCCCCCCCGGCCTGGCCCTCATCTCCGTAGGCCCTCGGGCCTGGGAATGGGTGGACCGTAACGCGGACCAGGTTCATGGATGGTACCTCAACCTGCGGACTTGGCGGGAGTATGCCACCGAATGGGGGGACTGGCACCCCACCCCAGTCACGATGCCCACCAACAACATTCTGGGGTTGCGGGTGAGTCTGCGGCAAATTATGGATGAGGGATTGGATGCTCACTTTACCCGCTACCGCCGGGCGGCCCAGGCGGTCCGGCGAGGCCTGGATGAGGTGGGCTTTGAGATGTTGGTCGAGGAGCAATTTGCCTCACCCATAGCTACAGCGGTGAAAGCCCGCCCAGAGTGCGACCCACACGAACTGATGCAGTATCTGGCTCAGGTTTATGGCATCCTCATCGCCGGCGGGATAGGGCCGCTGAGAGGGAGGGTCTTCCGGGTGGGCCATATGGGCAAGGCGGCCACTCGACCCTACCTGGTAGAATTCCTCTTTGCCGTGGAGACGTTCTTGCGGCAAAAGGGGCTTACGGTTCCTGTGGGAGCCAGTTTAGTGGGCTTGGCGGAGGCGGAATGAGCCGCATCGGTGTCTTTGTCTGTCACTGTGGGGTCAACATCGCCGGCATTGTGGACGTGGAACGGGTGGCCGAGGAGATTGGTCGGCATCCGGAGGTTGTCCATGCCACGACCTACAAGTATATGTGCTCTGAGCCCGGGCAGCATTTGCTCAGGGATACTATTGTGGAGCATGACTTGGATGGTGTGGTTGTGGCTGCCTGCTCCCCCCTTATGCACGAGACGACTTTCCGCCGGGCGGCGTCGGCGGCAGGATTGAACCCCTACCGCTGTGGGATGGCCAACATCCGCGAGCAGTGCTCTTGGGTGCACGAGTATGAGCCTCGCCGTGCCACAGAAAAGGCTACTGAGATTGTGCGTTGCGCCGTCGAGCGAGTTAGTCTAAACAGGAAACTGGTGCCGTTTAACTTGCCGCTAGTGAAGCGGGCGCTGGTCATCGGAGGGGGAATCGCTGGGATGCAAGCCGCCTTGGATATCGCCAATGCGGGTTTCCCTGTGTTGCTGGTTGAGCGGGAGACTTGTCTGGGCGGCAAGATGACCCGGCTTAGTGGCACTTATCTCAACTTTACTGCCGCGCCAGATCTGCTGGAGCGCAAAATCGAGCAGGTCCTCGGTCACCCGAATATCCAGGTGTTGACGGGGGCGCGGGTGATGAGGGTCGAGGGGTACGTCGGGAATTTCGAGGTGCAAGTTTGTGATTCGGAATTTGATGTGGGTGCTATAGTAATGGCTACTGGTTGGGACTCCTACTCGCTGGAGCGATTGCCCGAATACGGAGGTGGGGAGATTCCAGACGTGGTGGACGGCCTGACGTTCGAGGGGATGTTGCGGGACGGTTCGGATCTCCGGCGGCCATCCGACGGCCGGGTGTGTCGCGAGGTGGTCTTTGTCCAGTGCGCCGGCTCTCGTGACCCCGAGCGAGGTGTGCCGTATTGTTCCAAAGTCTGTTGTATGTATGTTGCCAAGCAAGCGATGATGTTTAAGGAGCGTGTGCCGGAAGGGCAGGCCTACGTCTTTTATATTGACATCCGCTCGGCGGGCAAAGGGTACGACGAGTATGTCCAGCAGGCGATGGAGGATCACGACATCCTGTATCTGCGGGGCAAAGTGAGTAAGGTTTTCCGTGATGGGGACAGGGTGATTGTGTGGGGGGCCGATACGCTGAGCGGCGTGCCGGTGGAGGTGGCGGCCGATCTGGTGGTGCTGGCGACGCCGATGTCGCCCAGTCGCCAGGCGGCAGAGTTGGCGCAGACGTTGCGGGTTGGCGTGGATCAGGATGGCTTTTTCAGCGAAGCACACCCCAAACTGCGCCCGGTCGAGAGCCTGACGGCAGGTGTTTTCCTGGCCGGGGCGGCCCAGGGGCCGAAGGATATCCCGGAGGCGGTGGCGCAGGCCTCAGGTGCGGCAGCCAAAGTGTTAAAAATGTTCTCGTGGGATGAGATGACCCAGGAACCAACTGTGGCTTACGTCATTGAGGGGTTGTGCTCTGGGTGTGGTGTGTGCGTGGAAGCGTGCCCGTATGATGCGCGGCAGGTGCACCCAGTTTGGGATATCGCTACGGTCAATGCACCGTTGTGCCAGAACTGCGGGGCCTGCGTGGTGGCTTGCCCCAACAAGGCTAGCCGGATACATAACTGGACACCGGATCAGATTCTGGCGATGGTGGATGTGGTGAGTTGGTAGATTAAGAAACTCTGGGTATTCACCCAACGTACCAATCTACTAATCCAGTGAAGCGAGGAATTGACAAATGACCGATATAGCATTTACAGATCAGGTGAACAATCTCAGTGGGCAAACTATACAATTGTGTTACCACTGTCACAAGTGCACCGCCGGCTGTCCTGCCGCTTTTGCCATGGAGTATGGCCCCGATCGCATCTTGCGCCTGATCCAGTTTGGGCAGCGGGAACGGCTTCTGGCCAGCCGTGACGCCTGGCTCTGCCTGGGGTGCGAGATGTGCGGCGAGTTTTGCCCTAACGAGATTGACATCAACGAAGTGATGATCGCGCTCAAGGAGATGTCGGAAGATGCAGGCTATCGGGTGGAGGACTGTCAGCAGTTGCGGGAACTCTTGGCTGATTACCTGGTACAGCGACCGGAGACGGTGATTGACGACCGGCTGTGCGCGGGCATCCAACGTCTCAATCGCCTGAGTCAGACAATTACGACCGAGCACAACATCAGCGGTGACGATAACGTCAGCCGGCTGATCTGGAGCCAGAACCTGGAGCGTATCCCACCTGGGCTGGATAGTAAACAAGGGGCCGAGATAGTTTACTTTGTCGGCTGCGTTGCGTCATTTTTCCCCCGTAGTTATAGCGTACCTCAAGCGATGGCTTCTGTCCTGGAGGCGAGCGGCGTTGACTTTACTACACTAGGGGGGCAAGAATGGTGCTGTGGTTATCCCTTGCTGTCAATGGGACGGCTGGAGCAGGCTGAGACGTTGATCAGACACAACGTTGCCCAGGTTAAGGAACTCGGGGCCTTACGCGTCGTCTTCGCGTGCCCTTCCTGCTATCACATGTGGAAATTCGTCTACCCCAAAGTTCTGGGGGAAGAAACTGGCCTGGAGGTGCTACACGCCACAGAGTTGTTGAATGAGTTGATCGCACAGGGAGCCATAGAGTTGGGAGAAACGGACCTGCGGGTGACCTATCATGACCCGTGTGACCTGGGGCGCAAGAGCCATGTCTTCGAGCCACCTCGCCAGGTATTGCAGAGTATACCGGGTGTCACCTTTGTAGAAATGAGCAGTTGTGGACAGATATCTGAATGTTGCGGCGGCGGCGGCAACCTGGAGAGTTTCGATCCAGATGTTGTCTCAGATGTCTCGCTCCGCCGGGTTGACCGTGCTTGTGAAGCCGTTTCCCCCCAGGGAGAGCGGGGAGGGGTAATCGTGTCTGCCTGCCAACAGTGCGAGCGCACGCTGATGGCGGCGGTGCGTCGCCACGAAGAAGCCCGTCGCGCCCGCATACGCGTGCTGGATGTGACAGAGTTGGTGTGGAAAGCGATGCAGAAAGCCAAGTCAGAGTGAGGTGGAGGTGAGGATATGACGGATGTCTGGGAACAACTGGCGCGTTATCGCCACGTAAGGACTTTACCCAACGGTGCCCGGCTGCTGCTGCGTCCGCTATCGGGTGAAGACAAAGAGGGTCTGGTGAATCTCTTTGCCCGAGCGACGGGGAAAGACCTGGAATACTTTCGCAGCGATGCCGGTAATAGGGCCATGGTAGAAAGCTGGGTGGACAATCTGAATCTGAAGATCGTCTTCCCGCTGGTGGCCGTCTTGGACGGTGAGATTGTGGGAGATGCCACACTGCACTTTGGTGAGCGATATCACCGTCACATTGCCTGGGTGCGCATCTTCCTCGATCGTGCCTACCGTCGCCAGGGCATCGGCACGTTGATGTTGCGCTGTCTGATTGATATTGCCCGGCGGGCGGGGTTGCAGCAGTTGTATGCCGAGATTGTGACTACCCAGCCGCAGGTCATCAAGGCATTTGAGGACCTGGGCTATCGGCAAGAGGTCATGCTGCGCGACTATTTCATCACGGATGGCGGGGAGACGCTGGACGTGGCGGTTGTGGTACTGCGGCTGGTGGATCATTCCGGCGAGTTCTAAGGACTTGTTCAAGGATAACTTTGCACTTTCTCGTTTCCTAGGTAAAAGCGCTTGGGAAACACGGCGTTGTTTCTGAACAATGTCTAAGGCTTAGAAGGCGGTATGGCGGTGGAATTATCTGAGAACGGCAAATACAAGACTGGTGCGGTATTGGTCGTCGGGGCTGGAATTGGGGGCATCCAGGCGTCGCTCGATCTGGCGGATTCTGGCCTCAAAGTCTACCTGCTAGACAAGAGCCCGGCCATCGGCGGGGTGATGGCGCAACTGGACA
>JAXHUO010000031.1:0-58595 GCA_034189605.1 Chloroflexota bacterium
TATGTCCTTCTCGCTGGCATCCGAGCTGTCTTCGTCACCATCGCCACACTGGCCTTTGTTACACAACATCCCTTCCCCAGCGCGGGAGGAGGGCCATGAGACATGTGGGTAATCACCAGAGGATGAAGGCCGAGCGGTCGAGGGCTCTGGGGGTGTGCAGTCCTCCCAGTTGTGCTTCTGGCCCATCGTGTGGTATACTTGGTGCAGAATGTCCAGTCCTGTAGAGTATATGATGGGGGTGTGCCGGACGTGGTGGGCAGAATCAAAGTCATGATTGTAGATGACCATCCGGTCTTCCGTCAAGGGTTGCGAAACGTCCTTGTGGCGCGTGAGGATATCTGCGTCGTCGGTGAAGCGACGGACGGCCACGAGGCGATTGAGCGGGCCCAAGAACTGCGCCCGGACGTGGTACTGATGGACATCAATCTGCCGACCCTCAATGGCTTGCAGGCCACGCGTAAACTCAAGACACTCTGTCCCGAGGTCAACGTTGTCATGCTCACTGCTTACGACGACGAGGAGCAGGTATATCACGCTGTTCGGGCTGGAGCATCGGCCTACTATGCCAAGGACGTCAGCCCCGAACGGCTGGTAGACGTCATCCAGCACGTGTATCAGGGACATTACATTATCGGCGACTCTTTGTTGGACGAGGATGGTATCGGAGGCTGGCTCCTGAAGGAATTTCGACGCTTTGGTGGAGGAGTGTTGGAAGGAGGCGAGCAGTTTCTTTCACCGCTCTCTCCCCGCGAGATGGAGATTTTGGAGTTGGTTATCCAGGGCATGAGCAACAAGGAAATCGCCTATCATTTGGGAATCAGCCATCAGACAGTCAAGAATCACATGACCGCCGTCTTGAGCAAATTGGGGGTGGCGGATCGGACACAGGCGGCGGTCTACGCTCTTCGGCACGGCTGGTCGCCGTTGCGCGAACGTGAGAGTCGCCCCCGGCGATTCTTGCCCGGTGTTACGTGCAAACCGCAAGGCAAAGTCAGGAGCAAATAGAATGTCTGTTTCGACCGAGGCCAACGTTGTGTCGTTTGAACAATTTCTGGAGGGGTGCAACGAAGAATATGAGCAGACCAAACGCGAACTCAAGGAGATTGATCTACTGATCCAGCAGACGACTGCTGAGGTAGAACGGTTGGCACAACGCAACACCCGGGCGACCAACCAGTTGCGGCAGGTCGAAGCGGCACTGGACACCATGCCTCGAGAGGATATCCAGGAGGCGTATGTGACTGTCCTGGATACTCAGCAGCGGCTTTTCACTATGCGGGGGCAGTTGGAAAAGTTGCAGAGTGACCAGCGCAACATGGCGCGTTATCTCGACCTACTTCGCAGCACACTTGAGACCGCTGGCCATGCCGAGCCGGGGCGCAAGCCTCGGGTCTCGGAGGAGGGAGAGGCCGTACAGCCATTTGTCGTTCGCATCATTGAGGCTCAGGAGCGGGAACGGCAGCACCTCAGCCAGCAGATGCACGATGGTCCGGCTCAATCTCTCACCAATCTCATCCTCCAAGCCGAGATATGCGAAAGGCTTTTCGATATTGACCCCGGGCGAGCACGAACGGAACTGGCCAATTTGAAGAATGCCGTGGCGGCGACCTTTCAAAAAGTCAAAGGGTTCATCATCAACCTGCGCCCGATGATGCTTGATGACCTGGGATTGCTTCCCACTCTTCGGCGTTACGTGGATAGTTTTGCCAACAACACCGGTGTTCTCACTCGCTTGATGGTCATCGGCAAAGAGCGACGGTTAGTAGCGCACAAAGAGGTGACGATCTTTCGGCTGGTTCAAGAACTGCTCAACAATGCATACGAGTATGGTCACGCCAGCAATATTCAAGTCAACCTGGATCTGGGGGATGAATTTGTCCGTGTGTCAGTCGAGGATGACAGCAGTGGCTTTGATTTCACCGAGATGCTCTCCTCGCCGGATGCTGACCAACTGGGCCTGGCGACGATGCGTGAGCGAGTGGAGATGCTGGGGGGGCAGATCCACTTTGATAGTGGCCTGGGGCGGGGGACAAAGATCAGTTTTGAGTTGCCTGTCTCCTGACAGAAGCGTAGAGAACCACGTTCCAAACCCCGAACCTCGAATCCCAACTCCCTAAAAAAGCACCTGCTAGTAATGCCACTTTGCTTGTGGAGCCCCAAAAACCCGGCTTTTGCTCTGCTCCGCATCCAGGTGTTATAGTGACATGGCATTGGTACAAAGTTCCTATTGTAGTGCCGATGTGAATCCGGTATAATGGAGATCAAACAGGTAAAGAGCCCTCATTGGTTCCGGGTAATTTGATTGAAGGGAGGTGAGAAAAATGCTGTTTCTGCCGCGCGAAGAAGGACAGGGTATGGTCGAGTATGCGTTGATTCTTGTTTTGGTGGCCATCGTAGTGATTGTAGTTCTGGCTCTGCTGGGTCCGGCCATTGGTGATATCTTCAGTAACATCATAAATGCCATCTAGCCGAGCGATCACTGCAGCAACGCAAGGGACCACACTGCAGAACAGAGCCTCGCATACGCGGGGCTCTGTTCGCAGTGCGTCAGTATTAGCACTAGTACCAGGGTAATGCTTGTATGTTTATAGGTCTAACGCACAGTCTAGGTAGGATGAGTGGTACATCTCTCCGAACGCAAGCGTTCAGGAAGGTGACGAAACACCTGCACAAAAGACCTCCGAGGTTTGTGAAATTATACTCTATTGAGAGTTTCTGGTGACGTATGGCTCGCTTTCTAGGCCAAACTGCGGCCAAAACCTCGGAGGTCTAGGACACTTTGAACGTGCGAGAGGTGTTGAGCTTTATACATCTGATGGCAAATGATGAACCAGGATGTGACTGAAGACAGGTCTATAGTCCAGCGATACACTCTCTGTATAGTGTTACGCTGCTTTTCCTCCTGCCATGGCCAGAGCATGCTGGAGGTGGCGATGCTTCTGCCGGTACTGCTCATCTTGATCGCGGGTTTGATTGAGATAGGTGTGTATGCCAACGACTATATGACGTTGCTCGATGCTACCCGGGAAGGAGCGCGTTTCGGCGTCAACCTCGATCCCTACATCACCATTCAGGAGCCCTTCGACGCGCGCAAGGGGGCATCTGATCCTTTCCCTGACGTGCGTCTTCCCACTGGGGTGATTACCCCGGGTATGACACCTGGACAACTATATAATCTGTGCGACCAGGGAGAGACAGTCAATTTTTATTACGAGGTCGCCTGCCTGGCTTTTCAGAACATTCCCCTCGGCCGACTGACGACCACACTCAGCATTAACGACGACATCTTGGTCACAGTCATTGGGTTCACCAGCACTGGCCAGATCGTGCACCGTTGGCCATTTGTGCAGAGCGGAGTTCAGCCTCTCCCTTACCCCAGCCCGAACGATCAGCCTTATCACTTTAAGGGCGTCAACGATGGCCTGACCAATCCTGGCTGCACCATTTCGACCACCGAGAATTGCCGCGCATGGTCGCTCTATGGGGTGCGCGACTCCTCGTTCGACAATGCGCGCGTCGTAGATGCGCTTCAGAGTATCAGGGCCAAGCCCGGGTTTGGCAATGCTCAGGCTGGCGGCATGGTGATTGTCGAGGTCTTCCGGGCCCATCCACACTTTACGGGATTGTTCACCATCGGTGACTTTATCCCCGACCCAATTCAGTCTCGTTCTTACTCTATCTTTCCCCTGCCGGCCGCCGAACCAAAGTGAGTGGAGATTTGCGGATGAAGTTGACTCTATGCCATCAGCACTTTCATCGGGACGAAAAGGGACAGGCGCTGGTCATCGTGGCCGGCACATTCGTCGCGCTCCTGGCCTTGGTAGGGCTTGTGACTGACGGCGCGCTTCTGTACGTCAATAACGCCCACCTGCGCCAGGCGGTGGATGCCGGGGCTGTGGCCGCTGCGGGCCAATATCGTGAGAGCCGGGGCCTTGAATCTATCTACACTGCTGCTGCGGAGGCGATGGAACTCCAACTTCCTACCGGCTTGCACAACGTCGAGGTTTATTGGTGTCCCGTCACCGGGGCGGGCGCTGAGGTAGATAACTATGCCGGCGGGCAGTATCAGCCCTACGCGGCGGACCTGTGCACCGCCACTCCGCGCAAGCGGGTGCGCGTGGAGGCCTGGCTCGACGTGGAACTGGTCTTTCTCTCCCTCTTTGGCTTTGATCAGATCAGGCTCTTTGCCCAGGCCGAATCGGAGGCCGCGCTGATCAACCTGGTGTTATTGTTGGATACGTCCGAATCTATGGCCTATGGCGTTGATGCAGACGGCGATGGTGACGTGGACGAAGACCCCGACGCCTGTCCCCCGCAGAGTACGGCTTATCCACGCACGTCTCATGGCCAGTCGTACAACAGTTTCGCCGAGTGTCTGCGGGCATGTTCACAGGGGGACTGGTGCAGCCCCTTCGAGGAAGTACGCACTGCCGCAGCCGACTTTGTGAATATCATGCGCGACGGCGTGGACAGCGTGGCCGTTTATCACTTTGACAAAACGCCGGTGTTGGAACAGTCGGTGGACTATGGTCCCTCTCCCTATTCCGCCTGGCCTACCTATACCCACCCGATCACCATCTATCCGTCGAGTGGTGTTGTTGTCCCGCTCACGAGTACGCTTTCCACAGTGACAACGGATATCCACGATAACAGTAAGTTGCACGTCTACGTCCGACCTCAGTGGCCTGGCCAGAATCCCCAGTGGCTGGTATCCAACTTTCGCTGGATCAACACCAACATTGGTGGGGGGCTGCGTGAAGCGACCACCGAACTGGTGCAAAACGGCGAACCAGACATCGCTGTGTGGGTCGCCGTGTTGCTCACCGACGGCGCGGCCAACGCGACCGACGTGGCGGCCGACGAGAACGATTGGTGGTCCTGCCCCTCGCCCTACACTTATCAGTACACCCCGACGCAGCAATGCACGTTGCACTATTCCCCTGCGCCCAACCAGCGCTGTCTCCGCGAACAGGAACTGGTGTGTTGTGGTGCTGTTGATTGTAGCCGCCCTTTGTGCCGTGATCCCGAGGCATCCGACGCTGACCCTACCCAGCCAGTCACCACGACGGTGACGCGCCATTGTCCCTCGGTCGGTACCTGCAGCAATCCCGATGCTGTTCCCTGGTATACCAATCGTCACCTGATAGCCACGCATCCCATCACGTACTACTATGACGCCGACGACTATGCCCGCGACATGGCGGACACGGCCGCTGCACAGAAGATCGTGCTCTTCACCATCGGTTTTGGCTCCGAGGTGATTGATTACGACCGTGGCGGGCGGGAGGACGCTGGCGAGCGGTTGCTGCGCTACATCGCCGACGTGGGGGACGACGGTGACCGCTCCACTGCTCCCTGTGGCAGTGATTTCTATTGGGATTATCAACATATATGGCCCCTGCCGGATCTGGGGGAGGACTGCGGCAATTATTACTACGCCGATGAGCCAGACGAATTGGAAGACATTTTTGAGGCTATCGCTTCGCGCGTCTTCTCGCGCATAACCGAGTGAGAAAATCATGCAAAATGCACCGTGCTGGGAGGTGTCCCAATGAAGAAACGTCTGAGGACTCGCCTGAGCCAGCTTCGGATTCGCGGCCAGGGCCTGGTTGAATTCGCCCTGGTATTACCGCTCTTGTTCCTCGTCGTGTTCGGCCTAGTCGAGTTTGGGCTCATCTTCCATGCCTGGCTGACGCTGGAGCACGCTGCCCGCCAGGCTGCCCGCTACGCCGCTAGCGGGGTGTACGATGAGGGCTACTGCGGTGACGCAGCGTTGCTCCTGGACGCAGCCGATCCTGGTTATAATTATGGGCAGATTGATGTATATGACGGAGTTGTTGATTGCAAGGTACATTCTCCCTCGGCGGGTGATAGGGCCGGGCTTGAGGCGTTAGGGGTTGAATTGGACGACCCTCAGGAATGGATGCACTATGACAACATCACCGGCCGGCTGCAGGATGGAGCCCGCATGTGGTCCATTCGCGATAAAGCCCGGCAATCCGCAGCCGGCATCATGATTGACGTCGGCGTCTCGGGCGATCTGACGAAAAACAACGACTTTGATTGGTATGAGATGGGGAGCCCCTCTGATCCGCTCATCAAAGATGGCGACCCCACCCAGCGAGGCTGGTTCCACGTCGGAATCTGCAGTACCCGGCGTTCGCTTGAGGCCGCGCCTCCCGATGGCCTGGGGACGAAAAACGTCCCTGCCAACTTTCAGCGTCCTGGTCCGTTCCAGTTTGATAAGGAGAACCTCTATGGTTGGGGGGAGTATGCCTGTATCAATCCCAATCCCGTTTTCGATCTGGACCCGCCTAATCCTTCCTGGGGCACCGATGACAGTCTGTACCAGGAAGGCCGCGCGCAGGATGACCCGGGAGGGCCTAACGACCGTGTGGTGATCGTTCTTACCTTTAATCACCCTCTCATCACTCCCATCCGAGGTATAGCGGACAACGCGGAAAACTTTGTCACACTGCGCGCGATGCGCGAGATGGTCGTCGAGCGCTTCCGCACCGCCCGTGTGATCGGCCTGCCGCCCGCTTTCGACATTCCTCAGATATCACCTTCTCCTATCCCGCCTGCTCCCCCGGTTGTGGAGATCATCCGGCCGCCAGAGGGTGCCCCCTGCATCACCAGCACACTCATTCTTCAAGCCCGTGCCTGTGATCCTGACGACGTCGCTGGGGAGGATTGTGATCCCAACCTGCGCAACGGGGTGGGCATTGAGAGTGTGTACTTTGAGGTCAGGGACCCCGGTGGTGACATCGTGCATACCCAGACGGAATTCGTGCTCGAGTACTGCGGCTTGGGTGGTGACTCTGATCCCTGTCCGGCCTACGACCTCTCGGCGGGGCAATGGCCGGGGGGTGCATCTCTGACACCTGGCATTCACACGCTGTCCGTGACGGCTACCGACAATGATGATCAGCAGACGACCACGACGCGCACTTTTGAAATCTGCGGGCCGGATTGTGAGGATATTCTTCTCTCGTGGTATGGCTTTTATCAAAACGACAACGCCACCTTTACAGTTGAGAATGACACTAACTTCCAATTCCAAATTGTCCGCCTGAGAAACTGGTGGCCTTACTCGGGGAATCAGCCGCGCCTGAGTTACATCCGAATGCAGGAAATGGCGGGAGGGGGTTGGACCACGATCTCCAATCCCAATCCAGACATCCAGCCACCGCCACCTGCAGATATTAACTCGTTTGAAGGCGGTTCTGAAACAATGCGCACTCTCCCGCCCGGCAGTGGGCCACGATGGATTGACACGGATTACAACCAACATGTATATCAGTATAATCCCTACGACTTTGAACTGGAGGTAACCCTGGAGATGGCCGGCGGCGCCCAGTGCATCGTGACCGCCCGCGGGCCGGACGTGCCGTGCGATTGTGATGCTTTGAGTGTGGATCCGGATCACCTGATACGCTTTGGGCACGACGATTACGGTCCACGCCGGGATTGGCTGGTGACCGGGGCTGCGCGTAACAGCAGTGGCTGCAATTCGTGGCTGCATGCGTTCACCGTCTGGTGGCCCGACGACGAGATGTACAATCCACCGTCGCCTTACGTGAATCAGGTGCATATGCCTAGCGAACACGGTACTCCCGGGATCCACAGTGGCAATGGTGATGCCAGCCCCTGGTCGGATGATTGGACCAGCAGTAGCCATAACCGGACTGTCTTTCCGGGTGAGCCTCACTGGCTTTCCTTTGACTTTAGCGGGGAGCAGACGCCCGACCTGCGTGTTCTGGGGCTGCCTCTTTCGCCTCGCCGACGAGACTTGCTGGACTCCACACCGACCAATTATCACCCCTCTACCTCCAGTGGCAACCTGAATGACAACATTCTCCACCCCGACCAGTTCGACGTGCAGATGTGTCTCACCTTCTCCGATACCCCAGAGACGGACTGTGATTGTCCGTTGACGTTCTCCAATTTCCAGAAAGGCCCCTACATCCGGCTCAATTCTCCGGTGGTCTCCGGCGAACTGCCCAATGGCCTGGGGAACTACCTGATGCGTCCCTCTCACCTGGAGGGTCAGGTCGGGGTGCCGGTGACATCTGGCGGTCTGGTCAGCGGCACGTTGATGATTGATGTGACCGCCTTCGACCGGGACTATGGCGACAGTGCCCCCAATGGCCAGGGCATCCGCGAGATCGCTCTGTGGGTGGAGGGGCCGGAGAACGAGCAATCGGGGCACAGCCCCGATCGCAACCTCCTGCGGGGTGGGAGTTCGTCGGAGCAGCGGGACTGGTATTACCTGACGTCTTCACCCTACCAGGTCGAGTTCGGCCTGCGGCAGTGGCCCGACGGCAGTTACGTCATGGCCGGCACCCACTACCTCTATGTACGGGCGATGGATCGGGACGACGATGAAGGGTTGGATCAATTATTCACGCTGTTGGTGGTGCCCTTTGAGGTGGAGCCCTCCGCTGTCTCCTGCGAAGACCTGCAGGCCGACGACGAGGTGCTCTTCATTCAAGCCACCGGTAGTGATAGATACCGGAACGCTTTTAGCAGTGGCATCACAAATACCAGCGATTACCCTGTGACGCTAAACGAGATGATCGTACATTGGCCAAAGGGCACCAGCAGTGTGGATGGCCTCCACCCCTATCCCAATCCATATATCAATGTTGTGTACCGCTGGGATGAAGCCTGGTCGTATAATACAGCCCATTATGGCAATGGGTACACCGACCCGTGGCCCGTCGCGAGTGGCTGGCGCAGCGAGACTTATCGCCAAATCCCCGAGGGTGAGCGCCGGTTATTCTCGAACCGTTTTGATGGTCTCTACTACGTGGACATAGGGGGTATCCTGGGGTTGCCGTACAACCCATGGTATCCCGCCGCGCGTATGGCGCCGCGCTCCAGTGACGTGAGTTACTCTCGCAACCATTCTCTCTACAGCAACTGGAGGCGGGCGTATGCGCTGGGTGGCAACATCGTCCATCCCAGCCAGTTCGAATTGGACTTGCGTTTTGACTTCCCGGCCGGCCTGGGAAGTTGCTGGCTCACCTTCGATGACGGACGGCAGGGGCCATCCATCCGATTGCTCTCTCCGGGGCCGACCGATGATCTCTCCGTGGCTTATCCGCATCCGTGGTACGTACGACCAACGGTCGTGGCTGGTGAGTCCTCCGCACCGGCCGTCAGTCCTGATAACGTCGTTGAGGACGTCCTCACAATTCTAGCCGAAGCGGGCGACCTGGACTTGGGGGGCGGCAACGGCGCTGGTATCCAGGAGGTGGCCTTCTGGGTAGTGGGTCCTAACAGCCGGTCTGGGCAGCGCAATCTGGCGGTGCCCAACGATAGCGCCCACAACTGGCAGTGGGACTGGGCTTACGTGACCTCGCCGCCCTATCAGCCTCTCGCTCCTATTTCTCTGCCCGGCACCTGGCCCGGCGGCCGGCCGGTAGTGAATGGCACCCACTATCTGTTCGTGCGGGCTATGGACACGGACGAAACGTACCTGTATAACGGTGTGCCACGGCAGGCGCTGTACACGTTGTTGGTCACCTCGTTTGAGGTAGTGGGTGGGGATGATCCGGGCCCAACCGCCACGCCGGTGCCTACCGCGCCGCCCACGCCCACGCCGAGCATCACACCGACACCCAGCATCACACCGACACCCAGTATCACACCGACACCCAGTATCACGCCCACGCCTAGCGATACACCTACGCCTAGCGATACACCTACGCCTAGCGACACGCCGACGCCGAGCAATACGCCGACACACACACCTACGTCAGAGATAGAGGATACTCCGACGCACACACCAACGCCGACGCCTACTTGGACACCGCCCGGGGGCATTGAGTGAGCCGTCTTTCTGCTTGCCGGCCGGAGATGCGGCCAAAGCCTATCCGAAAAGCGGGGGCGGGGTAACTCCACCCCTATCGGGAGAGGAAAAGAGGAGCAATGCGCAAGAAACTGATCCTGATAGGACTGTTGCTGGAGGGAATGGTCATTCTGATGGTCGGGCTCTCGGTCTCGATCTGCGCTGCCGCGCCGATGGCCGGAAGATCTCCAGCGGTCGGTGGTATGCCATCGCTGGCAACTTCCAGCGCCATCACTATGACTCGTATTCAGACGGTCACGCTGCACGAACCGCCTGGTTTCCACATCTATGCTACTGATCTCACAACCACCATTCAGTTCAAGATCACAGATTACCCACTGGGCTCGGGTACGTGGATTATGCTCCCGACCGATGCCGTCACTCACGAGGTAACTTGCCAGGGGAACCCCACCTGTCAAATCTCGTACTCGGTCCCAGACACCATTTACTTTCTGGGTACAGGAGAGGCTGTTATCTATGTAGATTACAGCACCGCCAGCCGCGCCAGGCGTATTGCGGGCTCGCGGGTCATCAGTCTCACTTACGGGGTCGGCAATCCAGATATCCAATTTGGGTTGACCAACACCATTTACTATAGCCGCACGTTTGATCGGGGGTTGGTGCCCTGGTTAATCGAGCCCTCGGGTTACGAGCAGCAGTTAGACGCTTTGCGTTGGGTCACCAACGTACAGCGGGTAAGGTTTACGGCGGCGTTTACCGAGCCACTGTTGGGCTCCGATCTGGTTATAGACCACCTGGATATGGGGCCCGACTATCCGGAGGTAGGTCAGACGGTGCGTTATACCGCCGTCGTGCGCAACCGGGGGGACTATGGCACGGGGCGGGCCGTGTTGGCCGAGTTATTCGTGCGGCCTTATGCACTTGGGCCACCGGTCGTTTTGACCGATCACGTAGGTGGGTGGACCTGGATAGATGAAGATGGGAGAGAACGAGGATATGCCGAGGATGCGCTGTTCAAATGGTATGCTCCAGCACCTTACCAGGTTTATCTACCACTGGTGATACGGACGCATCAGGCCGGTTCCGGCGGGGACACTGCCAGCACACACGCTTTGTTACCAGGCTCCTATTGGTGGCCTGGCCTCGAACCTGGTGAGGTGATTACGGGCGTGACTTCTTTTCCATGGCCGGATGAGTGCGGCACTCAGGTGTGCGGGGTGTGGGCCAAGGTGGACCCCTCCTATCTGGACGTAGGGGTGGTGTATGAGTGGTGGGGTTATAATCCCGAGGGATTGGACTGCGGGCTGGAAGACGGACTGCCCACCTGCGAGGAGGAGAGCAATAACGTTGCGGCTGCTTTCACCCGCTTCCTGACCTACATACCAGTGGTCTTACGGGATCAGTGATACCCTGTGTAGAATCCGCCTTTTGCACTTCTCCGATTGGCTGTACGAGACCATCGGCCGGGAGGCCGGTGGCTCTGGTGTGAATGTACCGTGTGCTTGACATTCCGTCGCGAACAGAGTATGATAGATTAAAATTAAAGGAGGCGAAAATGCGCAGTGGCCGAGTATTTATCATTGTAGGCGTCGTCCTCTTTGTCGGGGCGCTGGCGGTGGGGGCTTTTTTCCTGTGGTCTAGCCGGCAGGAACAGACGACCGTCATTGGGGTTGAGGAGGGAACTCCCCAGCCGGAGATGCCCAAGGGCATTACCGATATCGTTGTAGCGGTGCAAAACATCCCCCGTGGCATGCGTATCACTGAGGGCATTAACGCAGTGACTCTACAGGGCTGGCCGGAGGATATAGTGCCGGAGGGGGCGATCACCGATCTCGATACGGTCTATGGCCGTGTTGTCCGGGTGGACATCGTGCGGGAGATGCCCATTCTGGAGGATATGCTCACCGAGGAGAGCGGGGACATAGGGGCCATGGGTTCCGGCCCTGCGCTCCAGATCCCCCCAGGAAAAGTGGCCTACGCCCTGCCGGTGGCACGCTACTCGAGCGTGGCCTGGGCACTCCGACCGGGTGACCATGTGGACGTGATTCTGTCCTTGTTGCTGGTAGATGTGGATGAGGAATTTCAGAGTATCTTGCCGAATGAGATGAGATGCGTCTCGCCCACCGAAGAAGAAGGTTGCCAGAATGGTCCGGAGGGACGGTTGGAGGTTTTGGCCAATGGTTGGTGGGTCAATATGTCCGCCAGTGAGGGTCAACGTCCGCGCCTGGTGACACAACTGACGGTGCAGGACGCTGTGGTGCTGCACGTGGGTGACTGGCCGGCCGAGGAGCGGCCGCCTGACGAAGAAGAGCAACCGGAGGAGGGGATGAGTGAGCAGCCAGCACTACCTTCGTTGCCAGAGATTGCACCGCTGACCTTGATTGTCACACGGCAGGATGCTATGGTGCTGGATCATGCTCTGGCAGCCGGCGCGCGAATCAACCTGTTGCTGCGCCCAGCGGGCGACGAGGGACTGGTCGCTACAGATTCGGTCACGCTGCAGTACATAATGGCTCGCTTTAGCATCGAGTTGCCGCCAAAGTTACCGTACGGGGTCACGCCTCCGCTTATGCAGTTGGAACGTATTGCCAGGAGTGAGGCAGCCGGTCAATACAGCGGCGGTGGTGGTGGAGGAGGAGGAGAATAGGCGGGAGGCACGGTGTGAGGCCACAAACCGGTGAGAAGATCCGCGTCCTGATTGTTGACGACATCGCCGAGACGCGGGAGAACCTGCGCAAGTTGCTCTCCTTTGATGCCGATATCCAAGTCGTCGGTGTGGCGTCCTCGGGTCTGGAAGGCATCGAGCAGGTCAAGCAGTTCCAGCCGCATGTTGTCCTGATGGACATCAATATGCCTGGTATGGATGGCATCACCGCTACGGAGGTGATCCTACAGGAGTCGCCAGCGGCCCAGGTGGTGATCCTCTCTGTGCAGGGTGAGACAGACTATCTGCGCCGGGCGATGCTGGCTGGTGCGAGAGATTTCCTCACCAAGCCGCCCAGCGGTGATGAACTGATGAGCACTGTCCGCCGGGTCTATGAGATGGGCAAGACGCGCGCGGTGGTGACACCTGGGCAGCCATCTGCTACTACGGCTGTCTTGGCCGAGGCGCAGGGGAAGCGGTGCGATGGGAAAGTGATTGCAGTCTTTAGCCCCAAAGGCGGTGTGGGGTGTACGACCATCGCCGTTAACCTGGCAGTCGTGTTGCAAAGCATGATCGGCGGCGGGCAGAAGGTCGCGTTGATGGACACCAATTTCCAGTTTGGAGACGTGGACGTGATGTTAAACTTGCAGGCCAGCCGGAGCATCGCGGACTTGGTGCCCCAGATTGAGGGTCTGGATAGCGATATGCTGAGTAGCGTATTGACACCTCACGGCTCGGGTATCAAGGTGTTATTAGCCCCACCGCATCCAGAAGCGGCAGAGGGTTTGCTGTTCGGTACATCCTCGGACGAGGGAATGGGGAGCAATTCAACGCTTGGAGCAGTTTTGGGCTTGATGCGCGAGGAGTTTAACATCATCGTCGTGGACGTGTGGAGTTGGATAGATGACGTCGCGCTGACTGTGTTTGATGCTGCAGCACTGATCGTGCTCGTTGTGGAACCAAACATCCCGGCTATCAAGGGCGCTCGTCTATTTCTCGAGGTGGCGGCGAAGATCAACTATCCAATGGAGAAGATTGCGCTGGTGGTTAACAGTGTGGATCGGCGTACAGGTATTCGGGTGGAGCAGATTGAGCGAGCGATGATACCTGTGGTGGCCCAGATTCCACTGGACGAACGCTTGGCGATGACCGCCGCAAACAGGGGCATACCATTCGTCATGCGTGATCAGAACCGTCCCATTTCCCAGGGCATCCTGCGACTTGCCGAATATGTCTGGGATGAATTGTCGGAGTCTGAAGAGGGTGAGGAAGAGCGGGCAGAAGAGCCAGCGGTAACGGAGAGGATGGAAGAGACGAGTTTACGGCGGTTGAGGCACGTCTTTGAGCGGTGATTGGGCGGACTAGAGAGGTGAGAGAAAATGTCGCTGCTGAAGCGGATTGAGCGAGAAAAGCAGGAGGCCCCGCCTGGACAATCGCGGAAGACTGAGTTGCGCGTGCGGCGGCGGCCAGCAGCACCTGCTCAGGATGCCTATCTGGACCTCAAAGCACGCATCCAGAACAAATTGATCGCGGATCTGGATCCGACGATGGATGTTACCAGGACGGATGAGGTGCGTCGTACGATTGAGGAGATGTACAATAATGTCCTGGCCGAGGAACATATTGTCCTCAGCCGGGCGGAGAGACAGCGGCTGTTTGAGCAGATCGTCGCGGAGATATTGGGCTTGGGGCCGCTGGAACCGTTTTTGGGCGACCCCACTATCACCGAGGTCATGGTGAACGGGGCCAAGAACGTCTACGTCGAGCGCAGTGGCAAAGTCCACCGCACAAATGCTGTCTTCGAGTCAGACGAGCACCTGATGCGTATCATTGAGCGTATCGTCGCCCCTCTGGGGCGGCGCATTGACGAGAGTTCTCCCTACGTGGATGCTCGCCTACCGGATGGCTCCCGAGTAAACGCGGTGATCCCGCCAATCTCCCTGATCGGGCCCGTGCTAACGATCCGCAAATTCTTCAAGATACCACTCTCAATCGAACGGTTAATTGAGTTGGGTACCGTGACAGCGGAGGCGGTAGAGTTATTAAAGGCGTGCGTGGTGGCCAAATTGAATGTAATGGTCTCGGGGGGCACCGGTTCTGGCAAGACGACTTTGTTGAACGTTCTTTCCGGCTTTATCCCCGATGATGAACGCATCGTCACGATCGAGAATGCTGCCGAGTTGCAACTGCGCCAGCAGCACGTAGTGACGCTGGAGTCGCGCCCGCCCAATATTGAGGGGCGGGGCAGTGTCACCATTCGGGAACTGGTGGTCAACTGCCTGCGGATGCGTCCAGACCGTATCGTCGTGGGCGAGTGTCGGGGGGCCGAGGCTTTTGATATGCTCCAGGCGATGAACACTGGCCACGAGGGTAGCATGACCACCATTCATGCCAATACCCCTCGTGATGCGCTGGCCCGTCTGGAGAATATGATTCTGATGGCGGGGATGGATTTGCCCCACCGGGCCATCCGTGAGCAAATCGCCTCTGCGCTGGACGTGATCATCCAACTGGAACGCAGACGGGACGGGAGCCGCAAAATCGTCTCTGTCACCGATGTTCAGGGGATGGAGGGGGAGGTCATTACGACGTCCGACATCTTCAAGTTTGAGTTGGCTGGGTACGAGGGCGGTCGGGTGATCGGCGTACTACGACCTACGGGCTTGCGTCCCAAGTTTATGGACAAGATTGAGGCTGCCGACATTCATCTGCCGCCTACCATCTTTGGTGTAGGGCGAAAGATGCGGTATTAAGGTTTCTCATACCCTGTTACAGGGAAGAGAATCGCTGAGCGGAGGAACTAGGATGCTCTGGGTACCGGTGGCATTTGCAGTAATCGGCTTGGGTGTGATAGTAGGGGGACTAATCCTATCCCGCCGGGCTGGCAGTGCTCTTATTGAGGAGCGGCTGGGCCTGGAGGATATGGACACGCCTGCCGTTGCTGGTCGCCGGTCACCGTTGGGAGATGCTCTCGACCGTGCACTGGCCCGCGGGGGCGTAGCGGCTGACCTGGCTACCCAGTTGGCGCGCGCGGACATCAAGTTAACGGTGGGAGAGTTTCTGGCGGCAACAGTGATTGTGATGATCCTGGGCGGGGGGGTGGCCTACGTCCTGACGCGCCAGGTCATAGCGGCAGTTTTGGCATGTGTGGTGGGTTTTTTCGCTCCCCGTTGGTACATTGCGTTTCTACGGGGACGACGATTGCGGGCATTCAACAGTCAACTGGGCGACACCATTACCCTGATGGTCAACTCTCTCCGTGCGGGTTTCAGCGTCATGCAGGCAATGGATGCGGTAGCGCAGGAGATGGGATCGCCAATCTCTACCGAGTTTGGGAGAGTCGTGCAGGAGGTGCAACTCGGCCTGACACTGGGTCAGGCACTGGGTAATATGCTGCGTCGCGTCCCCAGCGATGACCTGGACATGATGATTACGGCAATCAATGTGCAGCGCGAGGTGGGTGGTAACCTGGCGGAGGTGCTGGACTCGATCAGTTACACTATTCGGGAGCGGGTACGGATAAAAGGTGAAATCCGTTCCCTCACAGCTCAGAGCCGCATTTCAGGTTACATGGTGGCCATGGTTCCGATCGTCCTGGCGGTGGTTATCTATCTCATTCAGCCAGAGTTCATGTCGCAGTTGTTCTCTCATCGCTGCGGGTGGATTATGATCGGTGTGGCGATCGCAGGGATTGTATCCGGTTTTGTGGTTATTGGCAAGATTGTGGATATTGATGTATAGTTGCCAGGAGGTGCAAACGTGCAAGCCGCCGCCTTGATCGCTTTGGCTGTATTTGTGCTAGGTGGCCTGGGCCTGGTTATCGTTGGGCTGGCCCGGTCTCGGCAACCTGGTGCTATTGAGGACCGTCTGGCAGAGTTCGGTACACTGGAACGTCCTCCTACCTTGGAGGAAATCGAACTCTCCCAGCCCTTTATGGAGCGCGTGTTACTGCCTTTGACTACGGGGCTGGCAGAGTTTGTGATGCGCTTATCGCCGGGGAGGAGCACAGAGGCGCTGCAACATAAACTTGACCTGGCGGGCAATCCCTATGAGGTCACCAGGTTACTGGGTATTCGTGTGTTGGCGGCGCTCATGTTTGGAGGATTGGGGATCGCTGTGTTCTTTATAGTAGAAACCCTGCCCGTCATACAGCGTATCTTGCTGATCATAGCGGGGGCTGGGTTGGGTTACTATATGCCGGTGTTGTCGCTGGGGAGTAAGATCAAAAAACGACAAAAGGATATCATCAAATCACTACCCGATGCGCTCGATTTGCTGACGATCTGCGTTGAAGCTGGTTTGGGCTTTGACGCTGCTATGGGCAAGGTGGCCGAAAAGTGGGACAATCAATTGAGCATGGCGTTTGTGCGAGTGCTCCAGGAAATCCAGTTGGGCAAACTGCGGCGAGAGGCGCTGCGGGATATGTCGGACCGCATGGATGTTCGGGATGTGGGGACTTTTGTGGCAGCCATCATCCAGGCGGATCAACTGGGTGTCAGTATTGCCAAGGTGTTGCGCATTCAGGCGGATCAGATGCGCATGCGACGGCGTCAACGGGCTGAAGAACTAGCCCGCCAGGCGTCGATCAAAATGATACCTGCGATCGCTTTTCTGATCTTTCCTGCTATTTTCATCGTTTTGCTGGGACCGACTGCAATCACAGTGATGACAATGGATATACCCATTTTTGGATTTTAGGTGAGCAGGTGGGTATAGAAATTTGACGTCGGAGATGGGGCTCCCTTGCCTGTGCCGATTATTGAGACGATTGGTCTCCACTGGTGTGATTTTCGTAATCAGCTTCTTGACCTTCTGTTTCCTCCACATTGTGTCGGTTGCCGCCGGGTGGGCGCGTGGTTGTGTGCCGACTGTCTGGTCCAGATCCCTCGCGTCGAGCCCCCCTTTTGTGCACGCTGCGGGGGTGTGGTTGTGGCTGATGGGCTTTGCGCGCGTTGCCAGACTGCCCCACTGCAGATCGAATGTATACGCTCGGCGGTTTACTTTGAAGGAGTGCTCCGCGAAGCGATACACCAACTCAAGTATTATGGGCGTACTGTGCTGGCCGCCCCCCTGGGTGGCCTGATGGTGGCCTGGTGGATGCAACACCCAATGCCGGCCGACGTCGTGGTGCCTGTCCCACTGCATATTGGCCGTCTGCGCGAGCGGGGGTATAATCAGGCGGCGTTGCTTGCCCGTGAGATGGCGCGCCGGGTTGGGTTGGTGGTGGAAGAGCGGACGCTGGTACGGTGGCGTATGACGGCCCCGCAAGTCGAACTCGATACTATGCAGCGGAAGGAGAACGTGCGTGACGCTTTCAGTTGTTCCGGCGACACGTTGGCCGGTAAGCAGGTGTTGTTGATTGACGACGTATGTACCACAGGCGCTACGCTGGAATCCTGCGCGGTGGCTCTATATGAGGGAGGAGCGCAGGCTGTGCGGGCTTTGACGCTAGCCCGTGCGTGTTAGATATGTTCTGGTTTTCACGTGGCTCGGTATACCCTAGATATATTTTAAGGAGAGAGTCCAATGGAAGTGTCCATCTTCACCCGGAATGTGGAAGCGAATCCTCATTTGCAGGATTACGTGGAGCATAAAGTCGAGAAATTGGATCGTTATTTGCCTCTGATCGAAGAAGCGCGGGTTGATCTGACGGTGGAGAAAACGCGCAACGCTGCTCATCGGCAGATAGCGCAGTTGACAGTACGGGTGCCAGGTACTATACTGCGGGCTGAAGAACGTACCGGTGATATGTTTGCTTCGATTGACGCGGTATTGGATAAGATGTACCGCCAGATTGCACGGTACAAGGGCAAGCGGAGAAATCGGTGGCACGCGACCACTGAGGAACTCCCCATTGAAGAGTCGGTGGATGAGCCGGAAGGGGAGATTGTCCGCGTCAAGCGATTCGAACTCCGGCCGATGATGCCGGAGGAGGCGGTTGAGCAAATGGACTTGCTGGGTCATCACTTTTTTGTCTTTTTGAATGCGGACGAGGGGGCCGTTAACGTGGTGTACAGGCGGGATGACGGCAACTATGGTTTGTTGCAGCCGGGGCTTGCCTAGATCGGGTTCTTGCGCTTAAATTTAGGTGGTCGCTGATCTTTCTGATGAGCGCGCTAGTGCGGCAGAACGTACGTCAGGGGGCTCGGTTTGCCCGAGCCCTCTGGCATAGGAGAGGATGTGGTGAACAGGGAGACAACCCTGCTCCTTATGGTCGGTGGATGGGGGCGGAGCGACGTGGAACAGGCGCTGGGCGGGGCGCACAAGGCCGCTGCCCGCGATTTACTGGACATGTTGCTGCACACGAGTATGGTCGGCCGGGCTGTGGTCGCTACCGATGATCCTGCCTGGGGTAATACGCTGGCCGGTCTGCCGGTCGAGGTGGATCTTGATCCGCCGGGGGAGCCTTTTCACTTTGGGCGACGGCTGGCCGGTCTGATTGAGCGGTACGAAACGCAACGTGTGCTTTACAGCGGAGGCGCTTCGGCCCCGCTGTTGGGCCTCAAGCACTGGGCCGATGTGCTGACCCGGCTGGCTGACGCGGAGCGGCTGGTGGTCACCAACAACCTGCATTCCTGTGACTGGGTGGGGTTTGTTCCTGCGGGTAAGATTGCGCCGCTGATTGCTCAGGAGACGAGCGATAACGCGGTAGCCTGGGCTCTGGCTCACGAGGGTGGTCTGCCGGTCGAGAGTATGCCCACATCGGCTGCTACGCGCTTTGACCTGGACACGCCGGCAGACCTGTTGATGGCGCACCGTCATCCGGGTATCGGGCCGCGTCTACATCGTTTCCTCGACGGGTTGGGTTGGGAGGGGCCGTGGTTGGATGGGGTGCTGGCTGCGATGGCCCGTGAGGGCGGGAGACTGGCAGTCGTGGGCCGGGCGTCGGCGGCAGCCTGGGCCTCACTTGAGCAGGCGACTCATTGTTGGGTGCGGGTCTTTGCTGAGGAGCGAGGGATGCGGGCCAGCGGCCGTCAGGAGCAAGGAGAGGTGCACTCGCTACTGTCCGATTATCTGGAGTTGGTCGGTGTTGGGGCTTTTTTTGATAAGTTGGCGGATCTGGTTGATGGGGTTTTGCTCGACAACCGTGTGATCCTGGCGGCGCGAGGGTTGTGGCCCTCGACGCCAGATCGTTTCAACTCCGATCTGTACCGGTGGGATAGAGTGGAAGAGCCCTTCTTACGCCGTTTCACCCGCGCGGCGGCAGAAGCGCGGGTGCCAGTGGTACTGGGCGGCCATTCGGTGGTGGCTGGGGGGTTGATGGCCTTGGTTGAGGCCTTTGAGATGGGCAGCGAGGGAGGGTAATGCCGATAGTACTCCTCGTTTGTACGGGGAATATTTGTCGCTCTCCGATGGCAGAGGCGTTGCTGCGGACGCGACTGGATCGTGACGAGACGCGAGACGATTGGCAGGTGGGATCGGCAGGCGTCTGGGCGCCCGAGGGGCGACCAGCGAGTGCTTATGCTGTAGAGGAAATGGCCCAGCGCGGGATTGATCTGCGCGGTCACCGCTCGCGTAATGTCACTCGCGAGTTGATGGCCGAGGCAGATTTGGTGTTGGCGATGACACGCTATCACGTAGAGGCGCTGGGGGCCGCCTTTCCCGAGCATGCCCATAAGATATATATGCTCAGCGAGATGGTAGGGCAGATGTACGATATCTCCGATCCATATGGGGGCACGCGGGCGGAGTATGCCTACATTGCCAAGGAATTGGAACAGTTGATCGAAACTGGCTACGAACGCATCGTATGGCGGGCGCTGGTCGAAGCCTCGATATAGACCTGACAGGTTTTCCGAAACCTGTCAGGTCTTGTTTAACGGCCAATGCGCATTTACGTGAATTCCAGGTCGTTTTGACACAAATCTCGTTCGCTGGTATAATCACCTCCGTTAAGTTAATCGGTTTGGCATCTTTCACCGCTCCGATTCATGCAATCGGAGCGGCTTTTTTATGAGAGCCCAGATCAGCACAAATCCACAGGTCAAGCACCTGTGTGAGTCAAGTAGTACAAAAGGAGTTTCATGCGTTTCACAGAGTTAAATCTAAGCGAACCTTTGCAAGAGGCAATCAGCGCCTTGGGATACGAAGAAATGACTCCCATCCAGACCCAGGCCATCCTGCCTGGCTTGCAGAGTCGCGATATCGTCGGTTGCGCCCAGACTGGCACTGGCAAGACGTTGGCCTTTCTTTTGCCAGCGTTGGAAAACTTGCTACAGGATCGAGTCAAGATCAAGACCCCCCGTGTCGTGGTCTTGGAGCCGACCCGTGAGTTGGCCCTCCAGGTCGCCGGGGAAACCCGGAAACTGGCCGCCCGTACATCACTACGCGTCGTTCCCGTATACGGCGGAGCCGGGATGAAAAAGCAGACCGACAAACTACGCCGGGGCGTAGACATCGTCGTCGCCACGCCAGGTCGCCTGATGGATCACATGCGCCGCAAGAACGTAAACTTTAGGGACTTGCGGATTCTCGTGTTAGACGAGGCCGACCGCATGTTGGATATGGGCTTTCTGCCCGACATCAGACAAATCATCAATCGTATGCCCCGCCAGCGCCAAACCATGCTCTTCTCGGCCACGATACCTCCGGCGATTTTGTCTCTCGCCCGCCAGTTTCAGCGCGACCCGGTGAGTATCGAGATAGATATGGCTCATCCTCCCGAGGCGATCCAACAGGCCCTCTACCCGGTACCCAGGCACCTCAAGCTTCAACTTCTCTCGGCTATGCTTGAGCAGATGGAAGTCAATAGCATGCTGGTCTTTACCAGGACCAAGCAAGAAGCCGACGTGGTAACCCGGCACCTGCGCCAGATCAGGATCGCCGTGGCTTGCATTCACGGGGATTTCAAACAGCGGGACCGGATATCGGCGCTGGAAGGATTTCGGTCGGGCAAGCACCGAGTCCTGGTCGCCACCAACGTCGCCGCGCGGGGATTGGACGTGGAAGGGATCTCACATGTGATCAACTACGATGTACCGGAACACCCCGAGGATTACGTGCATCGTATCGGGCGCACCGCTCGCGCCGACGCCGATGGCGACGCTATTACACTCGTCACCCCTGACGACGAGGCCCTGATTCATCGGATTGAGTACCTCCTGGACCGCAAGATCGAGCGCAAGACCCTGCCGGGGTTCGACTACGACGTGCCAGTGCCCTCGTGGGCCAGGCCCTCGGCCAGGACGCTGATGCAGCAGGCCACTCAATCGCAAAGCCTGGCCGACCGTTGGCGATCCATGGGGTTTTGATAACACTCAGTCCCGTTCTGGCTCATTTAGGGTTGTGTGGCCCATCAGTGGCTTGATGTCATTATGCGCCTGAGCCTGTGTTAAGCCGGCATCTCAGGCATTGTAGGGTACTGTTACCACTTTATCGGCAATCTCTGCCTGCAGAGCCTCAATTTTGCCTGTGACGTGGGGTAGTATTTCACCCTGTGGAATGATAGTGCGTTCAGAACTGCGCCGGAGTTTCAGCTCAATGCCCCCGGCCTCAAGTGAGCGTTTACTCACTGTCAACCTGATGGGAATGCCTATCAGGTCAGCGTCGTTGAACTTGACACCGGCCCTCTCGTCGCGGTCATCATACAGTACCTCGACATTTGCGGACTGTAAATCAGCATACAGGCGCTCGGCTGTCTCTCCACCGCCTTCCAGAGCCACTATGTAGACGTGATAAGGTGCCACAGTAATCGGCCAGATGAGGCCATGCTCATCGTGGTATTCTTCTGCCACACATGCCAATAGACGCCCAACACCAATGCCATAAGACCCCATGACCACTGGCTTAGCCTGTCCGTCTTTGTCAGAGAATGTACAGCCCATTGCCTCAGAGTAACGAGTGCCCAACTTGAAGATGTTGCCGACTTCCACTCCCTTCGAGGCGTGCATAGCAGCACCACAGTCGGGACAGGCATATCCCTCCTGGGCTACGGCAATATCTGCGATAATATCGGACCGATAGTCTCGCCCATAATTGACATTCAGCAAGTGATAGCCCTCCTCATTGGCGCCAGCCACTAGATTGGGCGACTCTGGGATGAGGTCATCTACAACTATGATCACGTCCTGGATACCCTTGGGAGAAGCGTATCCGGGAATGGCACCTGTGCTTCGGATCTCCTCATCTGTTGCCGGGCGCAGAGACTTTGCTCCTACAGCGTTGGTCAGTTTGGTCTCGTTTACGTCCATATCTCCGCGTACAACAGCAAACACGAACTTCTCTACGTCATTTTGCATCTCTGTGGTTGTTGCTATTCTGAAGAACGCCTTTGCAGTTTTTGACTTGGGCACATCCAGGAATTCTGCCAGACCCTCGATAGTAGTTACGCCCGGCGTGGCGACTTTTTCAGTCGGTTTGATCTTCTCCTCCATCGGAGCGGGCTTCTGAAACCTGGCGATCTGACGATTGGCCATATACCCGCATTTGTCACAAATGAGTATGGTGTCTTCTCCAATTGGGGTCAGGTACATGAATTCATGGGCCATCTTTCCGCCCATCATTCCTACATCTGACCTGATTGCTATTACAGGCAGATCGCAGCAGTGAAAGATGTTAAAGTAGGCCTGGTAGTGGGCTTGATATTGGACGTCCAAGCCTTCCCAGTCGGCATCTAAACTGTAACTATCCTTCATTGTGAACTCCCTCACCCTGATCAAACCGGCGCGTGGGCGAGGGTCATCACGCCATTTTGTCTGGATATGGTATGGTAAGCGTGGCAATTGCTTGTAGGATTGAATCTCCGTCCGCACCAGGTCAGCGATGACTTCCTCATGGGTCACCGCCAATACCATGTCTCGACCGTTCTTGTCGTAGAAGCGTCCCATCTCCGAACCTATCTGGTACCAGCGTCCAGTTTCCTTCCATAGGTCGGCTGGATGGACAACAGGCATAGTGATCTCCTGTCCCCCGATAGCGTTCATCTGGTCACGTAGGATGTTCTCGATTTTGGTCATTGAACGTTGTGCCAGGTGCAGATAACTGAAAATGCCGGCCCCCAGTTGACGTATGAACCCGGCCTGAACAAGCAAGCGATGACTGGCAATCTGTGTATCTGCAGGTGGTTTCCGTAAGGTCCGACCAAAAAGTCTGCTCATTTTCATTGATTCACCTCCAAAAAAAGTAAAACCAGCCTCCGGGGGGTCGGAAGGCTGGCAAACCGAGCGGATGACTGGCGATGCCCGGGCAGCGCTAACCGGACCCCCGAAACGGGTACGGCCACGGGCTGCTAGGGACGGGGAATGTGTAATTCATCATCGCGCCATTCTTACCTCACTGGACTTATGTTAGCACAGTATGCGGTATCTGTCAACTTGTCTGGATAGTCAGAGGCGGTGTATAATAGAACTGTTATGGATAGTCCCCTGGCGATGCTCGGCTTTTTATCAGTTTTCCACGTCATCGGTGCGGTGGCCCTGGCGAACGGTCTGCGCGGAGTGTGGAGTGGGCTGCACGACGAGGGGCGAGGGGGGTGCCGCTCCCTTTTCTTTGTAGTGTGGGGAGCGATGTTCGGTTGTCTGCCCTTTGGGCTTGGCCTGGAACTGGCGACTGAGGAGGGGGGGACGATTCTCGTCCTGTTCGGCGAGGCACTCATCTGGGGAAGCGTATTTCTGGTAGCCTTGCTGGCCTGGGATACAGCCCTGGACCGGCTGCGTCCTTTCCTGCACAGGGACATGTGGCCCATGCTCTTTGGGGGATCGTTCATGGTGGTCGGCGCGTGGATAGGTGGTCTAATGGCCAGGGACGGCCAGATGTTCGGGCTGCTGCTTGGCGGCATCTTTGCGCTGGTTGGCGGTGTCATCCTTGCTGTCGGTGTCTGGAGTTACATCAAGGCGAGACGCTAGACTGCCAGTAACTACTCAGCGAAGCCACGCCTCAAACCGACAAGCGAAAGCGTGTCATTCTAAGGAGCGCAGCGACGAAGAATCTCGGTTCACAAGCCAAGGTGGATAGCAGACATCCGAACGAGATTCTTGGCTACGAGATTCTTCGCTACGCTCAGAATGACGGGTGAATCTTGCCTCGAGTTTGACTGGGGAGGACACTGATGCTAGAGACTGCTATCGAGGCGGCCCGGCAGGCCGGTCGGGTGCTTGCTGAACGTTACCCGGGTGAGCGCACGCTCACCGTCAAGGGATACCGCGATATCGTCACCGATGCCGACACCGCCGCTGAGGCTGTCATCCTTGACCTGATCCGCGCTCGTTTTCCCGGCCACTCCATCCTCTCCGAGGAGGCGGGAGGCAGCGAGATCAGCAGCGGCTACACGTGGATTGTGGACCCGCTGGACGGGACAACCAATTACGCGCACCACGTCCCCGTTTTTGCCGTCTCCATCGGCGTGTTGGAGCGGGGCGAGCCGCTCATCGGCGTGATCCACGATCCGCTGCGCGATCAGACGTTCGTGGCCGAGCGGGGAGGTGGGGCCAGGCTCAACGATGTGCCGGTGCGCGCCAGCCGCGTGGTGAATCTGGGCCATACGGTGGTGGGCCTGGACTGGGGGCACAGCGACGAGGTGCGTGGGCGGGTATTGGCCTGTCTGCACCGGGTTGCCCCGCGCTGTGGCACGGTGCGCGCGTTGGGGTCAGCGACGCTGGCGCTGGCCTACGTGGCGGCAGGGTGGCTGGATGGTTATTTCAACCTGGCGTTGAAGCCCTGGGATGCTGCCGCCGGGATACTCATCGTCGCCGAAGCGGGCGGCCGATGCAGCACCTTGAAGGGAGAGCCATACCGCGTGGATACGCCAGACTGCCTGGCGACGAACGGCCGGATCCACGAGGAGTTGTTGACCTTGATGCATGCGTCTTCCGGTTAAAACGTCACCGATCAAAGTGCACGCGGTCGTTGCCGTGCCAAACGCGGAATGCCTCGGGAATGCGCGACACGTGACCCGGGTCAAGATTGTCTGGTAGGTCGTGCTCGGCGAACCAGCGTGCGCCTAGCACTTCGATGGCATGGGACGCTGGCCCTACTGGTTTGCCGCCGTTCAGGGGCTTGCACAGAAAGACAAATTGGTACAGGTGGTGCCGCGAGACTGTGCCGCACAGCCGCGAGTCGAAAACGCCGACCAGGGCGACGGGTTCACAGCGCACGCCGGTCTCCTCAAATGCCTCGCGCACCACCCCCTCGGCCGGCGTCTCACCGACCGCCAGCGCGCCGCCAGGCATAGCCCACTTCTGGTTGTCGGCGCGTTGAACGAGCAGGATGCTGCCAGCATCGTTAATGATGGCTGCGTCGCCGACTGGAATTGGGGTGGGGCGGTCGAAGATAGGGGCGCGGAGCGCTTCGATTTGCTCAAGCGGCTCGTCCGTTGCCAGGGCCAGCATTTCGATGGCGACGTTCTGTAGATGGCGGTAGTTCTCACGGTCGTGGATGTTTTGGCAGAACACCAGCCCCATTGCCGAGATGTCACGCAGTTTATCGGCCCACAAGGCGATGTGCTGGGCAGGTGTTGCAGGTCGTATGTCCATCTTCGCCTCTGGTCTGTTCATGGAAGGTTCCAAGTCATTCATATCTTTGTGTCTGCCGCTGGCTTTCTTGTTGGCTTTCCCAGGATACGGCGCATCATCTCGGGATCGTCACGCAGTAGACCCGCTTTCGGGAGGCGAGGCAGTAACGTCGTCTTTCTATTCGCGCCGCCTGAAGAGGGCGCTCAACAGGCTGATGACGCCGGCCAGGATGACCAGCACTGGCCAGAATTGGAGCACGTTCTCACCGACTGCGCCGAAGGTGAACAGGAGACCCACGACACCGACCACGATACCGATCAGCGCCGGCACCAGCACACCCCAATCTCGGAAGCGACCGGCTGCCCATAACACGACGAAAGCCAGGCCACCGATGAGAGGGAAGCCCGGCCACCAGCGGGCCATGTCGTTCCAGTCCAAGATGTGCCAGGCGAACAGTCCCAGGAATCCCCCGACCATCACTGCGGCGGAGCCGACGAATGCCAGCCCCTCGTCGTGGCGGGCCGAGAAGATGAAGCCGGCCAGGAATCCTAGCCCGGCCGCGATGATAAAGAGCGGCCATATCCCACCCCAGGAGAGGAACGGGATGCCCAGGGAGGGCAGCAGGAAGATCACGCCTAGCATGATCAGCATTATTGCGGGGATCAGTGTGCCAGTTCTGCTTTTCATTTTACTCGCTCCTTCTGCTCATAATTGTCTGCCTCTGGAACCGCTGAATCTGCTGAGAAGTGTGAGTGCGCTGAGATCATTGAAGCATAAGTGGCTGCACCCTTATCAGTGGCCTCAGATATTCCGCTTTGTGGAGCATGGGCCACAATGTGTTATGTGTTATGCAGTCCTGTTCCTTTTGTGCTTGAGCAGTCGTAAACCCTCCAAGCGCAACACCTCTGGGAAAAGCGCCTTATAGATGTTGCAGTGGGGTGACTTGACATCCCACCGCCCCGTGGTCCGGTGCGCTTCAAGCGGGCATCCACCCCCACACCAGTAGCGCCACTCGCACTCGCGGCACTCTTCTTTTTCGTCCACGGGCAGGCTCTGGATGCCGGTCTGGTCGGCCTGGATATCTGCCAATGGGTCATCGGCGTAGACGTCGGTGACGGTGTGGCCGATGTCCATCTGGCATTTGGCAATGCGGCCCCGGGTATCAATGACCAGGTAGTTTGTGCCAACACTGCAGGTGCGGGAGTGGGGGCAGGCCAGGTTTGCCCGGTCCACCAGCGATGCCAGCAGGTTGCGGCGGGGGAGGTTGGCCTTGATGACCTGGAAGACGGCGCGCATTGTCTCAATCATGCGCTGCTCGTCGAGGTGTAGGTCTCTTTGTGATGCGGATAAGTCGGTCTCCCGGTAGAAGTTGAGACTGAATGGGAGATCACGGCCCAGCACCCACTGCACCAGTGCAGGTAGTCCTGGCAAGTTGCGATCGGTGACAGTGATGGAGATAGCAGGTGTGAGGCCGACCTCTAACAGATGGTCAATGGTCCGGGAGACGCTCTGAAACGACCCTGTTCCATCGGCAAAATGTCGCTGGCAATCGTGGTAAGTCTGTAATCCGTCTAAGGAGACTGTCAGTCGCAGGCCAAGGGCTTGCATCGTCTCTACCATCTCCCAGGTGATGTTAACGCCATTACTGATGATGACGCCGTCCAATTTCAAGGAATGTTCCTTCGCCAGTCTGGCAGCCCGGCGGTGCAGATGGGCAATCAGCGGGAAAACCAGGGTTGGTTCCCCTCCGGCATACTTGAGTTTAACGCCCGATAGACGGCGGATGGTCGCCGAGTGGAAAATGGCGTCTATGGCCCGATCGCACACTTCTGGCGACATGGCCTCGGGTGCGGCGTCCAGGTAGCAGTAAGAGCAGCGCAGATTGCAGGCCTGAGTGACGTGTAACCAGGCGACAAGTGTCTGCGCCGACTCGATAAAGTACGGCTCTGGACAGGGGGTCGGCACCAGAAGCCGTTCCTTCTGCATCTTTAACATAACATCCTCTACGGTCGCTGCCCCCCACACAGTGCCTTGATCCGCCAGGGCAGTATGTAAGGTACGTGGGTGCTCGAAGTAGCGAAGGAGCGCCAATGCTTGATCATTTAATACGGCCGGGCCAGCCGACACTTTGGGGGCGTATGCCACCCAGTATCCGTCCGCCACGCTTGCTGTTCTGAACGTATCTGGCAGGGAGTATACACTAGATGGTATAGGAGCGTCTGTGAGTGAGGCCAGCGACACACTCGGAGGGCAGGCATCGCATTGGCCCTCGACCAAGCAATCTTGCCCAGCGTCCCTGAGGATTATGCGTGGTGGCTCATCTATTCTGTCAGGCATAGTACTCTCCTTCCATCCAACGCAAGAAGAAGCGCAACGCGTCGGGTTGACGGCTGTCCAGGCCTTCTCGCCGCCATAGTTCACGCAGTCGCCGGCCCAACTCTTCAATTGTATGTTCTGGTATCTGGCGGGCGGTGAGCAAGTTGTTCAGTTTGTTGAGCTGGGCCTGCGCGGTGTAGGGCATAAGGTCGTCACGTCCCGCCAACAGCGGGAACGCCCGTTCGTAATACCCCCAGGCCGAATCCACATCGTCGGGATTGGCACAGAGAGCCAGATCGCCCAGACTCTTGAAGAGCGTTCCCTCTGCTCGGGGAAAATTCACGTTTGGCCACTCTCGTTCGTACTCACCAAACCTGGCGGCAAATTCTTCCAGGCGGTTATACTGTTCTTTGTGTAGTGCAATCTCTGCCAGGTCGCTGAGATTATTCAGTTGGAGATCGGCCTCCGAGGCGGTATCACATGAATCGTAGCTATCCAGAAAATACTGTTCAGCCTCGTCAATCTCTCCTCGTTCCTCATAGATGTGCGCCAAACGGTGCAGAATCAAGGCTTTGTCCTTACCCAGGCCGATACCTAGCGCCTTGTTGAGAATTGCTTCAGCGCTGTCCAGGTCTCCAATCAGACGGTATGCCAGTCCACAGCCAGCGTACACGCGGCTCAGCCATTCGCGATCCTCGGACGGCTCAAAGATGTCGAGCGCGGCGCGATAGTGGCTGAGCGCTTCGTCGAAGCGCTCGGAAAGGACGTAGACCTCACCGTAAACCTCGTGAACCGCCCCCAGGCCACGGTCAAAATCAACATCGCGCCACAAGTCTAGGGCTTGGTCACAGAGATTCAGAGCCGTTTTGTGCCGCCCCAGGTGAGCGATGGCGAAGGCCATGTTGTTGAGAATCCAGGCCTCCCGCTTGCGGTCCTGCAGGCGCATGCTGAGTTCCAGGGCTTCTTTGTAGTGTTGTATGGCGATCTCAAAGTGCCCGATCAGGCGATGGCCCCAACCCAGCGCGTTGAGTGCGCGCGTCAGCCAGTCTTCTATATTGTGCTCCCGGCTTAGCTCAACGGCCTTCTCAAAGTGATCCAGACCGGCTCCAAAATCCCCCAAACGAATCTCCAGGTTGCCCAACTGAATGTGCATGTCCACCTGTTGAGACGGCTCAAGTCCTGGACCATCCAGCATATCCAACAGTAAGTTCCTTCCCGTCTCGTACTTGCCATGGTCCAGCAGATTCTTGGCTTGCCGGATATCCACCCCGTACCGCTGCTCGGTCGTCAGTCGGTCAGCATATTTCGTTACCTCTGAAATTAGTTCCTCTCGTGCAGCGAACTGATAGGCCAGGGTCGCCGCGTCAAACAGGGACATAAAAGTATCCACGCCCTCGTTCAGATCTACGAGCAGCAGGTGCCTGAGCTTGCGCCGTTCGATGACCTGCAGTTCTCGCTCCGCTGCCTCTTGCTTGACGAGAAGTTCAAACTCCCGCTCGGTGTCCCCTTGTTTCTGGGCGGCGGCCATGTCTACCTCCAGGCACGTGACCGACGCCTCCAGCGCCTCGGTTCTGCCTTCAAAGTAGCTGAGTGCCCGTCCGCTGTACTCGCGTCTGCGGGCCATGGTGGGGTCAATCATCTCCCACAGCCGTTGCACCCAGCGTCGCACCTCGTCGTGCAGGTTGACGCGCCCGTCCGGGAGCGGCTTGACGTAGACACAGGCACGGGCTTCGTCCATCAACGCCCATGCTTCCTCCTGGCCAATGCGCAGCAATTCACCGATCATCTCCGCGTCGAGGGGATAGACGTGGGCCAACGTCAATGCCAGGCGATCCATCGGCGTGCGCAGGTCTCCGATATGCTCAACCAAATGGAACTCCAACTCCGCCTGACGGTCCTGCAGTTCGTCGCTGCTCAGCTTCTCAAGTTCCTCAATGCTCTCCTCTTGCAACCAGGCCAGATCAATCCCGTGGGCCGCCCACTCCACGACCAGATTAATCATAATCGGTCGTCCCTGAGCCAGAAGGAGTAATTTCTCTGCCAGCACCTTTCCTACCGTGATGTGCAGTTGTTCCTCCTTGGCGCGCAAGAACTCGGCGCTGGCCTTCTCCTTCAAGGCCGATAGGTTCATCTCCAGCGCGTCGTCGCCCAGACGGCGGCTGAGTATCTCCCACAGGTCACCCGCATTGCGTCCGCTCAGAATAGCGAGTGTGTTCTCCATCCCGTACAACAGGTCAAACAGGTATGTCCACACGTCCGAGCGCTCGACGGCATCTGTTGTGTCCACCAATAGGACGATGCGCCGTTGTTTAGCAGCCGCGCTAAGGCTCTGGGCCAGTCCTTGCCGGATGGAATCTCCCTCCGTTTTCAACCGTTCGGGACTGACATCCGCCGCTTTCATCCTGTGCCAGTCCATCAAGCGACGCAGATAGGGGCGAAAGGTGTCCTCTCCGAGCAGCATGGCGAGACGACGGCCAATGTTCTCCGGCACCCGCAAATCGGGATCGTCAAAGTCCAGCATGGTGACGAGTAGACGTTCTCCCTCGGCCTCACTGTAGCGCCTGTGCACCTCCTGCAGGAGAAATGTCTTGCCATAGCCGCCTTCAGCGTGGATGCAAAGCACACGCCGGGTACTCCAGTCTTCAATCAGTTCCTCAATACGGGCCAGTTCCGTTTCCCGGTCAATGAAGGGCCTTGGATCTTGGTCAGCCATCTTTGCCTCCTTTGTTCTGCGTGAAAAACTCGCTCACGTGTTCCTGCAATTCTTTGAACGGTCCGTCGCTGTATTCTTTCTCGCGCAGAAAGTAACTTATGGTGAAGCGAAATTCCCAATCTGCCTCCAGTGCCTGGTTGAGAGCCTGCTGTTCCGCCCTACCCTGTCGCCCGTCCACCAGCCACTGCAGGGCCTTGCGGACCTCGTTCTTGCGGACATCGGTGGTAAAGAAGATGTCTCTCATCGCAGCCCGTCGTCTGGGGTCATGAACCGCGCCAGCATGCTCCTGCAGAATCTGATAGAGATATTCAATGGCCCAAACCTCTGGCGATTGGGTATCCGGTCTCTGGAGATGATCGGCGCATATCCCTTGGGCCTGGCGGCACCATTCTGGGAAACTTGTATTTTCCTTCCGCAGCCGTGCTAACAGCAGCCGACGCGTGATGTCGTCCTGGAGCAGACGCCCCTGCCAACTCATCATATACGTGCCGGTCAGTCTATCCGCCAAGTCATACCCGTTATCATACCCTTCGACGATCGGCTCCTCCCCGCCTGTCAAGCGATCCAACAGAGGATAGTCCAGATAACGAAATACACTCAGCCGATCGAGGACACGGCACAGATTCTGTGGAACGCTATCCCGCACATCCCGTCCTACAGGCCTGACGATCTGTGACCATACCTCCGCCGAACAGAACTTGAGAAAGTCATCAGGCGTGCACCCGACTTTCTCGTACTTTCTCAGGCTATGGGCCAGACAACCGGGGTGTCCGCCGGTGAGATACATCAGGTGGGCCGCAATCTGGGTCACGGCTGCATCTGCGTGCTCAGCGAAAATCGCCCGAACGGTCTCCCGAACGACGCTGTAGTCGAAGGGGGTCAGCCTGCGCACGCTTAGCGGTATGGCATGAGAAGTGGCTTCTGTTCGCCCTGCCAGACAGCGCCCGGCAAGGACAACCCGAAATCGGTTGTGTCGGATCGAGAAAAACTCTAGCACACGCAGACTCTTTTGTACAGCGGGAATGAATTGATCCAAGAGGTCCTTCAAGACATTCAGTGCAGGCTTTTTCTCCAGATCTATCAAGAAGACCAGGCCGTTGCGGGTGATCGCTTCTAGTTCGTTTCTTTTGAGGGCACCAGCCAAGTCCGCTCCCCAGCGATACGCATCTGCCCCCTTTGGAGAATACTTAAGGCCTAGTCGCTGGGCAAGCATCGCTACCAACTGGTGCAGACTGTCGTCTTCTTCCAAGCGGACGTGCGCGACCTTCCATTCCTGCTCCTGCTCCTGCTCAGTAAAGCGCTCAGCCAGCCGCTCAAGGAGCACCGATTTCCCATAACCCGCCGGAGCGTCCAGGAGAATATAGGGAGGGGCGAAGAACGATAGAATGTCTCTGATCTCGTCTTCCCGGTTCTGGAAAGGGATATGGGGAGGCTGTAGTTGTTCCTCTACAGACTCTTGGCCAGATGTTTTTTCCAGAGATTTGATCTCTGCCTCAAGTGTGGTGACCTTCTTGCGCTGATCATCCAGTTCCGTTTGTAGTGTGGCCGGGATGGTCAGCGTGGTGTAGCCCGCTGCTTGTTTCTCAAGTGTGTTCAACGTCTGCTGGGCAATCTTTATCTGCTGCTGCTTCGCTTCAAGTTTGCTCATTGACGTACCTCCCGCCCAAGGCACTCAGCAAGTTTGCGCTCCAGTTTGGCTACCTTGCGCCGTTGCTCTTGCAACTCCACCTGCAGATGAGCAGGCATGGTCAGCACAGTGTAGCCAGCCTCTTGTACTTCTAGTGCATTCAACGTCTTGCGGGCCATCTCCAGTTGATGATTCAAACTTTCACAATCGGGGGGGATCGGTCGCTCGTGTACAATCGTCTTCTCCTGGTCTGCTGCTGGCGTCGTTGGCTCTGAAGGGGTCGGCGTAGGGACCGGTGTGTCATCGGGTACGCGCTCCTGCGTTTCGGCGGGTGTGTCTGCGGTATCCGCCCGCTCCATCCGCGTTCCCATAACAGCAGTGATGACTCCTCCCGCCAGCGCTACTAACGCCAGCACGCCGATCACGACCAGCGCAGCGTAGAGAGGGCCGCTGATTTCAGGTGCCATCGTAGTCACACCCAGGACGAGGATGACCACGAGAACGCTGATTCCGATGATAAAGAGGTAAGGTGGTTCTTTAATTTTCTGAACAACGGCGCGGAGAACCTCGACGAGGGATTCCAGCGGCGGAGAACGATCAGGCGGAGAGGGCAGGTGTTCATCCATCTGTTGCACCTTGCTTTCCATAAGCTGAGAGTCCTTTGACTGGATGAGTCAAATGAGGGCAACGACAAAACCAATCTAATTATATACTTCAATAGTCTAGAACGCAAACCCGATTCCGCAGCGCCGTCTTGCACTTTCTCCTCTCTATTCTCTATTCTCCATTCTGTGACTTGCATCCTCCCCCTTCCCCGTGTACAATAAACACCACACCACAATGGGAGGCGACGATGAGCGCAAGCGACGAGCAGGGCAAACTCTACCTGGGCCGCGAGTACGATCTGAAGAAGGGCGCGGTCACCGACCGGCCGGTTCTGTACGAGGCTCGGCACCTCACCACCCACGGGGTCATCCTCGGCATGACTGGTTCCGGCAAGACCGGGCTGGGTATCATCCTGCTGGAGGAGGCGCTGTTGCAGGGCACTCCTGTCCTGATCCTCGATCCCAAGGGGGACATGACCAATTTGCTGCTGACCTTCCCCGAACTGCGCGCGGAGGACTTCACCCCCTGGGTGGACCTGGAGGGAGCCCGGCGGAAGGGGATGAGTGTCGAGGAGTACGCCGAGCGGGAGGCTCGCAAATGGCGGGACGGGCTGGCTGGATGGGACATCAGCGGCGAGCGTATCGCGCGGCTGTGCCAGGCGGCGCAGTTCACTATCTTCACCCCTGGCTCGGAGGCGGGCCAGCCGGTGGACGTGCTCCATTTCTTCGACACGCCTGATCTCGACTGGGACGAGCACGAAGAAGCGCTGCGGGAGCGTATCGGCGGCATCGTCTCGGCGCTGCTGGGGCTGGTGGGCGTCGAGGCTGATCCCCTCCAGAGCCCGGAGCACATCCTGCTGGCGCGCATCGTCGAGCACGTCTGGCGCGCTGGGGAGCAACTTGATCTGCCTGTGCTGATCCGCCTGTTGCAAAAGCCCCCCTTCCAGCAGGTGGGCGTCTTTGAACTGGAGACCTTCTTCCCGGAGAAAGACCGTTTTGCGCTGGCCCGGACGCTCAATAATATCGTCGCCGCCCCCGGCTTTGAGAACTGGCAGGAGGGCACGGGGTTGGACGTGGAAGAGTTGCTCTACGCCGCCGACGATCGCCCTCAGGCCAGCATCTTTTACCTGGCACACCTCAACGATGCACAACGGGCTTTTTTCATCACCCTGTTCCTGGAGGCGGTGCGCGACTGGCTGCGTGCTCAATCGGGCACCACTGACCTGCGGGCATTGGTGTACTTTGACGAGGTGTTTGGTTACTTTCCGCCTTATCCGGCCAACCCGCCCACCAAAGCGCCGCTCCTGGCGTTGGTCAAGCAGGGGCGCGCCGCTGGCCTGGGGGTTGTACTTTCTACTCAGAACCCGGCCGACCTGGATTACAAAGGGTTGACTAACGCGGGCACATGGGCGATCGGTTCGCTGCGGGCCGAACGGGATAAGGAGCGTGTGCTGGAGGGGTTGGAAGGGGCGATTGCTGAGGCTGGGGAGGCGATGGACCGGCGCGTGCTCGACCGGGCGCTGGGCGCGCTCAAGCCGCGCGTCTTTCTGCTCCACGATATTCGAGAGGGACCGCCGGTCTTTTTCCACACTCGTTGGGCGATGTCCTACCTGCGCGGGCCGCTGACGCGGAAACAAGTGCGGGAGTTGGCGAGGGGACAGGGGGACAGGGAGATAAGGAGACAAGGAGACGAGGAGACGGGGAGACGAGGGGACAAGGAGACAAGGGGACGAGGGGAGCGCAGGGGCGCAGGGGCAGAGGAGCGGAGGGGTGGGGAAGTAGAGGGGTTGGGTGTTACTCCACCGGCGCTCCCTCCGGACGTGCCCCAGGCTTTTCTCCCGCCGACGACTACTTTCGAGTGGGCGCTGCGCCGCTACGAGGAGCGGGATGGGCGGCCGGTGCTGACGCAGGAGCGGCGGCTGGTCTACACGCCCCATCTGCTGGCCTTGGGCACGGTGCGTTTGCTGGATCGGAGACGGGATGTGGATCACCAGCAGGCCGTGGCGCGGCTGGTGCAGCCTGGCGAGGGACTCATGGGGGTGGATTGGGACCAGGGGGAGGCTGGGGTGGGCGAGGATGATTTGTCGTCGAGACCGGTGGGAGAGGGTCTCTATGCGCCGGTGACCTCGGCGCTGGCCCATCCGCGCGATCTGAAACGATGGGAGAAGGATTTTGCCGATTATCTCTACCACAACGTGTCCGTAACTATCCTGCACAACCCGGTGCTCAAGTTATACGGTGCGGTGGAAGAAAACCGCCGCGATTTCCGCATGCGTTGCGAGGAGGAGGCCCGCCAGAAACGCGATGCCGAACTGAAAAAGGCCCGCGCTCAAATGGACAAGCAGATGGCCCGTGTGCAAGAGAAACTGCGCCGCGAGAAGCGAGAGTTGGCCGAGGATGAGGAGGAAGTGGCAGCCCGCAAGCGGGAGGAAATGCTGAGTTTGGGCGAAACGGCGCTCAACCTGTTTGCCGGACGGCGCTCGTCGTCTGCGGTCTCCCGCGCCAGCCGCAAGCGAACGTTGACCAGGAAAGCCCAGGCCGACGTCGAGGAATCGGTGGAGGCGATTGAGGATCTGGAGAAGCAATTGGAGGCGCTGGCGCAAGAGTGGGAGGAACAGGCAGCCGAGATCAATGACCGCTGGGCCGACACGCTGGAGGAGGTTGAGGAGATGGAGGTGACCCCGCGCCGCGCTGACGTGATGGTTGAATTCTGTGGCCTGGCCTGGGTGCCGTCCTGGCAGGTAACGCTGGAGGATGGGCAACGTATTGACTTGCCAGCCCGCGAACCGGCGACTCGGGCGGAGTGAGGCGGCGCTCTGCGAGGGCGTGAAACGTGAAGCGTAAAACGTAAAACGTGAAACGTGAAGCGTGAAACGTGACTAGGAGTGAGCACACCCACGTGCGAACTGGTCCACGCGGGTACAGCGCGTAGGCATCCCTTGCTCCTCACGAATGCAGATACGGGCGACGGAGAGACGCTGCGATTCGGTTAATCCCCCAAATTCGCTGTCATATTGGGTGGTCTTTGCCGACGGGAAACCTCAGGACGGCCCTCGAAGTAGGGCCGTCCTGGTTGTGTGAAGATTACGCTTTCAGGTCAGGTTAATCCGAGAAGATGACCTCGAGCAACGTCCCCAGGTTATCCTTGCCCTCCAGCGTGCGCAAGTTGTACACCTCGGTGTAGCCGCAATTGGTGCAGGAGACGAATGCGTAGCGGTATGCCTGAATCTCGAGCAATCGAGATAACCCGGTCCCCGACATGGCCAAGCGCTCGACGTGAGCGCCGGCATGCTTGCAGCGGGGACAGGTAAACTCCTGCGCCAGTGCGTTTTCAATGTTCTTTCCCATCTTGTACCTTCCTCATGTGGGACATTCGTGTTCACAAACTGTCCGGTAGTGGGTCCGAGCCTGGCTCGTCCAACTCGGGCCATTCTTCGGTCTCTATCTCCCTCTCTGTATCCAGGCCCTCCAGAGCGCGCAGTTCCCGGTAGGTCAGCGTCCATACACTGGACTTGAATACCTCCATCAACCCACCCAGGAATATCCACGGCGCTGTTACTATCAGGATAAAGATTGGGCCGCCGATCACGGCCGCCAGAATCCATGGCACTGTCCCCTCGAAGAACAGGCTGGCCAGTCCGCCTACCAGAAGCGCCGGCAGCCCACCCATCAGTCCTCCTACGACTATCAGCAGAAGTATGACGGGGAACAGCACGATCGTGGTGACGATCATCGCGATGATCCAGCCAATATTTACGCCGATCATGATGAGCCACATGATCAGTACATCCAGCCAGTGGTGTCTCACGACGTTAAAGCCCTGGCGGAGCGACTCGATCACCCCCAACTCTTCCAGGGCGCACGCCCGCCAAAAGAACTTTATCAGCAGTGAGACTGCCGTGGCGATGACGATTGCCAAGAGCAGGATCAAGAGGCCCAGGCCAATTGTGGCGACTGTGGCGATTACCCCGATAGTTCTGCTTTCTGTCGCCCACAGCAGCAATGGGGCAGCCGCCAGGGCGAACAGCAAGATGAATATCACGATCATCGGCAGAGTAACCAGCCATCTAGTCAGAAAGAGCCGGAACGCGGTGCGCGACCAGCCCATTCGGAATCCCTGGCGCACGCTGTGCTTCTCGCCTGTCTCCTCGTGGTCGTCCACCATCCGTATCAGCGCCGTCTCTGCCACGTAGCGCGCTACAACTGACACTATGACCAGAACGGCGATCACGCACGCCAACCCAATCCCGATGGCAATCAGGGCGGTCACGACTCCTGGTGAAATCTCCGGCATAGAAAAATCGCCGGGTGGAGGAAAACCACCATTACCATTGCCGTTGCCACTGAAGGTAGCCTGCGGCCCGTTGCCGCCGCTGGCCGTGGTCAGCGCCAGGATGATGCCAAAGATCCACAGTACTCGATAGCGCCAGGTGATCTCCCAGGCTCGTTTTAGGATGTTTATGTGATCCATATCTAGTTTGCTCCTTTCCTCGCGTCTTGTCCGCTAGTGTCCTGAAATCTGTGTTCTATGCTGGTGGCGAGCCCACCAACTTGCCAGCCAACTGCAATACAGCAGTCCGATCACGACCGATAGTGCCAGATTCAGTGTAATGCCCCAGCCTAACGGCCCTCCATTGCTTAGCATCCGTAGCATAATCTGGCCGATATCGTTCAGCCCTGGGTTTGAGAGCCCAAAGACCTCGGCCAGCCACGGTCTTTGCTGCGCAGCGGGCAACAATCCTGCTACTATGTCGCTTCCCAGGCCCATCCGCAGCGCGCCCATTACCACCCTGGTCACGAGAAACACTGCCCGGCCGAAGGCCCACGCGCCGAGCAATCCCACCGGTGCCAGTTGCCAACCGGTCTCTAGCGTTCTTTTCCATGCCGCTTGCATTGGACGGCGGGACAACCGTATCTCCACCTGTGATACGAAGCGATCGGGTGACGTGATGCCCTCGGCTGCGGGGCTCTCTGGCAAAAGTGCTGTCAATGCCTGTAACGTCTTCAGTTCCGTGCGACACGTCTCGCATTGCGCCAGATGTGTCTCTACCTGCCGCAAGCGGAGCCCTCGCAACTCGCCGTCGTAGTATGCTCCTAGCCAGGCTGTGACATGTTCGGTCATAGGACCTCCAGATAGGGGGCCAGCGACTCGCGCAGCCGGTTGCGCGCATAGTTCAGCCGCGACATCACTGTGCCAATGGGAATGTTCAGCGTATCGGCGATCTCCCGATAGGAGAGTCCTTCGTACTCCCGCAATATCAGCACTGCGCGGCTGGCCGGTGGCAACTCTAGCACCGCTCGACGCACTCGTTCGCCCCGTTCTTTTCCTTCCAGCCTGGCCTCCGGTCCCCTGTCTGCGGTGGCCAGCGACAATGTGTCTACGTCCACTGTCTCTCGCTCACGGCGCAGCGCGTCCAGTGCGGCGTTGGTAGCGATGCGATACACCCAGTTGCGAAAAGGTGATCGAGGCCGGTAACTGGGGAGATGCTGCCAGGCGCGGATAAAGGCCTCTTGTGCCGCGTCCTCTGCCAGATTCGTTTCCCCACACATCCGGTATATCACGTTGATGACACCCTTCCGGTGGCGGCGGACCAATTCACCAAAGGCCCGCCTGTCTCCACGCTGGGCCTGGGTGATCAGCTCGAGTTCGGTTTCTGTTGACTGCGCTGACCGGCTGCTCACTCCACCGATTGTCCTTTCTATTCCTTCAACGTCCCTGCTCGTGGTTTTATTCGGAAGGGTGGGGACTGTGGGAATTGCAATTCGCGTTATGTGTAGTATACTGTGACATGTTGAAAGATACGAATTTAGGAAAAGTAGCAGAAAGAGGTCCCTATGTCCAGGAGGAGAAAGCCAGTCAAGAAGAAGAAAAGACGCTCACAGTCGCCGGTTACATCTTCGACCACCCCTGCTCGCTTATGGTGGTGGATTGGCGGTGCAGCCGTGGCTCTTTTGCTGATTGGTGTGACCCTCTGGTTTACCGTGGGACCGGGCAAAACAGAAAGGAGATCTACCTTAATGCCTGCGAATCCTGCCGACCGCAACGGTATGTATAACGCACCCCCGGAGATGCAGATTGATTCCGGCAAGACTTATGTCGCTACCATCTCGACGGTCAAAGGTGACATCGTCATCCGACTCGACGCCAGCGCCGCCCCGCAGACCGTCAACAACTTTGTCTTCCTGGCCCAACAGGGCTTTTACGATGATCTGACTTTTCACCGCGTAGAGCCTGGTTTTGTCATCCAAGGGGGCGACCCGACGGGCACCGGCGCTGGTGGGCCTGGATATACCGTGCCAGCGGAGATTCAGTTGCCCCACATCGAGGGTGTTATTGCCATGGCCCGGCAGTCGGACCAGGTGAACCCTACCCGTGCCTCCAGCGGCAGCCAATTTTACATCACCCTGGCCCCGACGCCCTTCCTGGATGGAGCGTACACCGCTTTTGGCCAGGTGACCACAGGCATGGACGTTGTCCAGTCTATCACCGTTGGTGATGTGATAGAAAGGGTTGTCATAACAGAATGATTGTCTCTTGTCGGTTTGAGGCGGCTAGATACGCATAATGCAAATTGACCTGGAGCGGCTGGAGCGGATCCTGCCCACGGTGCAGAAGCCGGGTCGCTACGTCGGCGGTGAGTACAATAGCGTTGTCAAGGACTGGGAAGCCATACCCACTCGCTTCTGCCTGGCTTTCCCCGACATCTACGACCTGGGAATGTCCAACCTGGGGTTGGCAATCCTCTACGACATACTCAATGCGTTGCCGGACGTGCTGGCCGAGCGAACCTATATGCCGTGGATAGATATGATCGCGGCGATGCGGGAGGCGCGTATCCCGCTTTACAGCCTGGAAAGCAAGCGGCCCCTGGCTGATTTTGACGTCATCGGTTTCAGTCTGCCCTACGAGCAACTCTATACCAACCTGCTGGAGATGCTTCATCTGGCGGCTCTCCCGCTGCGGGCCGGCGAGCGGGACGAACGGCATCCGCTCATCGTCGCTGGTGGCCACGCGGTGTTCAACCCGGAACCGGTCTCCGACTTTGTGGATGCGTTCGTCATTGGCGATGGGGAGGAGGTGATCGTCGAACTGGTGCGGGCCTACCAGGAGAGACGCGGGGAGCCCCGAGAGGTGCAATTGCGGGCGCTGGCGTGCATCCCTGGTGTTTACGTGCCGCGCTTCTACGACGTGCGCTATAATGCTGACGGCACGGTTGCTGCTATCGAACCTACCTCCCCCAACCTTCCCCCATGGGAGGGGCAGAGGAGGGGGCTGCCGGTTCTCAAGCGGATCGTTTCCTCCCTGCCCCCGTCGCCAGCACGGCTCATCGTACCCACAGTGGACGTGGCCCACAACCGGGCGGCGATCGAGATCCAGCGCGGCTGCACCCGTGGCTGTCGCTTCTGCCATGCCGGGATGGTCATGCGGCCGGTGCGGGAGCGGCCCGTGGAGGAGGTACTGGAGGCGATTGAGGCTATCCTGCCGCAGACTGGCTTCGATGAGATTGGGCTGCTATCGCTCTCGTCGTCCGATTACTCCGGCATCGGCAGGCTGGTGGAGGCTATCGTCGGGCGGTTCGGCGACGCGCATCTTTCCATCTCGCTGCCTGCGTTGCGGGCTGACAGTTTCTCGGTCACGCTGACAGAGGCAATCGCACAGGGGCGGCGCACAGGGTTTACCTTTGCCCCAGAGGCGGCCACTGAGCGGTTGCGTGCTGTCGTCAACAAGCCCATCTCTACCGACCAGATACTAGATGTGGCTCGGGAGGTATTCGAGCGCGGCTGGCGCACGATCAAGTTGTACTTTATGATTGGGCTGCCGGGGGAGCAGATGGACGACGTGCAAGCCATTGCTGACCTGACGCGGGAGGTGCGGATGGTGGGGCGGAAGGCGCACGGGCGACGGGCGCAGATCAATGTCAGCGTGAACACCTTCGTGCCCAAGCCGCACACGCCCTTCCAGTGGGTGGGGTTGGACCCGGCCCACTCCATCCGCGAGAAGCAGGCGCTCCTGCGGCGCGAACTGCGCGTACGGGGATTAAAGTTGGGCTACGGTGACCCGGAGGCGGCGTTGCTGGAGGCAGTTCTGGCGCGGGGCGACCGGCGACTGGGCGCAGTGGTGCAGCGAGCCTGGGAATTGGGGGCTCGCTTCGATGCCTGGAATGAACAGCAGAACCTGGGAGCCTGGAAGCATGCATTCGATGAGATTGGGCTGGATCCTGATTTCTACGCCCGGCGTCAGCGTTTGCCCGACGAGATATTTCCCTGGGAAGTCGTCAGCACAGGGGTGGATAAAGAATTCTTGTTGGAGGAGTACCGGCGCAGTAAGTATGAGGAGACGCTGACCGATTGCCGGGAGCGGTGTCACGGCTGCGGCATACTCGACACTTGGGGTGATCATTGGTCAGATGAGTGGCGCTGCCCCCAACCTACACAATCGTAGAAGAAACCAGGTTTTTCGGAAAAAACCCGGTTTCTGCCACACATTCAAACAAGGAGAAAACAAACGATGACAGACCCACGAATTGAGAAACTGGCCGATGTGTTGGTCAATTACTCGGTGGCGGTACGGCCGGGTGACAAAGTGATAGTGCAGGGAGACAGTGCGGCTGCCCCTCTGCTCAGGGCGATCTACGCCCGGGTGCTGCAGGTAGGAGGACACCCGCTGATGCTGGCCTCCGTGCCCGGCACGGATGAGTTGCTGTTCCGCTACGCTTCGGACGAGCAGTTGCAGCATGTGCCTGAACCGCTCCAGTTGATTATAGAGACCTACGATGTGCGTGTTTCGGTCAGGGGAGTGGAGAACACCAAAGCGTTGAGCAATGTGGACCCGGATAAGATGGTGCTTTATAGCCAGGCCCAAACAGAGTTGATGAAGACCTTTATGCAGCGTTCCGCTTCCGGTGCGTTGCGTTGGACCGTCGCCTTATTCCCGACCAATGCCTATGCCCAGGACGCCGAGATGAGTCTGGACGAGTACGAGGATTTTGTCTACAATGCTTGCCTGCCGGATATGGACGACCCGGTGGGCTACTGGCACCGTTTTTCGGCCTGGCAGCAAAAGATCGTGGATTGGCTCAAGGGCAGGGAGCGGGTGCACGTTATTGGTCCGGAGACCGATCTGCACCTGAGTATTGCCGGACGCCCCTTTGCCAACTGCGATGGTCAGGCGAACATGCCCGATGGTGAGGTCTTTACCGGGCCGGTGGAGAACAGCATTGAGGGTCACGTCTACTTTTCGTACCCAGCCATCTACAAGGAGCGTGAGGTGACCGGTGTGCGACTGTGGTTCGAGGGTGGCAAGGTAGTGAAAGCGACCGCCGAGAAGAACCAAGAGTTCTTACTCAAGGTGCTTGACACCGACGCGGGCTCACGGTACGTTGGCGAGTTCGCCATCGGCACCAACGAGGGCATCACCCGCTTCACGCGCCAGATTCTGTTCGACGAGAAGATCAATGGCAGTTTCCACATGGCGCTAGGTGCAGGTTATCCCGAGACGGGCAGCAAAAATGAGTCGGCGATTCACTGGGATATGATTTGCGACATGCGCGCTGGGGGCGAGATTTGGGTGGATGATGACTTGCTATACAAGGATGGGCGGTTTGTGATTGAGTTGTAGAGAAGTATACGAGTAGATGAGCAGGAAGTAGATGAGACTGCGGGTTACGTTCTCCAAAGGCGGGCCGCTAGTATATACTTCGCACTTGGACCTGGCGCGGGCGTGGGAGCGGGCTTTGCGCCGGGCCGGGGTGAGATTGGCTTACTCCGGTGGCTTTAACCCGAGGCCCAAACTGCAACTGGCGGCCGCCTTACCGCTGGGCTATACCGCCGAGATGGAGTTACTGGACGTCTGGCTGGAGAAGCCGGTGCCGGTGGAGGATTTTGCCAGGGCATTGGTACCGGTGTTGTCCGACGGGTTGACGATCAGCCAGGTGCGCCAGGTGATGTTGAAGGAACCGGCGCTGCAGACGCAGGTCGTGGCCGCGGAGTACTGTGTGACGGTCGAGTGGCATCCTGAGTCTGTCGAAGGATGGGACGAACTGACGGAGGTGATCGAGGCACGTATCGAGCAGGTACTGGCGGCGAGGGAACTGCCGCGGGAACGGCGCGGACGGCAGTACGATCTGCGCCCGCTGGTCGAGCGTTTGTGGTTGGAGCGGCGTCCCGAGATGGTCAAAGGACAGGCGGTCGGGAATGATATAGTGCTGGGGATGCAACTGGCAGCCCGCGCGGGGGCCACCGCCCGCCCTGAGGCGGTGCTGGATGCGCTGGAGATGGGCGGGCCGTTCGCGCGCTACCGCCGTGTCCGCCTCATCGGTATCCCTGGTGTTGACCTGTACGATTGACCATCGCCCGCTGTTGAGCCTCTTGGATGAGCGCATCGCCGATCAAGGCGATGGACAGAGGAGACGGTGAGTGAGCAGGAACCTCAATCAAGCATTTGCTCTGTTGCTGGCAGCACTGCTGGCAACCGCCGTCTTGCCCCTGGTGGCTGCGGCTCAGAGGCCTATGGACCCCGTCTACGTCGCCCTCGACGCTGAAACATACTTGCGCCTGGTGCCGCTTTCCCTCTACGACGGCTATGCGCCACTGCTGCTGCGCTCCGGCCCGGCCGACGATGCGGTCATTGATAACTTCGTCAGTCGTCACGGTGGCGTCCGCATAGATGTAGGCCCCGGCGATGTGGACATGTTGCTGGCCGCAGCCTGGCCTGCGCCAGAGCAGATCGTGCTGGTTCCTCTCGACATCCAATGGAGCGTCGTGGGCGCTGCGCTTGCCGCTCGCCTCGACGCGCCGCTTTACTTCGAGCGCCCGGCACGGACAGATGACCAGGAACTGATTACCTTCACCGACCCGGCGGCGCTCTACGAGGCTTATCGGTCTTCCCTGGGAGACGCTCCGGGGATCGTGCTGCTCGAAGATGATGAGTTTGCCCCCGTCGGCGCACTGATCGCTGCATATCGTGGCGCGATGCCCACCTGGAACCGGGACACCATTGCGCGCGACCGGCCCCCAGTTGCCACCTGGGTCACGGCTCCCGAGCGAGTCACCCGCGAGCAGGTGCGGGCGCTCTATGCCGCCTGCCACTACGATCACGTCCAGGTCGGCTATGATGCCCACAGGGACATCATAGCCGACCTGGACGCCCGGCGACGCAGGGCTGCTCGTCGTCCGCGCGTACGCTTATGACCGGCTGGCCGACACCCTGTCGAATATCGTTGTTTCGGCCAGCACCGAGAAGAGCGACGGCGAGACGACCAAGACAACCGGCCCCTATGGATTGATCGAACTGAATGGCGCTGCCACCAGCCACGACCGCATCCTCGAACTGGCTCCCCGCAGCCCTTACCTGTGTATCTATGCCCACGGTTCCCCCAACGGCTTTCACCTGGTGGGCGAGGCCCTCGAAGGCTCCGACCCGATGCCGCCACTGGGCCCTATCGTCGTCGTCGCCGAGGCGTGCGAGAGCGGCAATATCGCCAACGATGTAGAGAATAGCATTGTACTCCGCTTTGTCCATTCGGGCGCTGTAGCCTACGTCGGCTCAATGGAGGTTGGAGGCGTTCTGGCACTGGGTGGGGCGCGTTCGCATCTCTACAGTTCCCCGCGGATGCCCCTGGGCGAACTGACCCGCCTGCAGACCCTAGGCCGCCTCGACCTGGATGCTACCTGGCCGCGCGTCATTCTGATCGGCGAGCCGCTCTTTGCGTTGTTGCCGGATGAACCAGCCACACTCCATCTCGAAGCGACCGGCGACGGCTGGTGCGGCACCCTGACCGTTCACTCGCCGCACACCGACGTTCCCGCCCTACACATTCCGCTGCCCGGCTCGCCGCCGGTGCGCTATGCCGAAGCCCGGGCCGAGGAGCGAGTCGTAAGACGTTACTACTGTGGCTATATGCCATCTGACGATTCGAACGCCGCTGACGTCCTGATCGTCGCTCCCAGTGATGAGGGCCAGACGGTGCTGATTGACTGGCCGGCCGGCGCGGATGAGATCTGTCTTTACACCCGGCTTCCGGCTGGTGCTGGCCTGCACCGTTTCGGCAGCCTGGTCTGCTGCGGCATCTCGGTCATCCTCGGCGACATCCTGTCCAACACCACCGGCCCAGCGCAGATGTTCCTCGGCCTCGCCGCTATTCTCGCCGCGGCAGCACTGCTCTCTCACATCAAGAGCGACCGGCGCAATCTTTTGGTGGTCGGGCTCACCGGTGGGATTCCTGTGTCGTTGCTGTCGTTCTGGTACAGCCGCTCGACTGTCTACCCGGCGTTAGTGCTGGGCTGCTATGCCTTTAGCGCTCTGGTGTTCGGCTCGTCGGCCCGCAGGTGGCTGACCCGCTGGGGACGAACGCTTGCCATCTTCGCTGCGCAACTCTTTCCCCTGCTACTGTTCAGTCTGGCGGTCGGCGTCTCCGGCAAAGTTATTGAGATGTTGGCGTTGGGGTCCACCGCGCTAGTGCTTCTTTTTGCAACCATCGCCGCTCCACTTTCATACCTTTCGCTGCATATCGCGCCGATTTCCCCTTTCTGCTCCACGCCACCGGTCTGACGCGCGACAATCTTTCCTCGCACCTGAGTCGGATGGAGGAGGGAGGCTATGTGGAGATCAACAAGAGGTTCCGCGGCAAGTACCCGCACATCACCTGCGCACTGAACGAGCGGGGGCGACGGGCTTTCCGGGAGTACTGGGCGGCCTGGCAGTAGGTGATGAGGGACAGAGACATTGGGCCGGTTGACAAAACCGGGAGATTCGGTATAATCCCTTTTGGCGGCCGGGCCACCAGGCACGGCCCCCTATCGTGCATAAGGGAGGATGGATCGTGTATGTGGTTGTGAGATCAGGCGCGCGGCAGTACCGGGCCGAGGTGGACGATACGATCCTCGTCGAGCGGCTGCCTGTCAAAGTCGGCCAGCAACTTGAGTTGGATGAGGTATTGCTGGTCGCCGATGGCGAGCAGGTCGAGATTGGCCGGCCCACCGTTAATGGGGCCAAGGTACTGACGACGGTAGTTGCGCAAAAGAAGGGTCCCAAGATTCGAATTTTCAAGTATCATCCCAGGAAGCGGTATCGCCGGCGCGCCGGTCATCGGCAGCACTATACATGCCTGCGGGTGGATAAGATTGTAGTGTAGGAGGAAGTGGGATGGCGCACAAGAAGGGTGGAGGCAAAAGCCACAACGGGCGTGACAGTCGCTCTAAGCGGCTGGGGGTAAAGAAATACAGCGGTGAGGGTGTGCGCGCGGGCAACATCATCGTGCGGCAGCGCGGTATGCGCATCAAACCGGGCACCAACGTGGGGATGGGCAAGGATTACACTATCTTTGCCATCTCTGGTGGCTTTGTGTGCTTTGAGCCAATCCGCAATGGCCGAAAGCGTGTGAGTGTCTATCCGGAACGGAGGTAGTTGGTCGTGAAAGAAGGCATCCATCCCAAGTATTACCCTGAAGCGCAGGTCGTCTGTTCGTGCGGCAACACCTGGACGGTGGGAGCCACTGTCCCGGTGATCCGTACCGACGTCTGCTCCGAGTGTCACCCATTCTTTACCGGTGAGCAGCGTATCGTGGATGCCGGGGGACAGGTGGAACGCTTCATCCGGAAACTGGAGCGGCGCGACCGGCTCATCGCCGAGGCGGAGAAGCGCAAGGCACAGGCGACGTCGCCTGAACTCGCAATTACGGGACTGGAACTCAGTTCCCGTGTCCATAAGGTGTTGATCGGCGCAGGCATCAAGACTGTGGGTGACGCGCTAGTCAAGTTGGAGAATGGGGATGAGGCACTGACTGATCTGAGAGGGTTTGGCCTCAAGTCGCTAGCGACCCTGAAGAAGCGGTTACGTGCTCGTGGATTTGTCCTGCCGGGCGACGAGGTGCCAGCAGAGGAGCCAAGCGGGGAAGTCGGAGAGTAAGATATCTCAGTAATCTGATGGGGGCAGATGATACAAGTCATCTGCCCTCGATTTTGTTGGGGGCACTAGAGGGTTCCGAAACCTCTGGAGTGGACAGGATGGGAGGGGCGGTGTACGGGAAACCCAGTAGTGGTTGGATTGAAGTGGTCTGCGGCGGTATGTTCTCCGGTAAGACGGAAGAACTGATCCGCCGTGTGCGCCGGGCGCAAATTGCCCGCCAGAAGGTGCAGGTCTTTAAGCATAGTCTGGACGCGCGATATGCTCGGCGGGAGGTGGCCTCCCATAATGGGGTGCAGGCCGAAGCGGTGCCGGTGGAGAACACACTGCAGTTGCGGTCACTGATTGAGCCGGACACGACGGTGGTGGCGCTGGACGAAGCCCAGTTCTTCGATGATGATGTGGTGGCGCTGTGTGAGGAACTGGCCAGCCGGGGGGTGCGGGTCATCGTTGCCGGGCTGGATATGGATTTTCGGGGTGAGCCTTTCGGGCCGACACCTGCACTGCTGGCGTGTGCGGAGCGGGTGGATAAACTTGAGGCCATCTGTGTGGTGTGTGGAGGGCCGGCTAGCCGGACGCAGCGACTCATTGACGGTCAGCCCGCAGCCTATGACGACGCGGTTATCCTGGTGGGAGCCAGCGAGGTGTATGAGGCGCGCTGCCGGGGCTGTCACGTGGTAGGAATGGACAATGAACGTAACAAATGACAAGTGGCGGATAAAGTGATGGAAGAGCGGATGGCACACGACATACAGACTCCGAGGGCGATTGAGAGGGTGCTGCTGGATGAGGAGATGATAACGGCGCGGGTGCGCGAACTGGCCGCGCAGATCAGTGCCGGCTATGCCGATGTCGAGGATCTGGTGCTGGTTGGGGTGCTCAAGGGAGCATTTGTCTTCCTGGCCGACCTGGCCCGCCGCCTGACGGTACCCCACGCCGTGGACTTTATTGCCCTCTCCAGTTACAACCGGGGTACGGCCGGCACGGGGGAGGTGCGGCTGATTATGGACACGCGGGCCAGTGTCACCGGGCGGCACGTGCTTATCGTGGAGGATATTGTGGATACGGGCTGCACACTGAACTATCTGCTGGGTACTTTTCGCGCCCGTCAGCCAGCCTCGCTGCGTGCCTGCGTTCTCCTCAGCAAGCCCGAGTGTCGCCGGATCGAGGTGCCGGTTGACTACCTGGGTTTTGAGATACCCGATGTGTGGGTGGTGGGGTATGGGTTGGATTACGCCGATCGCTTCCGCACGCTGCCGTACATCGGGGCGTTGAAGCGGAAGGTGTATGAATGAGACGAGGGTATGGGTAGACCAGGAGACAGGGGGCGCGGGGGGACAGGGAGAGAGAAAGTGGGATTGCTGGATGACGTGGCGAAGGTGTTGATTTCTGAGGGCGTGCTGCAGGCACGGTTGGCGGAACTGGGGCGGGCGATCAACGCGACGTATACTGATGCTGACCGGCCGCTTTTGGTCTGCGTGCTCAAGGGGGCGTTTGTGTTCCTGGCCGACCTGGCACGCCATCTGGAGATGCGGCATGAGGTGGACTTTATGGAAATCTCATCCTACGGCGCGGCGACACGCAGCAGTGGTGTGGTGCGCATTCTCCTGGATCTGGAGCAGAGCATTGAGGGGAGACACGTACTGATTGTAGAGGACATTATTGACTCGGGTCGCACGCTGGATTACATCACGCGCAACCTGCGGACACGCGGACCGGCCAGCCTGCGGGTGTGTACGCTGCTCTCCAAGCCTAGCCGGCGTGAGATTGACGTGCCGCTGGACTTTGTGGGCTTTGAGGTGCCAGATGAATTTGTGGTGGGGTACGGATTGGATTTTGCGGAGGAGTACCGGAATTTGCCGTTCATTGGGGTGTTGAAGGAAGAGGTGTATGCGGACGATGAACGATGACCGATGACCCAATGAACAATGGGAGATAGGGAGCCGCCGGCGATTGAGAGATTACCGGCGGCTCTCTTTGTTTGCTTGTTGCTGGATACTCCTCCCGCTCTGTTAGGGATAGGTTTGTCCTACGCCTTCCGCACGTCCAGCACCTTTAGGCCCAGGCCCTCCATAGTTGAGACCAGTTGCTCCATAGGTACCTCAGCGACTTTGATCATGAGTTCGCGATTGGTGGGATTATCGCCCATCATGGTACCCAAGGCGATGATGTTGCCGCCCCTCTCGGCGATCGCGCCAGCGATCTTGGCCAGCGTTCCCTTCTCCGCCGGGATCAGCATGCTCAGCCGAACCCCGCCATCTCGCGCCCCCAGCACCTCCACAAAGATTTTGAACAGGTCTGTCTCGGTGATGATGCCCACCAGTTTGTCGTCTCGCATCACGGGGAGACCACCGATCTTGCGGTCGGCCATGATGCAGGCCGCCTCCTCCAGCGGAGTATCCTCGGTGACGGTGATCACCTCTTTTGTCATAATGTCTCGCATCTTGATTTTCGAGAGCAGGTAGGGAATCTCCCACATGCTCAACGAAGTGGCTGGCGAAGGGGAAACCTTCAGTAGGTCGAGTTCCGAGACGATGCCTGCCAGCCTGCCATGTTTATCCAGTACTGGCAAGCGTCGTATTTTCTCGTCCCGCATCATTTGCAGTGCTTTGTCAACAGAGATGTCCTCCGTCGTCGTGATGGGACGTGGCGTCATTCTATCTCTTACTAACATCTTCCAGCCTCCTTAATTCTGTGATTGAGCGATCCGGGTCAGGCGCCGATGACCAGCAGCGGCAAGGTCATTGTACTCGAATCAATCGAGTCTGGCAACTGCCGAATGTCATTTGTTACGTTCATTGTCCATTGTTCATTGGATTCGTTCCCACACTTGTGCCGCCAATTCCCGCGACCTGGCAGTGAGGGCCTCCTCGTCGAGGGTGAGTAGCCGGCGGTCGCGCATCAGCACACGCCCGGCACAGACAGTGGCCGTGATCGCTGATGCCTCGGCGCCGAAGAGCAGATGCCAGGGCAGGTTCCCCGCCGTGAGCGGCGTCGTGGGGTGGTAGTCGAGGAATACCAGGTCAGCAGCCGCGCCCTCACACAACTCTCCCAGCCTCGAGTCATGCCAGAAGACGCGGGCCAGGCGACCGTTTTCAGCGTAAGCCAGCCGCATCACCAGGTCGCCGGGCATCGCGCGCGGGTCGCGCTGGGCCAGTTTGTGCACCAGATAGGTGGCCTTCATCTCGGCGAACATCTGGTTGGAGAAGCCATCGTTGCCCAGGCCGACGTTGACCCCGGCGCGCAGCAGCGTCTCCACCGGAGCCACTCCCACGCCATTGTTCATGTTTGAGCGTGGCTGGTGCGTGACCCACGTGCCTGTCTCCGCCAGCAGTTCGCTCTCGCTCTGGTCTACGTGGACACAATGGGCGGCGATGGTGCGAGGGCCGAGGATGCCCGCGTCGTACAATCGTTGGACGACGCGTTTGCCGGACTTGTGCAGGGAATCCTCCTGATCGGCCACGTCCTCGGCGGCATGGATATGGAAGCCCAGGCCGCACGCTTTTGCTGCGCTGACACAGTCTGCGAGTGTCTCATCTGCGAGCGTCAGCGAGGCGTGGAGGCCGAACGTGGCGGCAATTTGGGATTTGGGGTTTGGGGTTTGGGATTTCGCAAAGCGTATGTTTTCGGCGATGCCCGCCCGCGCCCGTTCCGGCCCATCCCGGTCGGTGACCTCGTAGCACAGGCAGGCTCGCAGCCCGGCCTCCTGTACTGCCTCGGCGATAGTGTCCAGCGAACCCTCAATACTGTTGGGACTGGCGTGGTGGTCAATCAGCGTGGTTGTGCCATGGCGGATCGCATCCGCCAGGCAGACCAGCGCCGAGTAGCGCACGTCCTCCAGCGTGAGCGCCTTATCCAGTCGCCACCAGAGGCGCTCCAGGATCTGGGGAAAGTTGGCCGCGGGCTCGCCGGGGATAGCCATCCCGCGGGCAAAGGCTCCGTAAAAGTGGGTATGAGCGCACGAGGAGGCTGGTAGTACCAGTTGGCCCGCTGCATCCCATCGCTCGGCGGCGGGGTAACTGGCACTTAGTTCGGCGGTTGTGCCGAGAGCAGCGATGTGATCATCTTCAATGAGCAGCGCGCCATCCTCGACGAGGCACGGTTCATTGCCTAGAGTGGCTAGACGAGCGTGAGTGATAAGCATGGGCACACCTCCAAAGTTTATGGTTACAGTTATTATTGTACTGAATAATCTACACAAGGCAAGTGATCACATTCTCGACAGGTAATCACCTGCCTGGCAGGGCTTGTCAAATCCACGCCTTTGTGTTATCATAGCGCCCATTGAGCGTCTGTAGGTGGGCTTTCCGCTCCCGGCTTTGAGTCCGGGGGCAATCCCGTGGAGAGGAGGTATACCATCCGATGCGCAGTTATGAGTTAGTCTTTATCGTTCACCCGGAAGTGGACGAAGATGACCTGACCGCTGTTATTGAGAAAGTCAAAGGCCTGGTCGAACGCAACAGTGGTCAGGTTACGCGAATCGAGCCCTGGGGATTGCGTAGACTGGCCTATCCCATTCAGAAGCAATGGGAGGGCCAGTATGTGTTGATGCAGATTGAACTCGAGTCTCAGGGTGTGGCTGGGTTGGAGCGTGACCTCGGGTTGACCGAGCGGGTCATGCGCCACCTGATCGTGCGCGTTGAAGAGCCCAAGTCATCTGGAGAGGCAGTGGCTGTGTGACGCGGGTAAGTTATGGGGAATGAGGTGTTATGGCAAGGGGTCTGAACAAGGTGATGGTCATTGGCAGTGTGGAACGTGATCCTGAGATGCGTTACACACCCAGTGGACGACCGGTGACCTCGTTCAGTGTCGCAACTACTCGCAGTTGGACGAACTCGGAAGGCGAGCGCTGTGAGGAAACAGAATGGTTCAATGTTGTGGCGTGGGGCAACCTGGCCGAGATTTGCAAGCAATATCTTTGTAAGGGACGGCAGGTGTACGTCGAAGGACGCTTGCAGACACGAAGTTGGGAGGATCAGGAGGGGCGGAAACGCTTTTGTACCGAGTTGGTTGCCAATGAGATGATATTGTTAGGCGGCCGTCACGGTGCTTTTCCGGAGGCGGTAGAATCCACCATCGAAGGGGAGGATGCGTTTCCCTTCTAGTTATGCCAAACACCCATGGGGCTGGGAGACCACTCCCTGGCTGTTTGTCTGACGCTATGTGCACTGCTATGCGTGGAACGTGATCAGGCATTGACGTAGGAGTCATTCTGGCTCTTTGTATTTCACGCTTCACGTTCTCACCAAGATGCTCGTCAGCGTGGTGGGCGCTGCTTATTCTGTGGATTTCAAGTATGTCTGGTATAGACTCAGCGAGGAGGTTGGAACGTTGGCGCAACAAGATAGGCGTGGGCGTAGAGGGACGCAGCAGGGCCGGCGGCGCAACCGCAGTCGGTTTATGAGACGCCGTAAAGAGTGCATTTTTTGCCGGGAGAAGGTCACCTACATTGATTACAAGCAGACGGGTGTGCTGCGAAGCTTTCTGACCGACCGCGGTAAGATCCGGCCGCGACGGCAGACGGGAAACTGTGCCAAGCATCAACGTCAACTGTCGGTGGCGATCAAGCGTGCTCGCCATCTGGCATTGTTGCCGTTCGTCGTAGATCCCACTCGCGCTCGCTAATGAGTGGTCGGCAGTTGGCTGTTGGCGGCTGTCGCTTAACGGCTATATGAGAGAATGGAATGGCAAAAAAGTCCAAGAAGCGTGTTTCGGGGGGATTGACACGGAAGCAGCACTCCCGCTTGGAGCGGGAGAGGAAGACTGAGAGATTTCTCATCTGGGGAGTGGTCGTCGTGGCGATCGTGATTGTGGGCGTTCTGGGCTATGGCCTGGTCGTCGAAAAGGTTATCAAAGCCCGCGAACCGGTCGCTGTCATAGGTGGGTCTTTTATCACGACAGCCGAGTTTCAGTCTCGAGAGCGCTTTGCGCAGATGCAGATAGAGAACGAACTCCAATACTGGGCCCAGCAGCAACAGTCTCTCGATCCGACAGACCCGAACACGCAGTTCTACCTGGAGTATATCCAGGGGAACATCCGTGACTTGCAGGCCAAGTTGTCATCGCCATCGGCCATTGGAGAACAAGTTCTCAATCAGTTGATCCAAGAGGAATTGGTGCGTCAAGAGATGGAGCGCCGTGGCATCGCTGTCACGGCGGAGGAAGTGCAGCGGAAGATCGAGTTATACTTTGGCTACGATCAGAATCCTGCCACCCCTACGCCAATGCCTACTGTCACACCTTCTTTGATGTCAACAGAAGTGCTTACCCCTACGCCGACGGCGGTTCCGCTCCCAACAGCAACCCTGATGACCGAAGAGGAGTTTCGCCAGTCGTACGGTAATTATCTGGAACAGACCTTGAAGCCGCTGGACATTTCGGAGCAGCAATTCCGTTCCTGGTTCGAGGCATCGCTCTTGGTTGAAAAGTTGCAGGAGCAGATGAGCGCAGAAGTACCCACTGTGGCTGATCAGGTCAAGCTGCTGTTCCTGGCAGTAGATAGCGAGGAACAAGCGCATGAACTGGTTGCCCGATTGGATGCGGGGGAAGACTTCCAGACCCTGGCGGATGAGCTGGAGGAGGATGAGGAGGTTACCGGATACGGCACCGAGTTGGATTGGTTCCCCAAGGACTTGTTGGAGGATAACCTTGGCGCGGAGTTGGCTGATTTGGCGTTCAGTCTGGAGGTGGGGGAGCGCAGTCAACCAGTGCTGGGCCAGGATGGTGTACAGTATTATATCGTTGAGGTGGTTGGTCACGAGGAGCGTGAACTGGACCCATTTATGCGTCAGCGACTGGGGACAGATGCGTTCCAAGAGTGGATAGACGCTCAACAGATTTTAGTGGAGCGTAAAATATATGGTGACCGCCCGCCAGAGGAACAGTAACTCACGGTTCGTAGGCAAATCAGCCCGGCTTCTGACAGAGGCCGGGTTTTTGTTTTATCCCGTATGTCGCCGGGCTTCGATTACGTTGGGCAACTGCTCAATCTTGGTCAGCACACGACTGAGTTGTGTGATATTGCTGATTTCGATAGTGATGTACAATGTGGCGATGTTCTTCCGCCGGCCCACGTTGACGGCTGGCATGTTGATGCCGTCGGCGCTGATGATGCCGGAAATCTCGTGCAGTAGACCGGTGCGGTCGTAGGCTGTGATGCAGACAGTGACTGGGAAGGTCTGTGACCGGCTGCCCCAACTGACCTCTATCAGTCGCTCCGTATCTCTCAAGCGCAGGACGTTAGGACAGTCGCGGCGATGGATAGTGACGCCCCTCCCGCGGGTGACGTAGCCGGTGATTTCATCCCCTGGCAGTGGATGGCAGCACTGTGCCAGTCGGGTCAGTAGGCCACCGGTGCCCTGTACCTGGATGCCCTCAATGGTCTGCGAGGGGAGAGGGGCCATAGAAGGGGGCCTCTTTTCCTCGCGCGGGCGCGTATCGGAGATTTTGCCAGCGATTTGCTGGCTGTTGATGTCCCCAAAGCCGACGGCGGAGTGAAAGTCGTCGAGTTTATCGTAGTTAAAGAGTCTGGCAACCGATTCGTGGCTGAGGTGTTCCATTCCCAGGCGCTTTAGTTCGCGCTCGACGACATCTCGCCCTTGGGTGATGTTCTGTTGCCGATCTTGACGGCGGAACCACTGGCGGATTTTAGTGCGGGCGCGGGTGGTTTTGACATAGCCCAGTGCTGGATTGAGCCAGTCACGGCTGGGTGCGCCCCGCTTTCCGGTGACGATTTTCACCCGATCGCCAGTGCGCAGTTGATAATCCAGCCCAACCCATTTGTCGTTGATTCTGGCACCCCGGCAACGGTGGCCGATTTCGGTGTGTACGTGGTAGGCAAAGTCAATCGGTGTCGCGCCGACTGGCAGGTCAATGATCTTACCTTTGGGAGTAAAGGCGTAAACCCGGTCCTGGAAGATGTCGGTCTTCATCGCATTCACGAACTCACTGGCGTCGGTGACCTCCTGTCGCCACTCCATGAGCGATCGCAACCAGGCGATTTTGGCCTCGAAGGTCTGATCTCGTTTGCCTCCTTCCTTGTAGCGCCAGTGTGCGGCTATGCCGTATTCTGCGAGACGATGCATCTCCCGAGTACGGATCTGCACTTCCAACGTCTTACCGTCACTGCCGACGACCGCTGTGTGCAGACTTTGGTACATATTGTCTTTGGGGGTGGCGATATAGTCGTCAAATTCGCCGGGAATGGGTTTCCACAGCCCGTGCACGATGCCCAGGATGTGGTAGCAGTCGGGGATGGTCTGAGTGATAACGCGGATGCCACGAATGTCATAGACCTGGTTGAAGGGCACGTCCTTGCGTTGCATCTTGTGGTGGATGCTGTAGATGTGCTTGGGCCGGCCGGAGATATCTGCCTCAATGTTCTCTTTGATCGTTTCTCGTCTCAGAATCTCGGCGTGGCGCTGGATGCTGACCTCGCGTTCCAGTCGCCGCTCCGTGATAAGCGTGGCGATCTCATCATAGGTGGCTGGGTCAAGGTAGTGTAAACTCAGATCCTCCAGTTCCCACTTCCACTGCCACACGCCTAGCCTACTGGCTAGCGGAGCAAATATTTCCATCGTCTCGCGGGCAAAGGCCTTGCGGCGTTTTTCTGAAAGGGGGGCCAGCGTGCGCATATTGTGCAAACGATCGGCCAGCTTGATGATCACGACGCGGATATCCTCTGCCATGGCGATGAACACCTTGCGCAGGTTTTCGGATTCCTGCTCGTTACGCATTCCCTCGTTCTTCTGGCTGAACCGGTCAATCTGCTCCAGTTTGGTCACTCCATCTACCAGGCTGGTTACGTCAGGGCCGAATTCCTGTGCCAACCATTGCAGGTCAATGTCGGAATCCTCGACTACATCGTGCAGGAGGCCGGCAGCGATGGTGACCGGGTCCATTCTCATGTCGGCCAGCAGAAGAGCCACGGCCAATGGGTGCTGAATGTAAGGCTCACCGGACTTGCGTGTCTGCCCAGCGTGGGCCTGTTCGGCTACAGTGTGAGCGTGTTGAACGAGCGCACGTGCGCCGTTGGCCTGTTCGCCTGGGGGGATGCGCTCCAGTATATCGGAAATGCTGATGCTGTGCTGTTTACTCATTATGTTTATAGTCATCTGAACCTAATTCCAGTATAATCCGGTTAGCGGATTTGTCAACGGTTGGTTTGTCTACTTGCCTATTTTCCTGTATAGTCATATTATGTGGGTGCAGTCGGAGATGAGGGGGTGCTGTGCGCGTCATCGCAGGTAGGGCAAAAGGACATCGGCTGAAATCGGTGCCTGGGGGAGGGACACGGCCCATTACGGACCGAGCCAAATTAGCGCTTTTCAGCATCATTGGCAATGATATAGTCGGCTGCCGCTTCCTGGACCTTTTTGCCGGTACCGGACAGGTCGGGATAGAGGCTTTGAGCCGGGGAGCGGTGGAGGCCGTCTTTGTGGAACGGGCGGGGGCGGCGTTACGTACTATCCGTGAGAATCTGGCTCACACCCGCTTGGAGACCGGTGCGCAGGTGGTGCGAGCCGACGTTTTCGATTTTCTGGCCGATCAGGTGGAGACGACGGAGCCATTCGACTATGTCTACATCGCACCGCCGCAGTACCAGGGTCTATGGGTGAGGACGTTGTGGGCGCTGGATACCAGCACCGGCTGGTTGGCCGACGATTGCTGGGTCATCGCACAGGTTCATCCACGTGAGTACGAGGAACTGGCGTTGGAGCACATGTCGCTCTTTGACCAGCGTACTTATGGGAGTGTGATGCTCTGTTTCTATTGCGCAATGTGTGGGGCGTAATTATCCAGTCGGTCGAATCAGTCTGCGATGCGCCGGTAGAACAGCGGCAGGCGGTGGACAGGGACGTCACTGAAAGTGTGCGCGGCCAGCACTTGCTCGCGGGCTGCCGTTAGTTTTGCCTCGTCGTTGGCGTGAATGGTGAACAGTGGCGTGTCCTTTTGTACCAAATCACCCACTTTGTAGTGCACAATTACGCCGACGCTGTGATCAACTGGGTCGCCGATCTCTTCCCGTCCGCCGCCCAGTTCTACCACAGCCTTTCCCACTTTAGCCGCATCCACATTTGCCAGGTAGCCGCTGCGCGGCGCAGGCACGGGCTCAATCAGCCGGGACTTGGGCAATCGTTCCGGTTCGTCAATGTAGCGTACATCGCCGCCCTGGGCCTCTACCATAGCTTTGAACTTGTGCCAGGCTGCCCCGGAGGCGAGCGTCTCTAATGCCAGCGTGAGCGCGGCGTTGGCATCAGTGGCCTTGTTGCCTAGCATCAGCATCTCCGCTGCCACGACCAGGCAATGCTCGCGGAAATCAACAGGACCTCCCTCGTGCAGTGTGCTGATTGCCTCCTGTACCTCCAGCGCGTTTCCCACCGCCCAGCCCAGCGGTTGGTTCATGTCAGAGATGAGCGCGACTACGCGGCGCCCGACCAGGTTTCCCATAAGAACCAAAGCCCCAGCCAGAGTCTCTGCATCCTTCAGTGTTTTCATAAAAGCGCCGTTGCCCATCTTGACATCCAATACGATGGCGTCGGCGCCAGCAGCGATTTTTTTGCTCATAATCGAACCGATGATGAGGGGGATAGATTCGACAGTGCCCGTCACGTCGCGCAGGGTGTACAGTTTGAGGTCAGCCGGGGCCAGGTCGGCGGTCTGGCCAGTTAGCACGATGCCAATCTCACTGAGTTGGGCTTTGAGTTCTGCTTCGCTCAAATCGGTGCGGTAACCAGGAATAGATTCCAATTTATCCACCGTCCCGCCGCTAAAGCCCAACCCGCGCCCCGTCATCTTGGCGACCGGCAGCCCACATGCCGCGACCAACGGTGCAACGACCAGGCTGACCTTGTCGCCTACGCCGCCTGTGGAGTGTTTATCCACCACGAGAGGGGCGACGTCTTTCAGGTCGAGCACGTCGCCCGAGTGGGCCATCGCCAGCGTCAGATATTGCGTTTCGCGATCGGTCATACCTTGCAAGTACACGGCCATCAGCCAGGCGGCAGCCTGGTAGTCGGGAATCTCTCCCTGGGTGTATCCCTGGATAAAGAACTCGATTTCCTCCTGCGAGATTTCGATCCCATCCCGTTTCTTGGTGATGATATTGATAGCATGCACGGACTGCCTCCTCACACTCGATTGGTGAAGCGAGATTACGTTTTGCACATTAAGCATTATTATAGCATGGGATTCTATCAATGGAAAATTGCCTTTGATCCCGATTGGGGCTATAATAACAGGCTAATTTGCTGAGGAGAGGGTAACTACTCAGCCCATGTCATTGCGAGGGCGTTTTTTTGCCCGAAGCAATCCCCAAGTAGCATCATAGGAGATTGCTTCGTCGCTACGCTCCTCGCAATGACAAATGCGGCGTTGTTGTGCTGTATGTCTGAGTAATTACAGGAGAGGATGGTATACGATGATTGAAGTAGATACGATTCTGACCGGTGGCAGCGTTGCCACAATGAACAGTGATTTTGCTCTTTTCACCTCTGGTGCGGTTGCTATTCACAACGGTATCA
>JAXHUO010000032.1:0-54800 GCA_034189605.1 Chloroflexota bacterium
GCCCAGCGCCGTGAGCCCTTCTCGCACGCCACCCTGCTCGATCAAGTTCTCACCGCAAGAATGATGCAGGAAGAGGATGCGGACGGCCTGGGCCTGGGCCAGAGCGGGGCGGCCCGCCGGCAGGAGGAAAGCAAGCAGGATGCAGGAAGCAAGGAATCTGCCCACACTGCAATGCAAACAAGACAAACGTTTCATAATCACACCTCCTGTATTGGTAAAGGGCCTCCCCATTCGTAAGCGTTCAGACCTCCGAGATTTTGGCCGCAATTTGGCTTGAAAAGTGGGTCGCCCGTCGTTCAAAGTCGTCGAGAGAGCACCATCTTGCAAACCTCGGAGGTCTTGGCAAGCGTTTTCCTCATCCCCCTGAACGCTTGCTCATTCTACCCTCCAGATATGTATCAGCGGCTTGTCTCCATCGGCCAGCGGCTCGAAGATGTACAACAGGCCTCGCTCACGGTCGAAACCTGCCGCGCCGAGGTGATGCTTTTGTTGGGTAGATTCGACGTGGTACAGGTATTCGTCAATATCCAGGGTGGCGTAGGGTTGCGGTTCGTAGGACTCCATCTCGCCCCGGGCCACGGCAGCCAGATCGGCGGGATCGTAAAAGATCACCTGCCCCACAAAGCCATCGCTCCACCAGCCCCTATTACAATCCTCAGGCCAAGGGGGTGCATCGGTTCCATCAGCGCACCCATACCAACACTCTCCCTGACCCTTGGTGCCAGCAAAGATGACAGCGGATTTGCTGGCGGTGGTCAGCCACGCCCCACCCGACCACTCGTCGGAATGGTGGTAGTCGTTCATTGTGGGCGGATCCTGCTCGTAAGCGTTGCCGTATAGAAGCAGGGGTATGGCTGAAAGCGTGCTGTCCGGCGCCGGCGGATTCCCCTCGTTCCACGGCCCATAGGCGAACAGAGACGGCCCTTCCGCCCCCTGGCCGCCATCTCGAAACCTACCCGTCGCCAGATACATCCCCGGCGTATTGACATCGGCCCAGGCCTGGGGGATAGCAAAGATATAGTCCGTGGTGACATAGTTCCAATACTCCTCAATACGCCACGCGCCGGCGGTCTGGGGGTCGGACAGGTCCAACTCGCACCAGCCGTGGGATGGATTGGTCTCACCCTCCCCCATATGTTGCGCCCAGCAGAAATATAGTTTACCCGTGGTTTGCCCGCCCTGGGCCGGCAGGTATTCCAATCCCACCCTTGGGATCTCAAACTCACCGAATAAATCCCCCCGGATATTCTGGAAACCCTGCAAGGTCGTCGCGGTATTCAGTTCGCTTACATCTTTGCCTGAAGAAATAACTGGAAGGGGAATACTAATCTCTGAGACATGTTGATTCCAATTGTGCCCAGTCCCAAAGATGGAGCCGGGGTATCCATCCGCCGGCCCGTCGGGATCGCCATCCGGGTAATAGGTCATGGCAGCCCCGCTCCATGCCCAACCGATTTCGTCATCCGGCCAGTCCGGCAACCTGAATGCACCCCGGTACACCAGGTCAGCCGGTTGGATGAGCGCGCCGTTCGATGAACCGTGATCTTCCAGGACGACGGGCAGAGAAATGGTATTGGTGAACGTGCTGGGATCAGAGAGAGTGAAATCGGTGTCGCTGTCGTCGTAGACGGTGGTGGGGCTGACCACGCTGGCGACACGCACGCGCATTGACGTGGAGGGGGTGATGGGCGTCGTCCAGGTGTAGACGCCAGTGTTGGCGGCGGGCGAGGTGATGATGTGGGGCGTGGTGAAACCATCGGTGGAATAGGCCAGGCTGACCTGGGGCACACTACCACTGGTGTTCCAGCGAATTTGCTGCTGGCTGTTCACCGGCCAGGACTCGCCACCGGTGGGGGAAGTGAGGGTCAGCGAAGGTGCGGCAGTACCGGTCTGCGCGTCCGCCTCTAGCAGCCCGGCAGGTTGCCCTGCCGGCGCGAGAGCGGACAAGGTGCAGGCCAGCGCACTCAAGATGGCCAGGCCAGCCAAAAATACGATACCTCGATGTTCCATCGTCCACCTCCTGAGAGTAGATAGGGGATGAGTAGGTAAGTAGACGAGTAAATGAGTACGGGGAAATTATAGTCGAGTGAGGTGAAAAGACAACTGGAGCGCAGAGATTGAGCCCTCACCTCCTCCTGTCGCCAGTAGGAGGTGAGGGCTGGCTGCCGGGGCTATGAAAAGTCTCGCAACACCAGCGGCAGGTAGACTCTGTGTTCTATGGCTACCCCGCACCAATAGCCGAGGCAGGCACTGTAATCCGTGCCGTCGGACGTATCTACGACGGACTGGCCGACTGTGAAGTTGACGGCATAGTGGTCGGAACTGGCCGCTCCTCCACCGCCGCCGGTCAGCGGGGTGAACCAGTCCAGGCGGTAGTTGTCGGACTCCATCGCCAGCGCAACTCCGGCCAGCAGCAGGCCACAGAGAAGGGCACTCGCGATCACGATTAGCGTTCGTTTGGTCATCTCAGTTCTCCTATTGCAGCGTGACCAGAATTTCGATGATGCCAGTGCCCTCTGCCAACTCGCCCAGCGCCTTGCCCAGGACAGTACCCTGGGGCGGGTTGTCCTCGGCTCGCATGGCGTGGCCGGAGGTGGACGAGGTGACCAGCAAGTCGCCACGGTGGATGGCGCCATTCTCGGCCGAGACCTTGCAGGGCACGATGCCGGTGATGGCGACGGGGATGCCCTCCAGCGGGTCGTCGGTGTCGGGCGCGCCAGCCAGGACGCCCGGCTCGGTCGAATAGACGCCGATGACGGCGGTGGCAAAGGGCTCGACAGAGAGTTCCACCATCCGGTCGGCGCTACCGCTGATGATCAGCACATCGCCCGGTTCATAGTCCACTTCCTCGCCCTCCACAGCCATCTGCTCGGCAAAGTCCGCCCCGCTGGCCTGGGTGCCGCCGTTGAAGAAGCCCCTGCCTGTGCGGTCCACGCGCCAGTAACGGGTACCCCAGATGCTGCCGGATCCTACCACGAAATCGCCAGCGGAGTCTGCTTGCACCAGGTAGAGGGTAGGAAAGATATGACTTGTGCCCCCTGCGGCATCGCCTTCAGCATACACCGCCGCACCACCTCCCTTGTTTTCCGCCCAAACGCCCATGCCGAGACTGTAGTTCGCTTCGGCGTAGACTCCGCCATCGGCGGACGTACCGCCCACAAAGTAGCCACCATAATCGTACTGGCTGTAGCCCATAACGCCGGCGCCGTTGTCATCCCTATACGGATCGCAAGTGCCACTGCTATCCGCAGAGCAGCCGAAGATGCCAGGATGATCGTTGGCTGTGTCGTAGGAATACGCTTGCAAACCCAGGTAGTCATCGCTGAATGCAGCCACTGCGACACCCTCTGTAGCAGACGCCGTCACCGCCTCACCTGTACCCCCGGCATAGGCGACGAAGGCATCACTGTCCCCGCTGCCGGTAGATCGCACTGTCAGGATGCCGTCACTGGTACCGCTGATGATCGCCCCCGGCCGCAGGCTAAAGGCGTAGGGAACGGGGTAGATTGGCTGTCGGGGGGACAGGGTTTCCCCCTCTACCCTGATCTCCAGGTAGAGTTGCAGGCCGGTGAGGTCATTGGAACCGCAGTCTCCCCAGATTTCCCAGGTGAACAGCCCATTGCTTACCGGCACATCATTGTTTTGATCGTCGTCACACACGAGATTGCCACCTGTGAGGGCATCATAGAGATAAAAGTTGATGGTATAGGTCCCGTTGAGCGGGTTGCCGCTATCGTCGGTCAGCCGTCCCTGGACAGGGGTCTTGCTGTCCACTGCCGCTGCCGCGCTGACCTCTCCTTCCACGCTGACCTCCCCTTCCGGCGGTTCCGGCCCCTGGGCCAGGGCAAGCCCCGCCGCCAGGGCCAGGAGCAGCCCCAGGGCCAACACGCTTACGAGAATCCACTGCCTTTGCCTTTTCATCGTATACCTCCTGATATACTCGTCTACTTGCACACTCGTCTACTTGCACACTTGTCTACTTGCACACTTGTCTACTTGCGTACTTGCATTCTTCACGTTTCACGTTTTACGTTTCACTTTCCCGCGCATCACCTCCTTATAAAACACGGATTGGCAGGATTCACGGATTTTGTTCATTGATCCCACGCCCGCACCACGTCCAAATCCAGATCGTCCTTGGGGATAAAAGCCTCGGCGTCCACCTCTTCCGCCGCAGCCTGAAAGACATCGGCGCGGTCGCGATAGGCGCTAATAAGAATCACCCGCAGGCCAGGGGACAGGGCTTTGAGCCGGGACGTGCCCTCCAGCCCATTGACTCCCGGCAGCATCACGTCCACCACGGCCAGGTCGGGTCGCAGAGCCCGCACCTGCGCCTCGGCCTCGGGGATGTCCCTCGCCTCGCCGACGACGGCCAGGCCTGCGTAGGTCAGCAGTTGGCGCAGTCGGCGGCGAAAGGCGGGTTGGTCGTCTACGATCAAGACGCGGGTCATGGCATACTCCGTATTGCGTGCGGCGTGATGGTACAGAACACGCAATTCACTAAACAGAATAGCATAAATTGACCCGGCTGTCATCGGGGCGGGGTACTGTTTTCTGGGAAAAAATCCGGTACTGGGGTACCGTTTCACCCGCTCCCGTTGGACTGTCAAATCCAGCGGTTCAGCGGATAGAACCAAGCAGATTCGACCGCTTTTAGCCAAGTGCCGCTTCTCGCGGCCAAGAGGCTTGGATTTGGCAATCCAAGCCGAGCAGTTACTATTCATCCTCCCGCAGGTTTTGACGGGTTTTCAACGCAAAAGCACATGCCAACGGCTATGCAAGCCTGCGCGTACAACAAATCGCAACCTGCGGGAGGGTAGCCTGAATAGTAACGCCGAGCAGGATGAACGGTTACGCCTGTTCTTCCATCCGCGTGAAATGTGCGTGAGGCGTGAAAGGTAAAGATTAATCCGTTGATGTCCTGAAATCAGCGTTCTTGACCACACGCACGGTCGTGCCCTGGCCAGGAGTAGATTCCACCATCCACGTGCCGCCGATGAGGTCCACCCGCTCTTGCATGCCCACCAGGCCAAAGTGGCCCTGCGCGGTCAGGCTGTGAAAGTCGGCGGGGACGACAAAACCCTGCCCGTCGTCCTGGACGGTCAGGACGAGACGGGAGCCCTCCCAGGCCAGCCGGATGGTGACCCGCCGGGCCGCCGCGTGGCGGGTCACGTTGGCCAATGCCTCCTGCACCACCCGGTAGAGGTTGACAGCCACCTCCCCCGGCAGAGAACGCAGCGTCGCATCGGGGGGCAGGTCAAAGTGGACAGTCACGCCGCACTGGGACGACCAATCTTCGGCCAGGGCGCGAAGGGCGGCCCCCAGCCCCAGGGCATCCAGCATCGGCGGGCGCAGTGCGGCGCATACCTGCCGCAGGTCGGCCAGTAACTGCCGCACCTCGGAACGCATGGCCAACAGTGCCTCCGCCGGCGACGAGGCATCCTCATCTGCCGCCAGCAGGAGCAAGCCCAGTTGCAGGTTCAACCCCACCAGGGATTGGATGGGGCCATCGTGCAGGTCGCGGGCCAGGCGCGCCCGCTCATCCTCGCGAGAGCGGAGCAGTTGGCGCTGAGTGGCGCGGATCTCGTCCAGTTGATGGCGTAGGATCTCCACCAACAGCACGTTGCCCAGGGCAACCTCGGCCTGGCGGGCCAGCGTCTCGAGGATGCGCCGGTCGGTGGCGGAAAAGTCCTCCCCGTCGCGCCGCCGCCCCACGGCCCACAGGCCGCGCACCTGACCCCGAAAGGTGATGGGGAACTGGGTAATTGGGTGATTGGGTGACTGGGTAATTGGTTGATTGGGAGATTGGTTCGGTTCTCCAATCCACAGTTGGCCGGGGTGTAGTTGCATCAGTTCTGGCACCTGGCGGGTGAGCACGCCGGCCAGTTGCTCCCGCTCAAGGCTGCGAGCGAGGGCATCGCTGATGGTCTCTACCACGCCAGGGTAGTCGTACCAGCCGCCGTAGAAGAGGCGATCCACCAATCGCTGCACCTGTGTTCGCGACCAGTCAAAGGCCAACCCCACCAGCAGAGTCAATCCGGCGACGACTATTATCTGGGCTAACAGATCGTCCGGTAGGAAGCGATAGATTAGCAGGAATGGCCCGAGATAGAGAACCAGAATCCCCATTGAAAGAAGAGCATAGACCAACGTCCGGTTGAGCAGGCGATCTATGTCGAACAGATTGTGCCGTGCGGTGGCGTATAGATAACTCAACGGCGCAAGGATCAAGAACAGTCCCGTCAGCCATTCTGGCATCCAATGGGACGCATCCCTGATGCGCGGCATAAAGTAGAATAGGATGGATGGGGCAGCAGCCAGGACGTTGCCAAAGAGAACGAGGCGCAAGCGACGCCGGCCGTCGGGAGTGGCCCGGCGCAGGTAGACATAAATCAGCACGGCGATGGCGATGACGACCTCCAGGGTAGTGTAGGAAGCACTCAATCGCCATCCCAGGGCAGTACGCGATAACCCGCCGACCACAGCCACCAATGCCAGTCCGTACAGCAGGGCCAGTCCCTGCCGGCGCTGGTGGGGAGTGCCTAACAGCACCGGAAAGGTGAGGTAATAATGGATCAGAAGGGGAGCAGCCAGATGAAAACAGGCAACGCTCATAGTTACCATCCAGCGAGGGATGGGCCAAGGGGGGTGATGGACCAGCGGAGGCAGCAGGGCGATGGCAAAGGTCTGAGCCAGCAGAAAAAGGAGACGCACCTCCTGCTGGTGGAAGCGCCGCCAGAGCAGCAGAGCGCCGGTGGTCCAAAAGGTCAGAACGACGATGACGGCACTGGCAAGAGGCAAAAAATTAACCCGTGCCACCGGGACGGCCGGGACAACGAGGCTGAGCCACTGGCCACCCCGCTGGACCTCCAGTGTGTAAGTTTTTCCCAGTTGTGGGTCATACCAGTCGCCAAAGGGGAGACCATCCACGGTGAGGATAACGTCGCCCTCCCGCAGCCCGGCCGCCTCGGCCTGTCCGCCGGGCACTATCTGGTAGACGACGGGGGAATCGTGCCTGGTCAGGAAAAAGTCCAGTACCGGGGTGCACAACTGGAAGTAGATGACGTACACCACCAGGGCCGGGACCACCAGCGCCAGTAGGGCAAAGTGCCAGGGGCGCGGTGACCACGCCCCTACCCGGCGATTTGTCTCAGGGCTCATCGTGCTCGTCTCCCAGCGGTGAGACATGCACTAACCCGTGACGGATGGCGTAGAGCATTGCCTCCGTGCGGGAAGCCACCCCCAGTTTGCCGTAGATGTTGCTGACGTGGTTCTGCACCGTCCGTTTGGTCACCACCAGCCGCCGGGCGATGGCTCGGTTATCAAGACCCTGGGCCAGCAGGCGGAGCACTTCTATCTCACGGGGAGTGAGAGGCAGGGGAGGAGATTCAGGGGCCTGCCCGACGGCGCGGTGCACGACCCGACGAGCCACAGCCGGGCTGAGCCAACTTTTCCCCTGCGCTGCAGCCCGCACGGCGCTCACCAGCGTCTCCAGCGCCTCATCCTTGAGGACGTAACCGGTGGCCCCGCTCTCCAGCAGCCCAAAGACGGTCTGGCTGTCGTCGTAGACGGTCAGGATGAGGATAACCGTGCTCGTGCCCCGGTCGCGTAGCCGTCGGGTCACCTCCACACCGTTCAGGTCAGGCAAATTCACGTCCAACACCAGCACGTCGGGGCGGTGTTGGATCACCAGGCGCAAGGCGTCGGCGCCACTGGCCCCTTCCGCCACGACGGTGACGTCGGCCGCACCGTCCAGAACAATCCGCATACCAGCGCGAACGACGGGATGGTCGTCTACGATAACTACAGTAATCATCGCCGGGCTCTCATAACAACCCACCTCTGGGAACCCGTCCGTCAAGCGCTTCTATCAAAAACAGCGAACAGACTCAGGTTCCCCTCGCGGCCGCCGGCGCGGAATGTCTCGCGCACGCGGAAGCCACTTTCGGCAGCCAGGCGCTTCACCTCCGCCTCGTCCACCATGTGGCAGTAGCGCAGCCCGCGGCCCTCTCGCTTCCAGTCGAGCAGATAGTCGCCCGGCTCCAGAGATTCCCCTGCCATGCCCACCTCTGCCCAGTCCACAATCTTGCGCCGCATACGCACGCTTCCGAGGAACTGCCAGGTAGAGATGATCAGGCGGCCACCGGGTTTCAGCAGGCCGGCAATCTCGCGCAGCACTCGCACGCGCAGGTCGAAGCCGGGGATGTGATGGAGGATAGCCAACGCGACAGCGCAGTCGAAGGGGGCACCGGGGAGTAAGCTACCCCACCCAGGCCGCGCGACGTCGGCGACGCGGAACTCTGCCGCGATGGCCGTGAGTTGATTTGCCTGGACACTGGCCAGTTCGACCAGTTCCGGCACCACGTCCACGCCCAGGTAGATCACACCAGGCCGCTCCCGATCAAGCAAAAGCGGTAGACGCCCATTGCCACAGCCCACGTCGAGCACCCTTGCGCGCTGCGGGATATGGGGTAGAATGCATACCAGCGCCGGGTCAGACATCGGCCGGCTGGCGGCGAAGGGCCGGGCAAAGGCGGTGTAGAACTCGCGGTTCAGCGCGAGCAGTCTGGCGGCGGTCTCCTTGTCCATGGGAAGATTATAGTCGAGTGAGGCACAAAAGGCAACTGTGAACCCAAGTCAGGGTGGTAGAATCTGAAACTCGATCAGAACTCTGATGGTTCGGGAGGATATGTGAACCGGCAACGTGATGCAGCGTGGCAGGCAGCGCACCAGTTGCCGTTCGACCTGGAGCGGCACGGCGACCTGCTCGTTGCCATCCTGGACGAGGTGAGAGCCGCGCCGGAACTGACCGGGGAGCATCTGGCGCGTATCCTGCGCCGTCACCCACTGCCCGACGGGAACTTCTCCAAAGCTCAACTCCTCAAAGGATACCGCCAACTGTGTGCCCAGGACGGGCAACCCCCTGACCCTGAACTGGTACGCCGCCTGCGGCTCAAGCCCACGCGCACCATCTCCGGCGTGGCCCCGGTGACGGTGTTAACCGAGCCATTCCCCTGCCCCGGTGAATGCATCTTCTGCCCAGAGATCGAAAGGATGCCCAAGAGTTACCTGCCCGACGAACCTGGCGCGATGCGGGCCGCAGCCCACGAGTTCGACCCCTACACCCAGACCAGGAACCGCGTCGCTGCGCTGAGCGAGATCGGACACAGTGTGGACAAGATCGAGTTACTCATCCTGGGTGGGACGTGGTCGTGCTACCCGGAAACGTACCAGGAGTGGTTTGTGCGTCGCTGTCTGGACGCACTGAATGAGGCCGAGGCACACACGCTGGAGGAAGCACAGCGGGTCAACGAAAGCGGGCTCCACCGCAATGTCGGGCTGGTGGTGGAGACACGGCCCGATCACATCACTCTGGAGGAGGTACACCGTCTGCGCTGGCTGGGCGCGACAAAGGTGCAACTGGGTGTGCAGAGCCTGGATGACACCATCCTGGCCCGCAACCGGCGCGGGCACACCGTGGCCGATACACGCCAGGCAATGCGACTGCTGCGACTGGCAGGTTTTAAGATCGTCGTCCACTGGATGCCCAATCTACTGGGAGCAACACCGGAGAGCGATCTGGAGGACTTTGGATGCTTGTGGGACGACCCGGCGCTGCGGCCCGACGAAATAAAGATCTACCCCACGGCGCTCCTACCGGACACGGAACTGTACGAACACTGGCAGCGGGGTGAATACCAGCCCTACGATGAGGAAACGTTGGTAGAACTGTTGGCGCGCTGCAAGACTCTCATCCCACCTTACTGCCGTGTCAACCGGCTGATGCGCGACATCCCCGCCCCCAACATCGTGGCTGGTGTTAAAAAGTCGAACTTGCGCCAGATCGTGCAGCGATATATGGCACAAGAAGAGTTGACCTGCCGTTGTATTCGCTGTCGCGAGGTGCGCGGCCAAGCGGTAGACGCAGCCTCGCTCGGGCTAGAGTATCTGGACTACGAGACCGATGGTACCCGCGAGTGTTTCCTGAGTTACGCCACACCCAAAGGCCGGCTGGCAGGGTTCCTGCGCCTGTCGCTGCCCCGGGCCAAGCCCCCCATCGCAGAACTGACCGGCTGCGCGGTGGTACGCGAGTTGCACGTCTACGGGCCAGCATTGGAACTGGGGGCCAGGCAGAAGAGAGCAGCACAGCACGCCGGACTGGGCACGCTTTTACTCGACGATGCCCGGCAGGTCGCTCACCAAGAGGGATTCAGCCACCTGGCAGTCATCGCCGCCGTCGGCACGCGGCCTTACTACCGGGAGCGGGGATTCGAGCAAAGAAAACTGTACATGGTCGGCAAGGTGCAGCGTACTCACACTCGATGACCAACGCCCCCACCCCGCGCTCTCTGCTATACTAGACATTGACCATCATTCTGAGCGTAGCGAAGAATCTCCTTATTAACAGTCGGCAAGTAGTAATGGTGCGGACCACTCACTGGATCGCAGTGAGCCGAAAAACAATCTCCCCTCTTGGGGCCTCCACGGTAACCACATCATCTACCTGATGCCCCATCAGTGCCTGGCCCAACGGCGACTCGTTGGATATTTTGCCGTTGGTCGGGTCAGCCTCAGCCGGACCGACGACATGGAAGATTTCTGCCTCCTCCATACCCTCCTCGACGACTGTGACACGGCTGCCCAGGACAACTTGGTCTGTGGGGCCATTCTCCTGGATGATCACCGCGCGGCGTAACATCGCTTCTATCTGTTGGATACGCCCTTCCAGAAAACCCTGTTCTTCCTTGGCAGTGATATAGTCGGCATTCTCAGAAAGGTCTCCCTGCTGAATAGCCTTCCGCAATCGCTCTGCCAGCGCCAGTCGCTTCACATTAACCAGGTGATCCAGTTCCTGGCGCAGATTTATCACACCCTCAGCGGTCAGGTGAACGGGTTGATATGTGTTCATTCTACGTTGTCCCCCTCCACAACATTGCTCATCCCCTAAATATCCATGCCCAAAGCGGCGGGCCTAGCACCAGCAAGCCGACGATGACAGAGATGATGGCCGCCAGGAGCACAACCCCTGCCATCATATCCTTGGCTACCTTCGCCAGTATGTGGTAGCCAGGGCTGACCAGGTCCACCAGCACCTCAGCCACGGTGTTCAGCATCTCGCTCACCAACACGAAACCAATAGTCAGTGCCAATATCGCCCACTGGGCAGGCGAGAGGCCGAGACAGAGTCCTAACGCGACAGCACCCGCAGCGATAGTGAGATGAATATGCACATTGCGCTGGGTGCGCAGGACATAACCCAGGCCAGCAAAAGCGAAACGGAAAGCCTCCAGAATATTTCGACTACGCATAACACCTCAAAAATCGCCCTGACAATTGACCGTCATCCTGAGCGCAGCGAAGAATCTCCTCACGCAGGAAGGTGAACTTTGACTCCTAGAGCCTGGAGAATATCAGCCTGTGCGGCCCACATCCCTGCTCGCTGTGCATCCGTCACATCGTCGTATCCCAGAAGATGTAACACCCCATGGACGACCAGCAGTTGCAGTTCCGCCTGGATGTCGTGCCCAGCCTCGACAGCCTGGGCTTTGGCGCGCGGGAAGGAGATAATGACATCACCCAGGTAGCGCGGGAAACCTGGTGCACCAACAAACGGCCCCCGCGTCTCATCGGGGAAAGCCAACACGTCGGTCGGCTCATCCACACCACGGTGACGGCGGTTGAGTTCGTGCAACGTGCCGTCGCCGGTCACCACCACAGCCAATTCGCACGGCTCCTTCATTCGCTGGCGGGCCACAGTCTCCAGAGCAGCACAGTACAGCGGTTCGGATTGCACCTGCGCTCGGAACTGTTCGTCAATCTGTACTTCTATGGTATGGAGAGACATATCTGGTTGGGATATCGCTTTCACTTATCGGTCGCCTTTTCCGATTCTGGATATTGGATGCGCGGGTGAAAGACACCTTTCAGCACAGAGGTGAACGTTTCACGTACAATCGCCAGATCGTGCAGGGTCAGATCACATGCGTCTAATTGTTCATCGGCCACGCGATTGGCAATGACCTGGTTGACAACCTCTGCCACTTTATCGGCGCTGGCGGGACGCACCGCACGCACAGTGGCCTCGCAGCCATCGGCCAGCATCACCAAAGCGGTCTCTCTGCTCTGGGGTCTGGGACCAGGATAACGGAAATCACTCTCATCAACCAGCGCATCATCGCCCGCCAGTTGCACGGCCTTGGTGTAGAGAAAACTCGCCCGATTGGTACCGTGGTGCTCCGGGATGAAGGCACGTACACGACGAGGCAGGCGGTAACGCCGCGCCAGTTCCGACCCGTCCTTGACATGGCTGAGGATGACCTCGGCACTTGTATGCGGGTCGAGTCGATCGTGAGGGTTTAGACCTTCCACCTGGTTCTCGGCGAAAAAGTAAGGGCGGGCAATCTTGCCCACGTCGTGGTAATAGGCTCCCACACGAGTAAGCATAGCATTGGCACCGATGCGCTCGGCAGCCTGCTCAGCCAGATTAGCGACCATCAGGCTGTGATGGTACGTAGCGGGTGCCTCGCGCAGCAGCCGCTGCAAGAGCGGGTAGTCAGGACGGCTGAGTTCGACAAGCCGCATAGTAGTGGTGATGTCGAATAATGACCCAATGAGAAACAACCCCCCAAGCGCCAGGCTGGCCGATATGCCTCCATTGATAGTGCCGGCCAAAGCCGAGATCACCAAGTTAGTGGGTTGGACAACGCCGTGTGGCAGTCGAAAGATGACAATGACACTCGAATGCACCAAGGCAACGTAAATGCCAGCGCGAAAGAGTGTGCCGATGCGCTCCACGCGGCCAAGGGTGAGCGCAGCGACCAGCCCGCCCAAGGCAGTATAAGTTGCCATCTCCAGAGAGTTATTGGCGATTATACCGGCAGCGCCTCCGAGAAAGATAGATGTAGCCACACCTGCTTGCGGCCCCAGGGTAGCCGCGGCCAGCATCGCCAACGCTGGCACCGGGGAGAGGTAGCGTAATACTGTACCCCCCGGTACCATCAGGCCGTCAACGAATACAAAAAAGGCAGTCAACAACACCAGCAAGAGAAGTTGTCGCCAATCCCACAACACGTCGGACTGAAAGCGCGCCAGATAGAGATACAGCAACGAGACTCCCAGTACAGCCAACAGGCTGGCCCCGATGAAATCGGTCCACTTTATCTGTGATTGCCGCAACCCAAATTGGTCTAAAACCTCTATATCAAGCGCTTTGACGCTGTCTCCCTCGCGCACGATAACCTGTCCGGCCTCAAACTTGCGCACCACGGGCCCCACCTCCTCGCGCTCGCGAGCCCGAGCATCAAGCGTGGCTGCGGGATCGAGGAAAGAATTGAGAACCAGAAAGCGTTGCGCGAGTGCGACGGTGACAGCGGTTTCCTCGTCCGAAAAGTCGAGACGAACCAGAGCCGGCACACTCTCCACGGCATCATCGAGATACCCCTCGCGGACCTCACGGCGCATCACCTGATCAATCACGGCCAGGGGCTCCCATTGGACCCGGTCCCAACTTTCATCGGACAGAGCAAGGAGATCATTGAGCGTCTCAAGAGAAAGATCGGCCAACTCGGGTACAGCCAAAATCCAGCCTCGCTGCTGGGCAGGAGAGGCGAGTGTATCGGCACGCACCGATCCCAGGTAATCGAGCACCCGACGGGCACGATCGAGCTGTTGCCGGGCCAGTGCAGGGTCAGCAGGAGTATAAACCGGTCCGACCATGGATGCGGCTTTCTCCTGTTCCTCCGCCTGCCGGATACCACTGTCATAAGTCAGAGATTGAGGAGCACGAATGGTCTGGGGAGCAACGTCCCCCTCCTCCAATACTACCCGACCGGTAGGCAAGAGGGGGAGAACCATCACAATGCCTGTCACTCCTGCCAGCACCATTCCTAGCAGGATCAAGCGCAGCCAGGCATACCAATGCTGGCCGACCCAGCGTGGCGAGGATTTTCCTCCGCTATCTCTGGCGTCGTGTGCGTTTGTGCTCATCAGTCAAAGTTAACAAAAGGGAGCACGCATGGCGCTCCCTCTCATCCATCAGTGTGACACGTACTCCAACGAGCGCTATCCAGACAGCAACTCGCGCACGACTTTGTTCACGACGCGGCCATCGGCACACCCTTTGAGTCTGGGCATCAGTTGGCGCATCACCGGTCCCATCTGTCTCACCCCCGTCGCTCCGACCTCTGCGATAACCTGACGTGCCTCATCAGCAATTTCTTCTTGCGAAAGAAGCCTGGGCAAGTATTCCTCAATAATCGCCAACTCTGCCTCCTCAGCGGCGAGCAGATCAGGACGATTGGCTTGCTGCAACTCAGCCAGGGTATCGCGCCGGCGGCGGACCTGCTTTTGCATCACTGCGATCACACTTGCATCGTCAAGTTCGCCACCACGTTCAATCTCGGCATTGGCAATCGCAGCCAGAGTCATACGAATGACCGATTTTCGACGCTCATCGCGGGCACGGAGCGCACTCATGAGATCATCATGCAGCGTCTGCTTCAGGCCCATGTGCATCTCCAGTTACACAGCCCACCACTATACGTATTACTGCGTTGGTCTCTATGTATTACTGCGTTGGTCTCTGCGTGTCTGACGGCGGCTCTTGCGCAATTTGGCCGCCCTCTTGCGCTTACGGATCACGCTCGGCTTTTCAAAAAAGCGGCGACGACGCACCTCCGACAGTACACGATCCGACTGCACTCTCTTGTTGAAACGTCTCAATAGAGAATCAAAGGATTCGCCTTCCTCAATGACAACTTTGGTCACTCACTCCCCTCCTCTCTATACCCGGTCACAGACCGGTTTATGTCTCTTTTTCTCTCCCTTGATAAAAGTCATTATAATCGCGCACTGGAGGCTTGTCAAGCAGAGGCTGGCTCCCACACGTGCACGACCTGGATACCATCGGCCTCCAGGGCCTGCACAGCGGTCTCCCGCTCCACTCCTTCCAGACGGAAGACAATGACCCGATCCTCGGGCCGCTCACCCCAGAATATGCCCAGTGAGTAGATATTGCCGCCCAGGGCTACGACACGGCTCGTGATCCGCGCCAGGCTGCCCACTTTCTCCGGGACAACGGCGGTGATGCGCAGCGATGGATGCCCACCCCCAAGCCCCTCAACGAAGACACGAAAGATGTCCGTATCGCTGATGATGCCGACAAGTTTGTCATCCTCAACGACAGGCAGGCAGCCGATACGGTGATCAACCATCACCCGCGCCGCCTCCTCAATCGGCCAATCAGGCCCCACGGTGATAACCGAACCTTGTATGATCTGTCCCACCTTTGTGCGCGAGAGGATGTAATCCACCTCAAAGATGCTAAGCGCGTTCGCAGAGGTAGGTGAGGCATAGACCAGACTCTTTTCGGTCACAATGCCGACCAGTTTGCCGTCCTCATCCAGTACTGGCAAGTGGCGGAATGGGTTGCTCCGGACTGTTTCCAGCGCATCCTTAAGACTGGTATCGGTCGTGATAATGACTGGGTCAGAGGTCATTCGATCTTTAACTAACATAATCTAACTCCTTGCTTAATGAGTATCCGGGCGGCCATCCCAGAGGACGCCCACCCAACAGATGTACACATACAGATGAATGCAGATAAAGCGGTTGATTGACCAGTGACGACGAATGATGCCCTCGGCAGCAGCGCTGCGCTATCCGGCTCATCCAATCACCTCACCTATCAGATCGTCGCTCTGGACGGCCAACAGCCGTGTAGTAGTAAGCCGGTTGCGCAGATTATCCTCCGCGCGCGTGACCACCCGCAGGTAGTTGTCGGTCAGGCCAACCCAGCGGTCATCGTGCCGCCGCTGCTCCCACAAAACCTCCATCTCCTGCCCCACGAACCTCCGCCTGAAGCGAGATACTTGCTCGGCACCCAATTCGCGCATCACGTGTGCCCGTGCCCGGCGCACAGAGTGCGGCACTTGATCCGACAGGCGGGTAGCGGCTGTACCTGGCCGCGGGGAGTAGGCGAAAACATGGAGCCGCGCAAACTCCATCGCCGCCACAAAATCGCAACTGGCACGGAAGGCAAACTCGTCCTCACCAGGGAAACCGACGAGAATGTCGGTAGTCACGGCCAGGCCAGGAATGATGGCACGAGCGGTCGCCAACAGACGGTCAAACTCCGCTGTGGTTATGCGGCGTCCCATACGACGCAACGTCTCGTCACAACCAGACTGCAAGGGCAGATGGAGTTGGCGGCACAGGCGCGGGCTCTCCCATAGTTCAAAGAACGCTTCGTCCAGATCCCAGGGTTCCAGCGATGAAAGGCGGATACGAGGCAAATCGGTATGAGTCAGCAGAGTCTCGACCAACATATGTAGGCCATCTGGTAACCCCAGGTCATGACCATAGGAACCCAGATTCACACCGGTCAGCACAACCTCATGGTAACCAGCCTCGCCTAGTGCCTGCACTTTGGCAACGACGCTGGCCACAGGGCAACTGCGGGCCGAGCCGCGTAGCAAGCGGGTGATGCAGTAAGTGCAGTGGTTGTCACAGCCATCTTGCACTTTGACAAAGGTACGAGTACGTCTTCTCCTCAACCCCTCCCCAAAGCGGGAAGTGGCGACTCCGTCTTCTCTGGCAGGGGAACGGATCGGCGGACTATGTAGAGAGGGAGCCACAATCTCTACCGTCCGCTCCTTCTCGACGTTGGGCACAACCCAGGCGACGCCAGGCAAAGCATCGCAGTGCTGGGGCGTCAGCGTCGCGTAGCAACCAACAACAGCAATGCGGGCCTCCGGATTGGCGCGGGCCAACGCCCGAACACAGCGGCGCGACTTGCGTTCTGCTTCGGTGGTGACAGCGCAAGTGTTGACGACGCAAACATCAGCCTGGGCCGGATCGCCTACGACGACGTGGCCCGTCGCCACGAACTGGCGCGCCAGAGTCTCGACCTCACTCTGGTTCAGGCGACAGCCCAGACTTTGCAGATAGACATTCATCAACCCATCATCAATCCACGTATCCTAATTCCATCATATGAGAGGTTTCTGTCATCCAGGACGCTAGGGTTCTGTCACGATCAGATCGTCAAAGTGGACCTCCACGCCCGACTCGAAGAAAGAGCCAGCATAGAGGCCAACGTCGCCCCGGTGGTAACTATTGTCCTCAACCTGCGTCAGATTCACGCCATTGACGAGGAAGGTCATCGTTGTACCCTGGCAGACGACTTCCAGGAAGTTTGTTGCAGTCCCAGTCTGGATAGCATCAGACTGTGTCCAGTCGCCGCCCAACACCACCCACTCCTCGCCGCTGTACTTGCTGACCTGGTAGTAGCCATCGCCACTGATGGAAAAGCGGTAGAAATGATCAGCGTCCTGCATACGCACCAGTATACCGTACTCGTTGTCGTCCGGGCCAGCGACCTGGGTCGCTTCAACGGTGAGGTGAAAGTCAGCAAACTCGCGACCAGCGGAGGCCCAGGCCAGACGATTGGGCGCTTGGATCAGAAGACGCATCACGCCCTCATAGTACCCAACCTCCGCAGAGGCATCCGACTCGGCCTGCCAGCCGCTGGCCGGATCAGAAAAGTCGTCGCTCCAGGGGAACTGCTCCCCGCCGCAGGCGACTAGCAAAACAAGCAGCGCCACGACGAGCAATCGTTTACCCGCTCTCATATTCTACCCCCACCTGTTGCTGTCTGCAACACATTGCTCTACGGTCTGGTAACGGCAAAGTCATCGAACTGGACACGAACATCTACCTCTAAACCACTTCCGGCCCCGATCCCTACGTCACCCTGGGCGTGGGTGTCATCGGTAACCGCTTCTAGCAGTTCGCCATTGACGTGCAGGCTCAGCTCATCCCCCTGGCAAATCGCCAGAATGTGATTGCTCTGCTCACCCTTCCTGATGGCGGGAGAGGGAGTCATACCATTGCCATCACTTGTGAGGATATCCAGGTCTCCGCCGTCCACGCGCCGGAAAATGGCATAATAGCCATCGGCACTGATAGCAAAGTAATAGAAATTATCCAGATCCACGCAGCGACAGAGGACACCAAAGTGGCTTTCTCGGGAGCCAGAGGACAAGTGGCCATCCGCCTCAATGCTCACGTCATCGAACTGCTCACCAGGACATGCCCAGGTGAACCAGTTTGGCTCATACAGCTCGATAAAGTATTCATCTTCATCATAGCCGCGCCTGTACTCCTCGCGCTGGTCCGCGCCCCAACCGCTACGGGGGTTGTCAAAGCCGTCCTGAAAGAGGGCCCCCTGATCATCACTCTCAGTGCAGCCACATGCCAGCAGCAGCAGGCCAAGCACGATCAAGCAACTTTTTAAGCGATAGCAACTTTTCTCCATCACCACCTCCCATCCGCACAATAGTCTGACGTGCAGACATAGTGAGATTATAGCACGGGCAAAGGATTTGTAAAAGGCTAGCGTTGCCCATATTTGATGACTATGCTATAATCAAACTCGGGATAGGGACATATAACGGCCTCATTGAAGGAGCACGTGCAATGGCAAGGAAACGAGTCAGCATGGGAGACCGTCGTAAGGCTAGGGACTATGAAAAGCAAGGTCTTCAGGCCTACGAGGGATGGGACGTTGACCAGGCCATCTGGTGCTTTGAGGCCGCCGCCCACCTCGTCCCTGACGAGCCAGATTACCGACTTCACCTGGCACGGACATTGGCCCGCAGCGGCGATTTCGACCAGGCCCTGCGAGCGTTGGCTGATTTTATGCGGCTGGAGCCCGAATCGCCACTGGAGGATCGCTTCGAGCAACTCTTTGCCAGCGGGATGGACGATGTAGAATTGCTGCTCACCGACAAGATGACCACGGCAGGAACAGCCATCGAGGAGATCGGCGCCGCCATCCAGATGTGGTTGGAGTACCGCATCGCTCTCGGACGCGACGCGCTCATCATGCGCAAGCCAGATACCTGGGCAGCAGCGCTCGACTACACGGTGCGCAAGGTCAATCTACATCCAATGAAGCGACAGGAGATCGCAGCCCTCTACGGCATCAGCGATGGGTCCGTGAGAGACCGACACAAAGATCTGGTAAACACGCTCGATGTGATGCCCTGCGACTACCGGTACTTTGCGGGCAAGGAGAACCCACTGGACAAACTGGTTGAGGCAGCGGAATTGCTAGAACAACTGGAGGCCCGTTTCCGAGAACCGTGAGGGGCACTAGGGCGCGAATTGACGCGGTATCGGATCACGTCCAACTACGATGTGATGACTGTGGCAATATGAAGCGTGAGAAGCGACTGAGCATCTACAAAGGGCTCCCTATTCTCGGGCTATGGGAATAGTGAATGAGAAAGTGCTGCCCTGGCCCACCTCACTCTCGACCCAGATCTCGCCGCCGTGCAACTCCACCAGGCTCTTGGTGATGACAAGTCCCAGCCCGGTGCCTGGCACACCAGACACAGTCGGATCATCCGCACGGAAGTACTTGGTAAAGAGGCGCTCCTGATCTTCAGGCGCAATCCCTATGCCAGTATCGGCTATCGAACACAGGATAAATTCGTCTTGCCCAGCAGCACCTCGCCCATCTGACCACCTTTGAGCGCCAATCGTAATGCGCCCCTCTGCAGGTGTGTACTTGTAGGCATTGCTCACCAGATTAGTCAGGATTTGCACCAACCGATCCCGATCTCCTCTCACTGGCGCCAAATCAGCCGGGATTTCCATCTCCAACACTTGCTGTTTGGCCTCGATTTGCCCTTGGGTAGCCCGCAGCGCTTCGCCAATCACTTCCTCAATGGACACACTCATCAACGCCAACCGTATACGACCACCCTCAATACGTGATATATCCAACAAGTCACTGACCAACGTATTCAAGCGTTCCACGTTTGATCGTACAGTCTCAAGGAAACTATTCTGCGCGTCGGTCAGTTCGCCAGCGACTCCTTTAATCAACAAATCCGTGTAGCCCTTGATCGAGGTCATCGGCTGCTTAAGTTCGTGGGAGACGAAGGAGATAAACTCGGTCTTGGCCTCGTTGGCACGGTGAACCTGCTCGAAAAGACGGGCGTTCTCAATGGCAATGGCCGCGTGATCGGCCAGGCGAGAGATGAACTCCAGTGCATCATCATTCAGGCAACCCTTCTGAGAGGACTCCAACGCTATGACGCCAACGATTTGATCCTTCCAACAAATGGGCACTGTCAACTGAGACACCATCCCCGGTACTAGCGGCACGTAATTGAGATCATTCTCCACATCTTCCACGAGTTCAGGCCGGCCGGTCTGCATCACCTGTCCGACTACTCCCTGCTCCAATGGCCAGATACCTTCTTCGCGAGTGGAGACCAGATCCTCCGGATACCCTCGGTTGGCCAGGAAGCGCAAACCAGACAGGCCATCCTCCGTCTCGACAACCGCCGCTATGAGCCCGACGTCCGCCCCTGTCGTGCGCAGTGACCAATCCAATGTCAGGTTCATCACCTGGTCGTAATCCAGGGTGGCATTGAGTTCCCGGTCAATGCGCTGCATCATAGAGAGTTCTTCCACATGCGTGGCGAGAGCCTGATCGGTCTGGGTGAACAACCGGGCGTTCTCAATGGAAATAGCGGCATTGGTTGCAAACGCCGTCAGCAGCCGCTCGTCATCCTCGTCAAACGGCACGCCATCGCGCCGATTGAGCAGTTCAACCACGCCAATAGTGTGACCCCGGCTAACCATTGGCACGGCGATGATGGAGTGAGTAATAAATCTGTCATCAAGATCCCGATACCAACGCTGGTCAGATTGCGCGTCCCTGATGATAACCGGCTTGCCATTCTGAACCACCGCGCCCACGACCCCAGTGCCAGGGGAGAGGCGTGTGCCCGCCAGATCAACAGAACCGGGGCCGGCAGTCACCTCGAAGATCAGTTCACCGGTATCCTGGTCTACCAGCACCAGCGATCCGGCCTCAGCCTGGAGGAGCGCAACTGCTTTATCCATAATCAAGTTCAGCACTATCTGCAGGTCCAAGGTCGAAGTGATGACACTGCCAACCTCGTTAAGAGCAGTCAACTGCCGGGCGTGTTCCCCCATCTCTCGATAGAGACGTGCTTTATCCAGAATCGCGGCCGCCTGGTCGGCAATGGCAGAGAATATCTCCAACTGTTCGTCGGAATAGACCACAGCGGAATCGAAACTGGAGACGTTCATCACCCCGATGACCTGGTCACCAGCATTGAGCGGCACCCCCATCCAGGCTCGCCCCGGACGGCCTCCGGGCGTGATATCCCGACGAATACATTCCTGGATGTAATCATCCGTCACGATGGAGCGCCTTGTGCGGATGATCTCACCGGTCAGGCCCATCTCCACCGACCACTCGTCGTCAGAATGCAATCGCTCATCGTCTTCGACGTAAAAAGCGAATGAGAGAGTCTCTTTCTCCGGGTTGTACAACGCGATGTAAAAGTTGCCGGTATCAAGCACGCGGCTGGTTTGAGCATAGATCAACTCCATCAGGTCATCTACCTTCATCGTAAAGTTGACCGCTTGCCCAACTGAACGCAGCACATCCACCTCCACCACGCGCCTTTCCAAGTCGCTGATGAGATGCGCTCTTTCCAAAACCATTGCTACATTGGAACCAAGTGACTCCAGGGTAACCAGATCGTCTGAGGAGAAAGGCATACCATTGCGCTTGGGCCCCAGTGTCAGCCAGCCATGGCCCGGTACTGGAATGAATAGAGCAGAACGCAGAGCCTCCAGTGATTCGTGCTCAGCCATCAGGGCGGGGGGAAAGGGACGGTCATGGTAGAGATAGACACTTTCGCGCCGCTCGAGCATCTGATTAGCGAGTGCCCCCCCGGGGGTGAAAGTCACTGACGGGAATGGCCTGCTACCAACGATGTGAGGTACATAGCACGCGCGCTGCGGATCGTATAGAAACAAGGCAGCAGATCGCAGGCGACAGGCTGCCTCCAGCGTCTCATCCAGAACACCCAAAACTGATGACAGTTCCATGGTCTCGGTCAGCCGGCTGGCAAAGCGCTGCACTATCTGACGATGATCAACCGCTTTGCCTATAAAGACTCGATCTACCGAGCGCTGCAGACGTATCCAAACTGGGTTCAGGAGTAGCGTCAGCAACAGGACAAAGACGCCCAGGACGAGAGGATGACTGGCCTGCAACGTCACACCGAACACGCGGCTAATCAGGTAGAGGGAAAGGAAATACGTCCCCACCACGCCAGCGCTCAGCAGCGCATAGGCGACGCTCCGGCTGACCACTATGTTGATGTCAAACAGACGGTAGCGCAGGATAGCGTAAGCGATAGACAGAGGGAACAAAACAAGCCATGGCAAAACGAGCATTGGGGGAAAAGCCCCGCCAGTGTAACGGCTGATGATGAACCAGGCCGCTACCGGGCCAAAGGCCAGTAGGCCGCCCCATAGAATGGTACGTGCCTGGGCCTGTACGATGGGCGACTGGGAGCGACGACACCGGTAGACCATCATCACCAGAATAGCGGCAATGCCTGCAATCCCAAAGGCAAAGGCCGCATACCAGGTATCAAAGTAGGCCGTAGGCGCATCGAAATTCGAGACAGTGAACTGGTTGATGAGGGCTATGACCACACCCGGCACATAGGCCAGATAACGCAGGGAGGGGAACCGATCGAGAAATCGAGCCCGCTGGGGGAATACAAGTGCCAGATGAATAGCAACGCTGCCAACCAGAGAGATGGCAGCAATCCACACTTGCGGAAAGCGGTGTGTGGTGTAAACGTCGAACAGCGGGCTCAGGCTCAGCGCGACCATCACACACAGCATCGCAAACACGCGCCCAGCGGACTCGCGCCGCCGCGCCAGGAAGACCCAGGTACCGATCCCCAGATAGACCAACCCCAGGATGCAGGGGAGGACAAAAAACCTGGTCAGTCCGTTGATAGGAAGAGACTCCAGACGCACGTGGGTATCGCGCAGCGCACCATCTCCGCCTTGTACCGTCAGCGTGACCACGTCACCTGGCTCGTACTGTGCCAGTACGCCCATCAATGCCGTGGGGCTTTCGAGCAATAGACCATCGAGGGCGACCAGATGGTCAGGGAAACAGAGGCCGGCAGTGTAACCAGACCAGGTAGAGTCGCCCAGATTGTTGACGATCAGGGTCGGCTCGGTGAACAGACCGGGGAAAGGAACCTGTGTCGTGTGCCAGGCCAGAAAGACAGACCCAGCCATAAAAAGCGCCGTCACGGTAAGTGCCGCCACAACGATCCACGCCCAGGGCGTCATTCTGCCCTGGGAGTGTTCAAAAGTAGGGTTTTCAAGAGTTTGGGAACCGCTTGCGTTTCCCACGTCGCTCACCTCACACGCTATTCGACACCCATACACCTGCACTATTTTAGCACAGAGGTAACGAATTGTCTACAGCCCGCGCCGCTCCGCTTGAATGCCAACCACAGACCACTAACTCACATCCGAAAAAGACATAGGGGCCCGGTGACCGCGCCCCTACACAACACTGACAGCACAATAATCACACTCAGCACTCGCTGTGCCCGCAGGCATAACACCTCCGGCAGCCCTCCTCGTTCACCAGCGCCGCGTGTCCGCACTCCGGGCACAGATCCCCTGTGGGGAACAGCGACAGTTGCTCAACCCCCTTCGTCTCACCTGACGCCTCGACCATGCCCAGGTGCTCAGCCAACACCTGCGCCACGCCATCGGGCAGACTCTGCACCCGGTCGCGCCCAAAGCCCAGGGGTCGTCCGCCACCAATGCCCTTCAATTGTCTCACCACCTGCTTGAGTCGGCGTCTCGCTGAAAGTGGCGATGGGACGCGGAGAATGAGTGAGACCAATCGTCCAATGGCCTCCGCCACCGCCGCAGTGTCCGATCCCGCCTTGCCCACGTTCAGAAAAACCTCAAATGGCTCGCCATCACCATTGACGTTAATGGTGGTGTAAGCCGTCCCCAGCGGTGTGCCCAGACGATAGGTCTTGCCCTCCAGGTGATGTGGACGAGGCCGTACAGTTGTGGGCACCATCTGTGTCCCCCGATCCTGTTTCTTGGCCTGCCGCGTTGCCTCTGTCTCCAGCACCACTTTCTCCCGCGAACCGGTCACATAGATCGCGAGCCCTTTACAGCCCAGTCTCCAGGCCAGTTGGAAAGCCCGAGCCACATCGTCAGGAGTGGCTGTAGCGGGAAAATTGATCGTCTTTGATATACTCGAGTCCACAAATGCCTGGAGCGCCGCTTGCATGCGCACATGCTGCTCAGTAGTAATATCTCCGGCGACGACAAAAACATCGCGCACTGCGGGAGGCACATCCTCAACATCCTGGCAACTCCCGGTCACCATCACCTGCTGGACTATACGCTCACGGGCTGTATCATCCAGACCAAGCCCACTCAACGCCTGCAAGAAGAGCGGGCTTACGTATTGGAGTTTCAGATCACTGCCATTGTCGTTCACACGGCGTACGTATGCCAGCGCAAAGACCGGCTCGCAGCCATAGGCATCGCAACCGGAGACGGTGGCGATGGTTCCGGTCGGGGCCACAGTTGTCTGAGCAGCGTTATGGATACCATAGCGCCGGATGCCTGCGGCAATCGCCTCCCAATCCAGAGGCGGCCGCTTCCACTTCTCCAGCCGCGTGTAGGGAGTCAGGAGTTGTGGCGGCGTCCAACGCAGGTCATCAGGGTCGTAGATACTGCCTCGGATCGCGGGGAACGGCCCGCGCTCCCGCGCCAACTCGATACTGGCACGCATCGCGTGGTAGCGGATGAACTCCATCACCTGTGCTGCCAACTCCTGGGCTTCCTCGCTACCATAGCGTACCCGCAGGTGATACAGCAAATCACCCAGCCCCATTATGCCTAGCCCGATACGGCGGGTGTGATGGGCTGCCTCCTTGAGTTGCGGCACCGCTGGCACGTAGGCATTGGCATTGATCACGTCGTCCAGGAAGCGCACCGCCAGTTCGACCGTCTTACGCAGATTCTCCCAATCCACCGCCGAGTGACCGTTGTCTCCGTGGCCCACGTGCCGCGCCAGGTTGACCGATCCCAGGCAACAGTTTTCATAGGGCAACAAAAACTGCTCCGCACAGGGATTACTCGCCTCATATTCCCCCAGGTGCGGACACGGATTGTCCCGGTTGGCCGTGTCCATGAACAAAACGCCCGGCTCCCCGTTGCGGTAGGCTCCAGCGACGATTTCGTCAAATATCTCTCGCGCCCGCACAGTCTTCCAGGTCTCGCCATCCTGGGAATTAACCAGGTCAATCGTGCCGTCCTCCTCCACCTCTCTCATAAAGGCATCGGTCACGCCCACAGAGATATTAAAGTTTGTGATGGCATTCTCGCTGCTCTTGCAGTGGATGAACTCACGGATATCGGGGTGATCCACTCGCAGCACGGCCATATTTGCCCCACGGCGCGCTCCACCCTGGCTGACGATCCCGGAGGCGACGTCAAAGACCTGCATAAAGCCCACCGGCCCTGTAGCCCGGCCCCCACTACTGCGTACCACCGCCCCCCTGGGACGCAGGCGGGAGAAAGAAAAGCCCGTTCCGCCTCCAGTCTGCTGGATGAGTGCCGCGTCGCGTAATGTTTGGAAGATGCCGTCCTCCTCGCGGCCCATGTCATCGGAGATGGGCAATACAAAACACGCGGCCAGTTGCGCAAGCGGCGTCCCGGCACCTGTGAATGTCGGCGAGTTGGGCAAAAAGCGCAGGCTGGTAATTAGATCGTAAAAGATGCCCCCCATCGCCGCCACGTCACCGCCCCACTCTTCTTCAACAGCGGCGACATGAAAAGCCACGCGCTGAAACATCTGCTCGACCGTCTCCACCGGTTGACCGTCATGCCCCTTGCGCAAATAGCGACGCTGCAGGACGGCGAGCGCATTTTCAGTTAACTCGACTTCCGATCTCGTCTGCTGCGTGGGTAACGAAACCACCGTTGGTTGAGCCATATCTAGAATCGCCTCCTCAAAAAATCATGCCCGCCCTATTCCCGTTCTCCCAACAAATGATCAATCTCGGTCCGCACGGCCTCCAGGTCCTCCAGCCCCAGGTAGACGATGGCGTAACGAATGTAAGAGACCGGGTCCAGTGCCTTTAGTTCCTCAATGGTCAAATCGCCTATCACGCGGCTGGGAATTTCGGTCTTGCCCATTTGACGGATGCGACTCTCGACCCGATCCACTAACCGCTCCAAATCACCGGCCGAGACAGGCCGCCTGGCGCAGGCAGTACGCAGGCCTGAGAGCAACTTCTCGTGGTTGAACTCCTCCCGCTGGCCGTCGCGCTTGACAACCAATGGGGTGGTCAGAATGGCTCGCTCGACTGTGCTAAAACGCCGCTCACACGCTTTGCACACACGGCGACGACGTATACCGTACGCACTGCGAGTCGTATCAATCACCCGCGTGCGCGCATTACCACAGTAGGGACACTTCATTACTCCGCCCTCCCGAACTAGATGGGGATTACAACATATGCCAGATATAGGGTCTCAGGAAACAGAAACCCCCACATATGGGGGATCACTCGCGCGTAGATTATACCACACACCTGCGTAGTAGACAAGTGGGACACAGCACGTTATCTTAAGAATCTTGGGGCAGGATGGAATTTAAGATTGGCGGGGCCAGCGTGGGCCAATCCTCTGACAAGAACACACAAACGCCGGGCAGGTCGCGCTCCACGCGCGCACCACACCCGGCGCTCCGGTCCACTGCGCTCGTATTCAACTCTTGCGGGGATGGCAGGCAGCCACCACACGTCCTCCCAACTCTGCCATCAGCATACCCTGTCTCCCTCAGCATGTCAAATCTACAGCGGCGCACGCGCAAAGCGTGCGCCGCTGTAGAGACACATTCGATGTGCCTCCACAGACTAGACCATCCTGGCGACGCTGCGCCTCAAACCGACAGGCCGAATGGGACGCGAATACGCGCAGATTCTCGCGGATAAAAGAAACAGCGAGAATCAGCGCCAGTCTACGTCCAGACCTAACTACGGCGGCGCAGGAATGCCGGGATCTCTAGATCGTCCTTGTCGAAAGCGGGCAGTGAGAACTCTACCGCGTCACCCAACGTTGCCCGCTTTGTACGCGGGCGCGGCTCTGTGCTATCAAAGCCGGTGGCGATGACGGTGATGCGCATCTCGTCACCCATATTCTCATCAATCACGGCCCCAAAGATGAGATTCACCTCGGGGTGAGCAGTCTGCTTGATAATCGAAGCCGCCTCGTTGACCTCAAACAGGCTCAGGTCCGGCCCTCCAGTGATGTTGAAGAGAATGCCGCGAGCACCGTCAATCGTGATATCCAGGAGCCGGCTGGAAATAGCCTGCTGCGCCGCCTCGATGGCCCGATTCTCGCCGTTGGCATGTCCAACAGCCATCAGTGCTGCGCCACCCTCAGACATGATCGTCCGCACGTCGGCAAAGTCCAGGTTGATCAGACCAGGCACGGTGATCAGTTCCGAGATGCCCTGGATGCCCTGGCGCAGCACATCGTCGGCCAGAGAGAACGCACTCTGCAGACTGACTCGCTTGTCGGTAATCTCCAACAGCCGGTCGTTGGGAATCACGATCAGCGTGTCCACTGCCTCCTTGAGTTGCTCTATCCCTACCCGCGCTGCCTCTGCCCGCACAGCACCCTCCCAACTGAAAGGACGGGTGACGACGCCAATAGTCAACGCCTCTATCTCCTTGGCAATGCGGGCGATGACCGGTGCAGATCCGGTGCCGGTGCCACCACCCATACCAGCGGTGATGAACACCATATCGGAGCCACGCAAAACCTCGTACAACTCGTCGGCCGACTCTTCCGCCGCTTTGCGGCCCGTTTCCGGGTCACCCCCCACACCCAGTCCGCGCGTCAGTTTATCGCCGATGCGCACTCGCTTGGGCGCATCGGAGAGCATAAGCGCCTGGGCATCAGTGTTAACCGCTGCAAATTCAACACCGCTCAACCCTTCGGCGATCATGCGATTGACAGCGTTACTGCCGCCACCTCCCACGCCGATGACCCGGATTTGTGCGAAACTCTCCATCTGTGGTGACTTGTTCATTCCATTCCTCCTGTTCTTTATTCCTTAGTGATACGTGCCGCGTATTCCGTATTACATAATCAATCAGCCAGGCAAAAAGACGCGGAGCCAATTGAGAAAGCGCCTCCCCACGCTCGGGCTGGTCTTTCGCGACGGGGGGCGTGTGTTCACCGTCATCCCCCACCCCATCAACCCGGCACCTACCGCATGTGCGGGGTTGGAAACCGTGTCCACAAAACCATGAATTTCCCGGGGCGCTCCCACCCGCACCGGTAACCCGAGAATATCGCGCCCCAACTCCTGGATGCCGGATAATTGTGCCGTGCCACCGCACAGCACGACTCCAGCCGGCAGCAGTCCGTCGTACCCGGAGCGCTTGATCTCCTGCTGTATCATTGAGAGAATCTCTTCCGTTCGCGCTTCGATGATCTCTGCCAGTTTCCAGCGCAACACCACCTGAGACGCCTCTCCGCCGAAGGGCGATACGGTGAACCGCTCCTCGGGTGGCACCTGAGACGCACGGGCATGGCCATGTTGCACCTTGACTCGCTCGGCGGTGGCCGGTGGCAGCCGCAGGCCAATAGAGATATCACCGGTGATGTACTCGCTACCCATCCCCAGCGTGACCGTGTGCCACACCGTGCCGTCAATAAAGATCGCGATGTCAATGGTGCCAGCACCGATATCGGCCAATACGACCCCCATCTCACGCTCGGTGTCCGTCAGCACAGCGCCGCCAGCGGCTATACCCGCCAGAACCAATTCATCCACCTCCACCTCGGCCCCTTCCACACACTTGATCAGGTTCTGGATCGCGGTGCTGGAGCCAGTAACAATGTGAGCCTCTACTTCCAATCGGAACCCGTGCATACCTACCGGGTCGCGCACGCCGCCCTGCCCGTCCACCACGTAACTCCGGGGGATCACGTGCACGACCTCCTTGTTGTGAGGCACCGCAATGGCACGCGCAGCATCCAATACCCGGTCCACGTCCTCTACCGTGATGCCATGCTCACGGCGGGAGATGCCCACCACCCCACGGCTATTGAGCGAAGAGACGTGTGTACCACTGAGACCCACGTAAGCCCGTTCAATCTCGTATCCTGACGTACGCTCGGCTTTTTCGACTGAGGCCACGATAGCAGCCGTGGCATCCACCACGTTGACCACCACCCCTTTGCGGATGCCCCGCGATGGAACCAGGCCCACGCCAATCACGCGGACATCCCCTTCATCGTTCACCTCGCTCACCAGAGTACATATCTTGCTGCTGCCTATGTCAATACCCACAATTGTGCGTTCCACAGTCGGCCTCACTTTGTGCTAACTGACTTGCCACCCGACTTACATCGGGGATTTTTGGGCTCGATCACCAGTCGTTCGTCAGCGAATAGTAGGGCGCATCAGAAAAGCGCACATCCACAAACCGGGGCGTCAAACCACGTGCCTCCAAGTCGGTCGCCAGCCACTCCAGCACCTGCAACCGTCCGGCCATTCCCGGGCCCTGTCCTACGATCACGCGCCAGCCTCGCTCGTCGGTAAACACCAGCCCACGGCCCGGCACGTAGGTAAACGGCGGCGACACATCCGCTCCCGCCACCCACAACTCGGCCAACGCGACACGCACGCGCTCATCCAATAGACCATCCCCATCCCGTGGCAGCGGCCCTCGCACCAGCCAGGCATCCGCCCCCTCTTCACCTCCCCCAACAGTAGAGAGAGAGGAGGAGGCAGAAAAGATGACCCCCTCGGCGTCAATCCACCATAACTGACCATCCTCGTCCCACATCACTCTCGGTTGCCGTTCCACGATGGTGATGGTGCATGCTGCCACCGGCAGTCTGGCGCCTAGTGTTGGCGGTCGTAAGTTACAGACGGCCTGCACGCTCTCAAGCGTCGGCAACGCATCCAGAACACGGGTCTCAATCTCGGCGGGATGCGCCCATAGGATATGCAGTCCTGGCAACCCGCTGGCCCGAAAGACATCATCTGGTGATACCCGGACCGCTCCCGTCACGTCAGTGTGGTAGATGTAGAAACGGTCGTCGAGCACCAGCCATAGAGCCCCTGCCGCCACCGCCACCAGCAAGAGCAACAGCAAATAACGAATCGCGAATCGCGAATGGTGAAACGCCTTTGGCGCCCGCCTCACTCGCACCCGGCCCAAAACCACAGTACCCGCCGTTTCAAACCGCCGCTTCTTCTTCTGCCGCCCCTGCTTACGAGATTTTGTCATCTGTCATTTGCCACTGACTGGTGGCTGGTAAGCAGTCTCCGAACACATCTTGTCCTGATACCGCTCGATTGCTAAATTAATCAGGCGCTCAATCAACTCTGGATAAGGGATACCACTGGCCTCCCACAACTTGGGATACATACTGATAGTGGTAAAACCCGGGATCGTGTTCAACTCACTGATGTATAACTCTCCCGTCTCACCGGATAGCAGGAAATCAGCCCGCGCCATCCCATTACAATCAATCGCTTTATAGGCCCGTACCGCCATGTCACGCACCCTCTCCATCATCTCCGGCGAGATGGAGGCGGGAATCAGCAGTTTCGACGCCTCATCACCATCATCAAGGTACTTGGACTCGTAACTGTAAAACTCCTGGCTGGGGATGATCTCACCCGGCACAGAGGCGATGGGGTCATCGTTACCCAAGACGCTGACCTCAATCTCGCGCGCTGCTGGCACAGCCATCTCGATCAATAACTTGCGGTCGTAAGTGGCCGCCTCAGCCAGGCCGCGGGCCAACCCCTTCCGGTCATGGCACTTGCTGATGCCGACGCTAGAGCCCAGGTTGGCCGGCTTGGTAAAGACCGGGTAGCCCAACGCCGCATCGGACTGATTCATCACATCTTCCGGGTCCGCCTCCCACTCTTTTCGTTTGATCAGCAGATAGTCTGTTATCGGCAAGCCATGAGCCCGCATCACATCTTTAAAAACCGCCTTGTCCAGGCCCAAGGCTGAGCCTATCACGCCTGCGCCCACGTAGGGAATGCCCGCCAGTTCCAAAAGGCCCTGCACTGTGCCATCCTCGCCATACGGCCCGTGCAGGACAGGAAAGATGACGTCGAGTTCCGCCAGCCGCGTCGCTTTGACCGCTTGCTCCGTGTCCTCGAGTCGCATCAGGCCGCGCCGGGAGGGGTCACCCAGCAGCGCAACGGGCTGGCTCACGCCCACGCCACCTGCCTCCAGTGCCCTCAGCGGATCGCCCGAGGCAATCCAGCCCCCCTCCTTTGTGATACCAATGGGCACAATCTCGTACTTTTCCTCATCCATCGCGCTCATCACAGAGCGAGCGGAGGCCAGGCTGACCTCGTGCTCACCTGACCGGCCGCCAAAAATCACACCGACGCGGGTCTTGCGTACCATCACGCTCTCCTTTTTGCCAATCTACCAACCCAGCAACTCAATTTCCAACTCCAATTCCACCCCGAATAATCGTTTCACTTCCGCCCGCGCATGCTCGACAAGTGCCAGCACGTCCGCCGCGGTTGCATCGCCGGTGTTCATAAAAAAGTTGCCGTGCATCTCTGAAATCTGCGCCCCACCGATGCGATGTCCCTGCAGCCCGGCCTGCTCAATGAGATACCCGGCGTGGCTGCCTGGCGGGTTCTCGAAAGTCGAGCCCATCGTCGCTCCGGTCGGATGGCGTGTCTTGCGCCACTCTAAAATCTCGCCCGCCCGCGCCGCCAGCATCTGCGGGTCGCCCGGCCGCAATCCAAACGTCGCCGCGAGCACCACATACCTCCCGCTCTCTCCTCCCTTCTCTCTCCTCTTTCCTTTGCTCTTGATCCGACTACCCCGGTACTCGAAAAAGAACCACTCTGCTGGCTTTTCGACGACCGTGCCATCCGGTTCCAATATCGTCGCGCTGCGCAACACACCGGCTACATCCCCCTCGAAAGCGCCCGCGTTGCCCACCACCGCCCCGCCCACCGTCCCCGGCAGCCCGGCGGCCCACTCCAACCCCGCGAGACCGTGCTCAACCGCCTCACGGGCCAGCACGGCCAACAGCGCACCCGTCTCGGCCCGCGCCACCGGGCCATCGAACTCGATGTGTGCCGCCCGGTTGACGACGACCAGCCCGCGCACCCCACCGTCTGCGACGAGCACGTTGCAGCCGCCGCCCAGCAACCGCCAGTCCACACCGTGCCGGCGTGCCAGTCTCACCGCCTGGGCCACTTTGTCCACACCCTCACAGACGATCAACAAGTCGGCCGGGCCACCGACGCGCATAGCGGTATAGTGCGCCAGTGGTTCATCGCGTCGGACGCGCGGTCCCAACGCCGCCGCCAGAGCATCCAGATCAATATCAGCGCTCACCTTACCCCTTGACCCTCACTAACCGCAATTTCGTCGCTATCACCTCACACTCGGATCCACGATGGGCACGTTTCCGCCTCCGCACACCCCTCAGTCGTCCTCCCAGCCGCCTACCCCTCTCGTCATCCCCTGTCTCTTTCATCTATCTCTCCTTGTCCCCCTGTCTCCCTGCCCTCTTGCCCCCCGTTCCAACGCCAAGCCGCTCTGAACCTGTCACTTACCATTGGTCATTGATTCATTGCCCAATACTTTGAGCAACCACTCACCCACCCGGTACCCGTCTCCCGCGCCCAACGTCAGCACCACATCGCCATGCCGCACCTCGGTACCTAGCCACACCATCGCCTCATCCAATGATCCCGCACAGCGGACATCCGGATGCCGCATCGCTGCCACCACGTCGGCGCTGCTTATACCCAACGTGTCAATCTCGCGGGCGGCGTAGATAGGCAACACGATGACATGATCGGCCATAACAAATGCCTGCACAAAGTCCCCCATGAGCGTCTTGGTACGGCTATACGTATGAGGCTGCCACACCACCCACAGAGATCGGTCAGGGAAACGCTGTCGCGCCGCCGCGAGCGTGACCCGGATTTCTGTTGGGTGATGTGCATAGTCGTCCACCACAATCACGCCGCCAGCATCGCCTTTGACCTCAAAGCGCCGCCCAACTCCGCGAAATTCGGTCAACGCAATCCTCGCTACACGAAAAGGGATGTCGAGAAAACCCGCCACCGCCAGGGCTGCCATCGCGTTGGAGGCATTATGGGCACCAGGTACCCGCAGCCGCACCAACCCCAGCACCTCGTCCGCATGTACAGCCAGAAAGTCCACACCTCCGGCAAAGTTTGACCGTAACCCCTCGGCGCGCCACTCGGCTCCCTTTTCCAACCCAAAAAACGTCACCGCCGACCCTGTGGCCCGCCGTCGCTCGCCGAGTCCCCGCGCCACCGGGTCATCCCAGCCAGTCAGCAGCAACCCATCACCCGGTAGCAGCGCCACGAACTCTTCAAATGCGGCCTGGAACCCGGCAAAAGTCGGGTAGCAGTCCGGGTGATCGTGCTCAATGATGGTCACCACCGCCACCTGGGGTGTCAGGCTGAGAAAGGTGCGGTTGTACTCGTCCGCCTCAATGACAAAAAGCGATCCTCCGCCAGCGCGGGCGTTCGTCCCCAACCCTGCAATCACCCCGCCGACGACAAAAGTCGGGTCACACCCGGCCTCCAGCAGGATGGAGGCAATCATGGCCGTAGTCGTCGTCTTGCCATGCGTGCCGGCCACCGCCACCCCCAGATGCCCGTCCATCATCTGACCGAGGAACTCGGGGCGCTTTAACACCCGGATGCCCGCTGCCCGTGCAGCCTGCACCTCGACGTTATCCGGCGGCACAGCCGACGAGACGACCACCAACTCTGCACCGGCCACATTTTCAGCCCGGTGACTGGCAAAGACGTGGGCCCCATCGCGAGCCAGTGCCTCTGCGACCGGCGAAAGCACCACGTCAGAGCCAGAGACCTCTGCCCCCTGCTCCATCAACACCCGGGCAATGGCCGAAAGACCCGCCCCACCGATGCCGATGAAATGAACGTGCTGTGCTGGAATCTCCATGCCCCCGCCGTCAGATGAACACGATGATGATGAACACGAACGCGAACGCAACCGCCAGATAAAGCACCGCCTCCGATCGCGCAACCAACGCTGGCGGGAGGTAGGGGAGAATCTTGGCCGACGTCGACTCTGGACGGGGCGGCATAATGCCGCCAATGCCTGCCGCCCCAGGGTCGTAAACTATCACCGGCCAGCCCGTCTTCTCGTCAGTGATAGTCTGCCCCTGATCATCCAACTTTGCCACCGCTTGCGGCGGCATCAGGCCATAATTGGCTCTGTCCAAGAGGCTCCACAGGCTACCGATAACCAGAAAGCCATTGAGCGCGCCGATGACGAAACCCAGCAAGAGGTCTTGCAACCGCTCCCGCACCACCTTGGCCCCCAGGCGCGACACAACAGCCGGGCTGGCATAGCCAGCGATGGCGACACCGATGATAACTGTGCTGTGCACGTAAAACTGGGCGTCGGGGTCCATACCCAGGATCAGGGGGCCGACGCCAGGAACAAAGCGCATCAGCACGTGGTCCACAAATAGCGCCAGGATCACACTAAAAGCCGCGATCAATTCCTTTGCCCAGCCACGCAGGCCGCCGATCAGTGCGAACAGAAATAGCAGACCACCAAAGACCGTATATATTGGTATCACCTATAGCCTCCCTTCGAGACCCCGACGTGCCAGTGCCCACAACTCGCTTGCCAGTCGTGAGGCTGCATCAGAGCGTTCCAGCGCTTGCATCCGACCCGCCATCTCCTCCAACGCTGCCCGATCGCCGAGCAGACGAGACAGCGTTGGCAACAACTCGTCGGGCAGTCGCTCGTCGTCCAGGTACACCGCCGCCCCTCGCCCGGCCAGCCACTCGGCGTTGACTCGCTGGTAGCGCCAGGCGTGCGGATATGGCACCAACACCGCGGGAAGCCCGAAAAAGGGCAACTCGCCTAGTGTTGAGGCCCCCGCCCGACAGACCACCAGGTCCGCCGCAGCCATCGCAGACCCCATCTCGTGCAAGTAGGGAACAACATGGTAGCGTGCCTTTAGCGCCGCCGGCAGCGTTTCGCTTCGCTCGGACACCCATGGCCAATCCAGTTCACCACTCACGTGTACCACCTGCGTCAGTTCCAATACCTGCTCCAGCACCTCACTCAATGCCTGGTTGATGCTGCGTGCCCCCCGGCTTCCTCCAAAGATCAACAGCACTGGCGAATCCAGCCCCAACGATGCCCGCGCCTCTGCCCGATCAATCCCGTGGAACTCGTCCCGCACCGGGTAGCCGGTCACCACCACCTTATGAGCCGGGAAGTAGGAGCACGAATCCTCCACCGTCACCGCTATGCGCGCTGCCAGGTGAGCGATAAGGCGCACTGCCAGACCTGGCTCAATATCAGGCAGATAAACCAGGATAGGCACTCGCAACGCCCAGGCCGCCAACGCCACTGGCACGCTGGCGTATCCCCCGGTCGCAAACAGTGCCGCTGGCCGCTCCCTACGTCCTAACCGGTACGCAGTCCTCCACCCATGCATCAATTTGACAAAGTTCCGTGCCGCCCGCCAGGGAGCCAGTCCATGCATTCCACCCGCTGGCACTCGCGCAAAGTGCAACCCGGCCCGCGCCACTAGCCGTTCCTCGACGCCCCCCTCCCCACCGATGTAGAGAATGTCAGGGGTATCAGTTTCTTCCTCAGCGACGAGCGCCTGTATGACGGCCAGGCTGGGATAGACGTGTCCCCCGGTTCCCCCACCTGCGATCCAGATTCGCACGCTGGCCATTTCCTCTCCCCGTCCGCTTCAGGGGCGATGTACCCCCACCCCTGCCAATCCGCCTACCCCGCGAAACGCTCAGCAACAACCCCACCCCGGCCAGTGAAACCACCATCGCAGAGCCACCAAAACTGATGAACGGCAGTGCAATCCCGGTAAAGGGGATCAGGCCCGTCATTACCGCAACGTTGATCAAGGCCTGAAAAACCAGCCAACACGTGACGCCACACGCCAGGAGGGCAGCAAAGGCATCCGATGCCTCCAATGCGATTTTAAAGCCGCGATAGGCCAGGAGCACGAACAGCCCTATCACCACCAGGCAACCCACAAACCCGACTTCCTCACCCAGCACCGCGAAAATGCTGTCGGTGTGTGGTGCCGGCAGATACCTCAGTTTCTGCTGCCCCTGCCCCAGCCCCACGCCGAACAGACCACCACTGCCCAGCGCGATCAGCACCTGCCGCATGTGATACCCGACACTCGTTGGGTCGCTCCAGGCCAGCAAATACCCATCAAGGCGCTTTCTGGCATGTGGCAGATGGTTGATCAACACGAAAAAAGTAATGCCACCAACGACGCCGCCTGTGGCCAGTTGGAAGATATCGGCGCCGGCGAAGAAGAACATCGCCAGGGCGGTCAGCACGATCAATATCGCCGTACTCACATCCGGCTGCATCACGACCAGGCTGGCTACCGCACCGATCAGCACAGCGAACGGAACCAACCCATAGGTCACATCGTAGATTTGCTCACCCTTGGAGGCCAACCAGGCCGCGATATAAATCACGGTCGCCAGTTTCACCAGTTCGCTAGGCTGAATCGAACCGTTTAAAAAAGCACGCCGCGCACCAAAACGATCCTCCCCTACAAAGAGCACCAGGATGAGTAACAACAACGCGCAACCCATAACCGGTATCGCCATCCACTGCCACCAATCGTAAGGGACCGCGGCAACCACCACCAGCACGACCAGGCCCAGGCCAACCCAGAGAAACTGCCGTGACGCGATGTGAAAGGAACTCTGGTACTCCTGATACGACCAGTCGAAGGTCGCGCTGTAGACCATCATCAACCCGACGATGAGAAGGCCGGCTACCGCCAACACCAATACATAGTCAAAGTCAAGACCACCAGACACCCGCCCGGGCCGTGTTTTCGTTCCCGCTGCCACCTATCCCCTCCCCCTTCCTTCTTCCTGTCACCCGCAATCCGTGACCTACAACCTCAGCACCAACTCCTTAAACCTATCCCCCCGTTCGGCAAAGTCGCGGAAGGCATCGAAACCGGTACCTCCGGGTGAAAGCAACACAACCTCAGCCGGACGGGCAAGCCGCGCGGCTGCCGCAACCGCCTCCTCCAACGTCCCCACCTGCGTCACTCCCTCCAATCCTATGCTCGTCTCGCTGTCTTCCCGTCTCGCCATCTCCCCTTCTACCACCCGTGCGATCATTGGCCCAGATTCGCCAAAAGTAATCAACTGCCGGACTCGCCGCATCGTCTCGTCAGCGAACTCACCCCAAGGCAGTTCCTTGTCTCGCCCTCCGGCCAGGAGTACGATAGGCTCCTCAAACGAGCGTAACGCCGCCAGCGACCGCTCCGGGGCTGTGGCGATAGAATCATCGTACCAGTACACTCCGTTCAGTTCGCGCACCAACTCCAGCCGATGTTCAACGCCCGTGAAGGTCGTGGCGACATGGCGCATGGCCTCCACTGGCACACCAGCCAGCCCGGCTAGCGCAGACGCTGCCAGCACATTCAGCAAGTTGTGACGTCCCCGCAATTGCACCTCTGAGACATGGCAGATCACGTGGTCTACGTCACAAAGCCGCAGCGTCAACTCACCATTGGTTCTGAACGCTCCCCCGTCCACCTCGGCCCCACCACTGAACCAGAACAGGTGTGCTGCTGTATCCAATGCCAATGCCCGTGCGTTGGCGTCGTCGTAGCCCAGGAGCGCAAAGTCCTCCGGCCTCTGATGAGCCACGATGTTACGCTTGGCAGCAATGTACGCTTCCATCGTCTTGTGCCGGTCCAGGTGATTAGGCGTGACGTTGAGCACCGCCGCGATGTGTGGGCTTGTCACCATCACCTCTAATTGGAAACTTGAGAGCTCCATCACCACCCAGTCGTCGGGCTGGATCTGATCCAGATCAGCGATGAGCGGGTTACCGATGTTGCCCCCAACCCAGGCGCACAACCCCGCCGCGTGGCACATCTCCCCCACCAGTGCCGTCGTCGTCGTCTTACCGGCCGAACCGGTGATGCCGATGACCGGAGCCGGACACCGTTCCAGAAAGATCTGCGCATCGTTGCTCAGCGGGATAGAACGTCGCCGTGCCTCTACGACAATTGGGATATCCACTGGCACCCCCCCGCTGAGACACAGCAAGTCAGCCTCGTCCAACAGGCTGAACGGATGCTCTCCCAATACGTAATGGATGGGCAGATCCACCAACTCCGCCAGATGGCCGGCCAGCGCCGCCTCATCCCGCAAGTCAGAGACTGTCACCTCCGCCCCAGCCAGCGCCAGGAAGCGCGCCAGCGCCGTTCCCTGCCGCGCCAGGCCGAGGATCACCACCCGCGAATTGCGAATGGCAAACAATGATCGTTGATTATTCATTGGTCAGCGTTCATTGGTCATTGATTCCCAGCCAAAAGTGATCCGGCAGGATTGAGCGACCGGTGCGGATTTCCACTCCATTGGCCTTGAGTCGGCCATGCTTCCCATTCCCATTAAAGGTACTGGGATGGACAAAGCACAAGTTAGGCGACTGGCCGTACTTGCGCTCATAGTGCGTCGCCGCCCGCAGTACCTTCTCCTCCAACTGTTTACGTGGATCGTCGTCAAACCACAGCAATCCGACTTTCATCACATTCCTCCTAATTGCTCATCTACGGAGACCCCCACAACGCCAGGGCCACGCCAGCCATCACCGCCAGCAGTTCCACCAGCCAGAAACGCTGTACTACCTGCGTCTCTGACCAGCCCAGCAATTCAAAGTGATTATGCAAAGGGCTCATTTTGAATAATCGCCGTCCCTGACCGAACCTGCGCTTGGTGTACTTGAAATAGGCCACTTGCAAGATGACCGAAAGCGTCTCAGCCACCGGAACCAGGGCCACCATCGGCAACAGCAACCACTGACCTGTCATCAGCGCCACTATCCCTAACGTCGCTCCCAGCGCCAGGCTGCCCGTGTCGCCCATGAACATCTGCGCCGGGTGAGCGTTATACCACAGAAAGGCAAAGCACGCCCCCACCACCGTGAAGCAAAAACGCACCAGGTAAATCTGCCCCTGCAGCAGGGCAATCACACCATAGCCAGCGAAGGCGCTGGCGACGATGATCCCCGCCAATCCGTCCAGCCCATCGGTCAGGTTGACCGCATTGGCCGAGCTCAGAATCAAGAACGCCGCGATAGGCACCCACCACCAGCCCAGGTCAACCATCCGCCGTACCCCCGGCACGCCCATCTGTCCCGCGTACTGCATGCGCATTACCAGCATACCCACTGTGACTGCCAGCGTTAGCGGCACCTCCCACAAAAGTTTCTGCCGAGCCGAGTAGCCCTCGCCGCGCCGTATCCCACGCACGCCAGCGATATCATCCGCCGCACCGATGACCGCGTAGGCCAGCATAACCCCTAGTGGCACCAGGATTGAGAACCCGATCACCGTCCGCCCTAGCAGATTGTAGATGTTCAGCGCCACCGTAATGATCAGTACTGGAACGACAATCATCAGCCCGCCCATCGTCGGCGTCCCCTGTTTGATTTGATGGCTACGAGGGCCGTCAATACGGATGCGCTTGCCTATGCGATAGTGGCGCAGGATGCGAATGAGGAGCGGCCCCCAGACTACCGCCAGTAGGAACGAGAGACTCGCCAAGATGAGCGCACGATCCATCACTCTCTCCCTAGTGCATTGACGATTTCTTCCATCCGCATCGCCCGCGACCCCTTGACCAGAATCACGTCGCCGTCCATCACCATCGGCTCCAGTAGAGCGACCACTTTAGCGTTCTCTTCCAGAATGTGCACTTGTTCGTCCGGCATCCCCCAACGTAACGCCGTCTCGCCGATGATCCGCCCTCGTGGCCCGACCGCGACGAGCACATCGGCCACTTCCAATGCCCGCATCCCCACCTTCTCGTGCCCCTCCCGTTCGTGGTCGCCCAGTTCCAGCATATCGCCCAGGACAGCGATCTTGCGCCCATCCAGTTCATCCAGCAGGTTGAGCGCGGCCAGGGTCGAGGCCGGGCTGGCGTTATAAGTGTCATCCAGGATGATAGAGCCCTCTGGCCCTGGCACCGCCACCAGCCGCAGTTGCGCCGACGGTCCCCGCAACCCCTCGATAATCTCCTGCCAGGTCAGCCCCTCGGTCAGCCCCACCGCTGCCGCCCGCAGCGCAGTGTGGACAGAATGTCGCCCCAAGAGCGGGATCTTTACGTGCAGCGTCTCGTCGCCATGATGTAGTTGAAATCGAATCCCATTCAGCCCCAGCCCTTCGATGTGGTCGGCCCACAGGTCCGCTTCAGGTGAGAGGCCATAGTAGAACACGCGGGCCCGAGTCGCCTGCGCCATCCCTCGCACGCGCACATCGTCATAGTTCAGGATAGCCACCCCTTCGGGGGCCGGTGGCAACGCCTCGACCAATTCCGTCTTGGCCTTTACGATGCGTTCAATCGTCTTGGCCCGTTCCAGATGTACTGGTCCAATTATGGTCACGACGCCGACGTGAGGTCGTGCGATGCGGGCCAGGTCAGCGATCTCGCCCACGTCGTACATCCCCATTTCGAGCACAGCGCACTTGTGCTCATCCGTCAGGTGCATCAGGGCCAGAGGCAGGCCGATCTCGTTGTTGTAACTAGCCTCGCTCTTGAGAGTGATGTAGCGGCGCGCAAGCACCGCCGCCGCCAGTTCTTTCGTCGTTGTCTTGCCCACGCTACCAGTGATGCCCACGACTCGCAGTTCGTGCTGCCGCCGCCAGAAGGCCGCCACCTGCTGGAGCGCCTGGAGACTACCAGCAGTCTTGAGCACCAACGGTAGCGACCAATCGCTGGGCAGTGTCCGGCCCGGGTCGGTCAAGTCCCACATCAGCCCAGAGAACGCCACATCGCGCTCGACGATCGCCGCCACAGCACCACGTGAAAAGGCATCGGCGACGTAATCGTGGCCGTCGGCGTGTTCGCCCTTGAGCGCGAAGAACAACGCTCCAGGCTCAGCTCGCCGCGAGTCAATCACCGCTTTTGAGATTGGCTGCTCCAGTCTCCCCGGCCGGCCTCCTGCCAACTCCCAGATCACATCCGCCAGTGTCAACGTCCTTGCGCTCACCTTACCACCTCCGCCACCGCCACACCCTCGGGCGGAATGTCCAGGACAACGAACAGCCGCGCCGCCAACCTCTGGAACGCCGGCGCTGCCGTACGGGAAGCCCATGACGAAGTCTGTGGCCGATTCAGTTTGACCAGGATGACGAGTTGAGGGTCAGGCACCGGCCCAAACCCGACAAAGGAAGTAATCGTCCCCTCCTTATCATATCCCCCAGGGATGGGAATCTCCGCTGTACCCGTCTTGCCCGCGATGCGGTAGCCCTCCACCCTGGCTTGGACCACCCCTTCCTCTACCACCCGCACCATTATCTCCATCAACGTGCGCGCCGCCTGTGGAGAGATTACCTGGTCCTCAACCACTGGCTGGGACGTGGAAACCGTGCCGTCAGGCCAGACGCGTTCAGCCACGATGCGAGGCCGCAGCCGCGCCCCATCGTTGGCGACCGTCGCCACCGCAGCGATCATCTGGAGCGGTGTCACCGCTACTCCTTGCCCAAAAGCATTCGTCCCCAGGTTCGAGTCATGCCAGCGCTCGTAATCGTCCGGCAACCATAATTGACCGGACACCTCGCCCGCCAGGTCAATCCCCGTCGGTCGCCCAATGCCGAACGCCTGCACGTAATGATAAAAGACACCAGGCCCCATCTGCGTGCTCAACCACGCCGCCCCCACGTTGAGAGACTCGATCATGACATCGGCCACCGTCTGCTCACCATAAAGCTGAGGAGAGGCATTCCGGATCATCTGCCCTCCCACCTCAATCCAGCCTTGGTCATAGTAAGTCGTTTCCGGCGTCACAAGCCCTGCATCGAGCGCAGCCGCCACCGTCAGGACCTTGAACACAGATCCCGGTTCGTACTGCTGGCTCACAGCAGGATCATCAAACGGGGGTGGAGTTTGGTTAAAAAAGTCAAGGTATCTTCCTGGATCGTAACCGGGCAGACTGGCGAGTGCCAGTATCTCAAAGGTACGCGGATCCATCACAATGATCGTACCACCCTCAGCCTGGTACTCGTGCACCGACCGCGCCAGTTCCTCTTCGGCCAGTGCCTGCACAGTCCGATCGAGCGTCAGCACCAGGTCGGTCCCCGGCTGAGGCAACACGACAGGAGCCACAGCCCAGGGAAGCGGCTTGCTGTACAGGTCCACCGGCCCCTCCCACTCCACCCGCTCCGGTCGCAGCAGTGTGTCGTAGAATCCCTCAACCCCGTAGAAACATGCTCCTTCAACATTGCAAAAGCCAAGTGCGTGCGATGCCAGCATACCCTCAGGATAGTCCCGCGCCCACAGTGGCAGAACAGCGATACCCCGAAGCCCCAGGTCTGCGATCTGTTCTCCCACTTCCTTCGACACTGGAGAGGCTATTGAGACCCACTTGTCCTCACTTTTTAGCGCCTGCTCAATGTGAGCAACCGGCAGGTGCAGCAGCGGCCCCAACGCAGCGGCCACTGGTGCTACCTCCGTGTCCAGTATGTGAGGAGGGGCTGCCTCAACGGAATACAACACCGCGTTCCCCGCCAGCAAGTGACTATCCCGGTCACGTATCACACCTCGTGGTGACTCGGCCATCACGATGGTCCGCACGCCCTGCCACTCACCCCATTCCTCGTAGAAGCGATGGCGCACAATTTGCACCTGCGCCAACCGAGCCACTATCACGAACAGGATACCGATCAACAGTGTGATCAATAACCGCAAGCGCCGTCGTGGTCCTTCCGCCATCCCACTCTCCTACGGCAGCCCTGCCGCCGGCAGAAACTCTACCCACTCAACCGATACGAAACCCAACTCAGCTGCCCGCTTCCGAAGGCGAGAGACAGACCCCGCCCTGGCGACATCCACTCCCAGTTGCTCATTCTCCCTCTGGAGTCGAAATATATCTTCCTGCAACTGCTCAATGTGACGACCACAGGCTGCCGTCCGGCTGACCAGGATCAGGTAGAGAGCAACAACCAGCGTCAGTACCATGACGAACGCGAACAAATAGAGAGCCGTGCGCGGGCCCATCTCGAAGCGACCGCGCTTGATGCCATGCGTCACCCACTGCATAAAATCAGACATCACCCTTGCCCCCTGCTCACTGTCCCCTACCCCACCCGCTCCGCTACCCGCAGCCTAGCCGAGCGAGATCGCGGGTTAGCAGCGATTTCGTCCGCCGTTGGCCGAACAGGCTTACGCGTGACCAATCCCAGCGTGGCTTTATGATTACAGGTGCAAACCGGCATATCCGGCGAGCAGATGCAATCACGGCTCTCCCGGCGCATAAAATGTTTCACTAGCCGATCCTCCAACGAGTGAAAACTGATCACCACCAACCGGCCGCCAGGCGCAAGCACATCCACGGCCTGGGGCAGCGCTGCTTCCAACGCTGCCAATTCATCGTTGACGGCAATACGCAGCGCCTGAAACGTGCGCGTAGCCGGGTGGATGCGCCCGTGCCTCCCCGCCACCCTCTTGACAACTACGGCCAGTTCCTTCGTCGTATGAAGCGGACGGGCAACGACAATCGCCTCCGCGATACGGCGCGCCTGTCTCTCCTCCCCATACCGGTATAACAGAGACGCCAGTTCCTCTGCCGGGAGTTCGTTGACCAGGTCAGCAGCAGCAGGCCCACCCATCGTCGGATCGAAGCGCATATCGAGCGGTCCATCCACCCCAAAGGCAAAGCCACGGGTAGAATCGGCCAATTGAAGTGAGGAGAGTCCCAAATCGAACAGGACGCCATCTGCGGGGCAAAAATCACGCGCGCGCGCGATTTCCGCCAGGCGGCTAAAAGAACTGCATACAAACACAACCCGCCCAGCGTAGGGGGTCAACCGGGCGCGAGCCGTCTCCACCGCCGCCGGATCCCGATCCAGACACAGGAGATACCCATCAGGGGACGAGGACGTCAATATCCCCGCCGCATGCCCACCGCCTCCCACTGTTGCGTCTATGTGCCGGCCGCCTGGCCTGACCTGCAGACCATCAAGCACCGCTTGGAAAAGGACAGGGACGTGGCCCCCCACCTCCCCCTTTCGCGGTATATTAGATTCACTAGCACAATTACTAAATCGGGACCGTTCGACTGAGAGCACGGCAAAGCCCCATATCGGCTAGATGCCCAGGGCCGCCCATGCCTCAGCATCTACGTCATCTTCTCCCTCTACGCGCCCGCGTTCCTCGCCCCAGGAATCGGGATTCCACAGCTCAATGTAGGTATTGAGCCCAGTAACGACGACCTCGCCATTGAGACTGGCATACTCACGTAAGCGCGGGGGGATAAGCACGCGACCCTGCTTGTCGGGGATAAAATCAGAGGCGTTGGCAAATACCAGGCGGCGAAAGGCACGAGCGCTCCGGTCGGTCATCGGCAAAGCACTCACCTTCTTCGCCAGTCGCTTCCATGCCTTCATGGGGTAGATCGCTAAGCAACGATCAATCCCACGGGTGACGACGAGGCCGCCCTCCAGGTCGTCCCGGAATCTGGCGGGGATGGTCAACCGCCCTTTATCATCAATGGTGTGGACAAACTCTCCCAGAAACATAACGTTGTATTTCCCCACATGGGAGCAATAGCGCTGTGACCCACTTTGTCCCACTTTTCCCCACAAGTGCCCACATTATACACTATTTTTCCACTTCTGTCCAGTGCCTGGGGAGATTTTAAGGTTTCTGGAAAGTCGTCACGTAGATCAAATATCAGCCAAAGTCCAGGCCCAGCCCGGTCAACGTCTCCGGCGTGGGCCTGCCCGTCTCTGGGTCCCAACCGTACTCGGCGTAGGCACCGGAAAGAAGAACTCCCACGTCAGGGACCGTTCCCTCGGTTCCGCCATTGCCCAGCGGCTGTTGCAGCAGGTCAGGCAACCGGTCGTCGGCGCGGGTGAGACCACGTCGCATATTCAGCATCCGCTTGAATGTGACAATACGCTTACCCAGCGTCATCAGATCACCAACCTCAATGCCCCACCCCGTCACGCCGTTCAGCGCCGCCAGCACCCGTTCGACACCGGGGTTCTGGAACTGGCACAGGATCATCGCATTGTACAGGTTGCGCCACGCCTGATGCCGCGCGGAGATGTGTCCCTTTTCCTCCGTCATCTCGAAGCGGTCGCCGGGAGTGACACCCAACTCGAACGGTGGCCCCTGGCCTGTGTCCACACTGTACATATCGCCTTCCATATGGCAGGCCCCTCGTGGGGAGAGGGCGTAAGTAACAGCCATGCCAACAAAGGCACGCGGGTCGTGCATCGGCACTTCTAGCCGATTGACGGTCACCGCCATTTCCGGCACACCAAACCGCTCGGCCAGGGCAGCGCTCCCTTCAGCCAGCACATCGCCAAAGCCATCTCGGCGGGCAATCATCTCGATCAAGCGGTGAGTCATCTGGACATTACCGTAGCAGATCTCCAAACCACCCGTGTCCGCCGCGCTGATGATGCCACGATCTAACATCTCACAGGCCAGCGCGATAGTGCAGCCAGTGCTGACGGTGTCCACGCCATAGACATTGCACAGGTGACCAGCGTAGATGACTGCCTCCAGGTCATCCACCAGCGCCAGCGAACCGAACGCACCCAGCGTCTCGTACTCGGGGCCGTCTACCTTATCCAGGCCATAGTTGGGGGCGTGGGTCTCGCGGCCACAGGCGATGGGGCAACGGTAGCAAGCAGTGCCCTTGTTCAGATAACGATCCGCCATCAATACGCCAGAGAGATTGCTCGCGTTTTCCCACTCTCCTTGCTGATAGTAGCGGATGGGCATGTCACCGTACATCAGTAACATATCCACGCCGCTGGCGGTACCAGCCAGCCGGAACGCCATAGCCGTCATGTCCTCGTCCAAACTGGCGATGATATCCTTGACCACCGCTTTGAACCCATCTGGGTCACCCAGAGGGATATTGGCAGAGCCGCACACTCCGATGGCCTTGAGGTTCTTTGATCCCATCACCGCGCCCATACCGGTTCGCCCGGCGGCGCGCCCATGGTCATTCATCACAGCAGCCATCTTGACCAGGTTTTCGCCCGCCAGGCCGATGCAGGCCACACGCGCCTTCGGCTCACCCATAGCCTCGCGCACTCGCTCCTGTGTTTCATAAGAGTCACAACCCCACAAGCCGGTCGCGTCATGTAATTCGGCCCGGCCCTCGACAATGGAGAGCCACACCGGCTTCTTGGCCTGCCCGGTGATAATTACACCATCGTAGCCGGCAAAGCGCAGTTCGGGGCCAAAGAAACCACCTGTGTTAGATTCGCCCCATAAGCGGGTGAGGGGGGAGAGAGCGCACACGCTGCACCGGCCAGCCGAAGGCATAGCCGTGCCGACCAGTGGGCCAGTCATAAAGACAAGTGGGTTTTCCGGCCCCAGCGGATCGGTATCACCATCCACCATATCGTAGACGTAGCGCGCCGCCAATCCGCTACCGCCGACGAAGGCATAGGCATATTCCTCGTTGAGCGGTTCGTCGTCTAGCCTTCCCGCACTCAGGTCAACGCGCAGGATTTTGCCCATGTAGCCATTCATCACTTGCCTCCAGTGTAAGATGAGAGTACAGTGACCGCACCCTTGCAGAAAGACTAAAAGTCCACCGGCTGCCCATCGTAGGCATAGAGGAACAGTTGGCGCAGATCGTCGTAGGAGGGAGTGCGGGCGGCGGTGATCATCTGCGTATCGTTGAATGCATCCTCTATCAACTTGTCCAACTGCGCTTCGTATGCCACGCGCTCGACGCCAGCCCCGGCGACGCTGGTGGGGTTGCCAACCTCGCGGCACAGGTCGCGGATCTGCCCGGCCAATGCCCGCGCTGCCTCCCCATCACCCGCCTGGGAGCAGCCGAGCAGGGCAGCCAGATCCGCGAAACGGGTGGGCGCTTTGCGAGCGGCGAACTCGATCGTGTGCGGGAGAAAGACAGACACAGCGCGGCCGTGTGGGACGTGAAACACTGCGCCCAGCGCGTGCCCCATCGCGTGAGCCAGCGAGGCCATAGCGTTGCCAAAGCCCAGACCAGCACAGGTGGCCCCGTTGTGCATCCGCTCGCGGGCCTCCATATCAGAGCCATCGGCCACGGCACGGGGCAAGTATTCGAAAACGAGGCGGGCGGCGCTAAGGCACAAGCCATCGGTCAGGTCAGTGTGCCAGGTGCAGGTATACCCCTCAACAGCATGGGTCAGCGCATCCAGTCCCGTGTCGGCGGTCAGTTGGGGCGGCATCCCCGCCGCCATCTCCGGGTCCACAATGGCAATGTCGGCGACGTTCTCGCGGCTGCCCAACCCCATCTTACGCTGCTCCTCGGTGTCGGTCAGCACGATAAACCAAGTGACCTCGGCACCAGTGCCGCTGGTAGTAGGGATGGTGATCAGGCGGGCCTTCTGGCGCAGGCCCAGGGAGACAAAGGGGTTGATCTCGGCAGGATCCAGGTCGGGTCGCTCGTAGAGCACCCACACGGCCTTGGCAGCGTCCATCGAGGAGCCACCGCCCAGGCCAATGATCCAGTCAGGCACGCACTCCTGCGCCACCTGCACTCCCCGGCGCACTGTTTTCACGCTGGGATCAGGCTCCACGGCGTCGAAAACCTGTACCTCAATGCCAGCCTGGCTGAGATGAGCCTTCACCTTGTCCACCAGGCCCAGTTGAACTAACGTGGTATCGGTGACGATGAGGGCGCGATGACCATCCAACTCACCGAGGGCCTCCAACGCCCCCTCACCGAAGATGATCTCTGGAGAGACAAAGTACCACATTGACAGCCTCCTTCACTACACTGGCACAGGGCAAGCCTATGCAAGAACTGTGGTTACTACTCAGGTGCAACGCACTTTTGCTAAGAGACAAGTGCGTTGCACCTTATGGCTGAGAGTGTTATGTGCGCGCGTGCACAGAGCACACACCATGCGCTAGTCCCAGTCTGTGGGCACACGCGCACAGCAGGCGACGAGGTTTTTGGCTGCCGTCGGGTAGCGCATAATTTTCATCAAATTGCCCTGCACCTTTAGTTTGCGCGTCATCATGCCCTGAATAGCATCCAACTCACCCTTGATGACCTTGCGCCAGTTGCTGAAGGGAGCGCGGAGGATAAATTCCACATCCCGCTCATCCTCGCTTGCCAGCGCCGCAGCAGCAGGGCTCTTGCCGTGATAGAGAGCGAGGAACAGATAGGCGGTGCCATCGTAGGCGTCGTCCGGCTCGACGATGAAGATGAAATCACCCTCCCAGTCTTTAGCCGACTTTTCGTAGACCTCGCTAGCGTTGAGTTGATTGCTCAACTCTTTGATCCATTCATCGGACGGGAATTTGAGTGCCATTGATTCTTCCTCCTTTTGTGTGATTCTCGCCAGATCAAGTACCTGGCGACCACCAGCCTCCCACAGCACATCCGCCCAAGCCACAACGGCCTGCTCAGGCATACGCCAGAATTCAGGCAGGGCGTCGAGGTCAGCCCAGATGGACTCCCAGCCCTGGGGCTGCTGCGCCGAGGCCAAAGAATACCGGCTATCAGCCATTTGTCACCCGAAGCACAACGTCGTGTCCCTTCTCCTCCAGCCACAGCCTCTGTGCATCTCAGAAAGCCACCGCGGCGCCATCGCGCGCCGGGACGGTAATACGCACACGCTCTGCCCCCTGTTCCCGGAACCAATACGACGAGACCAACTACACCCAGAACTGTGACAAGCAGCCCTACGCGGATGCCTGCCGCATCTCAATGATGCACAACTATCACATCTCCTCAGAGAAGAGGGCACCGAGGCCTGAGGGTTACATCCCCACGCCCTAGGCATTATGGGCTTACGCCTTGCTCATTCCGGAAACCTGCTTCAGAGTAGTCAACACGCCTACGCTAGCTGTAAGGGCCTTGCCCGGCTGGATGGAGGGCAGCCGCTCTCGGCCCTCTTTGTCTACTTCAATGTGGGTGGATTGCAGGTACAGGTAAGCGGCGCTCACCCCCAGCAGAGCCCCCAAGACACCGCCGATAATCATGACCCGCGTTCGCAAGTTCATCTATTACCTCCCAATTTAGCAATTGCACCAAACCAACCCCTGACTAGCGCCAGGATGGAATGGACCGACAAAATCGGCCGGATCACAGCCCGCATTGCCAGTTCGACGTAGGCCCGGCCCAGCGCCAGGTACGCTTGAGCCACCTTGAGCCAACTGGGCAGATTCTCGTGCCGTTGTAGATACCACAGGCCATAAACCGCTCCCCCCAGTAATGCCAGAGGAACCAGGACCAAAACGAACGCCCCGCTGGCGAGAAGGATAAGGGAAAAATCACGTAAGAGAGACATAGTACCAACTCCTGATTCGTCTGCTTATTCCTGGGCAGTCATCATAAACTATGTTCACCCTCAAGGACGAAAATGCTTGCACGCTCGAAGCGGATCGTCAGACCCGCGTGCGCCGGATCTGGCGATCCGTCGCGAGCAGAAACTATTTTCGAGGCCGGCCAGCCTAGTTATTGCGATAAGCGGCGCCCTCCTGCACATACCGCCTGTAGCCAGAGATGGAAAAGCCTGTCGGTTCCTCATCAAAAACTTGGCGCCAACCACCGCATATTCATCTGGATACATCCTATCTCTCAGTATACCCTCTCCCGCCCCATCCGTCAACCTTCCGTCGCCTGGGCCATCCTTTCCAGCACAACCACCAACTCCTCCCGCCAGCCACGCTCCAGCGGAAGCCGAACGTCACGGCGGTTGATGACCACACGCTCGCCGAGGGTGCGCTGGAGCCTCTGGCGGTTGGGGTAATCCCCCCCACCCGACCGCAGCACCAGGAGACCATTCTCGACGCCGATGGTCCCCACCCCAGCATCGCGCGCCAGTGCCTTCAAACGCAACTGGTACACGAGATTCCGCGCCGCTATCGGCAGCGGTCCGAAGCGATCCGCCAACTCCTGCTCCATCCCGTCAATCTGTGCCATTGAGCCCAGTTCCGCCAGGCGGCGATATATCTGCAAGCGCAATCGCACGTCGGGAACATAGTCGCCGGGCAATCGCACCGGTATTGGCAAATCAATCCTGATGCCTCCCAATGGTTCCGGGGGCAGAGGCTGGCCGTCGCGCTGCGCCCTCAATTCCTGCACCGCCCGCGCCAGCAGTCGGGTGTAGAGATCGAATCCCACGTCGGCAATGTAGCCCGACTGGCGGGTGCCCAGGATGTCACCAGCGCCACGAATCTCCAGGTCTCGCATAGCTATGGTGTACCCGGCGCCCAGGTCAGTTGTCTCGCGGATGGTCTCCAGCCGCTGGCGTGCTTCAACCGTCAGGCTGGCCAACCGGCTGTGAAAGAAGTAGGCATAGGCCCGCTGCGCACCCCGACCCACACGCCCCCGCAATTGGTACAGTTGCGCCAGCCCAAAGCGCTCGGCTCGCTCAATGATGAGAGTGTTGGCATTGGGGATATCTAGGCCGCTCTCAATGATGCTGGTGCAGACCAACACGTCTATCTCCCCGGCGACAAAGCGTAACATCACTCGCTCCAGACTTCCTTCCCTCATCTGGCCGTGGGCCACAGCAAAGATCGCCTCCGGTACTAGCAGTTCCAACCGGCGACACAACATCTCAATCGTCTGCACACGGTTATGGACATAAAAGACCTGCCCCCCCCGCTCCAGTTCGCGCAGGATAGCCCGCCGCACCAATTGAACATCGTACTCACCCACATAGGTAGTGACCGGCAATCGCTCTTCCGGTGGGGTCTCAATAGTGCTGATGTCACGAACACCAGTAAGTGACATGTAGAGGGTGCGCGGGATGGGAGTAGCAGTCATTGTCAGCACGTCCACTTCGGTGCGCATACGCTTCAGCCTCTCCTTGTGGGTGACGCCGAAACGTTGCTCCTCGTCAATGACCAGCAGGCCCAGGTCGGCGAAGGCGACGTCCTTCTGCAGCAACCGGTGAGTGCCGATAATGATGTCCACCCGACCGGTGAGTAACCCTCCCAGGATCTTGCGCTGCTCGGCACGAGAGCGAAAGCGGGACAGATGCTCCACCTCAACCGGGAAAGAAGCCAACCGTTGGCAAAAGGTGGCATAGTGCTGCTGGGCCAGGACGGTAGTCGGCACCAGAATAGCGACCTGCTTGCCGTCCATCACTGCCTTGAAAGCAGCCCGCAGCGCCACCTCGGTCTTGCCGTAGCCCACATCGCCACAGATGAGTCGGTCCATCGGGCTTGGTTTCTCCATATCGGCCTTGACGTCGGCGATGGCACAGAGTTGATCTCTGGTCTCAAAGTAAGGGAAAGCAGCCTCCAGTTCCGCCTGCCAGGGCTCATCTGGGCCAAAAGCATGGCCAACTGCTAGTTCGCGGGCGGCATAGAGTTCCAAGAGTTCCCGAGCCACCTCCTCAGCGGCCCGCTTGGCCCGCGATCTGACAGCCTGCCACCTCGCCGTACCCAGCCGGTTGATGCGCGGCGGCCGGTCGCCGGCCCCGATGTAGCGTCCAAGCCGGTCCGCTTGGTAGATTGAGACGTAAAGCCGGTCGTTGCCCTCATACTCTACCAGCAGATACTCGTGCTCGACCCCGTCAGGAGCCCGTGTGACCAGGCCCCGGAAGATACCTATGCCATACTCGACGTGGACGACGAAATCACCAGGAGTGAGATCGGCAAAATAAGTCTCAGGGGCTACCCTGCGGCGATGGGTGGAGCGCCGAGGCTGCGGACGACGCCAGCCAAAGATCTCTGAATCTGTGAGCAAGTGAATAGATGAATATGCAACAGATGGAGAAGGAGAGAGATGGAGAATCCAGCCTTCGTCAAGAGCACCCTGGATGAAAGTAAGTGGAGTCTGCGGTGGCTGGCGCAGTTCCTCGAATGGAGAGACATAGCCATGCTCCTGGCCCCACAGTTCAGCCAGACGGCGGGCCTGCTGGCTGACGACGATCATCTGCCCTCTCCCCTCAGCCTTCCATCCAGAGGAGGATAAGGATAACGCAGTGCGGATGTGCTCCAGCACGGGCTTGAGTTGGCCTCCAAAGTGAGGGCCAGGGGTAAAGCACGCGGCCAGCCGCGCGGGTACGCCCTCGTCACCATGGCCCAACGTAAGGACAGGCCGGTCGGCCAACCACTCCGACCACTCGTCCCAGGTGACGTAGGGAAGTGGATAGTCGGACGGGAGCGTCCCAGTCTCCTCGGCAGCGGACCGCAGGTTCACAGCCTCCCCCTCCAGACCGGCCCATACATCCGACAATTCCTGCGGGTCATCCACGACGATCAAAGCCCTAGAAGAGAGATAGTCCAGCAGCGTAGCAGAACTGGTGTAAAAGTAAGGCAGGTAGAACTCGAGGCCAGGGAACGGTGCGGCAGCAGCCAGATCACGGTGATGGGCTTCCAGTTCGGCGCGCACGTCAGATGGCAGATCACGGGTCAACTGCGCGGCGACGTGACTGGCGATGCGGGGGCCGTGACGGGGAAGCGCTTCGCGGGCCGGATTGATAGTGACGCACTCTACCCGCTCCTGCGAGCGTTGAGTGGCTGGATCAAAGCGGCGGAGCGACTCGATCTGGTTGCCAAAGAGTTCGATACGCACAGGCAGCAAGTCGGCTGGCGGGAAAATGTCGAGGATGCCGCCCCGGTGACTGAATTGGCCGGGAACCTCCACGACACTGACCGGCTCGTAACCCAGCCCTGCCCACAGACCCAGTACCCGTTCCAGGTCGAGCGTGTGGCCCACGCAGAACTCGCGAACAGAGATACGGAACTGGCGCAACGGTAGCGTGCGCTGCATCAGCGCACGAGCCGAGGCGACGACGATGCACTCCCCCCCATTCAGAGGATAAGATGAGGAATGGCGGTCATAGAGCGTCGAGAGAACACGCAGGCGGCCCGCGATGGCCTCGTCAGTCCAGGGAGCGCGCTCGTAGAAAAGGACCAGCGATTCAGGGAAGCGCAGGACGCACTCCGGGTCAGGAGACCAATCACGCAAAGAGAGTGTCAGCGTCTGAGCACGCTCCACCGAACCAGCGATAAGCAATATAGGACACTGCAAGTCGCGGGTGAGCGCAGACAGCAGAGCAGGGCGGGCAGAACGCAACAATCCCAGCGGGGGCGGCGTCTCACCGTTCGCCAGGTCCTCCCGCAGGGTCTGGTAAGCCTCGAGCGATTCAAATGCTGCCAGTAGGCCCGAGATGTCCACGTTTCACACCCCGATTGTAGCGGCTCATTGCCACTTTAATCCCCTCGCACAGCCAGGTCTCAACAGCAGCCACGGCCCATTCCAGCGTCTCCTCCACCTGTGGATTCTCCTCCATCGAGAAATCCTGCAACACGTAGGCGGCCGGGGCCATCCGTCCCGGCGGGCGATCAACGCCGATGCGCAGGCGAGGGAAATCATGGCTACCCAGATGCTCAATGATGGAACGCATCCCTTTGTGCCCGCCACTGCCACCCTCTGGTCGCAAGCGCACTGCGCCCAGAGGTAAGTCAAGGTCATCATAGATCACCAGCAGACAACCGGGTTCCACCTTGTAAAAGCGGGCTAGTGGTGCAACCGCGCGCCCACTCTCATTCATAAATGTCTGCGGTTGAGCCAGAATGACCGGCTGCCCACGGATGGTACCACGGGCGACCCGGGCTCGCTTCTGACGCCTGTCGAAGACCAGGCCATTGGCCGCGGCCAAACGCTCAAGGCAGCGAAACCCGACGTTGTGCCGATTCTTTACATATTGAGGGCCTGGATTACCCAGCCCGACGATGAGATAGTGTTCCATGGCCTGCATCTTGCATTACACTCGAGTAACACGGAACACGCAGGCTATGCTGCGTGTTCCGCGCCGCGTATCTACCGCCCAGACGGCGACTCACTCTGGCGGATTCGTGCTTCGCTGGCGCAGGAACCAGCGCATGCCAGCCTTTGTCAACAAGTACAACCCCCACAATACAAACAGCAACACGGTGATTGAGCCACCGTCACAAAAAGCGTTGCGCAATGCGTCAACGTCGAGATTAAAACCGAGCCGTTCGTCCTCGCTCGCAACAGGCGTAGCGACTTGTCCATCCTCCTGTTCACTGGGCGTTGGGGATGGTCGTGGTGTCGGAGTAGCGGGCTGCTCGACAGGAGCCGGCGTAGGCATCGGCCCAACCACGGCGGTGGGCATCGGTTCCGGTGTGGGTGTCTCTGGCGGTGGCGTCTCTACGGGATGAGCATTGTTCACCGTCAGACGCGTGACAAATTGCTGATAGTACAGCGGATCATCTTGTCCCTTGACTGTCAAAGCCAGACAATACAAACCGTCGGGCACGCCAGTAGTGTCCCAGACGGCTAGTACGCCGTCTTCGACTTGCGTGTTTTCCAGATGAGCCAAAGGGATCCATTGCGACTCACCCGTAGGCTCAGCACCGTACGCATAATCCACCTCGTACCAGACAATATTGGGATGGGTGGCGATGCCTGCGACCTCCACCACACCGCTGATGGTCATCCCGTCGCTCGGGTAGGTGATGACCGATCGCGCCTGAAGGCGCGGCGCAGCCCAACCCGGCGAGCCCAGGGCAAGCAGGATCACCACCATTGCCACTCCTACAGCCAGCCCACGCTTGTGCATAAGCCTCCCTCACAATGAGTTTAAGTAGACGAAAAGTGTAACATGAAAGGGCCAGAATGACAAGGAGCGCAGAAGCACAACAGGAAAAGGCTAGCCGGATCAGCCGCTAGCCTCTAATGCACTGCTGACTGCGAACGGCCAATCAGGTTGACCAGCCGCCGTTCCTCTGTTATACTGGTTCTGCGCCACTATGAGACAGCGCAACTGAGAGGGCGCAACGGTGTTCTCACAATTGAGATGCCGTTCGCTCACCCCCACCTCCC
>JAXHUO010000033.1:0-52728 GCA_034189605.1 Chloroflexota bacterium
GGGTTACACTATGGCCTTGTTCAACATACTGGTTCAATGGCACGGGCTTGAACCCGATGACTTGGGTATGGTTCATCTTTCTATTGCCGAGTTCAGTTTGTGAAACTAGCACCAAAGGTTATTATCATTCTCCAGGGTGTTATGATCTCTATCCTTCCGGCTTGAGCAGCGCGATGATATAACCCTTTGGCTTGCCGGTCAAGTCGCCCGGCGTGGATGGAGCGCCGCCAATGACTTGGGGCGGGCGGTGGTGGAACCTGATTCTGCCGTCGCGCCCGCGCTTAAAGTCACCCGCGCCCCACCCGCTACCAGGTTCCCACACGACCCCTGCTTTTTCCTCGTCTACCCACCATTGCTGGCGAATGAGCACGTAATCCCCAACCCGGGCCTCTGGAACTGCCCACCCATCCTCCGGTACGGGCAAGGCGAAATGGTTCACCTTGCCGGCGCCGACCGCCGGAAGGTCGGCGGACCGGCCGGGGAGCAGATGGAGCCGGTAAGCAGCCCCGTTGATCAGCACCCGGTCCACCGTAAAATACCCCTGGAGGTTGGCGCTCTCCACAAAGGGAGCCCCTGCACCGTCCAGCCGCCAGATGGGGAAAACCGGCAGGCGGGCGGGCCTGCTGGTGCGTTCTTCCATAATGTCCGTGATGAGACCCTCGATCCGCTGGCGGGCTTGCTGGCAGGCTTTGACCCGTGCCTTGTCGTTGCGCGTGGCCCAGTGCTTGCGAGCATCTTCGAACAGGTCGAGCGCGGCCTGATGACAACTCAGGGCTTCGATAGCGTCGCCCAGGGCCTGGTGCGTCAGTCCCAGGCCGTAGGTCGCGGCGGCTTCGTTCTGGCGCTGGACGCGGGGAGGCTGGCGGTGGAAAATTGTTTGTGCTTCCTCATAGTAGGTCTGCGCCGGGCCGGGTCTGTCCCCCTCGCGGTATACGTCCGCCAGGTGGAGCAGGGCCGCCGCGTACCCCACCTGGTCGCCCGATTTTTCGCTCGCGTCCCTGGCGTCGAGCGCGCAACTCTCGGCCCGGGCCCACTCGCCTTTCGACCCAGAATCGAGTGCCTTTTTCAGCAGGTCCCGGACGGGCGGTGATAACTCGTCGCACCACGAGAGTCCTGCCGGGGTGGGATGCGGGGATACGTTGATCATGTTTCCTCCTGCTTCTCGGTGACCTTGTTTTGCAGTAGCGTCAAAGTGTTCATCGTTTCGGGAGGCAGGAAACCCCGGCTCCGAGGATCGTATAACATCCAGCGTAACGTTTCGATGAAGCGCACGGCGACGCGATAGGGCGATACCTGCTCCTCGGCGCTGATCAGAGGTTGGAGTGCCTGTGTGATCATCAGGATCATCTCTGCCTGCGCCTGCACCTCTGCCGCTTCCAGGCGGGCCAGTTCCGCCTCCCCCTCTGCCTGTTGTAACACCGCTTCCCGCTGCCAATCCGACTGCCAGGCTTTGATCCACTGCTGGGAGACCTTCTCACTGACCTCAATTTCGCCTAGTTCCACTTTGATGATTTCAGCGCCCAGGCTGCCAGCGCTGCTGTGCAGTTTGTTTTCCAACTCCTCCCGTATGGCCTGCCGGGGGGGCGTGTTCCCGGGCCTGGACGGCGCGATGAGCCAGTCGAGCCGGTACCTGGAGATGATGCTGCGCAGAATGCCGGTGGCCTCACCGACGACTATCAGCGCCGGCCATTTCATCTTCCAGGCTTCCTGGTCCGGCTCGTGGACCCAGGTGCTCGTGGCCGCTCTGAACACCGCCTCTTTTGTAAAAGGATAAGGCTTTTTTTCTGTCGGTGGCTGGCCTCCGCTGTTTATTTTGAACGTGATGTCAGCGTCACAAGCGACGCGTATGCCCTCCTTGGTCATGGCCTCGACCTTGTGGACCCAACGCTGGGGGCGCAGGTCAATGGTCTCCCAGATTTTCTCAAAACGTTCGAGGGAATGGAACCCCGGGCCAAGTACCCGCGTCAGATGGCCGCCTCGCTCCAGCACCGCTGCGCTATCGCCAAAGATGGCCACGTTACCCGGCCCACCCAGCCGATCCAGGAGACTGTCCTTCCCCTTGTCAATGTGCCCTTCTTTTACCAACAGGTATGGCCTGGGCCTCGTGAGACCGAACACACACCGATGGAGGAAGGTGTGTGCTTCGCGCAAACTATGTGTGGCATACAGGGCGTGTATGAAACGGCTCGCCAGCAGGGGGACGAGAATCAGCACCAGCACAGCCAGAAATGTATTACGCACGATCACGAGTGAAAAGAGGACTGGCCTCCACCAGTCCCCATTGTTGAGGAAATCAGCGGCGATGTCAGGCGTGGTTGTGCCCCGCGCTCCTACCTCCCCCAACGTGCCGAGAAGCGTGATGATCAAGATGACGAGCCCCAGCAGCACTATGCGGAGCATATATCCAGACCCAGATGAGGTTTTGCCCCTGTTCTTTCTGTGAGACTCCGGTGACCCTGTCTCCTGTTTCACTGGACCGCTCCACTGATACGTTCCATGATCCTCTCTGTATCCTCCGGCAACAGTCGCCGCACCAACGGACGTTTGGCCATCTCCTGTAGAATCTCGAGAAACCAGTCGGCGATCTCTTCGGCCGGCACGGCCGTCTGGGTGGCCCCTAGTTGTTCTATGCGCTTACCGAGGGCCAGGATCATTGAGGTCTGGGCATCTGCCCGGGCCTGCTCCACCAAACGCCGTCGTCCTGCCTCCCCCTCCGCCTGTCTGAGCATGATCTTGCGCGTCCAGTCGGCCTGCCAGCTCGCGGTGCGTTGCTGGAGCACAGCCTCGTCCACGGGGAGCAGATTGCCGATACCGCCACCTAAAATGTGGATGCCGAGTGGCGTTAACTCCCTTTGCAGTTGCTCCGTCAGTTCCGCAGCGATCCTGGAGCGTGGGTCTTTTTCCGGTTCGGAGAGGTCGTAAGGCGCGCATAGTTCATCGAACGTATATCTGGCGATGATGCTTTGCACGGCTCGCCTGGCCGCCATCTCCGGTAACTCGTACCACTTGCGTTGTTTTGTGCCCTCTGGCAAGTGTTCCAGTTTCTGGGCGTAAAAGGCTTTGAAGACAGCGCTCTTGCGGTAGGGGAACGGTCTGCCCAGGGATGGTTGCTCTCCTCCGGCCTCTATCTGGCAGGGAGCAAAGGTCGGCACTCTGACGGCGATGCCATCTTTCGTCAGCGCTTCTACCTGGAGAGAGCGCAACTGGGGGCGCAGGTCAATCGTCTGTACGGGCTGGTCGTAGCGGCCGGTGAATACCACACCGGGCCCTTTAGCGCCTTTGAACTTTAGGCCGTCGGTGATGACGACGGCATAGTCGCAGCCACTGAGCACCAGGCCGGGGCCTGCGATGTCGTACTCCTCGTTAGAGATAAAGCGTTTGGCGGACTTACCATCCACTCGTTTAACCAGTCTTTCTTCCTCATCTGCCGCATCCACGATGACGTAATAGGGATAGTTCGTCCCGATGGTAAAGGTGAACAGACAGCGTAGGGTCTTCCACCGCTGGTCACGGGCTGAAGGGGGCAGAAGATAGCCTGCCACGAGCCAGAGACCAATTCCAAGGAGCAGGCCGGCAGGGAGCAGCGTAGCGGGCACCAGTACTCCCATTCCACCTTTTCCATGGCGTATAACGCCAGCGACGTACCAGCAGAACCACGCGAAACTCAGCAATGCAGCAATGAGTTGTTTCTCCAGCCACAGATATAAGAGGAGGCACAACAGTAGGGGAACCAGTGCCCAGGCGATGAGGCAGATAGCCGCGAACACAAGCCAGGATATCTGGAGAGTCCAGGCCATGGCAAAGAGTAATATTCCGGTGATCAAGATGACAACGGCAAAAAGTATAGGTAGAGAAGATGGAAAAGACGAGTCGGCTTTTGCTTTCTTCATTAGTACGTTCCTCGTTGTGGCCTGCCTCTGCAGCAGCGTCTGCACGCGCAGACGCTATTCACGGGTGTTTCTTTGGCGCTTCCGCCACGGTACGGGCAATCTGGATGACGTGCCCCCAGGGGTCTGCGCGCACGACGTAGCGCACTCGCGGGATGGGACGGCGGTCTGACCCCTTAGTTTGCTCGGGCAGTTGATACATCTCCTGGCGAGCGACTTTCATCTTAATGCCGCCGTCTTCGGTGCGCTCCAGTTCGTCCCAGACCCAGGTGGCGGCTTGGCCCCACATCTCGACACGTGGTGATGATGAACCGCCTCCTGCCGCGGTAGTTAACACGTCCACATTCGGGGCGAGGTGAAGGATTCGTGGATCGGTCTCTTCCTCATACTTTACATAACCCAGATAGTTTACCACGTTTGGATTCTTGGGATCAATCCGGCCTAATTCGACTTCGGCTTCCTTCCGTACGATATGTGCCAGTTTCTCGTCTTGCAAGAAGATGGGATGTGGAAGCACTTGGTTTATACGTCTGACGTACCGCCGCGCTAGCATCATTGAGGAAGAATAGGCCAGTGAGAGGAAGAAGCCGGTATATCCTCCCATACAGATCAAGGGCCAGGCGCGTATCACTTTGCTTTTGAAATCTACTTCATCCTCGACAGGAGGAGGTGGGTCCTCGTGTTCGAGGAGCAGCCACTCTGATAAATCCCACAGTGTCGCGGACTGTACAAGCGCGTAGGGCAGGAGCAGCATCAGCCCTACAACCAGCGCTGGGGTCAATATGGTTTTTAATTGTGCGCTGAGTCGTATTCTCGTTCTCTCCCCGAGTTTCCCAGTCCTTACCCGCGCCAGCAGTTCGGTTTCACGCAGCCCATGCCGTCTCTCATATACCCCCTGGATAATGACCAGACAGCCCCCCACGGTTACCGCCGTTGCCAACAATCGCGTCGCTAGATTGACCCCTCTCCACAGACCCGCTATGCCCATCAGGCCGAAACCGAGTGCTACAATGGCTATAAGGAACGGTGCGTATAAATGCGGCTCTGCAAAGCGGAGCAACCCCCGAAGCCCTCCTTGCTCAACCGGCTCGGATGCATGCCACTTTACCCACGGTGTGTTGTCCGAACCACAGCGCTTGCAGGGCCGCCCCATCTCATAGTACCCTTTGCAAACAATGCATTCAGGCATATTTTGCCTCTGCCATGTCTGAGCCTTCGATTCCGTGCCTTGTGACCGCCAGCCCAAAGAATATCACAATTTTATCCCAAATGCAAGTGCCGCAGTTGGGTACATTGGTGGTCAGAGCGCCTTGTTCCCATACCCAAACAACCCCGTCGTCCCGCCGGTGTGCCAGAAGAGCACCCGCTCGCCGGGAGCGAAGACGTCACGGCGGATCATGTCCAGCAGGCCCCCAAAGGCCCGTCCGGTGTAGACGGGGTCGAGCAACACCCCCTCGGTGCGGGCCATGATGCGGATGGCCTCCCGTTCCAATTCCCCCACTATGCCGTACCCGCCGCCCAGGTAGTCGTCGTTCACGCCAAAGTCCTCTGGGGCGAAAGTGAGACCCAACTCCAGATGATCCGCCGTGGCGGTCGCCAATCCTGCCAGCGTGTGCGTCAGCACTTCAGTCCGTGGGTCCACGCTGATGCCCAGGATGTGCCCCTCGTACCCCAGCGCCCGCGCTCCCACCGCCAGCCCTGCCTGCGTGCCGCCACTGGATGAGGCCAGCACGATATGATCGAACCGTTTGTCCCGCTCCGCGCTCTGTGCCAGCAACTCCTCCATCGCCGCCACGTAACCACTGGCTCCAATGGCGTTGCTCCCGCCGTATGGGACGATGTAGGGAGAATGGCCCGCTGCCCGGGCCTCCTCGGCCACCTGGACCATCGCCTCAGGCAGCGGCAGATTGCCCGCCCAATACACCTCCGCGCCCAGCAACTGGTCCAGGAGCAGGTTACCCTGCACCTGCGACGGCTCTTCCCCCCGCAGCACCAGCATGCGTCCCAGGCCGAACCTGGCGGCGGCCGCCGCTGTCTGGCGGGCGTGGTTGGACTGGGCCGCGCCGGCGGTGATGAGCGTGTCGGCCCCTTGCGCCAGTGCCTCGGCCACCAGGTATTCCAACTTGCGGGCCTTGTTTCCCCCTGTCGCCAACCCTGTCTGGTCATCCCGCTTGATCCACACCTCCGGCCCGTCCAGTTGTGCCGTCAGGCGGGGCAGCGGTTCCAGTGGCGTGGGCAGATGGGCGATAGATACCCGTGACAATTTATCAGTTAGCATGTTAGTACCTCCATGTGATTGTCCTAGTCTATAGAGTCTGTTATAATAGCAATTGTCGTGAAAGTCAACCGCAACCTTACGGTACTTGCGCTGGTGCTCACGCTGCTGGCGATCCGCAGCAGTGCAGTTACTGGGCAGGTAATACCCCCGCGCCCGCCAATTTCTCTTCCAGAGGATGTCACAGAGGATGTCATCCCGGCGTGGGCACTTGCCACACCTCCTTCCTCCTCACCGGGGAGAGTTGAGGCGGAGAATGGCTCCATTGAGCCGGACTTGCTGCGGGTCTTGCTGACGGCCAAGCCCGATGAGCCTTTCCGTGTCATCGTGCACCTGCACGAGCAGGCCGATCCCCAAGCGGCGGCCGTTGGTGCTCTGAACGTGACCGCGGCCCGCTTCCGCGTCGTCGGGGAGTTGCAAGCGACCGCGGCCCGCTCTCAAGCCTCTCTGCGAGCCTACCTGGCCGGTGCTCGCGCCGTTGGTGCAGTTCACTCCTACACTCCATTCTGGGTCGTCAATGGCATCGCGGTCCACGCCGATCGCGACACCGTCTTTGCCCTCGCCGCCCGCCCAGAAGTCGCCGCCGTCCACCTCGACCACTATCGCCAGTGGCTCACCGGCGAAATCCCAAACCCCAAGTCCCAAATCCCAAATCGGCTATCGGCAATCGGCAACCCGCAATCCATTGAGTGGGGCGTCGCCCACATCCGCGCCGACGACGTCTGGCACACGTTGCACATCAGTGGCACCGGGACAGTCGTGGCCGGGGTGGACACGGGGGTGGATTGGCTCCATCCGGCCCTGCAGGCCAACTACCGGGGTTACAACCCCCACGGCCTGGCCAACCATACCTACAGTTGGCACGACGCCACCAACGGAGGCGCGCTTTACCCGGTAGACGGTCACGGGCACGGCAGCCATACGCTGGGCACTATCGCCGGACAGGACGGCATCGGCGTGGCACCAGGAGCGCGCTGGATTGCGGTCAAAGTGCTCAGCAATCAAGGATACGGTTACGATTCCTGGATCCACGAGGGCTTGCAGTGGCTCCTGGCCCCCGGTGGCGACCCTGCTCAGGCCCCCGACGTGATCAATTGCTCCTGGGGCAGTTCCAACGGGTACCTGACCACCTTCCAGGCCGATCTGCAGGCGCTAAAGGCGGCGGGGATTTTCGCTGTCTTCTCCAATGGCAACGACGGCCCGGGCGGGGGTACCGTCGGCTCACCGGCTTCTCTGCCGGAGGCGTTCGCCATCGGCGCTAGCGATGCCGATGATGGGGTGGCCTACTTCTCCAGCCGTGGCCCGTCGCCGTGGGGCGAGATTCGCCCTCACGTCGTCGCGCCGGGCGTGATTGTGCGCTCTGCCTTGCCCGGTGGAGCATACGGCGAGAAGAATGGCACCTCAATGGCCGCTCCCCACGTCGCCGGCATTGTCGCTCTCCTGCGTTCGGTCAGCCCCACGCTGAGCATCGCCCACTCTGCATACATTATCACCAGTACCGCCGTTCCCATCACCATCTCGGTGCCAAATAACGACAGCGGATGGGGGCGGGTAGATAGTTTCGCCGCTGTGTCCGCCGTCGCTCATCCTGGCTTTGTCACTGGAACTGTGACACGGGGCGGGGATGGCGCGCCTGTGGCCGGGGCGACTGTTGCTGCTTTGCCTCACGGCGGAGGCGGCGGTGGAACGACTATCACCGGTGATGACGGAGCCTATCTCCTGGCACTGGCTCCCACCTCCTATGATGTGACCGCCTCCGCCTTTGGCTATGACCCGGTCACTATCTGGGGAGTCGTGGTGGCGACTGACACGACGACCATGGTGAACCTCTCCCTGACTGCCCTACCCACCGGTACGCTGCGCGGAGCCGTCACCGATGCGGTCACCGGCGACCCGGTCACGGCTGTTGTGACTGTTTTGGACACCCCCGTTGAGACCATCGCCAGCCAGTACACCTTTGCCCTGCCGTCCGGCGATTACATCGTCCGCGCCCGCAGCCTGGGCTACCGCATCGTCACCCAGACCGTGCACGTTGATGACGGCGGTGTCACCGACGCCGACTTTTCTTTGCCCCCTGCACCTTCCATCCTGCTGGTGGACAGCGGCCGCTGGCACTATGAGAGTGAGGTCGAATACTTTCGCCAGGCGCTGGACGAATTGACCTACGCCTACGACGAGTGGACCGTCCAATACCTGCCTGGTGATGTTCCAACTGCAGATGACCTGGCTCCCTACGACATTGTCATCTGGTCGGCTCCCAAGGATGCGCCGGGTTTCATCGGCGCCCAGAACGCCATCGTTGGCTACCTGGACGGCGGCGGGCGGCTGCTGCTGACCGGCCAGGACGTGGGCTTCTGGGATGGCGGTGGTGTGATAGGTTATTGGGATTCTTACTACAATGAATATCTCAAGGCCGACTATGTCAGTGACGACGCGCCAACGCGGGTATTGGATGGGCTGGAGGGAGATCTGTTCGCCGGGCTGACGCTGACCATCACCGGCGCGGGTGGCGCCGATAACCAGGCTTACCCCGACGAGGTTGCCGTCTCCGATCCCGATGCGGCGGCCCCGGTGCTGGTCTACCAGGAAGGCGAGTGTGGCGGAGTGCGTGTCGGCACGTGCCTGGACTATCGTGTGATCTATCTCTCCTTTGGCTTTGAGGGCATCAACGCCTCGGACGCCCGGCGGGAAGTGATGAGCCGGTCACTGGACTGGCTGACCTCCTCGCCGCCGGATACAGGGCTAGAATTGACCCCCTCCTCCCAGACGCGGATCGGTCTCCCCGGCACTGTTGTCACCCACACGCTGCGGGTGCGCCACATGGGCCAGGGAGGAACCGTGGACAATGTCAGTCTCTTGCTGGACGGCGCAGCGTGGACTACGCAACTGAGCCCCCCGTCACTTGTTCTGTCTCCCTGCGCCTCGGCCACTGTCGTCCTCAGCGTCACCATTCCTGCCGCCGCCACCTGGGACACTCGCGACACCGTTACACTCACTGCTCGCTCATCGCTCTCGCCCACGCTGATGCCGAGCGCCATCCTCACGACCAAGGTGCCCGCCCCTGTGCTGCTGGTGGACGACGACCGCTGGTACGATCAGGAGGCCAAATACGAAGAAGCGTTGGCATCTGGCGATTTCCCCTACGATTACTGGCGTACTGGATGGGCCTACGGCGAGACATCGGATGGCAGTCCCTCGCTGGACATTCTACAACGTTACCCCATCGTTCTCTGGTTTACCGGCTACGACTGGTATGCTCCGCTGACCGATGAGGAAGAGGCGACGCTGGCGGATTATCTGGATGGTGGCGGAAGGTTGTTTCTCTCTGCCCAGGATTATTTGTACTACCACTCTGGTAGCGATTTCAGCCGGGACTATCTGGGCGTGCTGACCTATACCGAGGATGTGACGCCGACACTGGCGCAAGGTGTGCCGGAGAGTCTCATCGGCGACCGGTTGGGGCCCTACTCACTGGTCTATCCCTTCCGCAACTGGTCCGACGCGCTTGTGCCCACTCCCGGCACGGCAGTCTCATTCCGCGAGCAGGCACGCCAGCCCATTGCGCTGGCGCGGCAGGAGGGGGACCACAAGACGGTCTTTTTCTCCTTCCCCTTTGAGACACTGCCGGAAACGGGGCGGGCCGAGGTGATGGAGCGTATCGCCGGGTGGCTGAGTTGGCTGGGCGGCTCGACTTTCGCCCCCGACCGGGGCGCGGTCTCTGGTGGTGATACGCTCACCTATACCGCACTCCTGCGCAACGATGGCCCGGAGACGATCAGTGCGTCGCTCTCCAACACCCTGCCGGTCAGCCTGACTCTCGTTCCCGGCAGCGTCACCGGCCCTGGCAGTTATGATCCGGTCACCCGCCGTCTCTCGTGGAGCGGGTCTCTTGACCCCGGTCTGGCTGTCACCTTTACATATCGCGCCACTGTCGCGACGGGTCTGCCGGCCGGCACAGCCATCCTCAATACTGCTCGCTTGGGGCTGGATGATCACGCCACCCATTTCCACCGCGCCGCCGTCGTGCGGGTGGGCGCGCCGGATCTCCCCTTGTCGGCCTTTTCGTGCACTCCTTCTCCTGCGTGGCCTGGAGCGATCGTCACCTGCACTCTGGCGCTGCGCAACACCGGCGTCGCCGATGCATCTACAGCGACCATCTCCAACACACTTTCCTCGGGGATGACGTTGGTGCCCGGTTCCGCCTCCTCCGGTGGCGTGGGCACCGTGTTGGAGGCCGATAACAGCGTAGCGTGGGAGGGAATAGTCGGCGTGGGAGAGGCTGTCACCATCACCTACCAGGCCTCTGCCCCTCCAGAACTATATCACGGTTGGGTCTACGACCAGGTCTTTGTGGATGATGGAACGGGGGGCGAGTGGGAGCGAGCGGTCTGGCTGGAGATCAAGCCGCTGCGTTATTACTTCCCGCTGGTGTTCAAAGACGGCTCGTAATTGGACTGGGCTTTGTGCAGCCGCACTCTCAGCCCCGAGTGTCGTTCCCGCACCTTGTCGTTGTGCACGGCGATCCCGATCGCCCGCCGCGTCCCCACCAGCACGACCAGTTGTTTGGCTCGTGTGATACCGGTGTAAAGCAGGTTGCGCTGTAGCATCAAATAGTGCTGGGTCAGCACTGGCATCACCACCGCGGTGTACTCTGAGCCTTGCGACTTGTGAACCGACACGGCAAAGGCGTGCACCAGTTCGTCGCTCTCGCCCCAGTCGTAGAGTATCGGCCGGCCATCTATTGTCACCACCAGTGTTTGCTCAACCGGGTCTATCCTCGTCACCCGGCCAATGTCTCCGTTATAGGTGTTCTTATCATAGTTGTTGCGCACCTGCATCACCTTGTCGCCAACGCGGAAGGCCCGCCCGCCCAGCCGCCGCTCGGCCTTGCGCGGAGAGGCGGGGTTGAGGGCTTCCTGCAGGCGGGTATTGAGGTTGGCCACCCCACACGTGCCCCGGTACATCGGCGACAGCACCTGTACGTCATCCACCGGGTCCAATCCAAACTTGAGTGGAATGCGGTGCTGCACGATGTCCACGAGTATTTCTGCGGCCTCCTGTGGCTCTTTTTTGGAGAAGAAGTAAAAATCGTCAAATTGGTTGAGGACAGGCATCTGCCCGCGGTTGATGCGGTGAGCATTGATGACGATGCCACTGTCGGCGGCCTGGCGGAAGATGGTGGTTAACCGCACGACGGTGGCGCGACCGGAAGCGATGATGTCGCGCAGGACGTCGCCCGCACCAACGGATGGGAGTTGATCCACGTCGCCGACCAACAGGACGTGCGCGGCTGGGTCCACCGCCTTGAGCAGATGATTGGCCAGCAGCAGGTCCAGCATTGAGGCCTCATCCACGATGAGGCAATCCACCTCCAGTGGGTTCTCCTCGTTGCGGCGAAAGCCCTCCCGCGGAGAGTACTCTAACAACCGGTGGATGGTCTTGGCCGGTCGTTCCGTCGCCTCCGAGAGGCGCTTGGCGGCGCGACCGGTGGGGGCGCAGAGGGCGTAGCGCCGGCTATGTGCCTCCAACGCCCCGATGACGGTGCGGACGGAGACGGTCTTACCCGTTCCCGGGCCACCGGTGAGCACTGTCACTTTGTGGGTGAGTGCGGCTCGTACTGTTTCCCGTTGTTGCGGCGCGAGTTCGATGGCCGAGTCCCGGGTGACCTGGGCCAGCAGCGTGTCCCAATCTATGCATCGAAAGGGGGCCAGGCGGGTGGCGGGGCTTTCGATCAGTGCCTGCAGTCGCCGGGTGACGCCGATCTCACCATAGTAGAACGGAGTCAGGTAGACGGCCTGCTCCTCCTGTAGGGGCGGGGTTGCCCCGCCCTTACGTGCGTCGGCAGTGGGGTAGACCAACGTCTCGCGGCGCACCACCTCGTCGGTGTCCAGGTGCTCAATGGCCTCTCGCGTCAGTTCGGGGGACACCTCCAGTAGTTTGGTGGCCTCGCTCACCAGGCCGGGTTCGGGCGCGTAGACGTGCCCCTGGTTGGCTAGTTGGCCCAGCGTGTGGGCCACGCCGGCCTGGATGCGGGAGGGGGCGTCGGGCGGCAGCCCCAGGTCACGGGCGATCTTGTCGGCGGTCTTAAAGCCCACTCCCCAGATGTCGCGGGCTAGCCGGTATGGGTCCTCCTGCACTACCTGCAGCGAGTCGTCGCCGTATGTCTTGTAGATTTTGACAGCCAGGCCGGTGGTGACGCCGTGGCTCTGGAGGAACAGCATCACCTCACGGATATGTTTCTGCTCCTCCCAGGCTTTGGCGATGGCGGCGGCTCGTTTGGGGCCTACGCCTAACGCTTCCCGCAGCCGCCGGGGTTTCTCGTCGAGCACGCGCAGCGTATCGGCGCCAAAGCGCTGGACAATACGCTTCGCGGTGACCGGTCCCACCCCTTTGATCAACCCTGATCCCAGGTAGCGCCTGATCCCCTCGGCGGTGGCTGGGAGGATCTGCTCGCATCGCTCGGCCTTGAACTGGCGACCGTACTGCGAGTGGGTCGTCCAGGTGCCCTCCAGGCGTAGACTCTCGCCGGGGTTGACCTCGGGCAGGTTGCCGACGACCGTGGTCAGGCCAGCCTGCCCCGGCACGTTCAGCCGGATGACAGAGTAACCAGTCTCCTCGCTGTAGTAGGTGACACGCTCGACAGTGCCGCGAAGTTGATCGGACATCGGGGGAATGATAACAGAATCAGTGGCAAATGACAAATGACCAATGGCAGGGTGACAAGTGGAGAAGGGGACGTGGAGCGAGGGAGTGTGAGAGTAGGCGAGTGTGGGGGTGGAACAAGGCGACGTGCCTGGGGGCCATTCAGGGCGGGGTAGGTTGGCCCCCAAGCACTGCCAGGAAAAGGAGGAGTTTGATACGACCGGCCCCGGTGTATCCCACTGGAGAACCAATCGTTTCAGACGATCTCAGTATACCTCAAAAAGGTCTCTTGTGGGTTTCGTATTCGTTACAGTCCTGTTTCTGTTCTGTAACTCTTGCCGAAGCAGATGTCTGTGCTCACCGCTTCCGGGGAACGATGATCCAGAGGATCACGTAGGGCAAGATGCAAGGCAGGCCGCCCAGGATCAACAGAATCAGAAAGAGCGAGCGGAACCACCACGGATTGAGACCGAAAAAAGTGCCCAGGCCGCCACAAACGCCCGCGACTATGCCGTTTTGTCGTCGCAGTTTATTATTGTTAGTCATTGTCGTATACCCTCGCGTGAATCTACTTGTCTTCCTTGACCAGCGCCGACAGGATGACAGTGACGATGCTGACGATGAGCGCGCCTAGAAAGGCGGACATAAAGTCATCCACGTAAAAGCCGACGTGGAACAGGTTGCGAGCGATGACTGAGGACAGCCACAGTGTGACGCCGTTGATGACCAGGCTGAACAGGCCCAGCGTGAGGATGATGAGCGGGCAGGTCAATAGTTTGAGTAGCGGGCGCACGATAGCGTTGACGAGTCCCAGGATAACTGCCATCACTGCGTAGATGATCCAGGCGTTCCCCGTGACACGGATGCCCGGCACGAACCAGGCGGCCGCAAAGAGCGCCAGGCTGGCGATGACCCAACGGATGAGCAATTTCATTTTGTGTTTACCTCCTCTGAGTTTAATACGCAATTGGAGCGGGAGGGTTGCATTTTGGAGACAAGGTGATAAGGAGACTGGGGGACAAGGGTACAGGGAGACTGGTGAGTAACAGTTTCAGGTCGGCGGGTTGCTCTTTGGGCATGATGGCGCCTCGCTCCTGTCTGTTGAAATGGCCTTGGGTTGTGGTAGAATAAGTATACGGGGCCTGACCTTTTTTGGCAAATGCTCATTCCGAACCCAGGTGGATCCTGTATGCCGAACCCCATTTACGCCGATTTCCACGTCCATACCCACCTCTCACCGTGTGGGAAACCCGAGGCCACCGCCGGGGCAATGATCCGGCGCGCCCGGGAGAAGGGACTGGCTGCGATTGGTTTTGCCGACCACTTTACCCCCGATCCTATCCCCAACTGTCCTTTTTACGATCACCAGCGTCTGCACATCCTCACCGATCTGCGGGCCGAGATTGCCCAGGTCGCGGATAGGGCAGACATTGAGGTCCTGGTTGGGGTAGAGGCGGACTATACCATTGCCGGGCAGGCCTGTCTCGATCCGGCGGTTCTGGCCCAGGCCGATCACGTGATCTGTGCGGCCAGCCACTTTCACCTGCCCATTGCTCCACAACCCACTGGCGACGAACCGCGCGCCAAAGCCGAGCTGATGTACCGCCTGGCCTGCAAAGCGTTGGTGCTGCCGGGCGTTTCGGTGTGGGCGCATCCGTTCCATTGCAGACAGGTACGCCCGCTGCTGCCCATCCTGGAAACGATCAGTGCTGCCGGGTTCGCCGCACTGGTCGCGTTGGCCAACGAGCGTGAGGTTGCCGTCGAGATCAACGGTGGGGCAGTACAATACGTATGGTACAGGCAGGCAACGGCCCGCTTTTTCTGCCTGGCCCGCGAGATGGGCGCGCGTTTTACGATCACCGCCGACGCACACCACCCCGATCATTTCGCTCGCCTGGACCTGGCTCTGGAATGGGCTCGCAGGCTGGGGTTTCGCGACGAGGATTTCCTCACTGCTCAAGAGTTGCGGGAGCGACAGGGCAGAAAAACGACGTGATGACTTGCGCAGATTTGACATCCCGCCCGTGTTGTGCTATAGTTTCTCCTACACAAAAATATAGTCTGCGACCGTGGTGCCCCAAGGCCCGGATGCCGGGGGCGTCAAGGGGGAAGCCGGTCAAGTCCGGCGCTGTCCCGCAACTGTAATTCTGCTAATAGCCAGAAGAGCCAGGATACCCGCCACGGTTGCTGCTTCCACGTACCTTCGCGGAAAGGGGGAAGGAGCCGTGTCCATAACGCGCTAACCTGTCCCCTTGTCCACCGACAAGGGGATTTCGCTTTAGGATGCTGCCCGGCCTTTCGGCCGGGCGATTTTTGTTAGGGGGAAAATAGGGATGCAGGTTTACACACGGACAGGTGACAATGGTGAGACGTCGCTCTGCAATGGGCAGCGCGTGCCCAAGGATGCGCCTCGCGTAGCGGCCTATGGCACTGTGGATGAACTGATTGCTTGCCTGGGGATGGCCTGCGCGGCTGGGCTGGACGATGAGTCCAACGTGCTCTTACAGCACATCCAGCGCGATTTGATGACAATGGCGGCCGACCTGGCGACACCACCGGAGAGCGCTTGTCTGCTGAAGCGATGCCTGGAGGATCACGACGTACTGGCGCTGGAGGTGGCGATTGATGGGTTGGAGCAGATGTTGGCACCGCTTGGTAGTTTCGTGCTGGCCGGCGGTCACCTGACAGCGGCAGTGTTACACCTGGCGCGCACGGTCTGTCGGCGAACGGAGCGGCTGGTGGTACCTCTGGCCCGGGCGGGCGAGACCCGCTGGGAGAATGTGCACTATCTCAACCGACTCTCTGACATGTTGTTCGTGCTTTCGCGTGTTGTCAACCAACGGAATGGAAGGACGGAGGTGATACGATGATTATGCACCTGGAAGCCTACGTGGAGCAGCGGCGGGCCGCCGGAAACGGTGTAACGCCGGTGGATGGAGGTAGGACAGTGGTTGCATTGAACCACATCGCCGACGCGGTGATGCTGCTGGACGATCTGGAGGCTGCAGCGCGGGAACTGGAAAAGCCGCATCTGCTGGAAGCACTGCGGGTGGCCCGAGGGGGGCTGCGAAGGTCGTGGTTGGCGCTGGCCCACACCTACGACTGGCTCCCGCAGGAAGCGCCGGTCGGGTCAGAGCCTGGCGTGTCCCCTTTTGTTCCTCTGCCTCTCCTCCGACAATAGGCAACCGGTTGGTCCGGCGATACGTGTCCCAGTGCTTTACGAGGTAGAGACGAACAGCGCAACGCTCTCGACGTGGTAGGTCTGGGGGAACATATCCACCGGCTGTACCTCGACTAGGCGGTAGCCGGCGCGGGTCAGCCGCTTGGTATCGCGGGCCAGCGTGGCGGGATCGCAAGAGACGTAGACGACCCGGGCGGGCCGGCAGGCGACCAGTGCGTCGAGCGCGAACCGGTCCACGCCAGCGCGAGGTGGGTCCACCACGGCCGCATCGAGGGAAACGTCCAGGTCGGGGAGAACCGCTTCGACCGGCCCTTCGATGATTTCCACGTTGTCGAACTCTGCGGTGTTTTCCAGTAGATCGGTGATGGCGGTGGGGGCCAGTTCGACGCCAATGACCATCTCGGCGCGCTCGGCCAGGTGGGCGGTAAAGAGCCCCACGCCGCAGTAACCGTCCAGCACCGTCTCGTCTCCTCCCAGGTCGAGGTACTCTGTCACCAACCGCACCAGTTGGGTGGCCTGGGGGGTGTTGACTTGGAAGAAGGAGGGTGCGGAGATGCGGTAGGTGCGCCCGGCGACGACCTCGGTGATATAGTTGTTGCCGATGAGATTGGCGTGCAGGCCGTCGGAGAGGAGCAGGACGCAGGAGACAGGCAGATCACTCTCCAGTGAAGGCGGCAGGTCATCCTCCGTCTCAAAGATGAGCATCGTTTTGCCGGTCCCGGTGCCCGCGCGCAGGGAGAGGCGGAGGAGCCCGGGCATATCGAGGTCGAGGGTAGAGTAGAGTTCGGACAGGAGTGGATGAAGGATTGGGCACTCATCTACGGCGATGACCCTTTGACCTCGTTCAGGGTAAGCGGTGTGGCTTCCGCTGGCCTGGAACCCGAGGCCTCCGCCCGGCACGGGGTGGAACTGGGCGTGGTTGCGGTAAGCCCAGCCGGAGCCATCAGGGAGGATGGGGTGGACAGGGGGATCGGAGATGGAACCGATGCGTGCGAGTTGGTCGGCCACGATATCACCCTTGAACCGGAGTTGGGCTTTGTAAGCCGCGTGTTGCCACTGGCAGCCGCCGCAGCCGGTGGAGCCAAAATAGGGGCAGGGGGGCGCGACGCGGTCGGGGGAGGGCTCCAGTACGTCAACGAGGCGGGCAAAGGCGTAGCGGCCTTTGTCCTCTGTGATCTCGACTTGCACAATCTCGCCGGGCAGCGCATAGGGGACAAAGATGACGCGCCCCTCGTGCCGGCCCAACGCCGCGCCGCCGTGGGCGATAGCGGTCAATTGGAGTGTGAATATATCCATATTTACATCAATTATACTACTGCCAGTCGCGCGGGACAATCGAGGGGGACAGTTAAAAATCTGCAGCGTTGTGCTCTTATCTTCCCAGGCTCAGTAGGGCAAGCAGGCCAAACCCTGTGATGATTATGCCCGAGATTTTGTTCACCCACCGCAACCCGGCAGGAGTGACTCTGGTCCGCAACAGACTGGCGCTGCTGCTCAAGATAATCCACCATAGGGCTGAGCCGATGAACACACCCAAGACCAGGACACCCGCAGATCCGTAATCTCCGATCTCACTTGCCCCGCCCAATCCGGCGAATATTGCCGCAAAAGAGAGAATAGTCATTGGATTTGTGAGCGTCAGCAAAAACGTCGAGACATAAGCACCGACGATGCCGTTCCCTCTGGCTGGGGCCACTTGTCCAGCCGGCTTTGCCAGGAAGGTCTTGAGGCCCAGATAACAAAGAAATGCACCACCCACGAGGCGAAGCCATACTTGCTGGTTGATCAAGACGCTCGAGATGAACGTCAGCCCGAATCCAGCAATACAGCCATAGATCGCATCGGCCGTGGCAGCCCCCAACCCGGAGACGAAGCCAGATGCACGCCCTTCGGCCAGGGTGCGGCGTATGCATAACACACCGATTGGTCCCACAGGTGCAGCAATCGAGAAACCGATGACAAGCCCTCTAAGCAAGAGACTGATGTCCATTGTGCGTCTCTATGTTGATAACATCACGTTTTTAGAGAATTTCCATGCCCTCGTCAAAAGTGACACTAGGTTCCCAACCGATCACTGTTTTTGCTTCGGTATAGTCGGCGGCTTTGCGTCTCTCCTCGAACTCTCCTCGTGGATTAGGAACGATATGCACCACTTTGCCGCCAACTTTTTTTGCCACCTCGTTGACCGATGTCTCCTCAGCGGTCCCGATGTTTAGGATCAGGTTTTGACCTGACGGGAGATCAGCCTGAGCCGCCATAATATTGGCTCTCACAACGTCATCCACGAATGTATAGGCTCTCGTCTGTTTCCCATCGCCATATACTGTTAATGGCTCTGTAGCATCCCTCAGCCTTATGAACTTGCCGATAACCAGGGCATAGGCCCCCTCGGTCGTCTGCCTTGGACCATATACATTAAAGTACCTGAGAGAGGCAATCCGCATGTCAAATAACTTGGCGAACATGGTGGCATATTGCTCACCGATGAACTTGTGGAGTGCGTAAGGGGACATTGGGTTGGGGTTCATGCTCTCGGTCATTATGTGTGTGGGCTGGTCACCGTACACACTTGAAGAGGATGAATAGATAAACTTGCTCACCAGGTTTTCTCTGGCTGCCTGAAGCAAGGCAAGCGTGCCGTTGACATTGACATTGTGTGTACCCAATGGGTCCTTAATGGAGCGTGGAACTCGTGGCCAGGCTGCCAGATGAAATACCCAGTCTATTTTGTTGGTTACCGTCTTTACCAATGCGTAATCCAGAATTGATCCTCGGATGAAGGTTGCCTTCTTATTCAGATTGGAGAGATGCCCGGTTGACAGGTCATCAATAACGGCGACGTTGTGTCCGAGGGCCAGCAATGCATCAACAATGTGCGAACCAATAAAACCGCATCCACCTGTCACGAGACATTTCATAGTTTCATTACCTCCTGGCGTGGTTCTCATCCTATCACCCCGCTAGCGAGCAGCACGGTAAAAGTAGCCAGGAACCAGTGGATCAGGAATGGGTAGAGGAACGAGCGGGTGCGCCAGGCGACGTAGCCAAAGGCGGAGCCGCCAAAGATGCAACTCAGCGTCTCCAGTTCCGGCTTGCCAAAGTGGGCAATAGTGAAAGGTACGGCCTGGAGCAAGATGGCGTAGGGGCCGCAGACCGGATAGAGCGCAAAGAGTAGAAAGCCACGGAACAGAAATTCCCATCCAAAGAGATCAGCAGCGGTGTAGAGTGGCAGGGAGATGGGTGAATCGGCCTTGGATGCGTAATAGCCCCTGAATGGCGCGGTGCGGGCTACAAATGGCATCACGAGCGCTATCATGCCACAGCCCGCCACCGTGAGCGCCAGCCCTGTCTTCCAGTCGCCCAGTTGGAAGCCATACCTGGCAGGCGACTCGCGGAAGATGAGCAGGATGACGAGCAGCGGCACACCCAGGTACAAGAGCAACCGGTCATAGGCCTTGTAGGCAAAGATGTGGTGATAGTGCTCTACCACCAACGTCAGTGTGGAGACTATAATGGCGGTGACGACCTGCCAGTCCATACGATTCTTCATTGTTCCCCTCGTACCTCGGCGTCAAACCGCTCGAAGAAGGCGACCATGTAGGCATGGCGCTGCTCGGCGACGGCCCGGCCTGTCGGGGTAAAGAGTCGCTCTTTGACGCGGGATAGTTTGACGATGAACTCGTGTACCGGGGTGTGGTTGCGTGGATCATCGCCCTTCTCCGTCCAACGGTCCACATCCACGTTCTCCACAGGAAACCACAATCGCTGGTTGTGAGCGCCGGCGTAGGCAAAGGCCCGTGCCACCCCTATCGCGCCGATAACGTCCAGTTTGTCGGCGTCAAAGAGTACTTGCGCCTCCAGCGTGGCCGGCTGCGGGCCGGTGCGAAAGCGATGAGCGGCGATGGCGTGGGCCACGGCCTCTACCTTTGCGGGTGACCGCCCGGCCAATATCTCCCGCGCCTGGCCGGCAGCGTGCGCGGCGTGGTCTAGCCCGGCTGTCTCCGCTCGCTCCCGTCCTACGTCATGGAGGAGTGCCGCTGTGCGCACTACTTCCAGGTCGGCCTTCTCCGCTCGCCCGATGCGCTCCGCCAGCGCCAGCACCCGCAGCACGTGGTCAAAGTCGTGCACCACATCGGCGCCTTCATAGTAGCGGCGTGCTTCCTCAATGGTGATCACCTGTTCTGCCTGTGTGTCAATAGTTCTGGACTGACCGAGAGCAATTGGTAGACCTCGTTCACGTCGTGGCGGGTGAGCAGGCCGATAAACTGTCCCCCCTCCACCACGGGCAATGCGTCGAGCCCCGCCTCCGCCATCTGCCGGTGGACTTGAAACAGCCCGTCCTCCAGCCCCACGGTGGAGAATTCTGTCCGCATGACCTCACTCACCAAAGTCTCAGGCTGGCGCTGCTTGAGGGCGCGGACCAGGTCGGTGTGCGTGAGCAGACCCACGACCCGTTCTCCATCGCAGACGGGGAAATCGGCCTGGAAACTCTCGAGCGTGAGGTCGGCGGCGCGGCTGACCGGGTCGTCGGGGTGGAGGACCAAGGCGTGGCGGGAGAAAGCCTGGCGCACCCTCAGACCCTGAAGTGCGTTTTTGACTTGGGCCATTCGCCCTTCCTGGGTTGCCCCGGAGTACACAAAGATCGCGACCAGCACCCACATAAAGTCACCGGTCAGCAACCCGGTCAGTCCTAGGATCCAGGCCAATCCCTGACCCACCCTGACAGCCAATGCCGTGGCGCGTGTATGAGACATCACGGTTGCCAACAGTGCCCGCAGCACCCGTCCGCCATCCATCGGGAACGCGGGGATGAGGTTAAAGACAGCCAGCCCGACGTTAGTGACGATGAGATAAGGGAGTATTCCCCCCCAGCCCAGTTGAGTGGGTTGTGTCAGCAGTTGCCACAGGTCCTGGCCTTCTCCCATCCCTAGCGCCAGCCCGATTATTGTCAGCACCACGGCGATGACAAAGTTGCTCATAGGCCCCGCGATGGCCATGAGGAACTCTTGAGCCGGACGCTCAGGCACACGCTCCATCTGCGCGACTCCACCCAGTGGTAGGAGGACGATGTCTCGTACCGGGAAGCCCATGCGCATCGCCACCAGGCTGTGGGTCAGTTCGTGGATCACGACGCAGATGAACAAGAAAAGTGTGACAACGACCCCAAAAGCGGCCCCTGAGAGCGAGAATCCTCCCGTGCCTGGGTAGCCAAACTGCACGGCGGCCCATACCAGGATCAGTGGAAAGGTGGCGTGCATCTTGATCTCAATGCCACGCACGGTGAATAATTTGATACCGGTCACTTGGTTCCTTTCTGAGTCCGTTCAATCTGTTCCAGAAATCCGTTGACAGCACGCCCCGCACATCACGTCACCGTAGGAGTGTATCACACAGGGCGGAAAAGTGCAACCAGGCGCTCAATGTCTCATCACCAGTGGGAGATAAAGCCTGATGGGCACGGTGTAGATCGCCGTGCTGGTATAGCCCTTCATGTCAGCGATCTGGAACTCGACGTGGTTGGCCATCTCCTTGGGTTGACCGAGTGGCAGACCGGAGACGGTGGCGGTTTGTATCTCGTTGGTTCCGCTGATGCCTGTGCACGTGGCCGGGCCCCAGTCACTCCACGATACTGCCCCGTCCGTCGAGAAACGATAGAGGGCGCTGTCTACGTTCAGGCCAGAGATTTCGTCAAAGACACAGGCGGCGGCTGTGATTGTGTCCCCTTCGCGCCACCACGCAAAGTTCCCCCAGCCGGTCGGGGGGTGGGTATCTGAGAGCGTGACGGTCCTGGTCAGATCGGTGGAGACGTTGCCTGCGCCATCTATGAACTTGACGATGACGGTTTTGAGCCCCTCGCCTGGGGCCAGTCGCCACTGCGCACTGGTGGCGACGTTGGTAGGATAGCCGACGATGATCACGCGATCCAGGTACAGGTCGGCCGTGGAACGAAAAGCGGTGCGGAATTCCAGGCCCAAGGTTCCGGCGTCGGTGTAGTCAAAGTCTACCGGGAATTCCTGGTAGGTATCGGAGGCGCGAAAGTCTGTCCCGCGCAGACGGCGCAAGCCCAGGACGCGCGTGCCCCCGTTATCCACCACGTCGAGCATGGCGACCTCAGCGGTGGTGATTACATCATTTGTCTTCAGGCGGAAGTAAGCGCGATAGGCGCGGTTGGGCGACAGGTCGCCGGTGTACGGGCCGTACCAGGCCCCGGCGCTGTGCGTACCGGCCAGCCCACGCCAGGCCTTGCCGTTCAGCGCGTCTTTGTCGTCAACCTGTTCGCCCGATCCATCTTCGTGGTACAAGCCCTCTCCCTCCCAGATCCATCCATCGTTGCTAAAGGCCATCATCTGTACCCCGCTGCCAGGATCGGGATCGGCGGCAGAAAGGGAGGAGAGGGTGATGGTGATGGTGTCGGTGTAGGTGCCGTGAATAACAGCCGTGGTGTTCGTCGGCGGCCGGCGGTCCAGGCCAATGTGGGCCGTTTCGGCTTGTGATTGCACGTTCCCATTACCGTCGGCGACGAGAAGTGAGAGGGTGATGCCTGTAGAAGCAGTATCGCTGAGAGCAGTGACATCCCATACCGTGCTCCATCCATCGTCGCCCACTGTGTCGGTGACGATCAGGGTGGTGGTATCGGTCATGGCATAAAACCCGACCGCGCTCACAGCGCTCGCCTCATCGCTGCCGTTGGCTACGACGTACACCTGGTTGCTGGTGATGAAAAAATCTGACCAGGGCAGCGTCACCCCTCCGATGGGCGTCGGCCCCCCGGTGCTGGGCAATTCTATAGTGACGTCGGTGTAATAGTGCGTGAGAATCTGCTGGTAGCCCCAGCCGTGCCACTCGGCCCAGCGCCGTGCTCCCTGCTGAGACATCCCCCATCCGTGTCCCCGGCGCTCCTGCCCGAAACTGACGGGGTCATCCACGGCTTGAATATAGTCTACTCCTTCGATGCCGCGAGTTGGACAGCCGTTCTCGGCACTGTAAAAGGCCTTGATGACTGTTCCCTGGTGGGCGACGTACTGGCCCTCGGTGGCGTCGGTGGCAGCGTCGCTACGCGTGTGTTGTTCACTCTCCGATCCCATGGCCTGATAGTCTGTCCAGTCGGAGACATCCCAGGCTGGATCGGGAGGGTGTTCAGTGTAGTGCCAGGCGTAGGTGCGCGCGGCCATGGCCTGGGCTTTGATAGCCTCGATAGGATAGAATGAGGCGCTGATCTCCACCGGCACCACGCGTTTGACATACGTCTCAAAGGGGATGATGTCAATCTGGCCGACTGGCACGTCTGAGCGGTAATAATTCTCTGCGCGGTGAATGACACGAATGGTGGCCGGTGGGGTATGTTGGACGAGGGGCGACAGCGCCCTGGCAAAGATTGCGAGTGGCTCTGGTGGAGGGGTGATTCCTGGCGAGTGGAGACGCTCTTGACGTGAGGGCTGCTGCCCAGCATGTGCCATGGTCAGGTCCAGCACCCACACATCGCCCGCGCGGTTAAAGGCCATGTGTAACCCATCGGGCGACCAGGCAGGGCTACTTTCCTCAAGGTTATTGCGCAGCAGTGGTTGCAACTCTCTTCCGTCTATGTTCGTCAGCCAGATATCACTGGCAGATGCAGTCGCGGCCCCCAGCGGTGTGCGTGAAAAGGCCAGCGTCTGCCCGTCTGGCGACCAACTGGGCGTGCTGAATGTCTCTGCCTGTCCCTGGACCAGGAGCACTGGCGCTTGATTGCCATCCACGTCTGCCACCCACAGCTCAGGCGAAGGATTTTCGGCAGCGCTGACGTAGGCCAGCCACTGCCCATCTGGCGACCAGGCAAAGTCCAGAACGTGTCCCTCGGTGGCTAGTAGCCTGGCTTCTTTGCCGAGATGAGGTCGTACCCATAGGCGCGTGCCATCGCTCCAGGCGGCGCGCGACCCGTCAGCAGTGAACCGGACTCGCGCTCTGGTGGGTAAGGCGGGGATAACGGCAGGCACAACCGTCACTCCCTCGTTGCTCAACCAAACCTGTTCCTGCTGGGCGAAAGCCAGTCTCTCGCCTACCCAGGCTGGGTCCATGTACCAATCAGCGTTGGCCCATACTTTCTCCTGCCCGCTGGCAAGGTCGAGCACACGAACTTTCCAGCGGCCATTTTCGGCAAAGGCCAGGTATGCCAGCCGCTGGCCATCCATGGTGTAGGCCGGTTGAACTGCGTTCCCGCTGATCATAGTTGCTGTGCCATCCCGCAAGTCCACCGTCCATAATTCGCTGAGAGTCTGACGGGTTGTGGCCGCGTCATCGCCAACCACAGTTCCCCAGCGGTTGACGAGTACTGTGTGCCCATCGGGCGACCAACCAGCGAAGCGAGAGCGCCCGTCATTGGTCAGTGGCCACGCGCCACTTGGACCCTGTGCCTTTGTGTGCGGCGCGCCGGGTTGAGTGAGCAACAGCAGGACTCCTAGTGCTGCCAGACCCACAGATAGTACTATGTGCCACTCGTGCCTTGATCGCATAGCCCGTTTCCTCCACCTAATCAATTGGTATCATTGCGTCATAGTGCTTCCTGTCAATGCATGGTATATTCTGGACAATCCTGCTGTGCACGTGATAGTCGTGATTGCGTTTTGAGCCGACCCACATGGAACGAGGGCTGTCTCTTTAAGAGGAATGTGATGGCCTGCGGGCCAGGCAGACCGCTGAGAGACTCTTACCTGTGAGAACAGACTCAAAACACATCAGCGCACTGTACAGCAGGGTTTGATGTGATGCAGAATTACAAGCGGGTTATCATCCTCTGAGCGTCCCGTTCCACAAACCGTGCCCCCCACAGGCCCACCAGCCCGCCCACCAGGGCCACTAGCAGTGCCACTGCCATGCCCCACCACAAGTCGCCTGTTTGGTCGGAGAACCAGCCGACGACGGCAGGCCCCGTGGCGTAGCCCAGGATGTGGATGATGAACAGGTAGAAGGCAGTGGCTGTGGCCCGCAGACTGGGGTGGGTGACCTGGTGCACCAGCGGCCCCATACATGGGGAGTAAAAGGCAAATAGGCACATCGCCAGTGCTGCCAGGACGATAAAAAGCGTCTGGCCCGGGACCGAGATGGCAATCAGGGCCAAGGGGACACCAGCGACGAAACTGGCGCCGATGGTCAGGAGACGCCCGCTGGGAGTGTGGCGAATGAGCCGGTCAGCCAGGAAGCCGCCTGAGAGCACGCCGGCCGCGCCGGTCAGGACAGTGACAGCCCCGATCAGGAACCCGGCTTCATTCTCGCTAAAGCCATGGGTCCGTACGGCGAAACTAGGCAGCCAGTAAGTCAGCCCGCCAATGGCGAACGATACGAGTGTTCCGGCCACATATACCACGAGCAGGGTGGGCACGGACAAAAGTTGCTTCACCGCTGTCGTGGCGGAAATGGCGGGGGTATGTGCGGTTTTCGATTCGGCCCCTAGAGCCTGATAGTCGCTCTGACCCTTAGCGGGTTCGGGCAGGAGCCACACCATGACGGCCAGGATAAAGCCGGGCAGAGCGGCGATGTAGAAGACGGGGCGCCAACCCAGCGCCCTACCCAGCGCCCCACCCAGTGCATAACCGGCCGCTGAGCCCAGCATAACTCCCAGATCGTGGAGCCCTACCACCCGGGAACGATAAGTGGATGGAAAGACATCGCTTAGCCAGGCCATAGCCGATGGGGCGTAGCCTGCCTCACCCAGCCCCAAAGCGGCCCGTCCAAACAGGAGCATCCAGTAGGAGACAGCGGCTCCGGATATGGCCATCGCTCCGCTCCAGACGACTATTGCCAGGGTGATCACTTTCCGGCGCAGCCAGCGGTCGGACAGGATGGCGATGGGAACGGGAGCCAGTGCGTACAGCACCTCAAAGGCCGTGCCCAACAGCCCCACCTGGGCGTCGGTGAGATGCCAGTAGTCCTTGATGGTAGGAGCCAACGCGGCGATGACCTGACGATCCAGAAAGTTGATCAAGTTGACGCTAGAGAGCACCGCAAGCGTGACGTAGGCCAGCCTAAATGATCGCCCGGAATTCAACCCGAGGTATCCTCACGCGTAGGTTCTGGCGAGTGATGTTGCAGGTACAGTGGACACCCTCCGCCACATAAGGATAATTCTGGACACCCCTGACATTTCTTTGGAGCATAGCGGCGCTCTCGCAAAGCCTGGGCCAGGTCGTGGTTCCAGATGTCCTCCCAGGGATCGCGCAGGATATATCCCAAACGCTCATAGTAACTCTGGCACGGGATGACCGCTCCATCCGGCTCGACGCACATGTTGTAGAGGGCAGCGGTGCAGGCTTTCACTCCCAGTTCCAGTTGCAGCGGGGAGAAGGCACAGTACTGGGTAGGGGTATACCAGACGAGGCGCAGGCCGTGCCGGTCAGCCGTTTCCCGCACCCGCTCCAGGATGGGAACCAACTCTCCCTCGCGAAAACCGGTGCCCACGGTGGCCCCCCGTCCGGCGTAGATCAGGCTATTGCAGGCGAAAGTGGGCACCCCCAGCGATGCGATGAAAGCGACCGTCTCCTCGATCTCGGCTACGTTCTCTCGGGTCAGGGTGGTGTTGGTGGTAGTGTAGAGCCCGGCCGCTACCGCGTTGCGTACCCCCTGCACTGTTTCCTGCCAGGCACCGGGTGCCGCCACCATAGAATCGTGCACGGCTTCGTCGTGGGACTCTAGCGTAATCTGGACGTGGTCCAGCCCGGCCGCGATCAGGGCCTGCACATAGATCCCATCGGACAACCGCCGGCCGTGCGTCAGTAGCCCCGTCACCAGTCCCAGTTCCTCGGCGTAGGCCACCAGTTCGACCATGTCCTCCCGCAGCGTCGCCTCCCCTCCGGTGAAGCAGACGTGGGGAATGGACACCTCCCAGACCCGTTCCAGTACCGCCTTCCAGGCGGCTGTGTCCATCTCGGAATAATTGGTGGGACGGGCCACGTAGCAGTGGGGGCAATTGTTGTTGCAGCGATAGGTCAGCGCCAGGTCCATACGGTAGGGGGCCGTGAGGGACACCGAGAAGGGGTCTATCCGCTCCAGGCCCAACCCGTGGATAGGGCAGACGGAGCCGTCAGATCTGATGAGCGTTTCGATCTGTTCCTGCAGGCGGCGGTAGTCGGCCTGGGCAGTCTGGGCATCCACCTGGTAGCGACGGCGGATCGTCCGCACGGCCCTCTCCTCCGGTACTCCCTCCAGGATGAAGCGGGCGTACTCGACCGCCGTCTGGTTCAGGTGGAGTACCCGCGATGCGTTGATCACCAGGAGCCCCTGCCCGTCCGGTTCCACTCGCAGGTGCAATCGCACTCGTCCCCCGGTCCCATCCTGCCGTTCATAGTCCTGCAGACCAGCGGGCAAAGACCGTGGGGTTCTGATGGTTTCACGCAGGCGAGCCAGAATGGACATGCGCTGATTTATCGCCCGCCTCCGGCGCAGGCACAGGCGCAGCCGGCGCAGGCACAGGCGCAGGCGCAACTGCCGCCCCCACCGCGACTCCGTCCACTAGAGGATGGCTTTGGCGGCGGATTGGTCACTTTGGTCACCCTGCCGGTAAAGTCGGTCAGGTTACCGACGATGTTGCTGGACGTGCCCTCGATCCCGCGCACGACCGTGGCGGCGAAGGCAGCCCCGGGCAGGGTCGGCAACTGGACGCGCCCGGTCGAGGGAGTCGAGGGACGAGAGGAAGCCGATGGCCGTGACGTGGATGCGGTGCGCCTCCAGGGCCGGTAGTGCCCCCACCACATAGGCACAAAGACCGGGCCGGTGCGGAAAACACGCCCGGTGCGCTCCTCAAAGTCATCGTCCAACATAGTCCACTCCAGGCCCTCGTCAAATCGCTGGCTGCGTACCTCTGGCGTCTCCGCACCCTCCACCTGCTGCCAGGCTCGCCCGACGATGTCGCGATAGTAGGCCATCGTTTCTTTGCGGCTGAATCCTTTCATCTTGTTGTTGACCGCTTTGATCAGGTCGGTCGTCGTTGAGCGGAGACGACTTTCGCTGAGTCTATGGTCCTTCTTCACCGCGTTCAGGAACTTTTTTTCGTACGGGTGCAGTTCTTCTGGCAGTGGTTCGTTGACCTGAATCTTTAGCGGTTTGTCGTCCAGCACTGTCACGACCCCCTTCTTCAACAAGCCGAAGAGGATCATCGTCAGCACCTTGTTCAGAGGGGTCTCCAGGAGGATGGCTGCCTCCACCGCCGACAGCCCACGTTTGATCCCGACCCCTTCTACCTTCATTGAGGGGGGCAGATATTGCATCTTTCGCTTGCGCTGGCCCCAAACACTCAGGCCGATGATGCCCGCGATGACGGCGATAATGATGGGGATGGGATTACAACAGCAGCCGATGGCTGCAGTGAAGAACTGGCTCAGCGCCGATGGGCCTTCCTGGACAGCCCCTTCAGCGACGTACTGGCGGGGGAAAGAGGCCCCGAAAATGTACTGGCGGTCCGGCGCGGCGGCCGGGTTGTGCCAGGTGTAGAGCACGCGGCCCTCCTCGTCCAGCGCCGTGTCCGGCTGCTCCTGGGGCCAGCGAGAGGGGCTGCGGTGCCAACGGGGTTCCTCCGGCTGCACCCCCTCCGGCAGGTGGAAGCGCATCGTCAGGTCGGTGGTGCCGTGCGCAAACTGGCTCCCGAACCAGGTAGGGGAGAACTCGGTGCTGGCGTACCCAGTATCCTCGCTGTCTTCGTAGACCATATTTCCCACCCGGTCCACGACCACGTGCACTGTAGCGGTCTCCCCGGATTTGATCGTCGCATCGCCCAGCCACACTGCTACACCATAGTCTCCTGTGCCCTCATAGTCAGATCCAACGTGGTCAATTGGCCTGCCGTCCACGTCGGCGTGGATGTCGGACATGCTATAGTTTCCGTTGGGCAGGCCTACGTCAACAGCGGCAATGTGATAGTTTCCGATGTCACAGGTAAAGGTGAACCAGTACTCCAGGCGGGCGGAGCCGTCCTGGTTGACCCACATGTCCACGACCTCCCGATCCAGGGAGAAGGAATAGTCCTGGGCATAGGAGGAGAGTGGTGGGCACAGCAGGGTGCCAAGAGTGATAGAGAGAAGCAACAGAACCAGAGTCTTTTTCCAATTCCAACGCATCGGTTTCCTCCATTCGGCCCGTAGGCCGGCCAACTTTGCTCGTCGTCCAAAGTCGGGTAGCAAACCCGGCCTACATTGGCTGTTCCCGTAGGGCGGTTTTGCTAACCGCCTTTAGTGAGGCCAAAACGACCAGGTCGCCACCATGACTCTACATTACCACTTGGGGTCCTCGACCATCTGGTACGCGGAGCCGCAGTAGGGGCAGGAGATAAAGATACCCCCCTCCTTGACGGTGATGCTGTCCTTTTGCAGTTCGCCGCCGCACTTTTGGCATTTTAGCGTCTCCATTTCGATGTCACCGCTGAGATCAATCTTCTGGATGATCTCCTGGGGCGCTTGGGCCGGTTTGGGTTCGCGGAACTTTATCAACCCAATGATGCCCAGCCCGATGGCCGCGCTGATGATTCCGACGACGATCCACCCCGTCTCTCCCTGGGGACTGAAAGCCGCCCAGATGAACAGAACGCCGAAAAAAATCAGAATGGCAGCGATGATATAACCGATAATCTTTCCAGCAGACATTGTTTACTCCTTCACCTTATGGTACGCAGATTTACACAGATTGTTGCGGATCGGCCTGTAGGTCGGATTTGTTATCCGATCTATTGGCTCAAAGCATCTTTTTTCCCAGAGCGTAGAACGTCGGGATGAAAAGGGTGCGCTGACCACCCGCCAGCGCCTGGTGGTCTGCAGAGCGCAGCCGGCACAGTTCCTCGGGGGGAACTAGACCGGCCAGATCGCGCGCCCGCATGGCCCACTCGGCCTCGAACCCACCATCGGGGGAGGCCGGGAGTTCCCAGCGACCAGCCATCACTCCTACCGTCGCCTGGAGGCCGGCGGCTACAAAAAGTCCGCCCAGCCGCCGCCCGATCTCGGGGTTGACCCCCTGCTGGCGCAGCGATTTGGCCTGGAGCCGGCCCAGAGAGGCCATCTCGGGTGGGTGATCCACCCGGCCCCCGTAGTCAGGTTCAGCGCAGGCCAGGACGTGGCCTCCAGGCCGGATCACCCGGGCCATCTCTCGCACTCCCCGCGCCGGGTTCGCCAGCCACAAAAGCAGATAGTGGCACACCACGGCGTCGAAAGAGCCATCGGAAAAGGGGAGGGTATGGACATCCCCCTGCACGTAGGTCACGCCGTGCTGCTGGCGACGGGCAAAAGACAACATTTCTGAGTCTATGTCTAACCCCACCACACGGGCAGAGATTAGGCGGGTCAACTCCCCCGCGACAACCCCAGTACCACAGCCGACCTCAAGAATGTCGCCAGCCTGGGCCAGTCCTGCCTGCCGGTAGAGCCACATCCGCGTCGGCTGGGTCCAACCGGCCTGCACAGAGAACCAGGCCTGCCATTCCTCAGATGTTAGAGATGGATTGTCCCGATGTTCCGGCATAACGGTCTGCGCACCAGCCACGCCGCGTGGGCGACGGGGCTACCCTCAACACAAGACTACTTGCAAACGTGCCCCCCACGCCGCCTACAACCCATTATTCCAGGTTCTCCAGGTCCGCCAAATCCTGTAGCCGCCCAGCTGCCTTCTCGCTTTTCTTGAGTTCAGCACCGTACCGTCACCGATGATATTCTTGCCGGATTTGCTCTAACGTTGCCAGGCGAGCATTATAGGGCTGTGTTTGCCAATAAGCGAAGTCGCTTGTCTGGTTGTGGACATTTACCTTGGCGTAGCATTTCTCTATGCCTGACGCTGTTTCCATGACCTGCCCCGTTCGTGGAAGACGCGTAACGACCCGCGCATAAGCCGCCTGCGGGTTTCGCAGTAACACCACCCGTGAACCCAAACGCTGCAAAAACGAAACCTAGCAACAACAGGACACTCGATTAGCAGGTCGGCTTCATGCGCTGGTTAGGTGCCCTGCTCGCTGTCTAAGAGACATCTATGAGTGTGAGTTGCCTTGGCTCTGGGCTTTCCTGATGCGATACCTCTTCGCCATACATCTCTTTGACCAACTTCCTGAATTTCTGGAATGAGCCTCTATGGTTTTTGAGGAACCATTCTGCATGATTCCGCAGATACTCTCTTCTGAGATCATTATCTCTGAGATCAAGTGGAACTCTTTCCATTCCTGGATCAATACTATCAAAACCATCAAACGGTTTCGAGAGTCTATCTTTTATCATCAAGACATATTCAGGATTTAGCTCAAATCCAATACAATCTCTGTTCAGTTGTTGACATACACGCAAGGTTGTACCGCTACCAGCGAAGGGATCCAATACTGTATCTCCTTCGTTTGAGGAAGCCAGAACCATTCGTTCGATCAGGCCTTCTGGCTTTTGTGTAGGATGATCCTGACGGTTTTCGTTGCAATAGTGAACATGAGAGAATTGCCAAATATCTCCTGGGTTTGCCCCTCTCATGTTATTTCTTGCTCTGTAGTATTTCTGAGGGACTCGAACAGGGTCAAGATTGAATGTGAAGCGATTCGATTTGTTAAACATCAGAATATCGTCGTGGCGAGGGGAAAAACCCTTCTTCCTCCCCATACCCTGAGTATAGTGCCAACATATCCAACTGTTGAAAAACATTTCGAGTTCTCGATCCATAATGTCGTACAAGTAAGATATGAAACGCACCCCCATAAACACGTAAATGCTTCCATGCTTTCTTAGAACTCTATGAGATTCAGATAACCAGGCTCTTGAAAAATCCAAGTACTCGTCAAAGCCTTTAACCAAGTGGCCATTCCCATAATCCTTACCGAGGTTGTAAGGCGGATCAGCTATAATCAAATCCACGCTATTACTGGAGACATTCTTCAAAAGTTCAAGAGCGTCCCCTTCTCGAATGTCAATCTGAGCCATTATTCTACCCTACCCGTTTCTACTTCTGCCACCATTTTATTCATCTTCAAAGAGTTACAGATTATAGATGTCTTCTTTAATCCAATCATGTTGTGTGGCATAACGATACCAACCCTCAAACCCCTTTCGGGAGGCTATGCATTTCCTATCAAGTAACTGACAAAACTCCCAAACAGTTCTTACCTCTTGTGAAACATAATGGATATCGCGGATCTGAATTTGACCACTTCCGAGTGCGGGATTGTAACTCAAGTCTGATTTAGAGATGTACTTGATATCATAAGCATTGAAGTCAACTATTTCCATAACTCCCATCATCATCTTCGTTTCTTTGTCCTTTTGACTGTAGACTTGATGTTTAATGGACAGAATGATGAAAATGAAATCTGGATCCTTGACATATGCGGTACGAATTCTGGCAAAAGATGTGATATTCGGCGATTTGCCGCTATTCTTAATATCTTGACTTGTTGCTTTGACATCAACGTTTCCAGTGACCGAAGACTGACGCTTTCGCTTTCTTTTGAACTGCAATATAAGATCTGCCATGTTTAAGCGTTCGCCAGCCTCAACGTTTACAAGTTGATATTTATTGTCTTCGTCTTCCAATACTTCTGAGAAAATCTCGTATGCCCAGGCCTCAATAAACGGCCCAGCAATCTTGTTCACATTCTCCATTGGTATGCCAAGTTTCAAATTCGTGTTGATGATTATTCTATTTCGATCTTCATCCATAGCCTTCTTAACGATACTCTCAACTGCCTGGACAACAAACTCGGAACACTCTTGATAATCTTCTGATTCTTGGGGAACCTTGAAAATAATGTTTTCGTACCTCTTCTCAGCCACAAACTGCCTCCAATTTTGCTAATGCTCAGTGATGACCCTCATCTGGGAATCGCGTCTCTGTAATGATCTTCTCATACACCTTGAATACCGTCAAGTTACCCAAGGGCACCTAACAGTAAAGCTCATCTGCCGCCCGGCTTTGCAACGCTACCCTCGCCAAGAGACAACCTGCAAAACGAAACCGGCCTTGAATTTGGTGCGCGATAGGGCGGTCAGGTGCAGCGAATGTTAGGCCGCCCTTGTCGACCTGAAAGATGGCCATTTATCTACAAAACGACAGGGCTGCAAGGGCGGCGTGTCACAAATGCGCTGCGTTTTCTTCAGTGTGTCCATTTTGCGGCTTAGTTGACGCTATCTTTCGTGCGCCTATTAGCCACAACAGTAGCCCGAATCCGGCCAAGTAGAAAGAAAAGGTGATTTTCTCGAATTCTACATCGCTCGAATTGAGAGCGGGCACGATGTTGACAATCTCGAAAATCCACGGGGCTGCTGCTACAGCAGCTGTGATAGTGAGTCCCTGCCCAAGACGGGGGCGTAAATCGTGACGAACCCATTGGGTTAGTACCCAGATTGCCGACAGCACAGACACTAATCCGGAGACAAAACCAGCACCACAAATCGCCGGAAGATTGAGATTAGTAATTAAGGAGTGTGGGTAACGATACTCCACCCAGGTACCGAAAAGACTAAAGGAGACCATTAGGCATCCTGCGAACACCATTAGAAATGCATTGTTCTTTTTCACAGTCACAGTCTCCTCAACACGCTCGGCATTTCGAGATGGCCTGAGTATCAACTCCTCACCTCGAAATAACGCGATCCCTGCTACTACGGAGGGGTGGCCTAACTACTTGTTTGTGGTCACGGATGACCACAAACGCACCTATACACGGGTTTTGCCCGCTTTCTCCGCTTCGTCAAGCGTGTCCACGCCACCCAGAGAACTACGAACTCGGCCTAACGCGCGTTTGCCCACGTGTGTATACCGTTGAGTCACATTTGTATTCGTGTGCCCCATCAATGCCTGGACGTATCTCAAATCAACCCCGTCTTCCAGCAGGCGGGTGGCGAACGAGTAATGCAACAGGCACAGAAACCCGCTCCGGGGGCAGGCTGGCCTCCATCTCCACCGGGTTCACGTAGGAGTAGGGTGCCACGCGACGTTATACGGCCTGCCCCGCAGTGGAACCAGTCCCGGAACTCGCGGCCCGAGTCAGAGCCTCTGCTGCCCACGCCTCTATACCTTTTCCAGCCTTCTCAGCGGCAAGAATGACTTTGCGGTGTTGCTCGGGCGAAAGGCGTAACGTGAACCGACCTGAGAAAGGCTTGCATGGCTCTTCCCCTCGCTCGGCATAAAAGGCCAGATAATCTTCCACAGAATCTTCAAGCACCTTGCGGAGGTCATCTCCCTCCCAGCCCCTTCCGTTCCGGATGCTCCCAAATAGCCCCCCAGGGATCCCGCAGTAGGTTCCCCAAAACGACGTTGTACCCCTGGGCCGGGAGCACGTCTCCGTCCGGCTCGACGTAGAGATGCTGGCGCACCACCTGCTCCGGGGGCAGGCCAGCCTCCATCTCCACCGGGTTCACGTGGGAGTAGGGTGCCGCCAGGTCCCAGACGAGTGTCAGCCCGTGCTCGTGTATGGCCTCCTGGGCCTTCTCCAGTGCGCTCTGCAGCCGCAGCCGCTTTTCCTCCGAAGCGGCTTGCAGGGGGCTGCTCAGCGCGACGGCGGGGACACCCAACTCAGCCAGATAGGCCACTGTCTCCGCCACGGAATCGGCGTTCGCGGGGGTGACGACTATATGGACGACGACGTAGATGTCGCCGGCCAACGCCTTGCGCAGCCCGGCATCCGCCTCCTCCCAGGCACCGGCCCGCCCGATGATACCATCGTGCACCTCTGGGTGGTGTGAGGCCAGCGTGATCTGGATGTGGTCCAACCCGGCCAGCAGAAGCCTATCCAGAGCCTCCCGCCCGCGCAACCGCCGGCCGTCGGTCAGCAGCCCCGTGACCAACCCCTGCTCCTCGGCATATCGCACCAGTTCCACCAGGTCATCCCGCAGTGTCGGCTCGCCCCCGGTGAAGCAGACGTGGGGCACGCCCACCTCCCAGAGTGTCCTCAGAACCCGCTGCCATTCCTCGGTCGTCAGTTCGCGATCCACCCGCCGGCGGGCCTCGGGATCGAGGGTGCCGGCCTCGTCCACGCGGTAGGTCAGCGCGAGGTCCACGCGGTAGGGGGCCGAGGTGTCTGCCGAGAACGGTTCCACCCGCTCCAGGTCCAGGTAAGTGACCGGGCAGAGGTCGGTGGAGGTAGCCAGGGTGAGAATGTGGTCACGGAGACGGCGGTAGTCGGCACTGGCAGCAGCGCGACCGACGCGGTATCTCTGGGCCATAACACGGGCCACTTGCTCCTCCTCGGCCTCCTGGATGAGGAGGCGGGCGTACTCGGTGGCGGTCTGGTTCAGATGTAGAACTGTCGCGGCGTTGATGACGAGCAGCCCGTGTCCGTCCTCCTCCACACGCAGATGCAGGCGGTACTGTGAGTCTGCGTCGGGTGGGGTCTGGTAGTGGAGCATCTCTTGGGAAAGGGGCTCAATGGGGGCGAACCATGATTTCAATCTTTCAAGTAGGGACATCGCAATCTCCTTACTGCTGGGTAGGATTCCACCTGTCAGGGCGACCTCGCCGTCCTGGCCGTGCTCGGGTTTCTCGAAAGAGCCGCGAGGTTTTCTACATTGTAGCACAAGGGGCCAGGCAGGGCAAATTACATCCAGTGAAGTGCATTTTAATTTGAGGGCGAACCCTCCCGCAGGCCCTGCAAGCACAGCAAACACCTTTGGAGCCCGTGGGAGGGTCAACTTGCCCCAGGACTGAAATGCACCCAATATATCCCCTGCGCTTGACCCCCTTTACCTTCGACACTATAATGGAGCGCAATTGGCGCGGTCCGCCCACTGGCGAACACGTGAAACACCTTGCGCGTCGTGCATCAATCCAATAGGAGGAGGACGCTATGGCCGCCAACGACCTCAACCAGGAACTGCTCCGCCGCCGCGAGGCACTCTGCCAGGGAGGCGGCACCAGAGCGATTGAGAAGCAACATGCCAAAGGAAAATTGACCGCCCGCGAGCGGATTGATCATTTGCTCGATCCCGGCAGTTTCCAGGAGGTAGCCCCCTACACCACCCACCGTCATACCGCTTTCGGTTTGGATCAGAAGCGGTTCCCTGGCGATAGCGTGGTGGTGGGCTTGGGTCGGATTGAGGGACGGCGGGTCGCCGTCGCCGCGCAAGATTTTACCGTCATCGGTGGTTCCTTCTCCGAGATACAGGCGCAGAAAGTGTGCCAGGTGCTGGACCTGGCTATCGGTTCCGGTGTGCCCTTTGTCGCACTGAACGATTCGGTGGGGGCGCGCATCCAGGAGGGGGTGTGGAGCCTGGCTGGTTACAGCGAACTCTTTTGGCGCAACACACAGGCCAGCGGTCTCATTCCCCAGATCAGTGTCATGCTCGGCCCGTGCGCCGGTGGCTCGGTCTACTCTCCCGGTCTGACCGACTTTGTCATCATGACCGAGCGCATCAGCCACATGTTTATCACCGGGCCGCAGGTGATCCAGACGGTGACCGGCGAGGAGGTGGATTTTGAGACGCTGGGGGGGGCGCAGACCCATGCCAGTGTCAGCGGTGTGGCCCACTTTGTGGCCACCGACGAAGACGAGGCTCTAACTATCACCCGCCGGCTGCTGAGTTACCTGCCGTCGAACAACGTAGACCTTCCCCCGCGCGTCGAGCCGGCCGATGACCCGACCCGGGCCGACCCGGCGCTGGATACGCTGGTGCCACTGGAAGGGAGCCAGCCCTACGACATACGGCAGGCCATCACCCACATCTTTGATCTGTCCAGTTTCTTCGAGGTGCACGCTCGTTTTGCCCCCAACGCTGTGGTTGGCTTCGCCCGGCTCCATGGCAAAGTAGTGGGGGTGGTCGCCAATCAGCCCGTCCACATGGCCGGTGTGCTCGACATCAACGCTTCCGACAAGATCGCCCGCTTTGTTCGCTTCTGCGATGCCTTTAACATTCCCCTGATCACCTTTGTGGACTGCCCTGGCTTTATGCCTGGGACGGTGCAGGAGCACGGGGGTATCATCCGCCACGGGGCCAAGATCGTCTACGCCTACTCGGAAGCGACGGTGCCCAAGATTTGTATCGTCACCCGCAAGGCCTACGGCGGGGCCTACATTGTGCTGAGCAGCAAGTACATCCGCACAGACGTGGTTTACGCCTGGCCCACAGCGGAGCTCGCGGTGCTGGGGGCGGAGGGAGCGGTCAACATCCTCTACCGGAAGCGGCTGGCGGAGGCAGAAAACCCGGAGGAGGTGCGGGCGCGGTTCATCGCTGAGTTCCGCGAGCAGTTTGGCAGCCCCTATGCGGCGGCAGCCAGCGGTCACGTGGACGACGTGATCCTGCCCAGCGAGACGCGGGCCAAACTAATTGCCGCCCTGGACTTTTTGTGCGACAAGCAGGCCATGCCGCTGCCCAAGAAGCACGGGAACATCCCGCTGTAGGATTGGAGATTGGAGATTTGCAAACTTGGAAAACGCTCTCACGCCACACTATTCTGAACCATGGTAGATTCTTGGTTGTTGAGGAACACACCATCGAGTTGCCCGATGGTCGAGTTATTTCAGATTGGCCTTGGATAATTTCACCTGACTATGTCATAGTCTTAACCATGACCGAAGGTGGAGAGTTTCTCTGCTTTCGCCAGACGAAATACGGCGTGGATGGCACTTCACTGGCACCTGTGGGAGGATACCTCGAACCAGGTGAGCATCCACTGGCTGCGGCACAACGCGAACTGCTTGAGGAGACCGGCTATGAGTCGCCGGATTGGGTCAATCTGGGGCACTATAGAGTGGACGGCAACCACGGTGCGGGTAGGGCGTATCTGTTCCTGGCCCGTGGCGCGCGGCGCGTGGCCGAGGCCAACGCCGACGATCTGGAGGAGCAAGAACTGCTCTGCCTCAGTCGTTTTGAGATAGAAGCAGCGCTTGTAGCCGGCGAGTTCAAAGTGCTGCCCTGGACAACCGCTGTGGCGTTAGCCCTGCTGTACCTGCACAGGGAGGACTGAATGGACAGCCCGATTATCATCTCGTTGATTGTGTCTGCTATCGGTATGCTGGCACTTTTCCTGGCGCTGGCTCTCCTCTGTGGCATGATGTATCTGATGACCGCGCTCATCCAGGACCGGCTCGATATAGAGGAAGCAGAAGGCAGGCAGCAGAGGACCAGAGGCGAGAGACAGAAAACAACGAGCAGGAAGCGGCAGGTGGCGGTGATCGCTGTGGCACTGGCCCGCACCGAGCAAGAACTGGCCAGTCTCTCCCATATCCCCCCCGTTGGGGGAGAAGAAAGGAGGGGAGAGGCGGGCAGCGCCTGGTGGGCGCTCTACCACCAGCGCAAACTGACACTTGACGTGCCCCCGAGGAGATCTCGATGAAACGGTATCGGATTACGCTTGAGAACCACACGTTCGACGTCGAGGTACTGGACGACCCGCGCCGAGAACAGGTGCGCGTTCAAGTGGACGGAGAGGTTTTCACTGTGGGGGTGGAGGCTGCGCCGGCAGTGGCGGGGGGGACTATAACGAAGGTGACTGCAGATGAGGTGGCCCCAGCCATTGTGCCGTCTCCTGCCACGCCGGTCTTTGGTGGCCCCAGCAATACAGTCGCTGCCCCTTTGCCTGGCGTGATCAAATCCATCGGTGTGCGTCCTGGTCAGCAGGTCGCCGCGGACGACCAACTCCTGGTCATTGAGGCGATGAAAATGGACAATATCATCCGCGCCCCGCGCGAGGGCACGATCGGCACGATCCATGTCGCCGAGGGCCACCAGGTGGCCTATGGCGAGACTCTGTTAGAGTTTGTGGACTGAGAAGAACGAGGGGGGAGAAAAGAGGAGAGTGCTGTGGGTGGTATTGACCTGAGCGAACTCTTGGGCGGGCTTATGACCATCACCTGGCAGCAGGTGGTTTTGGTGGTCGTCGGTGGGGTGCTGATGTACCTGGCTATCGCCAAGGAGTACGAGCCGATGCTGCTCTTGCCTATCGGCTTTGGCTGTTTGCTGGGCAACCTGCCGGTCTCGGCTCACATGATCGGGCCGGAAGGGCTGTTCGGCGTACTGAAGCGGGCGGGGATTGATACCGAGTTGTTCCCACTGCTGATCTTTCTGGGCGTGGGAGCGATGATGGACATGCGACCACTCCTGAGCCAGCCTATCTTTGTCCTGATGGGGGCGCTGGGACACTTGGGCATCTTTGCCACGCTGGTTGTGGCTGTCCTGATGGGTTTTAACCTGGCCGAGGCGACCAGCATCGCCATGATCGGGGCTATTGACGGGCCGACGGTGATTTACGTGGGGGCGAAATTGGGCTATCTTTTTGAGACACCGGGGCTGGCGGCGGCGGTGGCGGTTACCGCCTATTCCTACATGAGCCTGGTCCCCATCATCCAACCGCCGCTGATGCGGCTCTTGACCACCAAACGGGAGCGAGCGATCCGTATGGAGTATACACCCCGTCCGGTCTCCAGGGTGGTGGTGATCCTCTTCCCCATCGTGGTCACCTTACTGGCCTCCATTTTCCTGCCGCAGGCCGCGCCCCTCATCGCCACCTTGATGTTTGGTAATCTGATGAAAGAGTCGGGGGTGGTGCAAAGTCTCAGCCGCACCGCGCAGGGGGCAATCACCAACACCGCCACTCTGTTCTTAGGCCTGACCATCGGCTCGACGATGCAGGGGGCGACCTTCCTCAGCCTGGGCACTGTCAAAGTCCTCCTCCTAGGGCTGGTGGCCTTTGCGCTCGACACCATCGGTGGTATCATGTTCGGGAAATTGGTATGCGTGCTCTCGGGGCGGAGGATCAACCCGCTGGTGGGGGCGGCGGCTATCAGTGCCTTCCCGATGAGCGGGCGACTGGCGCAGCAGGTGGCGTTGGAGGAGGACAACCAGAACTTTATCCTGATGCACGCCCTCGGCGCGAACACCGCCGGTCAGGTGGCGTCGGTCATTGCAGCCGGCGTTCTGATGACATTGATTTTCCCGTTCATCTCGCCATAGGAGGATTGAAGACGTGAACAAGGGTTTACGTCTGATGGTGGTAGGTCTGGCAATCGCGCTCGCTCTTGGCATCGCGGCGGGTGTGGGGGTGGCCGTTTATCCTGTTCTCTACAACGACAGTGTCTACCCGGGCGTCTCTGTCTACGACGTGGATGTGGGGGGATTGACGCTGGATGAGGCCACGGCTGTGCTGGTCGAAGGGCTGCCGGACCCGGCTGCTCAGATGATGCGGTTGCGTATGGAGGGACAGGTCTGGCAACTCAGTTGGGCCGATGCCGGGCAGGGGTACGATTATGCCAGCACAGCCCAGACGGCTTACCAGGTTGCCCGCCAAGGCCCATGGTACGAGCAGATTTGCCTGGCCTGGAACGTCAGGCTACGGGGGCATCTGCTAGAACCTCTCATCATCCCGGCCGATCCGGCGCAGGTCGCGGCAGTGCTGGATAAAGTGGCCCCCGCCGTTTCCGTACCCCCGGTAGAAGCCCAATTGCGAATCGGCCCGGTCAGCGTTGCACCCTCCCTCGGACAGCCTGGGAGGGCGCTCGACGTGGAGGCCAGCGCCGCGCGGGTGCTCCAGGCCCTGGCGGACAGTGCGCCAGGCCTCCTCGGAAGCGAGGGGGAGGCGGGGGGGATAGTCGAGTTAGTGACGATAGCCGTGCCCCCACGCCTCTCCGAGCCGGAGCCAGCCCACACGCTGGCCCGATCTCTCCTGGCACAGCCCTTTACACTCGTCGCCGATGATCCGTTGACCAACCACTATGCCGAGTTCGCGGCCTCACCGGAGCGGGTGGCGACCTGGCTGCGGGCGGTCCCCGACTATGAACCGGACACCGCTCGTTTGGTGCTGGAGGTGAACGATATGGCGGTGCAGGCCTGGCTGGATGAAATCGCGCCACAGTTGGGGCCTGAACGAATCCTGGATGTCACCGAGACATTGGCGCGCACGATGGCAGCGCTGGCCGCTGGCGAGCACCAGGCCCAGTCCCACATTCGTCATCCCGAGGGCACTTACATAGTCCAGCCCGGCGATGCCTTCTTCGACATCGCCTACAATTATGGCTTCCCCCAGTGGCGGCTGGAGGAGGCTAATCCCGACGTGGACCCGGGCGCGCTGGCCATCGGAATGGAGTTGGTCATTCCTTCCATTGACGTTCTTTTCCCCCATCCCCTGGTGCCCGGTAAGCGCATTGAGATCAGCCTGCCGGAGCAGCGGCTGCGTACCTACGAGGATGAGCAACTGGTCTACGACTTTACCTGCTCAAGCGGGATGACGAGCACCCCGACCATCGCCGGGCAGTTCCAGGTGCTCTCTAAAGAGCCGAGCGCCTACGCCTCGCGCTGGGGGCTGGAGATGCCTTACTTTATGGCCATCTACCAGGAAGGGCCGGATTTCGCTAACGGTATTCACGAACTGCCGATCACATCCTATGGAAAACGGTTATGGGCCGGGGCTCTGGGCTGGCCAGCCTCTTATGGCTGTATCATACTCAACGTCGGTGACGCGGAAACGCTCTACAACTGGGCTCCGCTGGGGACGCTGGTGCGTATCACAGGCGTGGCACCGGATACGCCGGACACGCCGACACCCGAGGAGCAGTAGGCGGGGTGGTACTCTGTTCTACTGTGTCTCGGTCACCTTCTTCAGTCCCCGTGGATGGTCGGGGTCGTATCCTTTGGCCCGTGTGACGTGCAGTGCCAGCAACTGCCCCGGCACGACGCAGGTGAACGGCGAGAGCCATTCCGGCAGGGCGGCCGGCAGCCGTAACGGTGTGCGGGCCAGCCGCAGCGCTTCATCCTGCCCAGAGATGACGATGAGTTCCGCCTCGCGAGTGGACAGTTCGCGGGCCAGGGCGAGCACGTCGGGATAGACCGCGCCATGCGGCGCGACGACGACGGCGGGGAAACCGCGCTCGACGATGGCGACGGGGCCATGGCGAAAGTCGGCCGAGGAATAGGGCTCGGTGACTATGTAGGTCAGTTCTTTCAGTTTGAGCGCGATCTCAAAGGCGGTGGCATAGTTATAGCCCCGCCCCAGGACGACACACTCGGCGGCGTAGGCGTAGCGCTGGGCAGCCATGGCGATCGTTTCATCTAACGCCAGTGTCTTTTCCATCGCCTCCGGCATGCGCCACAGTTCGCCCAGCCGCTCTTTCCGTTCTGCGTCGCTGGCCAGTTGCACCGCCAGCAGTGCCAGCGCCGCCAGTTGCGCGGTGTAGGTCTTGGTGGCGGCCACAGCCTGCTCCTCGCCCGCGCCCAGCGGGAGAACGTGGTCGGCGGCCAGGGCCAGCGGTGACGTGGGTGCATTGGTCACGGCGACAGTCAGTGCCCCCTGCCGCCTCCCTTCCTCGACGACGGCCACGATATCGGGCGACTGGCCTGATTGAGAGACGCCCATCACCAGCGCGTCGCGCAACTGCGGTGGCGTGCGATAGATGCCGAACAGAGATGGAGTGGCCAATGCCACAGGCAGTCGGTTCAGCGCGCCGAAGAGATACTGGGCGTAGCGGGCGGCGTTGTCGGAGGTGCCGCGTGCTGCGATGACAGCGTAGCGCACGTCGCGGGCACGGATTGCCGCTGCTATCCGTGCGGCGATCCCGGCCCGCTCGTCCAATAGACGGGCCAGGACCTCTGGTTGCTCGTGGATTTCCCGGCTCAGGTGGCTATTCATTTCCTTCTACCCATCCCCTGCTCCGTTCCACCGCCTTCTTCCAACCCGCGTACGCTTCCTCCCGCCGGGCCTCGTCCCATTGCGGCTCAAAGATACGATCCACGCCCCAGTTGGCCCGCAGTTCGTCCATGCCGGACCACAGATCGGTCGCCAACCCCGCAGCGTAGGCTGCGCCCAGTGCCGTTGTCTCGTGCACCACCGGGCGCACCACCGGCACGCCCAGAACGTCGGCCTGCAACTGCATCAGAAAGTTGTTTACTGTAGCGCCACCGTCTACCTTGAGCGCGGCCAACTCGATGCCGGAGTCGGCGCGCATTGCCTCCAGCACGTCCCGCGTCTGGTAGCAGATAGATTCTAGCGTGGCGCGGACGACGTGGGGGCGGGTCACGTAGCGGGTGAGCCCGACAATGACACCACGGGCGTCCATGTCCCAGTAGGGGGCGAAGAGGCCAGAGAAGGCCGGGACGAAGTAGATGCCGCCAGCGTCCTCCACGGACTGGGCGATCTTCTCCGTCTCGGCGGCGTTTTGGATGAGACCCAGGTTGTCGCGCAGCCACTGCACCGCCGCGCCGGTGATGGCGATAGAGCCCTCCAGCGCGTAGGTCGTGCCTGCCGGCAGGCCATAGGCGACAGTAGTGAGCAGTCCGCTTTGCGAGGGAATGAGTTCGGAGCCGGTGTTGAGCAGCATAAAGCAGCCCGTGCCGTACGTGTTTTTCGCCTCGCCCTCGTCATAGCAGGTCTGGCCAAAGAGGGCTGCCTGTTGGTCCCCCAGGTCGCCGCAGACCGGCACTACGCCGCCCACGGGCCCGCTGGCCCGTGTTTTGCCATAGAGGTCAGGATCGGATGAGGGACGGATGGTCGGCAACACCGAGCGCGGGATGGAGAGGATCTCTAGCAGTTCGTCGTCCCAGTCGCACGTGCGCAGGTTCATCAGCATCGTGCGGGATGCGTTGGTCACATCGGTGATGTGCCGTCCGCCGGTCAGGTTCCAGATGACCCAGGTGTCCACGGTGCCAAAGGCGACCTCGCCTGCATCCGCCTTCTCTCGCAACTCTGGGACGTTGTCAAGCAGCCACTTTAATTTTGGACCGGAAAAGTAGGTGGCGATGGGCAGGCCGGTTTTCTCGCGGAAGGTCGGTTCCAGACCGTCAGCGATGAGCCGCTGGCATAGTTCGCGGGTGCGCGTGTCCTGCCACACGATACCATTGCACAGTGGTTCGCCGGTGGTGGGGTCCCAGACGATGGTCGTCTCTCGCTGGTTGGTGATGCCGATGCCGGCGATTTCCGTTGGCTGGATACCCGCCTCGGCCATCGCGCCGCCGATGACCCGGCGTGTCTTGGCCCAGATTTCTGTGGCATCGTGCTCGACCCATCCGGGCTGGGGATAAATCTGTGTGTGCTCCTCATACATTGATGCTACCACCTGTCCCTGCCGGTTGAAAACCATAAAACGGGTGCCGGTGGTGCCCTGGTCTACTGCGGCGGCATACTGTGCCATATTACTCCTCCTGGGCGGTTTTGTTGTGCTGCCCCCCGACTATACTGCTTTTGGGAAAAGTTGGCAAGCGGGGATGACGTGTGAATGCGGATGTCGCGTTGCCTCACGAGTAAAGGTTACCAAGAAAACGGAGGTGGACAAGCTGTAGAGCGATTGTTCACAGCGACGACACAGTGCTGAGTATCTCGTCCTGTAGCTCGTTGATCTGCCGCCGAGGGTCTACGAGGTCGAGCAGGTCGTAGGTCTCCCGCAGTTCGGCTTTGCGCTCCTCGGAGACATCAGGGCTGACCAGGACTCTGGCATAGGGCATCTGTGGTTTGTCATAGACTCTCTTGACCTTACATACTTGTCGAGGATAGCGGTCTTCTCTTTCTTGCTCGCCCGGCGATACCGAGACCTGAGCAGATTGAGATACTTGTCGTCTATTTGACTCATGGGACTCCTCCGTTTTGGGTCACATTTTCCCATGAGGCAACTAATATGCAATAGTCACCTTTAATGAGGCAATTCGTTATGTTTCACGTTTCACGTTTTACGTGTTATACTTGCTCAACATCAGTGCGGAGGAAAATATCCATGTCAATTTTGAAGCGTCTCTTTGGCTACGTGCGACCGTATTGGAAGCCACTGGTTGTTACGGGTATCCTGCTCTTGCTTCATACCGGCCTGAGCCTACTCCCGCCCCTCTTTCAACGGGAGGTCGTGGATCAGGTGATTGGCGGTCGTGACCTATCCCGCCTCGGCGTGATGGTTGTTGCTCTGATTGGTGTCTACGTCTTTTTGCAGATCGTGGACTTTGGTGACCTGTACATCCGCCACGCCCTGGGCGAGCGGGTCATCTTCGACCTGCGGGTGCGCATCTACGCTCACCTGCAGCGGCTCTCTCTCTCCTTCTTCGAGCGCACCTCCACCGGCGAGTTGATGTCACGGGTGACCAACGACGTCAACGCGCTGGAGCAGTTCGTCACCCACGGCGTCGCCCTGACGGCAGTGGACCTGCTCCGGCTACTTGGGGCATCGGCGGTGCTGCTGGTGCTCGAATGGCGACTGGCGCTGGTCGTGTTAGTCCCACTGCCGGTCATGGCCCTCGGCCTGCGCTGGTTCAATCAGCGCGTGCGTCCCATCTATCGCCAGGTACGCGACCGGCTGGGTGACATCAACGCCAAGTTGCAAGACAACCTGGCCGGCATCCGCGTCATCCAGGCCTTTGGGCGGGAGGAGGCAGAACTGACACTCTTCCGTGACACCAGCGAGGGTTACTATCGGGAGCGGGTGCAGGGCATCCGCGCCTGGGCCACCTTCTTCCCTGCGTTACGCTTTGTGTCCACCCTGGGAGGCGTGCTGGTGCTCGGCTTCGGGGCGCGGATGGTCGTTAATGGACATGTGTCATTGGGTACATTGGTGGCTTTTCTGTCTTACATCACCTCTTTCTACGATCCTCTCCGTCGGCTAACAGAGGTGGACAATGTTTTTCAGCAGACCATCGCTGCCGGAGAGCGTTTCTTCGAACTGCTGGACGAGCTACCGGAGATTCAAGACGCGCCGAACGCGGTTGCGCTGGACGTGATCGAGGGAAACATAGTCTTCGATGACGTGCATTTCCGCTACGGCGAAGGGGACGAGGTGCTGCACGACGTCGAGTTTCACATGGCTCCCGGCGAGATAGTGGCGCTGGTCGGGCCCAGCGGGGCGGGCAAGACCAGCATCGCCAACCTCCTGTGCCGCTTCTACGATCCTATCCACGGCCGCATCCTGGTGGACGGCCACGACCTGCGGAGCGTGCAGGTCCGGTCGTTGCGCCGGCACGTGGCAGTGGTGCTGCAGGATACATTTCTGTTCAACACCACCGTGCGCGAGAACCTGCTCTACGGCAAGCCTGACGCCACTGAAGAAGAGATGGTCGCCGCTGCAGAGGCGGCCTACGCCCACGAGTTTATCCAGCAACTATCCGAAGGTTATGACACCGAGATTGGTGAGCGCGGCGTCAAACTGAGCGGCGGGCAGAAGCAGCGACTGGCGCTGGCGCGCGCCATCCTGGCCGACCCGCGCATCCTGATTCTGGATGAGGCCACCTCGTCAGTAGACGCCGAGGCAGAGTACCTGATCCAGCAGGCCCTGGAGGAGGTGATGAAGGGGCGCACCTCGTTGGTCATCGCCCATCGGCTGAGCACCATCCGCAATGCCGACAAGATCATCGCTCTGGAGGAGGGTCGCATCCGCGAGGTGGGTGACCACCGCGAGTTGTTGGCCCGGGGTGGGCTGTACAGCCAACTCTACCAGCGGCAGTTGGAACTGACGGTGAGCGGAGCGGAAGAAACGTGACGCCTCAAGTATCCATGCAGCCGACCGGGCGACAGTTGGATTTCCTGTGGGAAGAAGTCAGCACCGGAAACGGCGTGCTTTTCGTCGGGGCGGGTGTCTCCGCCGGGTGTTTCCCCCGCTGGCAACGTCTCATCAATCATTTGCGCGACGAGTTCGGCATCACCAGCCAGGCCAGCGATGCCCTCGATATCCCCCAGTGGGTCGTCGAGGCCCACGGTCGCGCGGCGCTTGAGCGCCGGATGGTCGAGGTCTTCCGTGACCCGTCCAAAAAGCCGACGGCGCTACAACGCTTGCTGGCTCGTTACCCCTTTGATGCTGTCTTTACCACCAACTTTGATCAATTGATGGAGCATGCATTTCGGGCGCAGGGTCACCAGGTCAACGTGGTCATTGAGGACAGTCAGGTAGGACGTATCCGCAAGGGCGACCGCGTGGCCCTGGTCAAGATGCACGGCTGTGTCTCCGCGCCCGACACCATAGTTGTCACCCGCGACGACTATGAAACGTACGCCCAGTACCATCCGGCTATCGTCACTCACCTCCAATCGTTGCTGGCGACGCGCACATTCCTGTTCGTCGGCTTTAGTCTCACCGACCCCAACTTTCGCGCCATCTATAGCACTGTTCAATACGTGCTGGGTGCTTACCGTCGCTTTGCCTTCGCTACGATGTTGGAGAGGAGGCACAACCCCCACCTGTGGCGCTACTGGTATCGCAAACGGCTTATCCTCATTCCTCTCCAAGATGGCGACGCTGTGCGGGTCTTTTTGAACGCCGGGCTAGAGGAAGTAAACATGCGGGTGGAAAGGCGCACCAATCTGTACACCATGCTCTCCGCGCTGGAACAGCAAGGAAGCAGCGTTGGGCAAGCGATACGACAACTGGCCGCAGGTCTTCCCTGCCTGGCGCAGGGAGTCCGGTTGCAGGATCAGTCCCCCGATTTCGGTGTCTCTTGGGGCGACTATACGGCTGAGGAACTGCGGCGTGTTTATGCGCTGCACAACTTGCTCACGTTGATGGCCCGTATCGGGCTGACAGTGCCGGCGAGACTCTGGTTGCGGTTGGGTAATACGCTTTATGCACTGGAAAAGTGGACGCTGGCCGTTGAGGCGTATCGCGCAACGCGGCGTAGTTGGGACCAGGAAAGCAGTGACGATCAGGATCACCAGGTGCTCCGTTATGCCCAGGGCAACCTGGCCCGCTGTTACATTGCCCTGGCCGACCGCCGCCGTCGCGAGGAGAGTTTGCAACTCGGCGACCGGCTGGCCTCCGGACAGGCGGAGTACGATTGGGCCGAGGCACTGCTGCGCGAGATCATCCTTGACCCGTATGCCGCAGAAACGGCGTTGAATTGGGAATGGCTGGCGGTGCGCCCGCCCGACCTGGAGGAGCACGCCTACGTGACTAACCGCCTGGCCGAGGCTGCCATCGCGCGGGGGCGACTGGCACAGGCGCTGGGGCTGTTGCAGCAATCCATCGTATGGCAGGAGCAGGGGGTCGAGCCGATCTACAAAACCTACCTGAATGGGCCGCCGCTGGCCTATGCGCTCAACAACCTGGCCAAGAGTTACCGTCTGCTGACCGAGATCCGCTGGATGCAGGGACTGTTTGAGGCGGCGCAGGAATCGCTGGGGCGAGCGTTGGCTTACTGCCAGTGGGCGGTAGAAGCGGACGCAGGGCTTCCCTTCCCCTATGGTCACGTCTGTGCGCTGCTCGGGCAAGCGCGGCGCTACCCGGGCGCCGACTGGGCCGCCGAGCGCGCTCTCTGGCGGGCACGTATTGATACGCAGGCCACCCAACCCGGCATGGTGTTAGACGTAGACCGGCTGCGGCAGGAGTGGCCAGAGTTCTGGGAATAGCAGCCGCTTCAAACCGACGAGTAATCGGGCGCAGTTTATCATGGGCGCTAGCACACTCCCATAGACCCTTCTAACTGGCCGCCTCCTCGCGCGTGTGAACCAGGTAATAGGCAAAAATGAGCAGGTCAGTGTCCACGGGGTTCTGGATCATCAGGTAGCCACCCCGGCGGAAGACCCCCCGTGGGCGGATATCTACCAGCGTTGTCCCTGTCTCGTCGGTCAGATGCCAGTGCCGAGTCTGCAACCCACTGGGCTTTAGCGCATACTCCCAGCCGGCGAACTGGATGACGATCTCGCGGCGAAAGGCGCTGCGCAGGCGGGCCGTGCCCAGCACTGTCTCTCCCGCTCGCAATTCGTGCCGATCCCGCCATAAGTTGGTACGCCGCACCACTAACTCACGCCCGTCGGCGGCGCGGAAGATGCCACTTGTGCGAAGGGCGGGGAAGGTGAACTCACCCAAAGTCCCTGCGGCCGTCTGCAAACGGTGACGGGTGGTGGAGATGCCGGAAACGATGGCCTCGACTTCATTGGTCTCCCATACCCCTTGTGCCATTGGGCTACTCCTGGCCCAGAACTGCGGTGGCTCGGGTTTGATAGGGGCAACAGGTTGTGTCATCGGTTGCGGGATTGCTCTTCGGTTGGTACCACCGGATGGATCGGCCCGCATCCAGTCGGTGCCGTCGTGGCAGTACCATTCTCCGGTCTCATACCCCACCATCCACCAGTCGCCGTGTTCATCTAGCACCATCAGTTCCCGCAGACGAGCCTTGAACTGTTCCTCGGTCAGGCGACCGGCGGCCAATCTTTGGCGCAGTTTGGCGACCTCTCTTTCGACCTCGGCAAAGTCCATTGCAGCGCCTTACTCCCTCCGCCAGACCTTGCGGGTGATTCTGATGGTCTGGATGAGGCCGACGAGCCAGACGGCGCCTGCACAAATGAAGGTCATAGAGTCGTCTTGAATAGTGTCATACGCGAAACTGCCGGCTCCCAAGCCAACCGCGAAAGTGATTGCCAGGCCTAGTAGCAACACGACGCTGCCCCAGAAACGGCGCGGTTCGGTTTTGACAGGGGAAACAGGCTGCACCACGGACTGCGGGGATGCTCTGAGCGCAATACGACCGGGCCGGTTGGCCTGCACCCAGTTGGCACCATCGTGGCGGTACCACCCCCCGGTCTCGGCCCCCACCATCCACCAGGTGCCTTGCGCATCCTGCACCATCAGTTCGTGCAGCCGGGCCTTGAATTGCTCCTCGCCCAGGCGGCCAGCGGCTACCTCCTGACGCAGTTTGTTCACCTCGACCTCGACCTGGGTGAACCTGTCCTTTTCCTGCGGTAGAAAGGCCGGTCGTGGCTTCCCACCCTGCACCTTCTGCTGTTCCAGCCAGGCGGCGCCCATCTGCTGCTGTCGCAATCGCTCTTGCTGTTGCCGCATCTGCTCCTGTTGGCGCTGCATCTGCTGCTGAATCTGTTTTTGTCGCTGCATCTGTTGCTGCTGCTGTCGTTGTCGTTGCATCTGCTGTTGTTGCCATTGCTGGTTCATAATCTCCTCCTTTGGTTTCTCACGTCTCCGAAGAGGGTTGTTGCAGCAGCCAAATCAGCGGGATTCCCAGAATCGCCCCGGCCATGGCCCCGCCGACGGCCCAGCCCACAGCCCAGCCCAGCGAGAAACCCCAGAAGCCGCCCACGGCTCCGGTCACGGCCGCGCTCACGACCCATCCCACGAGCCCGCCCACACCCCAACCCACGATACTTGCCGGCACCCACACGCCGGCTCGCTGCACCTGCCCCCGCAGGACAAACCACTGCGCGCCCCCGATCAAGGCACCGGCCGCAGCATAGCCGCCCATAGCACCAAACAGGCTAAAACCGATGGGCGCACCCGCTGCCCACCCCAGTATGCTCACCAGGATCCACCAACCAGCCCGATGTATCCGTCGTTGCAGCAGAACCCCCTGCGCGACCCCAATCGCAGCCCCAACCACGGCCCAGCCCACGGCTCCGTTCGCCACATCACCCAGGGACGCGTTGATGCCCCCACCCACGATCCCGCCAACGCCTCCGCCCACGGCGGTCACCACCACCCATGGAAGCCAAAAACCCCACCCGACATATGCGTGATCAGTTACACGCGCAGGCGTATATGTCTCGGCAGCGGCGCGACCGGGAGGCCGCTCGGGCACCCAATCGCTGCCATCGTGGCGGTACCACTCCCCGGTTTCGTACCCCACCATCCACCAGTCGCCGTGCTCGTCCTGCACCATCATCTCCCGCAGCCGGGCCTTGAACTGCTCCCCGGTCAGGCGGCCGGCGGCCACGTCCTGGCGCAGTTTGACAACCACCCGTTCAACTTCAGCAAAGTTCATCGTGAGCCTCCGTATGTGCCCTGGTCAACGTGTATTGGCGGGTCTGCTTGCACCCAGTCGGTGCCATCGTGGCGGTACCACCCCCCGGTCTCGTATCCAACCATCCACCAGTTGCCGTCACTGTCCTCGACCATCAGTTCGCGCATCTGCGCTTTGCACTCTTTTTCAGTCAACAGCCCGTCCGCTACCTGCCGACGCAGCACCTTGACCTGCTGCTCGACGTTCACAAAGGGGCCAGCAAATCGGGGCCGCGTCGTAGGCCTATAAGCGACGACCTCTCCGCTGTCTGATTGGCCATGTGGGAGCGCTTGAATTGAGAGGGCTCGCGTTTTCTCCATCTGCGGGTAATCCACGACGTGCCGAATACCAGGAGAACAATGACCAGCACTATCAATAACTCTGATGCTATGTCCACATTCTCACTCCTCCGGCAGCCGGCCTGGCCGTGGACGCCTGGACCGCGGACGCCGGCCTTCTTCGGGGAGCGTGCTGGGGCGCAGGCCAGGCGACGGCGGTGGTGTCGTCTGCTCCATCGCGGCGATCAGTCTGTGCATCCGCGCCACTTGCTCAGCCGCATCCCGGTATCCAGGCCGCTCGGCCTCCAGCCGCTCGAAGCAGCGCAGAGCCCTCTCCCATTGGCCAGCGGTGAGCGCGCCGATGCCCTCGGCATATTGCGCGGCCAGCCGGGCCTCCTCCGCTGCCGGTTCCCGCCTCCCCAACAGGCTGCGGGCGATGAGCATGTCCCCTTGCAGGTCAAAGGTCCACTTGCCGGGGGTCTGTTGGGGTCTCTCGTCGGTCACCCGGTCGTAGACATAGTCGTAAAGTTCGTCGAGCGAGATCCAACCGTCGCCACTCAGGTCGGCCTCGCCGGTTTCCAGCCCGCGCACCAAGTGTTGAGTGAAAACAGAACGGCTGCCTTTGCCAATGACCTCGTCTCCCTGGAAGGCGTACTGGGTTGCGTTGGAGGCGGTCAGTACCACCCGGCCCCGCCCCTCGAAGCGGTCACGGATATCCACACTCTCGCCTCCCTTGGCGACCATGCCGCGCGCAAAGGCCCCGCTGTGACAACAATCGAGGATCAGCACCTGGCGACGGGAGCGGCTGGCGGTCATCGTCTCGTTGACGAAGGTGGCCGGCACCGCCGTCGAGCGGAACAGCCCGCGCCGGGTATCGGTGGTTGCCAGGTAGAGCCGCCCGTCGTCGTCCTTGACGCCGTGGCCGGAAAAGTAGAGCAGTAACAGATCGCCCCGCCTGCGCCCGGTGAAGAAGACCTCAATCTCGCGGCGCACCTCGTGGGAGGGGCAGTTGATCAGTTTCTTGACCTTGAAGCCGCCGATGGTGGCATCGGCCAACACGCGCGCCAGGTCGGCGGCGTCCTGGCCGGGCGCGACCAATTGCTGCAACGTCTTATCGCTGAACTGGCTGCTGGCGACGACCAGCGCCAGCCGCTGGCTTTCTGGGGTCATCTTGAACTATCCTCCCCCTGTGGGCGTCTCCTTCTGGCGCAGCGTGCCCATTATCGCGTTGACGAACTGAGTCATCTTCTCGGGCGAGGTCTCGGCCGGGGAGTACGCCAGTTCGACCTCCTGGTCGCCGACCCTGGCCTTGAGAGTGACCGTGCGCCCCTCGCGGCGCAGCGCCCAGGACTTGAGCAACTCGACCAGGCCGGTGAACGCCCCAGCAGAGGCCAGGGCGACGACTATGCTGCCGATGGTGATGGGATCGCCTTTGACTCCTGGCTCCACGACGCCAGGTGCTAGTCCAGCCGCCTCGACGTCCAGTTCTTTGTCAATCTCGTTTCGCAGTCGCCGGGTGAGGCCGTCTAATTCGCCCAGGTCGGTTCCTGTTTCTTGGATGGAGATAGTCAGGTCAAGCATTGGCTCATGCATAGGTTGTCTCCTCTCGCGGGCAGCGAGGCGAGACCTCAAGTGTGCCGGGAAAAACAGGCACCCGACCAAAATCGAGTGCCAGGCACTGTGAATATTCTATCGGTTTCACACCCCTGCCTCTGCATCCAGTATACAACAAAAAGGGCCGGCCTGTCAAGCGTTCGTATTCCCTCAAGTATAATCGCACCGAAGGCAGTTCGTTCCCTCAAATGAAAATCGCACTAATGTGGTATCATTCCCTCAAATGATAATCACACTGGAGGAAATGATGTCCAACAATGAA